>PLLA01000070.1:319-47031 GCA_003140835.1 Candidatus Tumulicola scandinaviensis | reverse complement strand
ACGCCGGAAGGCCCGAACATCGGTCTGATCGGCTCGCTCGCAACGTACGGCCGCGTCAACCGCTTCGGCTTCATCGAAACGCCGTATCGCGTCGTGCGCGAGGGCATCGTTACCGACGAAATCGTCTACTTGACGGCAGACCGCGAAGACGAATATATTATCGCGCAGGCGAACACCCCGGTCGATCCGGTCGGGGGAAAGATCCTGACGGATTCGGTCGTGTGCCGCTACGCCGAGGAGTACATCGAAGAGCCCGCCTCGCGCGTGCAGTTGATGGACGTCTCGCCGAAGCAGATCGTATCGGTTGCGACGGCACTCATTCCGTTCCTCGAGCACGACGACGCCAATCGCGCGCTCATGGGCGCCAACATGCAGCGTCAAGCCGTGCCGCTGCTGCGACCGGAAACGCCGATCGTCGGTACGGGCATGGAGTATCGCGCCGCGAAGGACTCGGGCAGTCTCATCGTTGCCGACGAAGCGGGCACGGTTACCTCGGTCGACGCTAAGGGAATCACCATCAAAAACGACGAGGGCGTCGAGAAGGTCTACGAACTCCTCAAGTTCGTGCGCAGCAACGCCGGAACGTGTATCAATCAGCGGCCCATCGTGCTGTTGGGTGAGAAGGTGGTCGCCGGTCAAGTGGTGGCGGACGGCCCCTCGTCGGACGAAGGCGAGTTGGCCTTGGGACAAAACGTGCTGGTCGCGTTCATGCCGTGGGAAGGCTACAACTACGAAGACGCCATTCTCATCAGCGAGCGCATGGTCAAAGAAGACCGCTTCACGTCGATTCATATCGAAGAGTACGAATGCGAAGCACGCGACACGAAGTTGGGACCGGAAGAAATCACTCGCGACATTCCCAACGTGGGTGAAGACGCTCTCAAGGATCTCGACGAGCGCGGCATCATCCGGATTGGTGCCGAGGTTCGCCCGGAGGACATTCTCGTCGGCAAGGTGACGCCCAAGGGCGAAACCGAGTTGACGGCCGAGGAGCGTTTGCTGCGCGCCATCTTCGGCGAAAAATCGCGCGAAGTACGCGATACCAGTCTGAAAGTACCGCACGGCGAAAAAGGCAAGATTATCGACGTAAAGGTGTTTTCGCGCGAGAACGGCGACGAGCTGTCGCCGGGCGTGAACCACCTGGTGCGCGTGTACGTGGCGCAGAAACGAAAGATTTTGCAAGGCGACAAAATGGCCGGCCGTCACGGCAACAAGGGCGTCATCGCCAAGGTGCTGCCGGAAGAAGACATGCCGTGCATGGAGGACGGTTCGCCCGTCGACATCGTGCTCAATCCGCTCGGCGTTCCATCGCGCATGAATCTCGGACAGATCATGGAGACCCATCTGGGGTGGGCGGCGCGCATGCTCGGCTTGAGCGTGGCGACTCCCGTGTTCGACGGCGCCCATGCCGAAGACATCGCGGAGTGGTTGCAAGACGCGGGTTTGCCCGCCGACGGCAAGACCTGGTTGCGCGACGGGCGTTCCGGCGAACGCTTCTCGCGTCCGATTACGGTCGGTTTGATCTACATGCTCAAGCTGGCGCATTTGGTCGACGACAAGATTCACGCGCGCTCCACCGGTCCGTACTCGATGATCACGCAGCAGCCGCTGGGTGGAAAGGCGCAGTTCGGCGGTCAGCGCTTCGGCGAAATGGAGGTCTGGGCACTCGAGGCGTACGGCGCTGCTTACACGCTGCAAGAGCTGCTCACCGTCAAGTCGGACGACGTCGTTGGCCGCGTGAAGACGTACGAAGCGATCGTCAAAGGCGAGAACGTGATGGAACCCGGCGTTCCGGAATCGTTCAAGGTCTTGATCAAAGAGCTGCAATCTCTGGCGCTCGACGTCAAGGTCTTGACGGAAAACCGCGAGGAAGTCGAGATCAAGACGCCCGAGGACGAAATGGGTGAATCCGAGCGACGCGAGTATGGCTTGCTGATGGGCGACGAACAACCAGCGGTTTCGCAAACGGCGGTCGCCGCTCGGGAAGTGGTGGCCGAGACCGCGGCCGACGCGCCGGTTGCGGCCGAAGAAGAGGAAGAGGAAGAGATCGACGACAGCAAACCGCTCGACGCGACCGCTCCGATTCCGGTTGCCCCGCCGATGCCGCGCGTTCCCGACGCCGAAGCCGAGGAAGTGTTCGAAGAAGAACCCGTCGAGGAAGAAGTCGAGGAAGGCGCCCAAGGCTACGAACTCGAGGAAGAAGACGAAGAAACCTACGAGGAAGATAAGCCGGCGTTTGAACAGGACGAAGAAGAAGCCCCGTTCGTTGAAAATCCCAGCGAGGAGGAGTTCTAATCGAGATGGGTGCGAGCGCGCTTCGGATCGGCGTCGTCGGCACCGGCCGGATGGGCGCCAATATCGCGCAGCGCCTAAAGGACGTGGGCTATCCGATCGCGGCGCTGTACGACGTCCGGCTCGAGGCCGCGGCGGAAGCGGCAAATCTCACCGGCGGTGAAGCGACGGCGTCGCTCGGTCGCGTGACCGAGCTGTCGGACGTCGTTATCACCGTTGTCAGCGACGACGCGGCAATGTACGCGATCTTCGGCGCAGTTGGCGATAGCTTGCTAAAGGATGCAAAGGGCACGATCTTCATCAACTGCGCGACCGTAACGCCGAGCGTGCACGTCGAGATTCAAAAGCGGGCCGAGCAGAGCGGAGCCCACTCGCTCGAGGCCTGTATGGCGAGCTCGATCCCGCAAGCTCGCAACGGCACGCTCTACCTCATGGTGGCCGGGCGCGAAGAGATCTTTGCCCGGGTCAAGCCGTTGCTCGAAAAAATGAGCGCGTCGTTGAAGTACGTCGGACCGGCGGGCAAGGCGGCGCAGGTTAAAGCGCTGGTAAACATGGTGATGAACGTCAACACCGCAGGTCTCGCCGAAGGCTTGGGTTTAGCCGATGCGCTCGGACTTGATCTCGATGTCGTACGCGAAATTTTTTCTCAAACCGGCGCAAACTCGCGAGTGCTTGAAACCGACGGCGCCGACATGCAAAACCGCGACCACGAAGTCTACTTTTCGGCCGCGCACGCCGCCAAGGACTCCGGCATCGCCTTGGGCCTCGCCGAGGATGCCGGTCTCAGCCTTCCGCTCGCGCGCGCAACGTTCGAACAGTACGAACGCATGAAACGATTGGGGCTCGGGGAGCTCGACAAATCGGGTATTTCGGAACTTACGTTCATCTCGCGTCATGGAAAGGACCACCTTACGCATGCCTAGCACCGCAAACAAGCAAATTCCGTATATCAGCTCGCAAACGACCGGACCGCTCGGCGCCGCCCACCTGCCGCGCCTGTGGACGAAACTCACGCTCGGGAATACCGACCAACTCGCCGAAGGCTGGGACCACTGCGGCGCGGGTTTCGACCAAATGACGATCTCGAACCTTGGGCTCGACCGCGAGAAGGTGATGGAGTACGTGCGCACCCACAAGCCCACGTACGTACAGTTCGAAGAATACGTCGTCGCCAACGGCAAGACCGATCCGGAGACGATTCGCAAGCACAACGCCTCGATTCACGGCTACAATCACTCGCCAGAACTCGCCAAAGACATGCGCTCATCGTTGGGTCTCAAGAATGAGAACGTCAACGATGCCGTGACCCTGAACTCGCTCGACGATCTCCACGAACTGCACAAGCAAGTTCACGGAGGGTGACCGCGTGAGCTCCATCGAGCGCCGAATCGCGCTCGACGACGGGGCCGCCACGACGATCGAGAGCTGGGGCCGGAGCGGCCCGGTGTTGCTGGGCATACACGGGATGACCAGCTCGCGCAAATCCTGGGAGCGCCTGGCGAACTTTTTCGACGGGCGCTTTCGCATGGTCGCCTACGACCAGCGCGGCCACGGCGATAGCGCGGGCATAACTGGACCGATGTCGCTGGAACGCGGCGTGCGCGACCTCGAGAATGTCGTCGCCGCCCTCGGCGAGCCCGTCGACGCTTTGGTCGGCCACTCGTGGGGCGGCGCCATTGCGATCGCCGGCGGCAGGCGCCTACCGGTGCAGCGGGTCGTCGCAATCGATCCGATGGTGCGGCAAGTCGCCGATGCGTGGTATGGCGAGTTTCTCGAAGAACTTCGAGAGCTGTTCGCGCTGACCGGCGACGCGCGCGACGCTCGTACGCGTCACGACTACGCCGAATGGTCTCCAAGCGACGTGGAAGCGAAGGTCCACGCGGTGCACTCCATGACGGTCGAGCCGATCGAAGGATTGATGCGAGAGAATCCACCGATCGCGTGGGACCTCCGCAGCGACATTGCGGGGTTCGAGAAACCGTTGTTGCTCGCGTTGGCGGCGCCGGGAGAGGGCATCAACGAAGCATCGACGCTCGAAGAGATCAGTCGGAACCGCTCCTCCAGCGTCGATATCGTTACGTTCCCTGGTGCCGGCCACAACCTCCATCGGACCCACTTCGAGTCGTTCGCACGGACGCTCGCCGAGTTCTTGAGTCGAACCTAGCTCGCGCCCCGGCTAGGCCGCGATCAGCGGTCCGGCGGGCTCGAGTTCCGGAGCATTCGACAGCGGCCCGCGATCAGTCGTCAAGCAGCCGCACTCTTTGAAGGCTTCTTCTACCATCGCTTTAGCGGCCGGATCGTCCCCGCAAATCGGAATGTTCGCGCCTTCCTGCGGCAGGACGATGAGCGCGCGCACGACTTCGTGGGAGTCGAGTTTCCGTGCCAGCAGTTCGGCGCCGCGATGCGGTGCATCCGGACCACCGTCGAGCGCGTCGACGACCACGGCGTCCACATGTGAACCAATGGCGGTAATGACGGAATCCACGTCATCGCGATGGCACGCGAAGATCAACAGTTCGCGCGTGATCGCTTGGTCGTAGGGATGCGGAGCGTCCGTTCCGATCTGGGCGGCCGCCAGCTCGGCTGCCCCCTGGTCGCGCGGGTCGCTAAACGTAACGTCGTGACCGCCCGAGGCGAGCAGGCGTCCGATGGCGATGGCTCGAGGATCCGAGCCGACAATTCCGATGTTCATGGCAAAGTCGTACCCCCGGCGCGGGCCGCTTACGCTAAAGGGGCGCCTGGGTTCCCCGGCACGCCGAGCGACGAGCGCTCCAGCGCTTGTTTCGAAGGCCGTAGTGTAGTAGAATAGCTGTCTGCGCCCTGAGCCCTTCCTTCGAGTCGTCGCAACCGGCTTACGAAGGCGTGCGGCCAGCAGCAACGGTGGGACCGCTTACGTGACAACGTGAGACGCGCTCCCTGCGTCAGCGGCGGCCGGCGGCGGTTCGGGTGGGCATTACACGGAGCTCTCCTTTGAATCTGATCGACGTCAACAACTTCGACGCCATGCGCATCGGCCTCGCGTCGCCGGAGCAAATTCGCGCGTGGTCCTTTGGCGAAGTCAAGAAACCCGAAACCATCAACTACCGCACGCTCAAACCCGAGCGCGACGGCTTGTTCTGCGAGAAGATTTTCGGGCCGACCAAAGATTGGGAGTGCCACTGCGGCAAGTATAAGCGCATCCGGTTCAAAGGCATGATCTGCGATCGTTGCGGCGTCGAAATTACGCGCGCGAAAGTGCGGCGCGAGCGCATGGGTCACATCGAGCTCGCAACGCCGGTCAGCCATATTTGGTACCTCAAGGGGGTGCCTAGCCGAATCGGCATTCTGCTGGACATGTCTCCTCGCCAACTCGAGAAGGTCATTTACTTCGCCGCCTACGTGGTCATCGATCCGGGCGATACGACGCTCACCAAGCGCGAAGTGCTGTCCGAGCAAAAGTATCGCGAAGCCCGCGAAAAGTTCGGTAACCGATTCAAGGCGGGTATGGGGGCGGAGGCGATCCGCGAGCTGCTGCGCGACCTGAACCTGCGGCGCAACCAAGAAGACCTGCGCAAAGAATTCAAGGAGACGACCGGCCAGAAGCGGCTCAAAGCCATCAAGCGGCTCGAAGTCGTCGAGGCATTTCTTTCCAGCGGCAACAAGCCCGAGTGGATGGTGCTGGCGGCCGTGCCGGTGATTGCCCCGGAACTGCGGCCGATGGTCCAGCTCGACGGCGGCCGTTTCGCGACGTCGGACCTCAACGATCTCTACCGTCGCGTTATTAACCGCAACAACCGCCTCAAGCGGCTACTCGAGCTCAACGCGCCGGAAATTATCATCAAGAATGAAAAGCGCATGCTGCAAGAGGCAGTCGATGCGCTGATCGACAACGGCCGTCGCGGACGCCCCGTGACTGGCCCGAACAATCGCCCGCTCAAATCGCTGTCGGACATCCTCAAGGGTAAGCAAGGGCGGTTTCGTCAGAACCTGCTCGGCAAGCGCGTCGACTATTCCGGCCGTTCGGTCATCGTGGTCGGCCCGACGCTGCGGTTACACCAGTGCGGCCTGCCTAAAGAGATGGCGCTCGAGCTTTTCAAACCGTTCGTGATGAAGAAGCTCGTCGATCGTGCGCTCGCGCACAACATCAAAAGCGCGAAGCGCATGGTCGAACGCGTGCGTCCGGAAGTGTGGGACGTTCTCGAAGAAGTCATCAAAGAGCATCCGGTGTTGCTCAACCGCGCGCCGACGCTGCACCGTCTCGGCATTCAAGCCTTCGAGCCCGTGCTCGTTGAAGGTAAGGCGATTCACTTGCACCCGCTGGTTTGTACGCCGTACAATGCCGACTTCGACGGCGACCAAATGGCCGTCCATTTACCGCTGTCGGCGGGAGCGCAGGCCGAAGCGCGCATTCTGATGTTGTCGTCGAACAACATCCTGTTGCCGGCCTACGGCAACCCGGTCTCGATTCCGACCCAAGACATGGTGTTGGGCCTGTACTACCTTACGTTCCATCGGGACGAGTATTCGGGGCCTGCCAAGGCCGCGGTGACCGACGATTACGAACAGTTCGAACGCCTACCGAATAAGAACGCACCGGCGTCCGACGCCCCGGGCGCGATCCCGACGTTCTACGATCCGAAGGAAGCGGTCATCGCCTACGAGACGCGCAACGCCGGCTTACAAGAGTGGGTGTACGTGCGCTGGAAAGGCGATCTGATCAAAACCACGATCGGACGCGTCATATTCAACATGGCGTTCCCGGAACACTGGGATCACGCGTTCGTCAACAAGATCATCGACAAGGGCGCGCTGAAGAAGACGATTACCGACTGCTACCGCAAGTACGGCAACGCTGAAACCGCGCGTTTTCTGGACGCCATCAAAGATCTCGGCTTCCATTTTGCGACCCTCTCGGGAACGACGGTGTCGATTAGCGACATTATCGTCCCCGACGAAAAGTACGCGATCGTGGGCAAAGCGCAAGACGAGGTCGACGAGCTCCACCGGCTGTTCGACCAAGGCTTCATCTCCGACGACGAACAGTACAACAAAACGATCGAGATCTGGTCGCGTGCCTCGGAAGAAGTCACCGGGGCCATGCAGGCCGCGCAGAACCCGCTCAACCCGGTCTTCATGATGGCGACCTCGGGCGCGCGCGGTTCGATCGCGCAGGTCAAGCAGCTCGGCGGTATGCGCGGTTTGATGTCGGACCCGTCGGGCCGAATCCTCGAGATTCCGGTCAAAGCTTCACTCAAGGAAGGGCTGACGGTACTCGAATACTTCATCTCGACGCACGGTGCACGCAAAGGTCTAGCCGATACGGCGCTGCGCACGGCGGACTCGGGCTACCTCACGCGCCGTTTAGTGGACGTCGCACAAGACGTCATCGTGCGAGAGGAAGACTGTGGCACGAGCAACGGGATCACGGTCAGCGACATTCGCGTCGGCAAAGAGGTGATCGAGCCCTTGACCGATCGCATCATCGGCCGGCGGGCCGCCGAGGAAGTCCGTCTCGAGCCAAAGCGCCCGACGACGGCGATCGTTACTCGCGGTCAGGAAATCGATGAGGAAAAGGCCCGGGCGTTGATCGAAGCCGGCGTCCAACAGGTAAAAATTCGCTCGGTGCTCACCTGCCAGTCGAAGTACGGCGTGTGTTCGATGTGTTACGGGCGCGATCTCGCCACCGGCAACCGAGCCGACATCGGAACCGCGGTCGGGATCATCGCCGCGCAATCCATCGGCGAGCCGGGAACGCAGCTCACCCTGCGTACTTTCCACACCGGCGGCGTCGCAACCGAAGACATCATCACTGGTCTGCCGCGCGTCGAAGAAATCTTCGAAGCGCGCAAGCCGAAAGGCCAAGCCACCATCGTTGAAGTGACCGGCACCATTAAGTTCGGCGAAGACCGCAACAAGCGCATAGTGCTGGTGGTCGACGATGCCGGCGAGGAACACGAGTACGACGTTCCGCACGGAACGCATCTCGTCGTTCACGAAGGCGATCAGGTCAAACCGGGCGATCAATTGAACGAAGGGTCGCTCAATCCGCACGACATCTTGCGCATTAAGGGCGAGACGGCGCTGCAGAACTACCTGGTGCAAGAAGTGCAGAAGGTTTACCGCTCGCAAGGCGTCGACATCAACGACAAGCACATCGAAGTGATCGTACGCGCGATGCTTCGTAAGGTGAAAATCGTTGAAGGCGGCGATACGCTCATGCTGCCGGGTCAGCTCATCGAGGCGGCGCAGTTCCACGAATCCAACGAGCGCGTGCGTGCCGAAGGCAAGGAAGCGGCGACTGCAAATCCGGTGCTGCTTGGGGTCACCAAAGCCTCGTTGGCGACGGAATCGTTCCTTTCGGCGGCGAGCTTCCAGGAGACCACCAGGGTGCTCACCGATGCGGCCATCAAGGGCAAGTACGATCCGCTGCTGGGCCTGAAAGAGAACGTCATCATCGGCAAACTCATTCCGGCAGGGACGGGGATGTCGCGGTACCGCAACGTCGAGATCGTCCCCGAGGGTCAGGACGTCGACGACGACGGCCGCCCGCGCCAGGCGTACGAGGAGGTGTTCGCCGCTATGACCGCTGACGACGCCGCGCTGGCCGAAGTCATGGGCGGGAACGGGGACGGAATGAGCCGGCTGGTCACCGCGTACGAACGCAACCGCGAGCCGCTGACGGTGCAGTACGAGGGCGACTACGAAGACAACGTCAGCGTGCTCGCTCCTCCGAAGAAAACGCAGTACGATAAGCTCAAGGGCATCAATCCCGAGGACTTGTAGGCAAGACGCGCGACCATGAAAGCCCGGCTGGAAGGCCGGGCTTTTTATTTTTCATCGAGGAATTCATCGTGCCACCCAGGTGGCACGATGGCCTCGTACGATGCCGGCATGGATCCGATCTTGGTGGCGCAACGTCTACCGAAACTCGCCGAGCGGGCGATGCGTGAGGCGATCGTAAGCTTGAGCCTATCGCGTGAAGGCGGCGCGCCTTGTCCGTCGCAGCGGGCACTGGCCGACGATGCCCTCATAAGGTTCGAGCGGATGGTACAACGGGTCGCTCGCGACGGAATACGGCCGGCGTTGCTCTTTGCCGAGCGCGACCGTATCGTCGGAGAATTGCAAGCATTCGTCGCAGGACGGCTGGCATCGCGCTTGTTCGCCGTACGGCGGCGCGACGTTGCGGCCATCGGCCCGGAAGCCGGCCCCTTTGACGCAATCGTACGCGGACGTCGCGGCGGCAACTACGGGGTGGTGTTCCGGCGGCTCGTGCGCGACGGCAAGCGACTGGAGGAGATGCGGGCCATACGTAGTGCCGCGCGAGCCTACCATGGCGATGACCTGCGAGGGGTGCTGGTCTATGACTTTGCAACCGGGACCGTGCGAATGCTGCGCTGCGGCGCATCGACGGTTGAACTCGCCGCCGCGTAGCCGCTAACCGACGGGCCGCGTGGTCTATAATGGATAGATGCACGGAGTGGTCTTTGCTGTGGCGATGATGTTCGACGTCTTGATTTCGGCGGGCCACGAGGGCCGACCGGCGAGCTGCCCGCACTTTCCGCAGCATCATTGCAACTTGGGTGCGGCCGGCGAGCGTGCGTGGACGCCGATCGTCGCCGATACCGCAACGCGGATTCTGCGCGCTCACGGTGTAACCGTCGCGCGACTTCCCGCCGACTTTGACGGAACGTACGATGTGAACGGTGCAGCCTTCATTCACTTCGATGGGTCAGCGCCGGCGTGCGACAGCGGAGCGTCGATCGGCTACCATCACGCGCGCGACGTTGCCGGTGCATCGGCTTGGCACGCCCTCTACGGGCGTTATTTCCCGTTTTCGTTTCGCCCCGACAATTTCACGGACGGACTGCGCAACTACTATGCGTTCCGCCAAGTCAAAGCCCGCGATGTGAGCCTCGTACTCGAACTCGGCGAAATTACGTGTCCGGCTCAACGCGCCTGGCTTTCTCCTCGCCTGCAATGGGCCGGTGCGATGCTCGCATACTTCTTGAGCGAGACGATCGGTAAAGGCGCCGTTCCAGATCCGGGCCGGCCGCCGTAGACGAAATTGTGATCAAAGTATTGTCACTCAGCTGGGCGTCAAGCGCCCGCGCCTGCGTCGTTAAGCAAGCCGAGCTCGCTCTCGCGCGGGCGAAGGCACGCGTACGCGACCGTGAGAACTTGAGGCCCATGCATTCGTTCTA
Organism: Candidatus Tumulicola scandinaviensis; assembly: GCA_003140835.1. Classification (GTDB taxonomy): domain Bacteria; phylum Vulcanimicrobiota; class Vulcanimicrobiia; order Vulcanimicrobiales; family Vulcanimicrobiaceae; genus Tumulicola; species Tumulicola scandinaviensis. Next base: position 36,559 of record PLLA01000070.1, on the reverse strand, counting down.
CGATTGCAATGGCTCGGTCTCGTCGTACTGAAAGCCGCGCGGGTATCATCCGCCGGCCACGCGTCGTCGATCGGCTCGCCTCGGCGAGCGCGAGGCCGATCGTGCTGCTCATTGCACCCGCCGGTTACGGCAAATCGACCGCGCTCGATGACTACTGTGGGGCGCTCGGTGGCGACATCAGACGTTTCGAAGGCTCCGCGGAGCGATGCGAACTGCTCGCGAACGTTGGCGAAGCGCTAAATGGATTCGAAGGCACAATCGCAATCGATAGCCTCGATTGCGCTCCCCTGGAGGTCGTGCAGGCATTTGCCTCAGCGATCGAGCGGACGAAATCTCGCATCCGTTGGATTATTTCGTCTCGCTCGTCGGTCGGTTTACCGATAGGAGCGTGGCTTGCTTACGGTGACTGCGACCTGGCGATCGGCACCGCCGAACTCCGGTTTACGGCTGAGGAGGCCGCCGAATTGGCCCGGACGTTCGGCTTGGCAATCGACGACGAAAACCTTCGGGACATTCTCGACTTTGCCGACGGGTGGCCGGTTGCGATGAACGTCGCGTTTCGCACGATCGCGCGACCAGACCAGCTTGAAATTCGAACGGAAGTTCGCGACGCAGGCCGGCAGTTTTTCTCCGAGCAGGTCTATGCGAGCCTGGACGAGGGTGAGCGCTCCTTACTAAGCGTTGCGGCCGCGCTTCCAGAGATCGACGTCAGGGTTCTCGATCTGGCCGGCTTCGACAATGCGCTCCAACTGATTGAAGCACTTCGCGCGGGAACAGGATTGCTTTACGAGGAAACGCCCGGCTTCTATCGGTCTTCCGAACCCTTCCTCGATTTTCTGCGGCACCAAACAGCACTTCTGGGCTCGTCGGAATACGAAGCCGTTCACCTGCGGGCTGCCCGTGCACTGGAGAAAGGTGGAAATATCGAAGCGGCCTTGCGTGCCTACGTGACTGCTCGATCTAATGCGGACGTGCTGCGCCTGCTCGAAACAAAAGGCTTTGACCTGCTTGAGCGCGGCCGCAGCGAGGCCACATCGCGCGCGATCAACGCGCTCGACGATGCGATTCGTCGCACCAGCCCGCGAATTCTCGCTTTACGAGGCGTCTTGCAATCATTGGCGGGGAATCCGGTGCGGGCCGAAGTTCTGTTGCGCCAGGCGCTATCGCGAGCGCAAGGCGACCGCGACCTCGCCGGCTTTGCAGCCTTACGGCTCGCCCCGCTCATGGCTAACTACGGAGGGGATGTGGTAACAGTTCTCAACCCCGTAGCGAATGACACGACACAGCCAGTTGAATATAGAGCAGAGGCCATGTCGCTTCTTGCGACAACCCACGCCATCGCTGGCGAGATAGCCGCGGCCAAAGCAGCGGTCGCCGACGTCGAGAGTCTTCTCGTCGACATCGATCTTGACTCAACTCGTGCCAGAATTTTGCAACGCGTTGGCGTCGCAGCGATGTACGCATATGAAAATGAGCGGGCCAGGCAGACACTTATGCAGGCGGCTGATCTCTCGACCGAGCTTAATCTATATAGCATTGCGAGCCGCGCGTGGTCCGCACTTTCGAATCTAATGTGCCATGCGTACGACGATGTGATGTCGCAGTTGTGGTATGCGGAACGAGCAGCAAGCAACGCGATAAAGTCGGGCGATTCTCTAGAGTTGCAAACCGCATTGATGCAGGTGGCCGCGGCCGAGATGCGCCGCGGAAACGCTGAGGAGAGTTCCGCCTTGGAAGAGCAGCTTATAGGTCTCAGGTCAGATCCCACGAGGGCTTACCTGTTGGTTGCATTTAAGGCAACCCGACTAGCTTGGGAGGGACGCTTCGACGAGGCGCATCGCGAGCTCGCTGTCTGCTGGTATTGCATGCATCACGATTTCGATCGTCTCATTTGTGGTGCTCAGTGCGCCCTGTTTCTTGCACTCGACGGCCATCGTCAGTCTTCGATAAGTCTACTCTCCGAAGTCACCTCGTTATCTGAGACCGTTCGTCCAGACGGTCTGTTCCGAAGACGATACGTAGCTTTGGCTCTTTTGTTCTGCGTAGTCGCAGAGGTCGTCAACGAGCGCGCCACGTGCGCTAAGCGGATTATTCGTAGGATCGGGAGCGATAGTCTCGATCCAGTGGTTTTGCTGGCTACTCGGACTGCAGAAGAGTTTACATCGCCTAAGGGAGGCGTCTGGCTTCGCCCAGAGATTCTGGTGGCCATGGAACGACTCGCCGCGCTCGGTTACGCGGACGTGGCAAGGGTTCTCGAGGCAGTCTGCTCGTCGCTCGAGGGAAAAAAGTGGAATACTGCGCGCCCGGACCTGACCAAGGCGGAACTAATGGTCCTCCGTCTCCTTGGAGAAGGCCTTAGTACGAAGGAGATCGCCGAGCGCGACGGGCGTAGCGTCAATACCATCCGCGCTCATGTAGCGAACGCGATCGGAAAGCTCGAATGCCACGGCAGAGCTCAGGCGCTGGCGCTCGCGCGCAGATTGGAAATAATTCCCTAGTTCATTTTGACTAGGGACGTATAGAGCGTCGGGTGATTAGACTAGTACCACGTTCAGCTCACCGAACGAGTAAATGAAGGAGCAAAAAAATGCTAAGTTTGCTGATATCCCTAGCCCTCGGATTGCTGGTCACCCCGCCAGGCCCCGTCGGCTAAGTAATTTGTCGGCCCTGGCGGGAGCCGGGGTAGCAACTAAGCTCGAGGACCCCACACCCACTCGAGCGTCACGATCCGGACACCCACCCTCCCAACGTCCACTCCTCTGGCTCGGGAATCTCCACTACCCGGATCGTGAGACGGAGGCGCCGCAAAAAATCGGCGCCTCCGATTTTTTTATACGGCCTCATTTTTGTAGGCCACCCAGTTGGCACTCTGCCCTGCAAAAGTGTGACTATGGACGAGTATCTCATCGGAGCAGGGGCAGTGCTGACAGCCGGCCCGCAATCCTCGATCACCGGGGCAACCCTCCATGCCCGGACGGATCCGCATCTTGCGGCACGGGTCGAGGCTGCGGTTATCGACTTCGAAGCTGCCCACCCGGCTGAGCTCTCGCGCATCGTCATCGTAGCGGCTGGATGGGGTAGCTCGCGCTTTGCGGCCGGCGTCGTCCAGCCGCTTCTGGCGCGGTCTGAGTGCACGCTCGCCGACGTCGTCGCCTTGCTGGCCCACGCGACCGGTGCGCCCGAGGTGCATCTCTTTGCCCGATGGTCGCCTGAGGCCAGCATGTCGGCCGAGCTGGCGGACGCAGGCGTCCGCCTCGTGACCCATCCACTGGAGAGCATCGAGCAAGCCGCCCTCGTTTCAGGACAAAGACTGGCTCGCTGGCGGTCGCCTTTCCGGGCAGCCTAACCGGCAAGTTCAGCCGCCTCCAAGGGTGAGGACCCACGATGCAACGTAGATGGAACTTATGCCCAATGCCCGCGTTGCGGTAATTGACGATGACCGCATGGTTCGCGAGATGCTCGAACTCGGTTTATCGCGTGAAGGATACGAGGTCAAGACGGCTACCGACGGCTTCGCCGCCCTCGAGCTCGTCAAGGCCTTCGATCCGGAACTCATCGTGCTCGACATTATGATGCCGAAGATCGACGGCATCACCTTGCTGCCGCGTCTGCGGGAAATCACCCAAGCGCCGATTCTCATGCTGACGGCCAAGGGGGGAACCGACGACAAGGTTCGCTCGCTGAGTTCTGGGGCGGACGACTACTTGGTGAAGCCGTTCGTTTTTGAGGAACTGATTGCTCGTCTGCAGGCCAAGCTACGTAGGCCTCAGTTAATCGAAGAAAACGTGCTGCGCTGGCACGATGTCGCGATTAATCCAGCGACTCGCGAGGCATGGCGTGGGAAGGAGCCGCTCGAATTCACTCAACGTGAGTTCGACTTACTGGAAGTATTCTTGCGCGAGCCACGCCGCGTGTTTAGCAAGGATCATCTGCTCGAAATCGTCTGGGGACACGATTTCGAGGGCGGCCCCAACATCGTCGAGACCTACATCTCCTATTTGCGCGCTAAAATCGATCGCCCGGGAGAACCCGGCTCGTTCATTCGTACCGTTAGGGGTGTCGGCTACGGCCTTTCGCAGTAGCGCCGAGGCCCGATGAAGCTCGCCTCCCGCTTATCCGCTCTGTACGCGGTTCTTCTCGGCGTAACCGTGCTCATCGTGATTCTCGCGTCTTCCATCGCGCTCGTGGTCGAACTATCGGCCTTCACCGGCGATGTGGTTATCGCGAAGCACGAAGAGGCGCGAATTCTTGCCGACCGATTCCATCGCGAAGGCATGACCCTCGCGCAGTCGGCGCCCGAGATCGTCGCGGCGCTGAGTGGAATCGGCCTGCGGGTGACGGTTTTCGACAATAAGGGGCGCTACTTGGCCGGCGACAAGACGCTTCGCCCCCGGGTGCTCGATCGCGTCCTGGCCCTCGGGGGGATGGAGCACTTCATCCCGCGCGCTCCGGCTCACTTGNNGACCGCCGCCGGACCCGGCGCGCTTCGAGCCGCTGCCGCTCGCTCCCGTCGAAGGCGGGTATGTGGCCTTCGTCTCGTCTACCCCGCTGCTGCTAGTCTCTCTCAAACCCTACTGGCGCATCGTCTTGACGATTGCGATCGCAGCGATGCTGCTGTCGTGGGTCGTCGGGCGCTTTTTCGCGGCTCGCGCCCTGCAGCCGATCGAGGAGGTCAGCAGTTCGCTCGAAGCGCTAGCTGGGGGCGATTATACCCAGCGACGATTCATTATGAAGGGTGGCGATGAGGTAGCATCGCTGACTCGCGCCTACAACGACGCCGCAGCCAGCGTCGCTGAAGCGATGGACGACCGGCGCCGCGCAGAGGAACGGATGCGCCAATTTGCGGCCGACGCGTCGCACGAGCTTCGGACTCCGCTGACGGTGATCGGCGGATACATCGACGTGCTCCGGCGGGGAGCCATCGAAGAACCGACGATTGCGAAGCAAATCCTTTCGACGATGTCGCTCGAGAAAGAGCACATGCGCAGCCTCATCGATCGGCTCATGCGCCTGGCCCGGCTCGACTCCGAAGCGGTGCCGCGAATTGAAAATATCGACGTCGGCGAGTTCCTGCGTGGCCAATGCGAAGCCGCGCGCCGCTTGGACGACCGCCGGGTCATCGATTACAGCATCCAGGGCGTTAAAACGATCGACGCGGACCGCAGCGAACTCGGGGAAGCGATTTGGAACATCGTGGAAAATGCGCTGAAGTACGCGCCCGATGCGGCCATTCACCTTGCCGCGCTCAGCAACAACGGACACACGATCATTCGCGTCCGCGATGAGGGTCCCGGCATGTCCGAATCCGAGCGGGTGCATGCGTTCGAACGATTTTATCGCGGTGACGAGCGCGGCGAGATTGCCGGAACCGGACTTGGGCTCGCGATTGCAAAACGTGCCGTCGAGCGTGCCGGTGGCGACATCGCGATCGACAGCGCGCCGGGACATGGGACCGAGGTAACCATCACCCTCTAGCCGGCGCGTACTTGCCATACTGTCGCTCGCGGCTTTCACAGCCGCGGTACAGGCGCGTTCGGATACAATCGTGCGAACGCATGCCAAGAATCGTTGCGGCGGCAGTTGCCTTGATTATTGTGCTGTCGGCCTGCCCGGTTTCCGCACAGACGGATTCGGGTGAGATTTCAATTGTCGTCACCGACGCCGCAACCAAGCAGCCCATTGGATTGGCGCGGGTGCTGCTCGACGGAGCCGTCATCACCTCGGAACTGACCGGGGCCAACGGCAGCGTCAAATTTACCGACGTGCCCGACGGCATCTATCGCGCTCGGGTCGTCAAACGCGGCTACCAAAGCTTGACGTCGGCATCGTTCGACGTTCTTGACGGACGCATCGTCACCGTGTCGGTCGCGCTCGTAGGGGATTCGAACGGCCTGAAAGTCATCGGGACCGTCAGCGTCAAGGCATCGGCGACGATCTCGTCAACGAGCATCGATCAAAACTCACCTCAGCGGCGACTTTCGGATGACCTCGCAGGCGCGCTCAATAAACTCTCCGGGGTCAGCGTGACCACCAGCAGCGACGACAGCGACGCCACCCAGACGATTTCATTAGAAGGCCACGACCCCAGTCAAACCGCGTTGACGCTCGACGGCATACCGCTCAACGCGCCCGGCAGCGCCGGAAACCTGCGCGGTTTCGCCACCGATCTGTTTCAGGGGGCGTCGGTCCGAACCGGCGCGCAGATCGGCGGCCTTGGCGGTTCGGTCAGCTTCACCACCCTGCAGCCGACGTTGAGTTGGATGTCGCAAGTTGCCACCTCGGTCGGCAGTAACGGCAAATACAACTACTCGCTGGCCGAAACCGGCTCTTTCGGGAAACTTGGTCTAGCGGCGCAAACCATCTATCGCTCGGCTCCCAGCTTGGTCGACGGGCAGTACTTTCTTGACGGCAGCGGTCTAGCGTATAGTCACGACGGCGATAGCGACTACTACGGGAATTTACTCAAGCTGCGCTACGAGCTGACCGATTCGCAAGCGCTCACCGGCACGTTCCTCAACTCCTCGCGCCAGACCGAAATCGTATGTCTGCGCCAAGGCGCGCCGCCCGCGCTGCCGTGCGGATACGGTCCAAACAACTGGAACGACGGCAGCCTTCAGCTCTACTCGCTTACCGACAACGCCCTCTTAGGCGCGACGCAAGTGCAGGCGTCGCTCTACTCCTCGACCTCTACCAACGAGCTCGATGAGATCAATCGCTACATCGACGTCTCTACGGGTCCGATCCCCGAACCGTCGAGCGATCCAAATGGCTTTACGAATACCGTCAAGACCAACGGCTTCGTCGTCAATGCGACGCTGCCGGCAAAGCAGCGCCATACGATTTCCTTTCAGGCGTACGGAACGGCCTCGCAAAACGTGACCTCGCCGCTGGTCCCGCAATCGGCACCGTTCTACAACGGAACCGTGAGCACGAACTACGATGCGTTCACCGTTACCGATACCATCCACTCGAGCGATAAATTCACGCTGGCCGAGTCGGCCGGCGTAAGCACGGCCACCGGCTCGGGCGGAATCACGGCCCTTGGCAGCGTGGCGGCCACGTGGCGCCCGACGCTCAAGGACACGTATAGCGCTTCGTATTCGCTCGGCGGCGTGGCCGCCAATCCCGGCCGCGTCAACATTCTTAGCGACCCCGCATCGCTTCGTTTCACCTGCGTTGGCGATTCGGCGCAAGACACGGCCTATGGCAGCGCTCCCGGTCAGGAACCCGGCCCAAGCTCGTCGATCTCGTACCGTGTCGGTTACACGCACGCATTGCACGGCGGCAACGTGTCGCTCCAGCTCTATCGCCAGATCCAGGCCGGCGTATTGCTGCCGATTCTGGTCAACGGATCGGTATTGGAGGCGCAGGGCGCCTTTCCGATCGGATACTTGCAGCAAGTGCAGCAGCTGTACGATTCGGCGGCTGGGTGCAACGTGAAATCCGGGACGCCGTTCGGCGCGCAGCAGCTCTATTTTTCAACGCCGATCAGTGGGGTCAAGCGCATCTATCAGGGAGCAGAACTTACCGGCTATGCAGCCTTGGGCAATTTGGTCGTTCAGCCGTACTACAACGTCACGGTTTCGACTGCCGAGTCGAACTCGCCATACTTCATCAATCCTTACTCGATTACGCTCTCGGGCCAGCAGCTCCCCAATCAACCGTTGCAGAAAGCCGGTGTGGTCTTCGACTACAAGGCGCCGCATTCGGCGCTCGAATGGCTGGCCGACGCTCAGTATACGGCGCGGAACAATCCGAACAACCTCCCCGCCTATACGACCTTCGACGCCGGGGTGACTGCAGAACTGAACCGGGGAACCCTGACGTTTGCCGCGAGCAACATTACGAATACGTATGGCGGCATCTTCGCAACGCCCGCAAATGCCATCGCATATCAGACTTTGGCCGGCTACACGATTCCTACCATCGCTCGTCCGCTCACGCCGCGCTCGTATTCGGTGACGTACGGCGTGAAGTTTGGCCCGGGGGCGCTGGCGTCATCGCAAACCGGAACGGCCTTCAACGTGCCGCGCGGAGCGCGCGGTGGCGCTGTGGGTCCCGGCGGTCCGGAGGCTCCCGGCGCGCCCGGTGCGGCAGGGGGGGCACCCGGACCTGGCGGCGGCTTCCGCAGCCTGCTAACGCCGCTGCCGACGTCGCCGCCGAACGATCCGTTGGCGGTAGTGAGCGATCCGCAGCGTTGTAGTGCGGCGGACGCGGCGAAAGCTCAAACGCTGTCGGCGGAGCTACGGTCGTACGTCGCAAGAATCGAGGCCGCCAAGACTGCCTCCGGCTATCCTGCCACGTTCGCCGCCCCGGCACTTCCCGACGCCGGCGTGACCTATCACGGTATGGGCAGCGCGTACGCACTCTCGATCGTCGTGAAGGGTACGGACCGCATTCGTGCGTTGGCGGGATGCTTCGCCTTGCACGTGGCGCGCACCGACGACGTCGCCGCTCGCCATCTTTACGCCTCACAGAGCACGCTCTTCCTCGTTCCGCAACTCAACTTCATGCCGGCCATCGGCCTGTACGTCGTCGCTCGGCAACAGCAGGCCGGCCAGGAATCGTTCCGGGTTTACAAACTTCCTACCACGCCTCCCAAATCGCCGTTCGAAGTTCGCACGACGAGCACCGCGTGTACGGGCGACGCGCGCAATTTAGCAACCCAAGGCCTGGCGGAGTTGCAAAGCTACTTCGCGACCGGCGCCCGCGCGCCGAACTGGACGGTCACCGCCCACGCCGCTTCCGGCAGCGCGTGGTACGAACTCGACCCAACCGATCCGAGCGTCGTCGCAGCGTTACTGCAGTGTGCTCGCGTAGCGGCGACGACGCCCGACGAACTGAAGCAGCGTGGTTTCGATGGGAAGGTCGTACCCGAGCTCAACTACGCGCCGCAGTTGGGACTCTATTTGATTCGCCCGAACAACGGGTTCGGTCAGGGCGCGCGTGGCAGCGGCCCGCAACCGCCGTCACCGCCGTAACGTTCTTGATCCGAAGGGAAGCGGCGGCGATACCTGAAGAGGGGAGCATCGTTTGCCGTCCGGTCGCGTGCTTGCGGCCGCCCCGTTAGGAGTTTTCGTGAAGCTAAACCTTCGTGTTGGTCCGGTCCTCGTGATGTCTGCTGCAGTATCGTTCGCCGGTTGTGCCGCGCACACGGGCGGACTGGTGCCGTCGCTGACGCCGGCGGCCACCCAAAATCAGTCGAGCGTAACGCGCCCGCTGGAGCCCGTGCCGGTCTCTCCCGACGCGGTTCCGCCAAATTGCAAAGGCCAGAAATCGACCCAACAGTACGCAAGCGATAAAGAAAAACTCCTGAGCAAAGGCGGAAACCTCTGCATCCCGGCGTTCGGCGGCCTGGGCGGCTCGATTGCATATCCGGCGGTCAATCCGCCCGTGAGCATCTCGCTGATAAGTAGCACGACGAACTACAATCATAAGTTGCCGTCGTTGGGCAGCGGCTCGGCGCTTTTCTATCTGCAAATCGCTTTCACGACCGGGACCACGTTCGCGAATAACGCTCGTGCGGGCGGCGGTCTCACGGGTAAGGCCATCACGGCGGGGAGCACTTACACAGCCTACGCGCAGGCGATCATTTTAGGATTTCCGGTCAACTTCAAACCGTGCTACACGGTGGCGACCAAAGGGAAGTACGGCGGCGTGATCGGCGGCGTCGGAACGCTGCTCAAGGGACAGGCGGTGCCGAACAATACCTCGGGCATCATTGAGATTTATCCCGGGCAGAACGCGCCCGCCAAATGCTGACGTAAAGCTGGGACCGGGCTATTCGCGTTCGGGGGACCGGCCGGCAGCGCGGGCGAGATCGACCATCTCGCGCATACGCGGATGGTCGCCGGGTATCGTTCGAACCCATGCTTCGAAACGCGGGACCGGATGACTCGTTCGAAAAAGAAAGTACCACACGTTCATGTCGCCCATGAAACCGAACCGCTTTTTAAAGTCCGCAGCGAGCGCTGCGTAGGAATCGAACGAGCGCAAATAGCGTTCGAAGCCTCCATGCTCGCGGTCGGTAGCGACGAGCGTGCCGGCGTTCGCGATCGTGGCGCGCACCTTGCGGGACATGCGCAAGATGCCGGGGGTCGCGAGTACGCGCTCGACGTCGAGGTCATCGTACGCGGCAACGCGCACCGGATCGAACGACGCGAACGCATCGCGATACGCATCCCAATGTTCGGCGATTTGGCGCCAACTCACGCCCGCTTGAAATACCGCACGCGTCATGACTTCGAAGTAGTCCGACAGTCCACACGGGGTGAGGACCTCGGGGATGACGGCGGTCACGACGGGTGCCGGCCGCTACGGTGCATTGCGGGCGGCGTGAAGCGCCAGCGCGGTCATCATCGCAACCCCGACGGGTAAACACGCTTCGTCGAGGTCGAACAGACTCGAATGATGGGGATGGCTGGTGTCCGGTCCGGCTGAGCAGCCGAGCGTGTAGAAGCACGCCGGCACGCGTTCAGCGTAAAACGAGAAGTCTTCGGCCCCCATCAGCTTGGTGGCTTCGACGACCGGCTCGTCGCCAAACGTGGCGCGGGCGAGGTTGCGTGCGTAGCGCGTTTGATGCGGGTCGTTTGACGTTACGGGGTAACGATCGAAATACGCAAACTCGTAGTGCGCCCCCGACGCCTCACAGCATGCGTGCAGGACGCGCTCAATGCGCTCGGCCATGCGCTCGCGGACCGACTCCGAAAATGCGCGCACGGTACCAAGCATCCGGCACGTACGTGGAATGACGTTATGAATGGTGCCGCCGTGAATCGAACCGATCGTTACGACCGCCGGTTCGAGGGGATCGATTTGCCGGGAGATGACTTGCTGGACCGACGCAATGAACGACGCCGCGGTATAGATTGGATCGACCGCGTCGTGCGGCGCCGATCCGTGACCGCCGACGCCAAGGATCTCGATTTCAACCGAATCGCTCGACGCGTACATGGGTCCTTCGCGAAATCCCAGCACGCCACTGGGATATTTGGAGGAGAGATGCAAACCGTAGGCCCGCTCGATGGGAAAGCGGTCGAAGAGACCGTCGTCGAGCATCGCCTTGGCGCCGCCGGCCCCTTCCTCCGCCGGTTGAAAAACCAAGCAGAGGGTGCCCGCAAGTTCGTCGCGACGATCGGCGATCAGGGCGGCGGCTCCGAGCAGAATGGCGACGTGTCCGTCGTGTCCGCACGCGTGCATCGTCCCCGCGGATTGCGAACGGAACGAATGCGTCGTTTCCTCGGTAATCGGAAGTGCGTCCATATCGGCACGCAGCATGATCGTGCGACCCGTCCTTGCACCCGCGAGGACCCCGACGACGCCGGTCTTTCCGATTCCCTCATGTACCTCGTAGCCGAGGCGGCGCAGGCGTCCGGCGACCAGCGATGCGGTGCGACGTTCCTGAAATGCCGTTTCCGGGTGCGCGTGCACGTCACGCCGGATCGACACGACCTCGTCGACCAGTCCCTGCGCTAACGGAATCGTGACAGTCATGGATCGACGTGATTCGCCCTGCAGCCGGCGGCAACCCGGCAGGACTCATGACGGCGAAGTCGCAGAAGCGGGCAGACGAATTCGGAGCTGAAACGCATGACCAAGACCGATCTCTTCAGGGAATATGCGTCGTACCACGCGGACCGGCGCAATCGGGTCTGCCACGCGTTCGGCATCCCACTCATCGTCTTGGGGATTTTCGGTCTGGGGCACCTGATGCGCCTCGGTCCGTTTATCGACCTGGCGGCAGTGGCCGCCGTCGCCCTCCTCATCTATTACGCTGTGCTCGATAGGCGCGGCGCCGTGATCACGCTGATCGTCTTTGTCATTCTCTACTTCGTAGCGATCCGGCTGTCTTGGCAGGTGAGTCTCGGAGCCTTTATCCTTGGATGGGGCTTCCAGTTCTTAGGCCACAAACTCGAAGGTGCGAAGCCGAAATTTTTCGAGAATCTGATCTATCTGCTGATCGGACCGCTATACGTCTTCGAAGAAATCTTCGGCGCAATGGCAGCAACAACGTCTAAGGAGTTCTCTCTTCGTGTACGTAGATGAATCCCTCAACTGTGTCGATTGCGGGCGCGAGTTCGTTTTCAGTTCGGGCGAGCAGCGCGTTTACGAGCAAAAAAGTTTCCAAAACAAGCCCAATCGCTGCCCGGATTGTCGCCAAGCTCGCAAGGCCATGCGCGCGACCAATCCCGAAGCGGGGGGCGAGCGCATCGGTGGCGGCCGTCCGCGCGAAATGTTCACCGCGACCTGCAGCCAGTGCGGCGTCGTCGCGGAGGTTCCGTTCAATCCGCGCGGCGACAAACCCGTGTATTGCCGCGACTGTTTTCAGGCTCGACCGTCGTTCGGCTAAACCACTCGGACTCGACGGGGCGTCGACGCCGAGACCGTCACCAAAACGAGCGCGTTGGCGAGCAACGCAACGAATCCGGAGTTAACGCCCCAGAGCGAAAGGTTGGTGATCGCAAACACGATCACCAATGCAAGACCGGCGAGAATCCCGGCAACGACGCCCCACGCGTTCGCGCGCGGCCACAAGAATGCGGCTACCACGGCCGGCATGAACTGCGTGATGCCGTTGTAATAGATTAGGAGCAGTTCGACGATCGTGCGCTGCTCTTCCAGCCAAAACCAGAGCGCCAGCAATGCGACGATCACGACGAGGATGCGGGTCGCTGCGATTCGGCCCGCGTCGCTGGTGGCGATGCCGAATGTTCCGAGCACGTTTTTCGAGAAGATGCTGGCGGCGCCGAGCAGCAGCGCGCTGGCGGGAATGAGGGCGGCCAGCGAACCGGCACCCGCGACGAATCCCATTACCCACGGCGGATAGTAGCGTTGGACGACCAGCAGAAACGACTGGTCGACCGCCGGGCCTCGCAGGCCGGGGACGATAAGCAACGCCGAAAGCCCGGCGAAGAACACTAAAAGGATGACGAGCTGGTAAAGCGGCAGCAGCATCGCGTTGCGCCGAAGCGTGTTCTCCGATCGCGCGCTGTAAATGGCGCTCATGCTGTGGGGTCCCATGTAGAACCCAATGGCGGTCAGCAAGACCGTCGAAACGTACCAGACGGTACCGTGCGTCGCCGTGCCCGGAAGCAGGGTCAGCATGTGCGGATGGACGCGCAGCACTTGATCGATCAGCCTGGCGGGCGATCCGAAGAACTGCCGTGGAATAGCGACGCCTGCGAAGATGACCGCGCCGAGGACGAGCGTATCCTTGACGATACTCGCCCACGCGGTTCCGCGCAAACCGGCGCTAAAGACGAAGAACGCGACCAGCACGAAGGCGATGCACACGGCAATCGTCGCGTCGAACGTTCCATAGCCGGCCAGCCGGAGCAGCAGTTGCAACCCGCTGAGCTGCAACGTGACGTACGGGACGACGATGACGAACTGAACGAGCGCCGCCATGACGCCCAGCGCGCGGCTCGAGTAGCGGTCGGCAAGGAAGTCCGGACCGGTGAGCAACGACCGCTCTTTTCCGACGCGCCAAATCGCCGGTAGTAGGAAATAACCGATGACGTACGCGCACGTTCCGTATGCCAAAATGTAGTACGCCGGGGCACCCATTCCGTACGCCCAACCGGCCATCCCCAGGAACGTGAAGCTGGTATAAATCTCGCCGGCAAGCAAAACCCACAAGAAAAGCGTTCCGAACGAGCGGCCGCCGACGATATACTGCTGCGGGTCCATCTTAATGCGCCGCACGCCGAACAGCGCGAGCCCGATCGTTCCGACGATGAGCACCCCGACGATCGTCAGGGCGACGATTGCGGGATTCACCAGCGGCGCTCGACGCGGCCGATGGACCAGACGAACGCCGGCGTGAGCAACACCCACGCAACGATCCAAGCAAGTACGAAGGGCAACCCGAGAATGCGCGGCTCGACGCGGTTGACGAGCGGCACGGCCAGCGACAGGGCCGTAATGGGGATTGCTGCAAGCAGAATCCGCAAAGAGACCATCACCCCGTAGTAGTATAGGGAGATGGTGGAACCCTACGCGCAAGTGGCCGACTCGTACGACGCGGTCGTCATCGGTGCCGGTCACAACGGGCTCGCTTGCGCGGCGTTGCTCGCAAAATCGGGTCGCTCGGTTGCGGTGTTCGAGCAACGTTCGGCGATCGGTGGCGCCGCCGTCAGCGACACGCACGAGTGGCCGGGCTATACGCTATCGGCCGCATCCTACGTGTGCAGTCTTCTGGACCCGTGGCTGGTGGAGAACCTCGGTCTACGCGCCCGCGGGCTCGATTTCTATCGCAAGGATCCATACGCGTTTACGCCGTTGTCCGATGGCCGCTCGTTATTGCTCGGCAGTAATCCGACGGAAAATGCTCGAGAAATCGCCGCCTTCGATCCGGCCGACGTCGCGGGCTTTGAAGCCTACGGCGAACGGGTCGAACGCGCCGGCAGGGCGTTGTTCGATTCGTTTTCGGATGCCGATCCTCGCTTCGAACGCTTCGATGAAGATACGCAAGCCCTACTCTTGGGTTCGGCAGCCGATTTGGTGGAGCGCTACGTCAAGACTCCCGTACTGGCAGCCGAACTCGTCAACGACGGCTTGATTGGGACCAACCTCGGCCCGCGAAACGCCGGAACGGGCTACGTGCTCGCGCATCACTTGGCGGGGCGCGTCTTGGGCGTACAGGGTGCTTGGGCGTTCGTTCGCGGCGGCATGGGTGCCGTGTCGCAGTCGCTGGCCGATGCAGCGCGCGCGTACGGCGCCCAAATATTTGCCGGCGCCGGGGTGGCGCGGATCGTCACGTACGACGATCGCGCCTTCGCAATCGTCCTCGAGGACGGCCGGGAGATCTCGGCGCGCGCGATTGCGTCGAACGCGCACCCCCGCGCGACCTTCCTCGATCTGCTCGACGCCGGGGGATTGGACCGCTCGTTCGTGGACAAGGTCAAAGGCTGGAAGAGCTGTGGTCCCTCGTTGAAGCTGAATCTCGCACTTGGCGAGTTGCCGAATTTCACCGTGCGACCTGGAACCACTCCGCAGCCGCATCATCGGGCCACGATTCACGTCGCGCCCTCGGTCGACTATCTGCAAAAGGCCTACGAGGACGCCGTCGCAGGCGGCGAAAGCGACGAGCCGCTCATCGAATGTTTTTTGCAGACGCCGACGGACCCGTCGCTAGCCCCGCCGGGGAAACACATCTTGGCGGTCTTCGCGCAATACTTTCCCTACGATCGGCTCGGCGGCTGGTCGCCGGCCAAACGCGAGAGCGCGGCCGATAAAATCGTGAGCATTCTCGGCCGCCACGCACCGAACGTTCCGAACGCCGTCGAACACCGCCAAGTACTGGCGCCCCCCGACTTGGAGACGCGCTTTGGACTCGTCGGCGGCCATATCTTTCACGGAGAGTTGCTGCCGGGGCAAATTTATGAAGATCGGTTCGCGACGCGCACGCCGATCGAAAACCTCTATTTGTGCGGTTCCGGGGCGCATCCCGGCGGATGCGTTAGCGGGTTTCCGGGCAAGCGTGCTGCCGCCGCAATTTTACACGACCTCGAAACCTCACCGATAGGAGCGTTAGCGTGACCGCCAAGAGTAACTTTATCGACCGAACCGTTCAAGAGTACATCATCGAACACACCGTGCGCGAACATCCGGTGCTGGCGGAACTGCGAATAGAAACGTCGCAGCGCAGCAACGCGATGATGGAGATCGGTCCCGAACAGGGCGCGTTCATGCAGCTGCTGGCGCGCGCGATCGGCGCGCGGCGGTATTTGGAAGTCGGCGTATTCACCGGGTACTCGGCGCTGGCGATGGCCCTAGCGCTGCCGGCAGACGGCCGAATCCTCGCCTGCGACGTGAACGAGGAGTACACCGCCGTCGCGCGACGGTATTGGGATCGCGCGGGCGTGTCGGAGAAGATCGATTTGCGGATTGCGCCGGCAGTTGAAACGCTGGCGACGACGATCGCATTGAACGGCGAGCCGTTCGACATGGCCTTTATCGATGCCGATAAGGCCAACGTCGACAACTACTACGAAGCGGCACTGCGTCTCGTGCGCACCGGCGGATTGATTCTCGTCGACAACGTCCTCTGGGGCGGCGCGGTAGCCGATTCATCGGCGAACGATCCCGACACCGTGGCCCTGCGCGCTCTCAACGCCAAAGCCGGACGCGACGAACGCGTCGACGTGTCGCTCGTCCCGACGTGTGACGGGATCCTCATCGCGCGTAAACGCTGAGCCTCAGACGCTAAAACACAGGCGTCGATTCGGATAGTCGACCGCTAGCGCGTGGACGCTCGGCAGATTCGTTTCGACGATGCCGTTATATCCGTCGGGTCGTTGCGAAGAGGTGCAAAGCGGAATTTGGCTGGGCGGCGATCCGTCGAAAAGGCCGATATACGCGCCATATCCGCACGCCAGCCCGATTCCAGGCGGAGCTTGCGGCAGCGCGCTGACTGCCCCGTTCCAAAGCGCTCCACCGCCGACCATTCCCGAATCGAGAACGACGTCGTCAACCCAGGCGCCGTCCACGCGGACTCTCGCCGTAGGGACGCGAGCTTTCAAATCGACCGGCAGGCAACGCATGCGGTCGAGCGTTGCGATCGAAGGAAAGAGCGTCACTAGCTGACGGTCGCGATCGATGAGGGTCGGGATTTGCGCGAAGAAGTCGTAGCCGCATAGCATCGTGTCGCCACGAAGCTTCGATGAAATCAGGGCAGGGACGTCGCGCATGAGCAAGCCGGCCACCGCCAGGCGCTCGAGGTGGGTGTGTTGATCGGCGTAGTGCAAGCCGTCTGGAGAAACTTCGTCGACCGGCGCTTCGGCGATCAAACCGACGGTTTGCGCCATCGATTGCGACACGAGCACGGCCGACGTGCCCGTGTCGAGTACGCACGCGTAGCGGCGGCCGTTGACGTCGACGGGAATGGTCGCACGGCTCATATCCAGGCCGCTGGAGATCGTAACCGGCGAATGTACGAACTCACCGGCGACGCCGGACGCTCGGGCAAGGCCGAGGAAAAGCAGGAGGAGAGCCGCGGTGAGCGTGGCCTTCATACTCGCCCAGCATAGCAAGCGTTGGGGGGCTCGTCGAGCCCTCTCATCTAAATGTCACCCGGCATGCGTATAACGACGATCGGCGGTGGTCCGGCCGGTCTGTACTTCGCCACTCTCGTAAAGCGCCGCTTTCCAAGCTGGCCGGTTACCGTGCTTGAGCGCAATCGCCCTCTCGATACGTTTGGGTGGGGAGTTGTGTTCTCCGATGCAACCCTCGACACATTGCGCCGGGCCGACGAGCCGACCCACCGCGCCATCACGCAAGCGTTCGCTCACTGGGACGACATCGACATTCATTTCGCGGGTCATACGATCACCTCGGGCGGTCACGGGTTTTGCGGGATCTCGCGCAAGCATTTGCTCGCCATTCTTCAGGAGCGGGCCGCCGAGGTTGGCGTCGACGTTTATTTTCAGACCGACGTCGATGACGTCGATGCCTACCGCGACTGCGACCTGTTGGTGGGTGGCGACGGCATCAACAGCCGCGTGCGCAATGCGTTTGCCGCCGCGTTCGGCCCCAGTCTCGACCGCCGGCTGTGCCGGTTCGTATGGCTCGGAACGACGGTGCCTTTGGACGCTTTCACGTTTATCTTCGAGCGGACGGAGCACGGCTGGTTCACCGTTCACGCCTACCGCTTCGACCAGGATTTGAGCACGTTCATCGTTGAGTGCCGCGAGGAGACGTGGCTGGCACACGGGCTCGACACGGCGGGGACCGAGCAAACCGTCGCCTTTTGCGAGCGACTCTTTGCGCCATACTTACGCGGGCACCCGCTGATGACGAACAGCACGCACCTGCGCGGTCGCGATTGGCTCAACTTCACGCGGGTGAGTAACGAACGGTGGATTCACGAAAACGTTGTGCTGATGGGCGACGCGGCTCATACCGCTCATTTTTCGGTCGGGTCGGGAACCAAGCTCGCGATGGAGGATGCGATCGCCTTGGCCGACACGCTTGCCTCTACGGGCGGCCGACTCGACCAAGCGCTGCCCGAATACGAAGCGTTGCGGCGCGTCGAGGTGCTCAAACTGCAAAACGCGGCGCGAAACTCGACCGAATGGTTTGAGAACGTGGCGCGTTATGCAAACCTGCCTCCGGAGCAGTTCGCGTATAGTTTGCTGACACGGAGCCAGCGGATCGGTCACGAAAACCTGCGTCTGCGCGATACCACGTACGTCGAGCGAATCGAGCGCTGGTTCGCAGGCGGGACGGCCGTCCCGCCGATGTTCACGCCGTTTCGCTTGCGCGGCCTCGTGCTGCGCAACCGCGTTGTCGTCTCTCCCATGGATATGTACAGCGCGGTCGACGGGATGCCCAACGACTTTCACCTCGTTCACCTGGGATCGCGCGCGCTCGGCGGAGCTGGCTTGGTTTTCACGGAGATGACGTGCGTAACGCGCGACGGACGCATCTCGCCGGGCTGCACTGGGATGTATCTTTCCGAGCACGTGCCGGCGTGGAAACGGATCGTCGAGTTCGTTCACGCATATTCCGACGCAAAGATCTGCTTGCAGCTCGGGCACTCGGGGCCGAAGGGCTCGACCAAGGTCATGTGGGACGGAATGGACGAGCCGCTCGATGAGAAGAACTGGCCGGTGGTAGCGCCTTCGGCGGTTGCCTACGCCCCGGTCAATCAAGTTCCGCGTGAACTGACGCGGCCGGAGATGACCGAGATTTGCGAGGCGTTCGTGCGAGCCGCAAAAATGGGCGCCGATGCCGGTTTCGACATGCTCGAGCTGCACTGCGCCCACGGCTACCTGCTGTCGTCGTTCATCACGCCGTTGCGCAACCGCCGAACCGACGAATTCGGCGGTTCGCTTGAGAACCGGCTGCGTTACCCGTTGGAAGTTTTCGCGGCAATGCGGCGCGTGTGGCCCGCTGGGAAACCGATGTCGGTGCGCATTTCGGCGACCGATTGGGTCGACGGCGGCGTTTCGGGAGACGATGCGGTCCGGATTGCCGCCGCTTTTCAAGCGGCCGGCGCGGACTTGATCGACGTTTCGACCGGACAGACGACGCCCGATGCAAAGCCGGTGTACGGCCGCATGTTTCAAACGCCGTATGCCGACAAGATTCGCAACGAGATCGGGATCGCGACAATGGCCGTCGGCAACGTGACCGACGCCGATCAAGTCAACGCAATCTTGGCTGCCGGGCGCGCGGATCTGGTCGCTCTGGGGCGCCCGCACCTGGCCGATGCGGCCTGGACTCTCCATGCCGCCGCCCAACTCGGGTACGAAGACGCGCCATGGCCGGTCCAGTATCTTCCCGGCAAACAACAACTGGAGCGCCTCATCGCGCGCGCACAGGAACAGGCCGCCGGTGTCATCTGAGAGCGCGTTGGGCGGGAAACACGCGGTCGTCACCGGCGGCGCGCGCGGTATCGGGTTGGGAGTCGCCTCAATGCTGGCCGACCGCGGCGCTCGGGTGAGCATCGTCAGCCGCTCGGTGCGCGAGTCGCAGCACGATCCGCGCCTGTTTCGCGCGACCGCCGACGTTACCGTCGAAGACCAAGTGGTCGCGACTTTCAACCTCTGCCGAAAGGAAAACGGCCCGATCGATATCCTCGTCAACAACTCGGGCATCGCCGAATCGGCGCCGCTGACGCGCACGAGTCTTGCGATGTGGGCGCAGATCCTGTCGACGAACCTGACCGGCACGTTTCTGTGCGCGCGGGAGGCGGCCGCGGACATGATCGCCGCGAAGTGGGGGCGCATCGTCAACATTGCGAGCACGGCCGGTCTCGGTGGAGCGCCGTATCTCGCCGCTTATTGTGCGAGCAAGCACGGGGTGGTTGGTTTTACGCGTGCCATCGCCGCCGAGTTCGAGGGAACCGGCATAACCGCGAACGCCGTCTGCCCCGGATACACCGAGACCGACATGATGCGCAAAGCCATCGCCAATATATCGAAGCACACCGGTGCGGGCGAGGACGACGCACGCGCGCACTTAGCCCGTTCCAATCCGCTCGGGCGTATCGCTACCGTCGAGGAAGTTGCCGATAGCGTGCTCGACCTGATCGCGAGCTCGCGCAACGGGGATGCCGTAATCGTTCCGGGAGGCGACGTCGTCTAACCAAAGACGTAGCGCCGGCTTAGGCTCCGTACCACCGCAGGTGCGGCCATATTTCGGAGAGCGGCGCAACCGGCAAGCGGCAGAGATAGATTGGAGCCGGCCCTTCGACGATCCATTTATACGGCTCCGTCGAAGTCCGTATCAGCGAAACGCTGCGATAGTATTTGCGAAGACGATCGATACGGGTCGCGCCGATCGCAATCAACGTCTGCCCGCTATAACCGAGGGTTCCCCAGAGAAAATAGGTGTTTTGGCTCGATATTGCGGGCGGCAAACCGAACCGCGGTCCGAAAAAATCCAATGCGCCGGCGTCGCCGTACGTGTCGGCATACACCGCGGTGCCGGCTCGCTCGGGCGCCGGCAGGGACCAATAGACGCCGGCGACGTCACGGGCGAGCCGTTCCCATCCGAATTCCTCCGCATAGATCGGCTGCATCACGTGCGGAGGCGTTCCACTGCGGCCGGTCAATCCCAAGCGTTGCTCGTACCCGATGAATTGCTCGATAGGAAGCACCGGGATCAGTAGCGGCATCGTTGCGATACCGGCGACGGCAAGCGCCGTAACGAGCGCGACTCGCAGCCACCGGGCGGCGCCCTCGACGGCGACGGCGCCCAACGCCAAAAGCGACGCATAAATGCCGACGATGTAGTATCCTTTAGCGCCGAGTGCGACGGCGATTGTGAAGGTGACGAAAAACGCGATCGGTACGAAGCGCAGATCGCGCAGCGCCGGCTGGCGAAACGGTGCGACGATGCCGGCCAACCATATCGGAGCCGCCAGCAGGTTGGCATAAAGCAGCTGCTCCAGCGCGAACGCGGCGGCGTTGCCGGCGAAATCGGTGAACTCCAGCGCGAGTCCATTCTGAAAAGCGGGGCGGTGCGCGGCGTCGCCCCGCAAAACCTCGACGATCGGCCACCCATGCGCCGCCTGCCACTGGATATTCGGTGCCAACAGTGCCACCACGATTCCGGCTCCAAAGACGGTCCACCGCGTCTGGAACACTTGGCGTTGCGGCGTGGCAAGCAAACCGATCGCAAGACCGAGGATGAGTAATCCAATCGAATACTTCCCATACGCACCGAATGCAATCGTTATGGATAGCACCAGCCACCAACGCGCCCTCACCGACGCGGAAGCGGCGCGTACGATGCGAATCGTCGCATAGACTGCGAGCGTCCAGGATAACGGCTCGAACGACGTCGTGGTCAAGACGTTGCCGAGCAAGAGATAGGCCGGCACCAGGAGCGTCGCGATTCCCGTCAGGAGTTGCGCGAAAGGACCGCCGCCGACGTCGCGCGCCAGGGCGACGGCGACGTAAACCGTGAGGGCTGCCGCGACCACCGGCAACGCGCGTAACGCCAGCAAGTGATATCCTACGGGTGCGGACAACCATGCCGCTACGGCCACCAGCGGTGGCTGGTCGACGTATCCCCAGGCGAGATGTTTGGAACATGCGATGAAATACAGCTCATCGCGGAAAAGACCGTAGCGTGCGGCCGTGGCGGCGTGAAGCAACGCTGCGAGAGCCGCGAGCGCGAGCCCGATCATGCGCGGCGGGCGGAGGCGACCAAACTCAACGCGTAACCGGCGACTCCCGACCAAATCCAGGCTCCCAGCGCGACGTTCCAATCCCACCAGGTGCCGTCGGTGAGAATCGTGGCGACTAGATAAGCGCCGACGTACGTCATGGGAACGATGACGGCAAACCAGCGAAAGGTCGCGACGCGCTCGGGTTGAGGATCCCAGCGGGCGACGAGCGCGTCGCCTACAATGCCGGTCGCGAGCGCTTGGATCGCGGCAATCGCCAATAAGTTGGAATGATTAGTGAACGCCGCGGCGGCCGGAACGTTGCCGATCACGTACACCAGCGTCAACATGCCGGGGCACGCGCGCAGCCGTGAGACTAGCCATAGCGCGAAACCGCTGACGAGAGCGCTTTGAAAGATGACGATCAGGACCCCGATCGAAACGCGATAGTAGCCAATACCCAGAGCGGTGAGATAATCGGGCGTGAACGGTGAAATCGGCGGTGGGGCGTTGGTTCGGCCGGCAGCGGGATCGAACGCATACGCGGTCCCAAAGTGCGCCAGCAGCAGCCAGGTTGCTAGCCCGAGCGCGAGCGGCAGTTGAAGGGGCAGCGTCGTGGAGCGTGCGCGGTCGGCCAATACGCTGCGAATCGGGCCGCTGGCTAAAAAGAAGATGCCCAACCCGATGACCTGATGGGTTGGGCTCAAGAGCGCGTCGACGCCTTCTTCTAAGCCGAAGAGCCGGTGCCATATCATGTCGCCGATTCCGGCGGCGAAAAAGATCGGTACGCCGACGAGCGCGAGCCGGTATGGGCGCGGAAGCGCGCCGCCCCAGCCGTAACCGCGGCTGCGATTGCGAAGCGCGAAGCCGGCGAAGACCAGCATCAACGCGAGCATTCCCGAATAGAACGCGGCATGATACGGCGTGAAGAACGATTCGACCGGAACGTGACCGTGGGCCCAGGCGTCGAGGAAGAATCCGCTCGAAATCCACACGCAACACAGACCGACCGCATAATCCAACGCGAGACTGCGAGGAGCGGTCTGCTGTGAGAGCATCCAGCGGCCTTACGCGGAAGCGTGGCGACCGCCCTCTGCGGCAGGAAAACCGCAGTCGTAGCCCTACCTTGCTTTCGATGCATGCTGCCGGCGCGCGTTCGGCGCTTCTCCGCTTCGGTATGTTCGCGCTGGGCGTAGCGGCCGCCGCTTGCGCCTCGCATTTGCCGGCACTGCCGTCCGACGTGTCGGTCGGTCGAGCGCGCGCGATGCCGACTCCGCGGGTCGAGCCGATGGGGGCGGCACCGGAGATATTGGGGATGCACTTTTCGACCCTGCAGGTTCGCCGGGGCGAGCGTTTCGCAGGCGAGTTCGTTACCGGAACCAACGTCGCCAGCGTTGAGGTCCGAACCAATCTTTTTTCCATCGACGTGCCCCGCACCGGGTACGGCCGTTTTGCATTCGTACTCAACGTCTTGGATGCGCCGCCGATCTTTATTCGCCCGTACCGGCTGCGGGTGATCGCGCGCAACAGCGCCGGATCCGAGTTCGAGCAAGATCTCCCCTTCGAAATTCGTTAGGATACCGCCATGCCTACCAGAGCGCGATACGACCTCGTCAACCAGGTTGCAACCGTGACGCTCGACGGACCCGAACGCAAGAATCCGTTGACGTTCGAGCTCTACGCCGAGTTGCGCGATTGGTTCGACGGTTTGAAGAGTGACGGCAAAGTCAAAGCCGTGGTTTTGACTGGAGCCGCTGGAAACTTTTGCTCCGGCGGCGACGTTCACGAGATCATCGGTCCGCTCACCAAAGCATCCCCCGAGCGGTTGCTGGAGTTTACCCAAATGACCGGCGATCTGGTGGTGGCGATGCGCGGGTGCCCGCAACCGATCGTCGCGGCCGTCGACGGAACCTGCGCCGGTGCCGGTGCGATTCTCGCGATGGCGTCGGATATGCGCTTCGGAACCGAGCGCTCAAAGGTGGCGTTTCTCTTCGTCCGCGTTGGACTCGCGGGCTGCGACATGGGCGCGTGCGCCATCCTGCCACGCATCGTGGGACTGGGTCGCGCGGCCGAACTGCTGTTCACCGGGAAAGCCATTTCCGGCGAACGAGCTTACCAGTGGGGCTTCTATAACGAACTGTGCGACCCGGACGAACTGCTCGCACGCGCGCAAGATCTTGCGTACGCGTTGGCGGCGGGACCGGCGTTCGCCCACGCGATGACCAAGAAGATGCTGCACGACGAGTGGTCGATGCCCCTCGACGAGGCGATCGCCGCCGAAGCGCACGCGCAGGCGCGGTGCATGGAAACGCAGGACTTCCACCGCGCTTACGAAGCCTTCGTCGCCAAGCGCTCCCCGAAGTTCGAAGGGAACTAGCGTGAGCGACCTCTCCTGGCCGTTCTTCGACGAAGAGCACCGCGCATTCGCCTCCGGCCTGGAACGCTGGCTCGACGCCGTCGACGTTCTCGACGACGAAGACCGCCCGGATGCGAGCTGCCGGGCATGGGTTGGAGCGCTTGCCGGCGAGGGCATTCTACGTGCGTGCGTCCCGGATGTCTTTGGGGGCTTACGCGCCGCGCTGGACGTGCGGACGTTGTGCCTGGCGCGCGAAATATTGGCGCGCCGCTCGGCACTTGCCGACTTTGCGTTTGCGATGCAGGGACTGGGCAGCGGCGCCATTACGCTGTTCGGCAGCGCCGAATTACAGCACCGTTTCCTGCCCGGCATCGTCGAGGGCCGGCTGATTGCCGCGTTCGCACTCTCGGAACGCGAGGCCGGGTCCGACGTGGCGGCGATCGCCATGCTGGCCGCGCACGACGGCGATGCGTACGTTCTCGATGGCGAGAAAACGTGGATTTCAAACGCAGGTCTAGCGGATTTCTACGTCGTCTTCGCGCGCTCGGGAGAACCCGGGACGAAGGGCCTGTCGGCGTTCGTCGTCGAGGCCGGCGCCCCCGGCGTCACGGTAACGGCGCGAATCGAAACGATCTCGCCGCATCCGTTGGGAACCGTGCGCTTCGAGAGCGTGCTTGTCCCGGCGTCTCAGCGCATCGGACGCGAAGGCGAAGGCTTTAAAGTCGCGATGTCGGTGCTCGACGTGTTTCGGAGCACGGTCGGCGCTGCCGCGCTGGGGTTCTCTCGACGCGCGCTCGCCGAGACCGTCAAACACGTCACGACGCGGTCGCTATTCGGCGCGCCGTTGGCCGCGCTGCAACTGACTCAAGCCACGATCGCGCAGATGGCGACCGACGTCGATGCGAGCGCGTTGCTGGTCTACCGCGCGGCGTGGAAGAAAGACGGTGGTGCGGAGCGCGTCACGCGCGAAGCCGCCATGGCGAAGTGGTTTGCGACCGAGGCGGCGGGCCGCACGTGTGACCAGGCGGTGCAATTGTTTGGTGGGCGCGGCGTCACCCGCGGCGAAGCCGTCGAACGACTGTACCGCGACGTTCGCGCACTTCGGATCTATGAAGGAGCCAGTGAGATTCAGCAGCTGGTGATCGCCAAACAAACGTTTGCGGAAGAACAATGACGACCGCACACGTGGACACGTTTGCGGAGGATCGACTTCCTTCGCCCGACGCGCTTCCGGACGTGGTGTTCGATCGGGAGCTACGATACCCGTCCACGATCAATGCCGCAGCTTGGCTGTTGGATCGTAACGTCGACGCCGGCCACGGCGATCATCGCTGCATTCTGGCGCCAGGCGGCGTCGTTTGGAGTTATCGCGACCTGCTTCTTATCTCCAACCGCATCGCCGAAACATTGGTCGCCGAATATGGCCTGGTTTCCGGCAACCGCGTGTTACTGCGGGCTCCAAATACTCCGATGCTGGTAGCATGCTGGTTTGCGGTGCTCAAAGCGGGAGGCGTCGCAGTGACGACGATGCCGCTGTACCGGTCCTCGGAGTTGCGTTTCATGCTTGAAAAGGCGCAGGTGCATCTCGCCTTGTGCGACGTCCGGATCGATCGAGAACTCGCCAAGGCTTGCGAAGATCTGGACGCCGTGACCTGCGTCTATTTCGGGGGCGGCGAGCGCGACGCGCTCGATGCCCGGATCGCAAGGCGGTCCGGCACGTTCGCTAACGTCGAAACCGCGGCAGAGGACGTCGCGCTGATTGCGTTTACCTCGGGCACGACGGGAACGCCGAAGGCGGCGATGCACTATCATCGCGACCTGCTGGCGACCTGCGATACGTATGGCGCGCACGTGCTGCAACCGCGGCGCGACGATCTTTTTTGCGGCAGCGCCCCGCTTGGGTTTACGTTCGGGCTGGGAGGACACGTCCTGTTTCCGTTTGCGGCCGGCGCGGCCACGCTGCTTCTCGAGAAGGGCGGCCCGGAAGACCTTTTGCAGGCCGTTTCCGAATACGGCGTGACGACGGTCTTTACCGCGCCGATTGCCTACCGCACGATGTACGCTTTGGCCGGCAATTACGATCTCTCGACACTACGCACGTGCGTTTCGGCCGGCGAAACGCTGCCGCGGAGCGTGTTTGAAATCTGGTACGAAAAAACCGGCCTGAAGATTTTAGACGGCCTCGGGAGTACCGAGATGCTGCATATTTTCGTCGGCTCGCCGCAGAGCGACGTGCTCGCGGGATCGACCGGGCGCGCCGTTGCCGGGTACGTCGCCGAAGTGCACGATGAGGACGGCCGCCGGGTTCCCAACGGCACCGTCGGACGGCTTGCGGTGAAAGGCCCCACCGGGTGCAAGTACCTCGAAGACGACCGGCAGCGCTCGTACGTGCAGGGGGGCTGGAACTATCCCGGAGATGCCTACCGGATGGACGACGAGGGCTATCTGTGGTACGTCGCGCGTACCGACGATATGATCGTGTCGGCCGGCTACAACATCTCGGGGTTGGAAGTAGAGCAAGTGCTGATCGCGCATGCCGACGTCGAGGAAGTTGCGGTGGTGGCGAAACCGCATCCGGAGAAAGAGACCCACATCGTGAAGGCGTTCGTGGTATTGAGCCTCGAGGCGGCGGCCGGGCGGGAAAAAGTCGAAGAACTGCAGGCATTTTGTATGGAGCGTATCGCGCCGTTCAAAGCTCCCCGCGAGATCGAGTTCGTTTCAGCGCTTCCGCGTACCGAGACCGGAAAAGTTCAACGCTACAAGCTGCGCCAAAAGGCGACAACCGAACGTTAGCGTGGTCCGGCGTTTACGGCGTTGGGTCTTCGGATCTGAGAACGAGCGGCAGCGCCGGACGGAGATCGACGCGCAAATCGCTTCTGCCGTCGAATAGCAGTTCCATGACGTAGCGGTCGTCCTCGAAGAACGCGACGAACCCGGATGCGGACGCGGCTTTGGCGGCTGCCGAATGAACGCCCGACGGCACGCCGATGCGGACGCCGGTAAGCTGCGCGAATCCCGCGGGATGGGTCATCGGTTCGCGGTTCTTCGACTCGGGCTTGGTTGCGAAAGCGAGGTGAAGAAACTCGGGCTCGGTGAGCGGTGTGGCCAGCGCGATGCCGATCGAGACCTGCTTTGGCAGATACGGCGCGTGATAGGCCCAGGTCGGAAACGGCGGTGCCTCGTCGGCTTCCACATCGATCGGACGCAGCGCAACGCCGAACGGACACGCGCCTTGCGCCCGCCGCAGCCAGCGTTCCCATAGTCGCGTACGGCGCGCCGGTTCGCGACGTGCTTGGTCGAGGTCGGAAACCCAGAGCAGTTCGAGGTACGCGTTGCGAAAAAAGAACCGGCGGTTTGCCGTACCTTGCCCAAGATGCACGTTGGACGATCCCTCGAGCAATCCAGCGGCGATCAGCGCCGCCGCCTCGGGCGCGCCTGCATCGCAGCAAACGATGACGTGGTCCAGTTCGAGGTTCACGGTAAGACGGCGGTGGCTTCTATTTCGACGCGCGCGCCCTCTTCGAGCAGACCGGCAACCTGCACGAGCGTCATCGCCGGATAGTGCTC
Organism: Candidatus Tumulicola scandinaviensis; assembly: GCA_003140835.1. Classification (GTDB taxonomy): domain Bacteria; phylum Vulcanimicrobiota; class Vulcanimicrobiia; order Vulcanimicrobiales; family Vulcanimicrobiaceae; genus Tumulicola; species Tumulicola scandinaviensis. The sequence goes on along the minus strand of PLLA01000070.1, from coordinate 9,017 downwards.
GCCCACGATCGAGCGATAGCCTCGGCCCAATGCCGAAAGGGCGTCGCGGTACTCGCCCTTGTCGACGACGTACCAGGTAAGCCGCACCAGATGTTCGGGTTGACCGCCGGCGGCGCGAAGTATAGCGATGACGTTTCGCAGCGCCTGTAGCGCTTGCTCGGGAAAGTCCTCGGCGACCAGGGCGCCGCGTTCGTTCCATCCGATCTGGCCCGAGATCGCCAACACCCGGCCTTTCGCGAGCACGCCGTTCGCGTAGCCGCTCGGCCGCGGCCAGCCGCTGGGCTGAATTGTCTCGCNNTGTCTCGCTCACGCGTAGTCCGCCGCGAGCGTCCGATCGCTGCCGACGGATACCCCTACGCCGCGTAACACGGCGGTTGCCGCGACTGTAACGCAAAGGTTGGCAACCAAACCGTAAAAGGCGATGAAGCCGGTTAGGCTGATGCCGAAAAGATGCAGCGTGAAGTTCGATGCAAAGCCGCTGGCATAGGCCATCGCGCAACTCGCGACGACGCCGGTCGCCCAGCCGGCGAGTAACGCGCGCGGGTGGAGCCAGCGCGTCCATAGGCCGAGAACGAAGGCTGGAAGGATCTGCAGCATCAATGCGCCTCCGAGCAACTGGAAATCGATTGCGTACGTAACCGGAACGAAGAAGATGAAGAAGAGGCCGCTCGCGCACATCAGGAGCGTAAAGAACTTTGCCATGGGCACTCCAACCGGGCCGCGCCCGGGCGAAAACTCGCGAAAGACGTTACTGGCCAAAAGGTTGGCGGCTCCGATGCACATGATGGTTGCGGGAACTAGCGCCCCGATCACGATCGCCGCACCGGCCACTCCTGCGAACCAATCCGGAAAAAATCGCGCGAAGAGCAGCGGCACTACGCTGTTACTTCCGCGAGCTCCAACGTCGATCCCGGCAACGATCGCGCAGTATCCCAACAACGCCAGAAATCCAAGCATCAGGGAATAGACGGGCAGCAGTGCCGCATTGCGGCGGAGCACTTGTTTGCTGCGCGCCGCCAAGATGCTGGTGACGGAACTGGGATACAGGAAGAGCGCGAGCGCGGAGCCCAGGATCATGGTGGCGTACGTGAAGTACTGCGGGGGCGCCAGCAGAATCGAGGATGGCTTGGGACGTGCGGCCAGGACCGGCCCGACTGCGTCGAAGATGTGTTTCCAACCTCCGAGTTTGCCTGGAATGATCGCGATAGCAACGATCACGGTAACGTAGATCAACGTGTCTTTGACGATCGCGATGAGTGCGGGCGCGCGCAGGCCGCTGGCATACGTGTTGGCGGCCACGAGGAGGAACGCGATGGCGAGCGCCGGCAAGCCGTTGTCCATCGCGAACGGGCCGCCGAGCTGAGAGAACACCGCTTTCATGCCGACCAACTGCAATGCGATGTACGGCATGGTCGCGACCGCACCGGTACATGCGATTGCGATTTCGAGCGAGCGGTCGCCGAAACGATCTCGGACGAAGTCAGCCGTGGTGACGTACCCGCGCTTGCGCGCGATACCCCAAAACCGAACCAGCACGACCAGCACGACCGGATAGGAAACCGCCGTAATGGACACCGGGAAAAATCCGAGCGCGCCGACGCCGTAGACCAGTGCCGGCACGGCGATGAACGTATACGCCGTATAGATGTCGCCGCCGACCAAGAACCACGACACGATGGTCCCGAAATCGCGCCCTCCGAGGGCCCACTCGTCGATTTTCGTGAGGTTCGCATGGCCCCAGCGGGCGGCAAGAAACCCCAGCGCCGAAGAGGCCAAGACGAGACCGAACAGAACCCACGCGCCACTAGACATCGTTTCGCTCGTGCGTCGCCAAGACGACCGCCGCCAGTACCAGCGAGGTCGCGACCACCCACGCCAGTTGATACCAATAGAAGAACGGTAGGCCGAATAGCGCCGGCTCGACGCGATTATAAATTCCAGGCAACAACGCTCCGGCAACCGGCAGGATGAGGAGCGCGTACCAGGCATGCGTTCGCTTCATGCTGAGCCCCGACGTTTTGCGGCGGTCGAACGGCTACCTTTCCAAGGGCATCGATCGCTCGGCCCATATCGCGCCGACCGAAAGGCGACCGAAAAGGCTGGCGAGCACCATGCCGACGGTACAGATCGCCGCGCCGGCGAGCTGGTGCACCTCGAAGCGCGCGCCCAACAGCACGACGCTGGAAAAACCGGAAACGATGGGCACGAGAAAACCGAAGAGGCCCGCGCGCGCCGCGCCGATGACCGAGATGCCGTAGTTCCAAACCGGCCACGTGAGCACGATCGGAAAAACGACGGCGAAAAGAAAGGGGCCCCAGACGCGCCAGCCGACGGTCGCGAGATGGGCGTGCGCGAGCCGGGGAATGCCAGCCGGCAGGATCATCACCATCCCCATCGTGAGGGTGACCGCGACCAGGACGACCGGCGAATAGCGGCTCAGGAGGCGCGCGGTTACCACATTGTACAGCGCGAATGAAATCGACGACAGTAACGTTAAGGCGTCGCCGATCCGAAAGGTCGCGTGTCCGGCAAACGCACCTTCAAACACTGCAATTCCGATCAGCGCTATGCCGGCGCCGATCCATCGGACGCTACGAACGCGTTCGTGTCCGAGCACCGCCACGATGGCGATCGTAAAGATCGGGGCCGTCGCTCCGAGCAGTGATGAAGCGAACGCGCTGGTGTTGGCGAGGCCGAAAATCCAAAGGTACTGGTAGATGCCGTAGCCGCACGCCGCGCAGACGCCCAGCAGGGCGAGGTCGCGGCGCGCAATCGCGACGCGTTCGCCCATCGCATATACCAGACCGAACGCAAGCGGCGTCATGGCGAGAAACCGCAGCGTGGTAAAGACCAGCGGATCGAGGAGGGCGATCGCGCTCTTGACCAGCACGATGTTGAGCCCCCAGCATACGACGACGTACGTTAGGCCGAGGTAGACGATCAGGCGGGAACGCACGATGCGCCGCGGTTCGCTGCCGCGTCGGCAAGGAACCTGGCGAGGTGCGGGCGGCGTCGGAAGAAGTTAGCAGCCCGTCGGTAGGAGCGGCGCGCTCGTAAGGCTAACCAGGCTGAGCATTGCAGAAGTCTCCTGTGAACGGGTCTCCTGTCTGCGAAAGGACGTATAATGTCGGTTACTCAGCAGCCTCCCTCGGATGCTCCATTTGGGCTTCAGCCTAACGTTGCTGCCGGTCTGGCCTATTTGCTAGGAATCATCGGTGGTATCGTTATGCTGGTCGGCGGCGGAACGAACAAATTCGTCAAATGGGCGGCCGCTCAGTCGATCGTGTTTTGGGCGGCCTATTTCATCGTGTACGCCGTCGTGTTGCCGGTGCTGGCCTTCGTCCTTCACGGCTTCGTATTGTTTATCTGGTGGGCGCTCTGGATTCTAGGCATCGTGGTTTGGATATGGACGTTCGCGACTGCATTTCAGGGGAAGGAAGTCCGCATTCCCGTCATCGCGGATATCACCCAGAACATCTTCAAATCGATGCTGTGAGACCGCGGGATCTCGCCTAGGAAAACCTGGGTGCGACGCTCCAGCCGCACCGTTCGGTTTTCATTCAAGCCCTGGATCACGTTCCGGACGCGGCGCCGTAAGGTGCCGCGTCTTTCGTTATTCCCGGCGAGCGACCGAGACGGCGTCCGTCTTGCGCCGGCCGAGTTGCGGGGGTTCGAGCCGTAGCAGCGGCCGCTCGAAGACGTAGGTTACGAGCGTGGCTTGGGCGACCGTCGCAGCGAACGCGATCTCCGTGTAGCGTATTCTCCATCCCGGGTCGTAGTGTGGATCGCCGACGAATTCGGGGACGTGATGGCGCAACAGCTCGCGCGCGATCATTTGATGGTAGAGATACACGTTGTACGAGATCGCCGCCAAGAATCGCAGCGGGGGGTTGTCGAGCAGCAGCTGCCACCAGCGCGGACTAGCGAGAAAGCCCAGCGCGACGATGGCGAAGGCCGCCCCTAACAAGGGCCGCCGATCGATTTGCCAAACGCCCGCCCATTGGTCGGCCATCCGGTAGCCGTAGAGTGACGTCAGCAGGCCGGTAACGCTGAGGACTCCAGCGGTCGCTACCAGCGGCGCGGCGAAACGCCAGGGCGAAGCGCGCCAGCCTTGGCCGTAGCGCGCGAACACGTGCGCGGCGATCATGCCAAAAGCAAAGATATCCAGATAGCCGGGAAGGTTCTCCTCGTAATTTGGAAAGAGCGTCGCATAGCAACAACGTGCGAGCGCGGCGCGCCACGCCCACGCAACCGCAATCATGGCCAAGGCGGTGATCCATGGCCGCCGTCTGAAGCACCACCATACGAGTGGGAATGCGCAGTAGAACTCGACCTCGACGGCGAGCGTCCAAAGCACGCCGTTGATCGTTCCGTAACGGTCGCCGAACCACGTATGCACGAAAAGCAGGTGCGAGACGACGTCGGGTACCGTCGCTGCGTTGGGTTGGCGCTGCGCGTACCCGATCGCGTACGCAATCGCAATCGAAAGGACGTACGACGGCACGATCTTGATAAAACGGCGCCACGCGAACGCCGTCCAGGACGGATTGGTCCGCTCGCCGAGCGCCGCTCGCACGAATGGGTACGCTATGACGAACCCGCTCAGGAAAAAGAAGAGGTGAACTCCGACGAAGCCGGTTTCGGGGACGAACTGGAGCCACGCGGCCGGTGCCGGCAGCCAGGAAATCTCCCAGACGTGGTACCAGAGTACCAGCAGCACCGCAACTCCGCGCAGCCCGTCCAGCACTCCCAAACGCCGTTCTTCGTGGATCGATCCGCTTGCGGCCATAGATTGCGCACCAGCGTTCGACGGGCCGGCACTCACCCCCGGGACGCCGGTTCGCGCGCGATCCGTCCCTTATCCGATGGGTCACGGAGGGTGCGAGCCGGTCGGAGGGCAGCAGAGCGGGCAAGCGGCGGGGGAAGAGGGCGCCGGGACCCAGAGCCGCACTCGACCGGGTTTGGTTTGACGCAGGAATGGCCCCCTGATATACTGCCGTAGTTCAGGGATGGCCTACACTCCGCAGGAACCGCCGAGGTGGTTCTTGCGGTTGGGTGCGCCCATCCCGTACGTAAGACGAAGACATCGCTTCTCGAGGAGTATTGGTGCCCACCATAAACCAGCTGGTCCGCCGGGGTCGCGCGAAGACCGAAAAGAAGGTCAAAACGCGGGCCTTCCGGGTGATCTTAACCGGACCGAAACCCGGCCACCCGGACTTGCCGACGCGACAGTTCGAAGTGCAGGGGAATCCCCAACGCCGCGGTGTCTGCACCCAAGTTAAGACGGTCACGCCCAAGAAGCCGAACTCGGCGCTCCGCAAGGTTGCCCGCGTCCGCCTCACCAACGGCGAAGAGGTGACGGCCTACATCCCGGGCATCGGCCACAACTTGCAGGAGCACTCGGTCGTGCTCGTGCGCGGCGGCCGCGTCAAGGATCTGCCCGGCGTGCGCTACCACATCATCCGCGGCACCCTGGATACGGCGGGTACCGCCAACCGCAAGCAAGGCCGTTCCAAGTACGGCGCCAAGCGAGATAAGAAGAAGTAATGCCACGTAAAGGCCCCGCTCCGAAACGGCAGATTCTGCCGGACGGCAAATACAACTCGAAAGTCCTCGCCCGCTTTATCAACAAGGTGATGTTGTGCGGCAAGAAGTCGACGGCCGAGCATATCATGTATGCGGCCCTCGAGATGATCGCGGAAAAGACGGGCCGCGATCCGATGGATATTTTCTCGCAGGCGCTCTCGAACGCGATGCCGCTGGTCGAAGTGCGTCCGCGCCGCGTGGGTGGCGCAACCTACCAGGTGCCGATGGAAGTTCGTCCCGATCGCCGCCAAGCGATGGCGATGCGCTGGCTCATCGGATTTGCGCGCTCCCGCGCGGGCCGCTCGATGGAAGAAAAGCTTGCCAACGAGCTGCTGGACGCATCCAACAATACCGGCGCGACGATCAAGAAGCGCGAAGATACACACAAAATGGCCGAAGCGAACAAAGCATTCGCTCACTACCGCTGGTAACGTTTAAGACTTCTATCAATCATGGCTGCTAGGGAATATCCGCTCGAGCGAACGAGAAATATTGGCATTGCCGCGCATATCGACGCCGGCAAGACGACCTGTACCGAACGCATTCTGTTCTACACCGGCCGCGTGCACAAGATCGGCGAAGTGCACGACGGGGCCGCTACGATGGACTGGATGGTGCAGGAGCAAGAACGCGGCATCACCATCACGTCGGCAGCGACCGCCACAACCTGGCGGGAAACGCGTATCAACATTATCGATACGCCTGGCCACGTTGACTTCACCGTCGAAGTCGAGCGCTCGCTCCGCGTGCTCGACGGTTTGGTAGCGCTGTTCGACTCGGTTGCGGCCGTGCAGCCGCAATCGGAGACCGTCTGGCGCCAGGCGAACAAGTACAAAGTACCGCGCATCATCTTCGTCAATAAGATGGATCGCATGGGCGCGGACTTCTTCAACGTGGTCGATAAGATTCGCGAGCGCTTAGGCGGACGCGCCGTACCGATTCAAGTGCCGATCGGGGCCGAGGACAAGTTTCAAGGCGCCGTCGACCTCTTTTCGATGAAGAAGATCGTCTACACCGACGATGCGGGATCGGCGATGGAGCTCGATGACGTCGAAGGCGACCTGCGCGAGATAGCGATGAAGTGGCGTCAAGAGCTGGTCGAAGCGATCGCCGAACAAGACGACGAGTTGCTCGAAATGTTCTTCGACGGTAAGGAGCTGCCGATCGATCGTATGAAGGCGGCCCTCCGCCGTGCGACGATCGAGGGAACGGTTCTGCCGATGCTCTGCGGATCGGCCTTCAAAAACAAAGGTGTCCAGCCGCTTCTCGACGCCGTCGTCGACTATATGCCGTCGCCGCTCGACGCGAAGATCATCATCGGAAAGGATCCGAAGTCCGGTGAGGAGATGGTCCGCAAACCCGACGATGCCGAGCCGTTTTGTGCGCTGGCGTTTAAGATCGCGACCGATCCATACGGAAATCTTACGTATTTCCGCGTGTACTCCGGCATATTGAACAAGGGCAGCTACGTGCTGAACTCGCGCAGCGGGCGCAAAGAACGCATCGGGCGAATTTTGCGCATGCACGCGAACCATCGCGAAGACATCGATTCGATCGGCGCGGGCGACATCGCGGCCGCGGTCGGTCTCTCCGACACCCGTACCGGCGACACGCTCTGCGACGAGAGATCGCCGATTACGCTCGAATCGATCACGTTTCCGGAGCCGGTCATCTCACAAGCGATCGAGCCGAAGACGAAGGGCGACCAAGACAAGCTCGGAACGGCGCTCACGCGTCTCGCGCAAGAGGACCCGACGTTCCGGATGCGGACCGACGAGGAAACCCAGCAGACGATCATCGCCGGCATGGGCGAACTGCATCTCGAGATCATCCTGGACCGTTTGCGCCGCGAGTTCAAAGTCGAGGCAAACGTCGGTAAGCCGCAGGTCGCGTACAAAGAAGCGATCACCAAGACGGTCGAAAAAGAAGGCAAGTTCGTCCGGCAATCGGGTGGCAAGGGCCAGTACGGAGACATTTGGCTCAAGGTCGAGCCGCAGGAGCCCGGAACCGGTTTCGTTTTCGAATGGAAGATCGTCGGCGGCAAGGTGCCTAAGGAATATTCCAAGGCAGTCCAAGAGGGCATCAAGGAGTCGTCGCAAAGCGGCGTGCTGGCCGGCTACCCGGTGCTGGATTTCAAAGTCACGGCATTCGACGGTTCGTACCACGACGTCGACTCTTCCGAAATGGCCTTCAAAATCGCGGCATCGATGGGTTGGAAAGAAGCCAATCGGGCGGCCGGCCCGATCCTGCTCGAACCGATCATGAAAGTGGAAGTCACCACCCCCAAGGACTACATGGGCGGCATCACCGGCGACCTCATCCGCCGCCGCGGACTCATCCAAGGAACCGAGGAAGCGCCGGGCGGAGCCCAGGTTATTACCGCCAACGTCCCGCTCTCGGAGATGTTCGGCTACGCGACCGATATGCGCTCGGCCACTCAAGGCCGGGCCACCTATACCATGGAGTTCTCACACTACGAGAAGGCCCCGAAATCGGTCGAGGAAGAGATTGTGGCGAAGGCTTCGGGCAAAAAGCCGGCCCACGCCTAAAGCGAGCTTGGATTCGACCAGCTCAGCGTCGGCGACGGCCTCGAGTGCGGAGCACACTTCGGCAGTCCCCTCCTCGACCTGGTGCGAATCGAAGCCCGCTTTAAATCGGCTGCCACGGGGCGGCGTTGACAGGGCCCGTGTGCCCTTGGTATATTCCCAGAGCAATGGCGCCCTCTTCGCGAGGGCGTTTGCAACGTAAGCGGTGAAGCGCGCTACTGAACGCCTGGGTCCGAGGACTCGGAGTCAGCAGGGTCGCGTGCGACCGCCTTTCCGTATAAGCTCGCGTCAAGTGTAAGGAAGAAAATGGCCAAGGCAAAGTTCGAGCGCAACAAGCCGCACGTCAACATCGGGACGACCGGACACGTCGATCATGGTAAGACGACGCTGACGGCCGCAATCACCCATTGTCTCGCGACCGAAGGGCTGGCAAGCGCCCGCGGCGTCGACGAGATCGATAATGCGCCCGAGGAGAGAGAGCGCGGCATTACCATTGCCATCTCGCACCAAGAGTACGAGACCAAGAAGCGCCACTACGCTCACGTCGACTGCCCCGGCCACGCCGA
>PLLA01000070.1:0-307 GCA_003140835.1 Candidatus Tumulicola scandinaviensis | reverse complement strand
GTCGAGATGGAGATCCGCGAGCTTCTGACCAAGTACGAATTCGACGGCGACAATACCCCGATCATCCGCGGCTCGGCGCTCAAAGCGCTCAACTCCGACGGAAAGCGCGGCAACGGCGACACCGATCCAATCTTCAAGCTGATGGACACGGTCGACGACTTCATTCCCGAACCGGTCCGCGAAATCGACAAACCGTTCCTCATGCCCGTCGAGGACGTCTTCACGATTACCGGCCGCGGTACGGTCGGCACCGGCCGCGTCGAGCGCGGGCAGGTGAAGGTCGGTGAAGAAGTCGAGATCGTCGGGC
>PLLA01000054.1 GCA_003140835.1 Candidatus Tumulicola scandinaviensis | reverse complement strand
TTCCTTGAGCATGAAATGCTTGAAACCGCTCTTTTCGGCGGACCCGACGTCCCACGTGACCGCGATGGGATCGCGTTCGATCGGCTTGCCCTGGTAATCGGTCAGCTCGTAGCCGTCGCGTCCGACGACCGCAATCTCACCTTCCTGCAAGATAATCTCTTTGCGCGTGTATGGCAGGATGGCCGGCGTATCCGAGGCGACGAACATTTCGCCGTTGCCGATGCCGATCACCAGCGGGCTTGCGCCGTTGCGAGCGAACACCAAGTGGTCTGGATCGTCGCTCGAAATTACGCCCAGTGCGTACGCGCCGCGCACTTCGTGCAGCGTTTTGCGGACCGCCTCCACCAAGCCGCCCGCGGCCCCGGCGGTTTGTGCATAATGCATCTCGACCAGATGCGCCAGCACCTCAGTATCGGTTTCGCTGGCAAAGGAGTGTCCGGCGGCCATCAGTTCTGCCCGTAGCGACGCATAGTTCTCGATGATGCCGTTGTGCACGACGGCGATGGTGCCCCCGCAATCCATGTGGGGATGCGCGTTGGCATCGGACGGGCGGCCGTGCGTCGCCCAGCGCGTATGCCCGATTCCGACCGCGCCGGACAGCGGCTCGCCGTCGCTCAAACGCTCCGCCAATCGCGAAAGCTTCCCTTCGGCTTTCGTCCCGCAGAGCGTTCCGAGCGCATCGATGACGGCGATTCCGGCGCTGTCGTAGCCCCGATACTCCAAGCGCCGCAACGAGTCGAGGATGATCGGGACGCTATCCCGTGGCCCGATGTAGCCGACGATTCCGCACATGGTTGCTGAACTTTACCGCAGCGCGGCTACTTGATTCCCTCGCGCGTGCGATGATAGGAGATCTTTCCTTCGGCGATTTCGTCGAGCGCGATCGATACGGCCTTGTTGGGATTGATGTTATCTTTGTCGACCAGCGGCTCGCTCGCAAAGTACTCGCGGCGTTCCGCAGGTGGTAACTGCTGAACGCGAATCCAGTTGTTCAACTGGCGGGCGCGTTTGGTGACGATGTTGACCAGACTGAACTTGGAGTCGGCGTGTACGAGCAGTTTGTCCAAGTCGCCGAAAACGGATTTTGGCATAGTTAGGATGATTGCACTTTCTCTATTGAGTCGTCTGTGTAGCGATGAATCCTGAAACGTTCGGCGTGCAGGATCGCCTGCAGATCGCGGACCGCTTCTTCTTGACGATTTTGTTCGTTGACCACGAGGTAATCGAACTTTCGAACGAACGTCATCTCTCGGTGGCCGATCTCGAGGCGGCCGGCGATTTCCTCGTTCGTCTCGGTTCGTCGAGCGAGCAGGCGCTCGCGCAGATGCGAGAACCGGTCCGGCACCACGAAGATCAGCACCGCGTCGGAGTAGGCCGCTTTGACGGCCAAGGCACCGTTGACTTCGGGCTTCAGGATGACGTCGTCGCCCTCGGCCACGCTTCGTTCGATGTAATCGCGCGGCGTGCCGTAAAGGTTGCCGCCGTACTCCCGGGTCTCGAGAAGCTCGCGGGCCGCTAAACGGCGTTCGAACTCCTCGCGTGTAAGGAAGAAGTAATGCTCGCCGTCTCGTTCGCCCGCCCGGGGCTCCCGGGTGGTCGCCGAGATCGAATACCGCAGACGAGGCATTCGCTCCACGAGCGCCTCGACCAGGGTGTCCTTACCGGCACCCGAGGGGCCCGAGACCACGAAGACCAAACCGGGCCCGGCGATCACGCGAACTCCACGCTGAAGCAGACTCTATAAGTTCAGAACGAAGGGACGGTTAACCTGGTTACGGATTGGGTGCTCGTCCGGCGCCTCGGCCACGAGCTCGAACGCCGCCTCCGCGGAGCGCGGGTCGCCGACGCCGGTTTGCTGCCGGACGGGCGGGTGGCACTCGCACTGCGCAGCCGCGGAGCGAGCCTGCTGCTCGCCGTGGATGTCTTTGCGTCCCCGCCGCTGGTGACGGTCGAGGACGGCGAATTGGCAATTGCCGCCGAGCCGGGGTTCGTGCGGGCGATGGCGGCGGCTTTGCGCGGTATGGTGCTGTCTGCGGTGCGGGCACGGCGCGGCGACAGGCTTCTGCGACTCACCTTTTCCTCGCGATCGCGCTTCGGCGTCGACGAGCACGTCGAGCTGTACCTCGAATTGGTGCCGCGCTTCGGAAACCTGGTCCTGGTGAAGCGCGACCGCGTGGTAGCCGCCTCCAAGGAGTTCTCCTTGGCGGACAACGGGAGGCGTGCGGTCCAAGCCGGACTGGATTATGCATTGCCGCCCTTGCCGCCGGCAAGCTCGCTGGTCCCCAAAATGGTGGCCCAGAGCGGTGCCAATCCAGAAGAATTCCTGGCATTCGCCGAGAGCGACGCCGCGCTGAACGATGCGCTCTACGTCTATCGCCGCGACGGGGTGGTCGTGCAGCCTCATCTCGTGCCGCTGCCCGGCTTTTCGGATGCCGACTGCCGGCGCGAGCCGTCGCTGCTCGAGGTATTTGCCGAAATTCGCTCGCAAGAGACCGGGTTGCGAGAGCGCGAGCGCGCCAGCCGGCGGAGGCATGCGGTGGCTAAGCGTCTGGGCGAACGTGAGCGCAAGCTCCGCGACGAACTCGCCGCGCTGGCGGCGAAACGGGCGCGCGCTTGCGAACGGGACGAACTGCGCGCGGAAGGCGATGCTATTTTCGCAGGTCTTCACGAGCTTCCAGAAAGCCGGCGCGATGAAGCCAAGGAACGCGCCGCAAAGGTTTTCGCCCTCTACAAAAAACTTGGCGCGGCGCTGCCGCACGTCGCCCGCCGCGAGCGCGCCGTTCGACGCGCTCTGGGCGCCGTCGAAGAACTTCGCTGGGAGGCCGAACGCGTTTCGCAGGAGGACGTGGGCGACCTCGAAGCGGCAATGGACCAGCTCGACGGCCGCGGCGCGGGATCCCCAAAACCGCCCGGCGGTCCCGCGCGAAAGCGCAAGCGCGCGCTTCTCGAGTTCCGAACGTCCAGCGGTTCTCGCATCGTGGTCGGCCGCTCGCCGAGTGAAAATGCCGAGATTACCTTTCGGATCGCGCGCCCCAACGACTTGTGGTTTCACGCCCAGGGATTTCCCGGCGCTCACGTGATTCTCTCGCGCGACGACCGCCGCGAGCCGCCACTCGAGGACGTCGAAGCCGCCGCGTCGTTGGCGGCGCACCATTCGAAAGCAAAGGCCAGTGCCCGCGTTCCCGTCGACTACACCCTTCGCAAGCACGTGCGCAAGCAGCGCGACGCGCCGCCCGGGCTGGTGTGGTATACGAATCCCAAAACCGTCACGGCCGCCCCGCGCGACACCGTGCCGTCGTAGGGCGAAGGACGCATCCACCTTAAGAGCGCAAGAAGTGCCTGAAGCGCGCACGTCTAGGGAGGGAGCTCAAACGTGAAAAATCCGCTGGATTCGCTCTGGGCCACGATTATCTGCGGCCTGGTGCTCACAATCGTGTTATATTTCCTTGCGAAGCTTTTCATCGCTCCAGGGACGGGTGCTTAGATGCTGGATGATGCGTTGCGTGATGCGATTTTCCGTTGGTTTCACGTCTTGGCAGGCATCATGTGGATCGGCCTGCTGTACTACTTCAACTTCGTGAACGTCGCCGCCGTCAAAGAGGCCACGGCCGCCGGCGAGGCGGCTCCGATCTCCAAGTATGTCATGCCGCGAGCGCTGCTCTTCTTTCGCTGGGGTGCCGTGGTCACGTGGCTTTTCGGTGCCGCCCTGTTAGGAGGCGGGAGCATGCCGACGGTAAACGGCATGAACGGTTTCGTGGCGGCGTTCCTGCTGCAAGGAAGCATGGCACCGATCGGCATCGGCGCGTGGCTGGGAACGATTATGCTGATCAACGTGTGGACGTTCATCTGGCGGAACCAAAAGAAGATTCTCGGCTTCGTTCCGGCCACCGACGAGGAGAAAGTCAAAGCGCGCCGCGTGGCGTTCTTGGCATCTCGCGTGAACACCATGCTGTCGATCCCAATGCTGTTCTTCATGGTGACCGGTCCGCACCAGTCAATCTATCACTAGCGCCCACGGCGCGCTTTTGTCATTTTGAGCGAAGCGCGTTGTCATCCTGAGCGGAGGCGCGAAGCGCCGTAGTCGAAGGACGAGCGCGCCGGTATATCAGTTGCGCAGGCGCTGCGACGGACCGCCTTCGGGACGTTCGCGTTTTCGGGTCCATCCGAAAACGCTACTGCATGGCGCGTCGCTCTCGGCATCCGGCCTTCGCTCCGCGTCCATAGCCCCGCAGGCGGCCCATCGCATTGCCGGTGCAAAACGATGACGGTTGGCTATGGCGTGAGGACGATGGTGCCGATGTGTGCACTCGACTCGAGGCGCGCGTGCGCTTCGGCGGCGCGTTCGAACGGATACACCGAGTCGACAACCGGCACGATGGCCGAACGCACCGGAAGCAAGGGCCAAATTCGCTCCCGTAGCTTGGCCGCGATGGCCGCCTTTTGGGCGGGCGTACGTGGACGCAAGCTGGACCCCAGGATCGTCGCGCGCTTGTGCAGCAGCAGGCTAAGATCGATCTCGGCGACGCGCCCGCGCTGGGTTGCAATGCAGGCGATGCGGCCGTCTAGGGCCACGCAGCGCAGATCGCGGATAATGTAGTCACCACCGACGATGTCGAGCACGACGTTGACGCCATTGCCTCCGGTGATACGTGCGATTTCGTCGACGAAATCGGTCGACCGGTAATTTATCGCTTCGCTCGCGCCCAGCTTCAAACACGCCTCGTACTTTGCATCGCTGCCCGCCGTCGCGATCGCCCGCGAGCCGAGAGCTGTTGCAAACATAATCGCGGTCGTTCCTATCCCACTCGAGCCGCCGTGCACGAGAATCGACTCGCCCGGCGATAAGCGCGCGCGGGTAAAGACGTTTTCGTATACGGTAAAGGCATTCTCAGGAAGGGTTGCAGCCTCGACCGCGGTCCAGCCGTCGGGAATCGGGAGTACCTGCCCTTGAGGAACCGCGACGTATTCGGCGTAACCGCCGCCGTTGCAGAGCGCGCAGACGCGGTCGCCGTGCTGCCATTGGGTAACACCGGAGCCAACCCGATAAACGGTTCCGGCGACTTCGAGCCCGAGAACCGGCGAAACTCCCTCCGGCGGAGGGTAAAGTCCGCGGCGCTGCAGCGCGTCGGCGCGGGATACGCCCGCCGCTTCAACCGCAATCAGCACCTCGTTTCGACCCGGTTCCGGTACCGGCATTTCCGCGACGGCGAGCACGTGGGGTTCGCCCGGCGCTTCGTATCCGACGTATCTCACGTAAAAATACGTACCACGTCGATGCGTTGGGGAAACCCCTTGATTTCGAGCGTCTCGTTCGCGACCGCGGTCGACAGGCCTCGCAATCGTGCCGCGATCGCCGGTCGCTGCGCCACGCTGCGCGCGAGCGTGACTTGCCCGGCGCCGGCAAGCTTCTGCAGCCGCGCTGCGAGATTCACCGTCGTTCCGAAATAGTCGATGCGGTCGTTGGCCCGCATGGCGATGCACGGCCCGACGTGAAAACCGACGCGCAGGCGCAGCGGCTCTCCGGCCGCCGTAATGGTTTGAACGCGCGCATCCAGGTCGAGCGCTGCCTCGAGGCAACGCAGCGGATCGGCGAATGCCGCCATGACCGCATCGCCGATCGTCTTGACGATGGCCCCTTCGTGTTTTGCCACCGTTTCGCGCATCACGTCGAAGTGATCGGCGACGATGCGAAATGCCGGTGCGTCGCCGGTTTTCGAATAGATGGCCGTCGAGCCGACGACGTCGGTGAAGAGCACCGCGAGCGTCTCGATGCCGAGGTCGAGACCCGGGGCCAACACTTCCGACGAGAACAGGTCGCGGAACTCTTGAAGCGCGGTGACCGCAGCGGCGGTGGCGATCGTGTCAGGCCAGCGCCCATTCTCGACGCGAACGACTGCGGGACGGTCGCTCCGGTTTACGATCCTCAGGCGGACGTCGCCGCTGCCTACGAAGGCCGCAACCTCCACGGATCCGTCGGGAGCAATGGTAGCCGTCAGATCCCGAACGACTTCGTCGTCGTTCGAGACGAAGGTGCCTACACTGGTCCCAGCATTGATCTGGTAACTCCCCGGTTCCAACTCGACGGCACGCTCGCGTTCGTCGTGCGCCGCGACCGACGTCTGCGCGTAGACGTGACCGCTGCGTTGTGGATTGGCGATACAGAACAGTCCGGTCTCACCTCTGCGTCCGAGCGGCCGCGCGTCGAACGTCACTTCCACCGAACGATCGAAGGCGGCATCGAATGGCAGATTGCACGCTTCGCAGTGGTAGCCGCGATGCAATTCTCCCAGCGATTCCATGGGAGGGCTCGGGCCGCGACATCCCGGGCAAAGGACGTTCCAGTGCAGATTGAATAGCCCGACACGGGTCGCCGTCAGGAACGCCGACAACACCGTGCGCCGTGATAGGTTCCAAGCATCCGCGAGTTCGTACGGACGAATGCGTTGCAAATCGCGATCGTCGGCGCTATCGACGAACGCCGCCAGCTTCGCAACCACGTCCGCGTCCACGCCCGCATCGGACAGCACCTGCCAGGGTCCCGTGTCCGTTTTCCGCATTGGAGCGAGAGCCGCTTCGTTGCGGCGGGCGAGGGTCGCCGCTAACCGAAACGCGTGGTTCGCACCGCGCTTCCCGTGCGCTGCCAGCAGCGGCAGCAGCGGCTCGACGAACCGTGACGACGCCCGTAGTTCCACGTCGACCACTACGCTGGTTCGATCTGGGCCGCTGCTTTCGAGCGCGGTGCGGCTGAAAAAGCGTGCCAGCGGTCCGCGCCGGTAAATCCGTTCGACTTCGAAGAACGACGGAACTTGCCAGACGGTGGGGAGCTCCTCCCACTCAACGCGAAGCGGGCCGCTGGCGAACGATGCGAACCGGCGGGTCCCCCCGCCGGGCAGCGCTTCGTAACGTGCGCTGATACGCGGCAACCCCGCATGGCGGTTAACCCAGTCGGTGTCGGCGACGTATTGCCACAGGCGATCGCGGGGTGCGTCGAGATCCCACGTCCAACGTTGCGCCAGACTCATCGCGCGCCGGCGTCCCGAGTCAACAGCATCGCATCCCCGAACGAATAAAAACGGTAACGCCGTCCGACGGCGGCAGCGTAGGCGCGCAGAACCCGTTCGCGACCGGCGAAGGCGCTCACCAAGACCAACAGCGTGGATTTCGGCAAATGAAAGTTCGTGATCATGACGTCGATGGCGCGGAAACGGAAACCGGGTGTGATAAACACATCGGTGCGCCCTTCCCCCGCAACGACCTTCCCATGCTCGCGGATGTTGCCTTCGAGCGCCCGAACGACGGTTGTGCCGGCTGCCACCACGCGCCGGCCTTGGCTGCGAGCCGCTTCGATCGCGGCGGATGCCGCGGGCGATATGACGTAGGATTCCGCGTGCATCGCGTGATCGTCGATGCGCGCAGCCGTCATCGGGCGAAACGTGCCCAGCCCGACGTCGAGGGCGATCCGGGTTATTTCCACCCCGGCCGCTCGAATGCGATCGAGGAGTTCCGGGGTAAAGTGCAACGAAGCCGTCGGCGCGGCGACGCTCCCTGGAACGCGCGCGAACACGGTTTGATACCCGCGCTGGGCCTGCGCCGAGTCGCCGCGGACATACGGCGGAAGCGGCAATTTTCCGGTTCGCTCGAGGAACGTTTCAAACGCCTCCGCGAGCGTGAATTCGACCTCGCGGATCCCGCCGACGCGTTCGCTGCGCACCACCGCCTCGGCGCCGTTCCCGAACGCAATGCGCGCGCCTTCGCGAAGCCGGCGAGCCGGTCGCGCGAGGGCAACCCAGCGTAACGCGTCGGAACGATAGCGCTCGGCATTGGCAGGCGCCAGCAGCAGCAACTCGGCGCGTCCACCGGTCGGCCAGCGTTGGCCGATGAGCCTCGCCGGAATGACCCGAGTTTCGTTGAGGACCAGAAGATCGCCCGGACGCAAGTAGCGCGGCAGATCCGAGAAAGCGGCATCGTCGTCACTCGTGCGACCCACAACCATTAACCGGCTGGCATCGCGCACCGGTGCCGGCTTCTGCGCGATCAGCTCGGGAGGGAGTTCGTAGGCATACGCGTCGCTGTCGCGATCGTCGAACGTCAGTCCCGTCCTATCTCCGTTCCGGGGAAATAGAATGCCAACACATCGCGCGCGTTGCGACCGGCTTGAGCCATCCCGCGTGCGCCCCATTGGCACATGCCCACACCGTGACCCAGACCTCCGCCGTCGATCACGACCGACTGCGAGGACGCGTCGCTGCGCAGCCCGGTGATGAGCAGACTGCGTACGACGCGCGGTCCCAGACCGAGACGAAAAGCGCTTCCCTTGACGACGGTACTGCCGCGATCGGCCATCAACTCGAACGTGCGGGCACGGCCGCTGGCATCGAGATCCACCACCCGAACGCTTTGCAACGTTCCCGCGGCAGCCAGTTGCTGTCCAAAGCGTTGAGCGATGTCCTGCAGCGCCACGGTCGCAGTCCAGCGGTAGTTGGGGGATTGCATGCAGTACGGACAAACGATCCCAGCAAGATACGGAAAGAAGGCGCCTCCCCACGCGTCGGCGGACGCCTCAGTGTGGCCACCGCAACACGACGAATACGCAATGCTCGCGTAGCCGTTGTCGAAACGCATCACCTGACCGGCCGTCGCGTCGACGGCGAATCGGCCTGCCGGCGATTCGGCGGCCATGCCCCCGTATACTTGATCCGCTTCCGACGGCACCACATCGTACGCTCGCCGGGGATTGCTCCGCTGCAACACGTACGTCCGCGCGCAAATCGCTTGCGCCTGCAACGCAGCCGGCGGCCACGACGGCGGCATTTCGTGGGGCACGACGGCGTACAAGTACTGTTCCAGGTCGACGACGTTGACGACGCTGCCGTCCGGCTCGCGCGTGAAGCTGCCACGGTACGCTCGCCCGTTGAACGAAAAACCGTTGCCGCCGGGATCGGGCGTTGCATCGCCGCGGCCGAGAAGCACGCGTAATGCCGGCGCGGCACTACCGCTAGCAGGATCGGCATCGGTTTGGGTGCGGGCTTTCCGCGGATATGCGGCGGTCGCGGCTGCCAACGCGATGAACGTACCGCGCCGCATGCGCGTCACAACAGGCGTTCCTGAACCGACGCGCGCACCGCTACGCCAAGATGACGGTACGCCTCGGGTGTCGCACGCCGTCCCGAAGCGGTTCGCGTAACGAAGCCTTGCTTGAGCAGATACGGCTCGACCACATCTTCGAGCGTCTCGGCGTCTTCGGTGAGCGTCGCCGCAATGGCGCCGATGCCGACCGGGCCGCCGCGATACTGCTCGACGATCGTGCGCAAGAACGCTCGGTCCAGCCGGTCTAAGCCGAGTTCGTCGACGCCTTCGCGCTGGAGCGCTTCCGCGGCGACCTCGGCCGTGATGTGCCCAGCGGCGCGCACTTCGGCAAAGTCGCGCACGCGACGCAGCAACCGGTTGGCGATGCGTGGCGTCCCGCGGCTCCGGCGCGCAATGGTGGTCGCGCCCTCATCGTCGATCGGTACGCCCAGTACGCCGGCCGAGCGACGCAGAATTCGCTCGAGTTCTTCGGGCGCGTAGTAATCTAAATGGTGAACGATGCCGAAGCGTTCGCGTAAGGGAGCGGTGAGCATTCCCGCGCGCGTGGTCGCACCGACTAGCGTGAAGCGCTTGAGCGGCAGCTTCAACGTCTTTGCATATGCGCCCCGATCGACGATGAAGTCGATTTGAAAATCTTCCATGGCCGGATAGAGGAACTCTTCGACGACGCGACCGAGGCGATGGATCTCGTCGACGAAAAAGACGTCCCCTTCTTCCAGTGCGGTAAGGATGCCGACCAAATCCTTGGGCTTCTCCAGCGTCGGTCCGCTCGTCGGACGGAAATTGGCGCCCAGCGCCCGCGCGATGAGTCCGGCCAGGGTGGTTTTTCCAAGCCCGGGGGGACCGTAAAACAGCACGTGCTCGAGCGGTTCGCCGCGGCGGCGTGCGGCGTCAATTGAAATTCGAAGATTCTCAACGACGGTTTCCTGACCGACGTAGTCTTCGAACGTGCGCGGACGCAGACTCGCGCCGTAGACTTCATCTTCCAGCGTGTCTTGCGGATCGACGATCCGTTCGGGAGCTTCGAGTTCCGCTCCGGGGGCATCGCGCGCGTCGTCGGGACCGAGCAATCGCTTGCGCGCGTTGCTTTCGCTCATCCTCGCTCTTTCGACGCCTTGCGCCGGTAAATCTCCGCCAATAGCCGTTCGGCGTCGCCGATCCTCGGATCGGCTTCGAGCGTCTCACGAATCATCGCCTCAGCTTCGGTGCGTTTGTACTCCAGTTGCAGGAGCACCGCTAACGCCTCGGCCGCAAAGTCGGGAATGGCGGCAACCGGAACCGGCGGCGCATCTTGAATCAGCAAGAACTTCGCCACCTTGCCCTGGAGCTTGGCGACGATGTCGCGCGCTTTCTGCTGACCGACGCCGGGTAGCGTTTTCAAATACCCGTAGTCCCCGCGGTCGATGGCGCGAGCGATTGCCGACATCGGCTGCGAAAAAGCGCGAGCCGCCGAACGCGGGCCGATCGACGCTACCGTGATTAATGCTTCGAAGAACTCGCGCTCGATCGCATTCGTGAACCCGTAATACGTAAAGCGGCCGCTGTTGCCGTCCATGTTGAGCACCGCGTAGATTTCGAGGGACACCGGCCGGCCCGGTTCGGCCGGGACTTTGTCGGCAACGCAAGGCGGAAGAATGATTTCGTAGCCCAGGCCCCCGGACTCCACGATCGCGGCGTCGCCGGCGCGTTCGAGCAGGGAGCCGCTGATGCGTGAAAACGACACTAGCGCGTCCTTCGACTGCGCGCTTGCGGCGCGAAGCTTGGGATAACTCCGTTGCGGCCCACCATGTTCAAAAATGCGAGCGCGAGGGCGAGCGCGTCGGAGACGTCGTCGGGCTTCGGCGTCGAACGCAGTCCGAGCAACTGCACGACCATGGCGTTGATCTGCACTTTGCGGGCGCTGCCCGACCCGACCAGTGCGCGCTTCACGCGCGCGTGCCCGAGCGTGTGAACCGCGATGCCGGCTTGGGCTGCCGCTAGGCACAGGACGCCACGCGCGTGCGCCATCAGCAGCGCGGTTCCGGGATTGCGATAACTGGTGTACAGCTCTTCGATGACGATCGACTGCGGTTCGGTCTGAACGATCACGTCGGTGATGCCGGCGTGCAGCTCGCGCAAGCGCTGCTCGAGGGTTCCTTCCTTACGCGGCGCAACGATCCCGGCTTCGATCAATCGGACGCGCGAGCGCGTGCTTTCGATGACGCCGTACCCGGTCGTACGCAGCGCGGGATCGATGCCGAGTATCCGCACCTAGCGTCTAACGCCAGGCGTTCGGCGGTAACGCCTCACGGGGGAGGGGCCCCGTTGACGATCAGCACGACCGCCGAGCCGGGGCTCACCGGCGTGCCGACGGCGGGCTCGGTACCGACGACGCGACCGCCGGCGCCGGCAGCCGTCGTGAAGCGCGTTTGCGCGACGCCGTAGCCGGCGGCAGCGAGCGCCGCGCGGGCCTTGTCGACGGCCATGCCTTCGGTATCCGGTACCTCACCCGGGACCGACAGCGTTACGTCGATGACCGAGCCCTGTGCGGCCTGGTTCGCACCGGGTGGATTCTCTGCGACGATCGTCCCGTTGCTCGTATTGAGAATTTGAAACTGCACTTGAGCGCGGAAGCCCGCGGCGACGATCGCATCGATTGCATCTTGGTACGGCTTGCCGATGACGCCGGGGACCGTGAGCGTCGTGACCGCTCCGGTAGCCGGCGACGGTCCGGTTTGCGCCCCCGTACTCACGACCGCACTCGCGCTCCCGCCTTTCTGAAGTTGATCGCCCGGCGCTGGGTTTTGCGACGCGATGGTGCCGGCCGGTACTCCGGAAATCGCCGCTTGCTGCGACGTGTCGAGTCGAATCCCGAGCTTGGTCGCGACGGCCTCCGCCTTTTCCGCCGACATTCCGACGAAATTCGGCACCGAGACGGGTTGGGCGCCGTTGGAGACGATCAGCGTAATCCGGCTGGCCTGCGGCACCGGCGTTCCGGCTTTCGGCTGCTGATCGATGACGTTGTCTTTGGCGCTCGAGTCGAATTTTCGCACTAGCGTCACGGCAAAACCTTGCGCCTGCAGCGTGCGTTGCGCGTCGAGCGCCGAGTACCCGCGCACGTCGAGCAGCCCAACCAGCGGCTTTCCATTGCTAACGACCAACTCGACGAGCGAGTCGCGCGCGACTTTGCTCCCCGCCAGCGGATTCTGACGAATGACGTGGTTCGCGGCGACGGTGTCGCTCGGACTCTTAACGAACCGCACGCGCAATCCGGCGTTCACCACCGCTTGCTGTGCTTGGGCGTCGCTCATGTCCGTGTAGTCGGCCACGGCGATCGTCGACGTGAAATTGGGAAGGGGCCGCCCGAACAGGTAGAATCCGATTGCGGTTGCCGCCAGCAAGAACGCGACCAGCAGCACCCAAACCCACCCGCCGCGGCGCGCGCGCTCGTCTTCGCGTTCGTCGATCGAGGTGTATGGACGATCGGGCAGCGGCGACCGGCGCGGTGGCAGCGATCGGTTCGCTCGAAAGGCCTGCGTCGGCGCGTCGTCGGCTAGTCGGTAGCCGGCCACGCTGGGACGTTCGCGGGCTTCACGTAGCGCGCTCGCCAGTTCGCTCGCGGACGCGAAGCGATTTTCGGGTCGCTTCTGCAGCAGTTTGTTGACGATGGCCGCCAGGGCCGGGCTGACGCCCAGGCTGCGCGTGTCGATGACCGGTACCGGATCGCCGATATGCTTGAGCGCCACCGTCACCGGCGACTCTCCCGCGAACGGCAGCTTGCCCGTAAGCATCTGGTACAAAACGATGCCGAGGCTGTACAAGTCGGAGCTTTCGTGAAGCTCGTGCCCCTGCGCTTGCTCCGGCGAGATGTAGTAGACGCTGCCCATCACAAGCCCGGGCTTGGTGAGCGTCATAGTATGCGCCGACACGGCCCGCGCGATGCCGAAGTCCGAGAGCTTGACCACGTCGTCCTTGGTCACCAGGATGTTGGCGGGCTTGATGTCGCGATGCAGCAGTCCGGTACGGTGCGCGTAAGCCAGTCCGCTGGCGATCTGCGCAGCGTAGTCGAGCGCGACGGGTTCCGGAAGCTTCCCGTCGGCGGCGATGATTTCGGCGAGCGACGGGCCGTCGACCAGCTCCATGACGATGAAGTAGGTATCGCCTTCGCGCCCCACGTCGTAGGTGTTGACGATGTTGGGATGCGAAAGCCGGGCGGCCGATTCGGCTTCTTGATAGAACCGCCTGACGAACTCCTCGTCGGCCGCATATTGCTCTCGCAGCACCTTGATGGCGACGCGACGCCGCAGCACCGTGTCGGTGCCGCAGTAAACGGTCGCCATGCCACCCTCGCCGAGCTTGCTATCGAGGCGGTATCGGTTGTTGAAAATCCGCTCCTCGATCAACTCCCAACGTTCTCCAGCGCGGTCTGCAGTACGTCACGGGCGATCGGCGCGGCGTAGGTCGCGCCGTATCCGACGTTTTCCACCAGGATGGCCACCGCGACGCGCGGCTGTTCAGCCGGCGCGAAGCAGACAAACCACGCGTGCGAACGACCCAGCGGATTGGTCGCGGTGCCGGTCTTTCCCGCGACCGTTACGTGCGGCAGTCGTGCCGCCGTTCCCGTTCCGCGCTCCACAACGGCGATCATCATCTTCGTTACGTTCGCGGCGGCTTGTGGCGATACCGGGTTCGAGAGTGAGCTGGCGGAATAGACGCTCGCCGGCGTCCCGTTGCGCACGACTTGTCGCACGATGAACGGCCTCGGCTCGACGCCGCCGTTGGCCACCGTCGCGCCGATCAATCCCATCTGCAGCGGCGTGACCAGGAGGGCGCCCTGTCCGAAGCCCATCTGTGCGAGTTCGCCCGGGACGACGCTTGCCGGCGGCGGTACCGCCGCTCGCTGAGCCGGGAGCTGGAAATCGAGCGAGTCACCGACGCCGAATCTGTTCAGATATTGGTAGAATCCGTCGACGCCCAGCTTGAGGGCGATCTGAGCAAAATCGACGTTGCTCGACAGCGCGAACGCTCCGGTGAGATCCTGATAGCCGGTCGCCTCGCTCTCGTTGTCGTGCAGCGTATAGTTGCCGATCACCAGATATCCCGGATCCTCGAAGTGTGAGTCCATCGTTACGGTGCCGTTGTCGAGCGCCGCCGCGGCGGTGAAGATTTTGAACGTCGATCCGGGCGGATAGAGGCCGTCCAGCGCCCGGTTAATGAGCGGACTATGCGGGTCGGCGGTCAACGCGGCGAACTCGGCGTCGATGCCGTTGGGATCGTAGCTTGGCACGCTGGCAATCGCCAGCACCGCGCCGCTGCGCGGGTCGAGTACGACGCCCGCCGCTCGCGGATAATGCGACAACTCCGCGAAGAGCTGCCGCTGCACCGCCGGAACGATCGTGGTAACGACGTCGGCACCCCGCGAGACCAGCGTATCGCCGCGCAAGGCCGCGCGAATCTCATCGAGCTGCGCGACCGGGTCGCCGGTGGTATCGGGAGGCGTGAGCGCTCGGTCGAAAGCATCCTCGATACCGCTGGTACCGTAGCGCACCGAAAGATATCCGAGCGTTTGCGCCAGCGCCGGGCCCATTGCGTAGGAGCGGGTGCTGCCGGCACTCTGGGCGAGTACGGTGCCGTCGGTCGCGAGAATGCGGCCACGGTACGCGTCGAGCAGCCCGTGTCGCGGATTGCTCGGCTTAGCGGCGATCGCTGCTGCGCCGACCACCTGCACGTAGAATTGACGCGTCGCGAGTGCCAGAAAAAGCAGCGCGAACACGGTCGACACACGCCGTATCGTGCGATTGGTCACGTCGCCTCGCCGGCTTCCCGCAAGACGGTGATACCGCCCTCGGTACGCACCGCGAGGTGCGACCGGACGGCATCGGAATCGAGCAGGACATTTATGGCGGTGCGCGCAGTGGTTTCGTCGACGGCGCCGAGGGCCATCACGATTTCGACGCCGCTTTCCTGAAGCAGCAGCGGCGCGACGTACGCCGCCGACGGCAGCGTTTCGAAATGCCGCTCCTCGTAGGCCCCATTACGCCACGGACCCCGCCGCCCGAACACTTGGGCGTGATAGTCCCACGCGCAGAGTTGCTTTTCTTTCCACACGAACTCATCGCGTACGCAGAGGCGCCGGCAGGCGGTGCACTGCACGACCGGGGCCGGCGCGTGCCCGAGGGCATCGGCGATCTCGTCGGGGAGGTCTTCGGCGTTAAGGACGCTCTCTTCGCTCACGACCTCTGGGAGCGGGGCCTGCCAGCCGATGCGAGCGAGCAGCTCGACGTCGCGCAACGGCGCGATGAACGCGCGCTCGTCTTCAGGAGCGAACGTCCGGTCGATCCAATCGAACAAGCCGGTCAACGCGATGCCGACGTTCTGCCACGCGTCACCGACCACGACTCCGGCCGGCGTCCACGCGATCGGTATGAGGCGAGCGGTGATCGCGCCACCCTCGGTGACGAAACTATTGACGACCGCTAGCGTGCTGGCGTTGCCGCCTAGCACGAAGACGCGCGGCACCTCCCGCAAATCGACGGCTAGAAGCCGATCGTCGCTTGCGCGGTGCGGTACTCTTGGAGGCTCCGCGGAGGCCCCGCCGTGCTTGCGAGCGCTTCCGCCAGCGCCCGCGCCGTATCCAGACTGGTTAAACACGCAATACCCGCTTCGACCGCGGTGCGTCGAATCTTGTAGTTGTCGGAGATTTCGCGCGTGCCCTTGGCGTCGTTGATGACCAAGTCTACGCGGCGCGACGCGATAAGATCGATGACGTGCGGCGATCCGTCGGCGATCTTGTTGACCGGCTGCGTCGCAATCCCCGACGCTTCCAGAACCGCGCGCGTTCCGGGCGTCGCTACCAACGTGTGTCCCAGCTCCGCGTAGCGCCGCAGCACCGGCACCGCTTCGTGCTTCTCCTCGTCGGCGATCGACACCAGGATTCGGCCGCCGCTTCCCGGCAAGCGCACGCCCGCGGCGACGAAGCCTTTAAACAGCGCGCCCGCGAAGCTGCTGTCGATCCCGAGAACTTCGCCCGTCGATTTCATCTCCGGACCGAGAATCGTTTCGACGCCGCGCATCTTTGAAAACGAGAACACCGGCACTTTTACGACCACGAAGGGAACGTGGGGGTGGATTCCGGTGCCGTATTCCATGTCGCGGAGCTTTTCGCCGAGGGCGATGCGTGTCGCGGCGGCCACGATGTTGATGCCGGTCGCCTTCTGTATGATAGGGACGGTGCGACTCGCGCGCGGGTTGGCTTCGATGATGTAGAGCCGGCCGTCGTGCACGACGAACTGAATGTTGATCAAGCCCCGGATGCCGAGCTCGCGTGCGATGGCTAAGGTCACGTCGCCGATGCGGCGTTCCATCGCTTCGTCGATGGTCTGCGGCGGGTAGACGCCGATCGAATCTCCCGAATGAATTCCCGCGCGCTCGACGTGCTCGAAAATGCCCGGGATCATAATATCGTCGCCATCGAAGACGGCGTCGACCTCGATTTCCAATCCGCGCAAGTACTTGTCGACGAGCAACGGCGCGTCGGCGAGAATCGGTGGGGCCGACTCCGCATACGACGCGAGCTGGCCTTCATTGTAGACGATTTCCATCGCGCGTCCGCCCAACACGAACGAGGGCCGCACTAGCACCGGGAAGCCGAGTTCGCGAGCGATGGCGCGCGCCTCGCGGAAACTCCGCGCCGCCCGTCCCTGTGGCCGCGCCACGCCCAAGCGCGCCAGCGCCGCGTCGAACTGTTCGCGATTTTCGGCCATGTCCAGCGAGTTTCGGTCGCTGCCGACGATCGGGACGCCGCGGGCGCTCAACTCGCCCGCCAGATTGATGGCGGTCTGGCCGCCGAACCCGAGCATCACGCCGCGGGCGTGGGTCGCTCGATAGGCCGCCTCGACTTCATCGGCCCCGGGGGGCTCGAAAACGAGCACGTCGGAGATATCGAAATCTGTCGACACGGTTTCCGGATTGTTGTTGACGACCACCGGCGACATGCCTGCGGCTTTGAGCGCCCACGCGGCGTGCACGCAGCTGTAGTCGAACTCGATCCCCTGCCCGATGCGTATCGGTCCGCTGCCGACCACGACGACCGCCTCGTGCGGTGTCGGCCGCATTTCGTCGCTTTCGCCGCGCGAAAGGTAATAGTACGGCGACTTCGCCGGGAACTCGGCGGCGGCCGTGTCGACCATGCGAAAGGCCGGCGGCGCAGCCGTGGCCGCACGCGAATCGTCGCCGAACGCCCGCGTGCCGTATCCCCATTCGAGTGCCTGCGCGTAGTCGGCATCGTTCGGGTGCGCGCGCAAGCGCTCTTCCAACTCGACCAGGTCGGCAAGCTCGTTGAGCCAGAATCGATCGATGGCGCTCGCCGCGTGAATGCGCTCGATGGCGGCCGCGCGGCCGTTCGAGAGGTCGAGCGTACCGGGGTACAGTGCCCGTCTCAGGAGCTCGCAAACGGCGAAAAGCCGTTCGTTGGTCGGACGGGCGACGATGGCTTCGAGTTCCGCTTGGCTCCATTGCGTAAACGAACCCGTCAGCGTCTCGCGTTTGAGATCGAGACCACGCACCGCCTTGACCAGCGCCGCACGGAAGGTGCGGCCGATGCCCATCGCTTCGCCGGTAGACTTCATCTGCGTTCCCAGATTCGTATCGGCAATCGGAAACTTGTCGAACGGCCAGCGGGGAATCTTCACGACGACGTAGTCGAGCGTGGGCTCGTAAGCGGCTTTCGTTACCCCGGTAACCGGATTGGGGATTTGGTCGAGCGTCTGGCCCAGCGCAATCCTCGTCGAGATTTTGGCGATCGGATAGCCGGTCGCTTTGGACGCCAGCGCGGAACTACGCGAGACTCGCGGGTTGACCTCGATGATGGCATACTCGCTGCGCTCCGGATGAAGCGCAAACTGAATGTTGCAGCCACCCTCAACTGCAAGGGCTCGCACGACGTTGATGCTCGCGGTCCGCAACATCTGATATTCGAGGTCGGAGAGCGTCTGCGATGGCGCGACCACGATCGAATCGCCAGTGTGCACTCCGACCGGATCGAAGTTTTCCATGTTGCAAACGGTAATACAGTTGCCGGCGGAGTCGCGCAGGACTTCGTATTCGATCTCTTTCCAGCCGAGCAGGGACGTCTCCAGCAGGACTTGTCCGATCAGACTCGCAGCGAGCCCCGCGTCGAGCGTTTCCCGCAGCTCGCGTTCGTTATAGACGACGCCGCCGCCGGTGCCGCCCAGGGTGTATGCCGGACGTACGACCAGTGGGAACGCGGCCGTACGTGCGAACTCGACCCCTTGCTCGATGTGCGTGATGACGGCGCTCTCGGGAACCGGCTCCCCAATCTCTTGCATTTTGCGCTTGAAGCGATCGCGATCTTCTGCAAGTTTGATGGTTTCGACCGGCGTGCCGAGCAACTCGACGCCGTAACGCTCGAGCACCCCGGCCTCGTGAAGTTCGACCGCGAGATTCAGTCCGGTCTGGCCGCCGAGCGTCGGCAGCAACGCGTCGGGTCGCTCGCGCGCGATGATTTGTTCGATCGAGGCGACCGTGAGCGGCTCCAAATAAACCGCGTCGGCCACCTCGGGGTCGGTCATGATCGTCGCCGGGTTCGAGTTGACGAGGACGGCGCGATGGCCTTCCTCACCCAGTGCGCGGCACGCTTGAACCCCGGCGTAATCGAACTCGGCAGCCTGACCGATGACGATCGGTCCCGACCCGATGACCATCACGTTCCGGCGGGGCATGCTCGGGCCGCTCTATTGGCCCGCGCGAGCCGAGAGTCCTGGGAAGGCAAAGGTATCGTTACGGCTGCAGGCGCGACGCGAGCCAAGCCGCGCCGCTGCGAGCGAATTCGAAGCGATCGTGCATGCGATCGACACGGCCGAGCCAGAACTCAAAACGCGACGGTTTGAGCAGATATCCACCCCACGAATGCGGGCGCGGCACCGGTTCTCCGGCGAATCGCTGATCGAAATGAGCGAAACGTTCCTCTAAAATCTCGCGTCCTTCGATCGGCTCGCTTTGTTCCGAGGCCCACGCGGCAAGCTGATGCCCGCGCGGCCTGGTCGCAAAATACTCGTCGGACTCATCTTCCGACAGCATCTCCGCAACGCCCTCGACGCGCACTTGCCGTTCGAGCGCCGGCCAATGGAACAGCGCCGCCACCTGTGGGTTCTCGGCGAGCTCGCGGCCTTTTCGACTGAAGTACGACGTGTAAAATCGCAACCCGCGATGGTCGAGCCCGCGGAGCAGGACGATGCGTGCCGACGGGCAACCCGCCCGATCCGCCGTCGCCAGGCACATGCTCGTCGGCTCCTTGACCGTCGCCTTCGCGGCGTCGTCGATCCAGCGTTGCAACTGACCGATCGGATCGGCATCGAGGTCTGAAAGCCGCACGCGGCGATCATGCGCGCAGCAACCCAATGCTCCCTTCCGTTTGGTTTTAGCCCGAGGCCGCGTGAAACGCGACGCGCACGACGGCGATTCCCGCGGCGGCAGCGGAAATGCCGAGGATCACGCTGCCGGCGCAATACGCGACGGCGAGGCCCGCGGCACCTTCGGACGCGAGCGTGAGCACGTCGAAACTGAACGTCGAAAACGTCGTGAATCCGCCCAGCACGCCGACCATGACGAAAGCGCTTAGATACGGAGAAAGTCCGGCGCTCGATTGTGCGTAGGCCGCGATCGCGCCGATAAAAAACGACCCGGCGAGGTTAATCAGCAGCGTGTGCCAGGGGAACCCCGGCCCGACCCGGCCGACCATCCATATGGTAACGGCGTAGCGGAGGATCGAGCCGATCGCTCCGCCGGCTCCGACGGCAAGAAACGCGAATAGCGGCCTCATTTCGGCTTCCCCGGCTTGTACGCGATGACGTCGATTTTTTCCAAGGTCACTAAACCTTCGGCGACCATTACGTCGAGCGTCGGAAGAAAGGCCGCGACCCTCTCTTCGGAATCGACGAGCTCGATTACGATCGGCAAGTCTGAAGATAGATCCACGATACGGGCGGCATGCACGACCGAATGAGCGCCGAACCCTAAGATGCCTTTAAATACCGTCGCGCCCGCCAACCCGGCTTTTCGCATCTCTTCGACGATGGCGACGTACAGGGGCTGACCCTTCCACCGATCGGATTCGCCCAGGAAAATTCGTACGAGCTTCGCGGTACCCTCGATCTTCATAGTGAGCGGCCTTTCGTCGGTGAAAGCGGTCGTTTTGACGGTTCATTCTACGGATAACGACCAGTGGAAAAACCCAGCAGAAATGCCGCCAACATTCCCAGCGCGCCGGCGACGGCAAACCCTAGCGATGCATCGACCGCCTTGCGCTCCAGCGACGTGATGCGCCCGAGCCGGGCGAGCGCATCTTGCAGCTGGGTTGCATTTTCGGCGCGTGCGTACGCACCGCCGCTGGCGTCGGCATACGATCGCAAGGCATCTTCGTCGATCGTTGCCTCGTCGCTGGTCCCGGGAATCAGGCCACCGTTGGGCGTGCCGATGCCGACCGTATACACCGGAATTCGGTGCGCGCCCAGCCACCGGGCAATCTCCAACGGATCCACCCCTGCGTTATTCACGCCGTCGGTAATCAGGATGACGACGCGATGGCCGCCGTCCGGCAAGTTCTCCGCCGCTAACTTGAGGGCGTCACCGATCGCGGTCGCGCCGTTGGGCAGCGGTAACTCGTCGAGCGACGAAGCAACCTGGCGGTGATCGGTGCTGAGCGGTTGGACGATTCCGGCGGTGCCGGAAAATGCGATGATTCCAATCTTCGTTCCGGGCGCCGATTCGTCGATAAACGCCGCAGCTGCTCCTTTTGCCGCCTGAGCGCGCGTCGGGGTCACGTCGCTCGAGGCCATCGATCCCGACGTGTCGATGCAGATGAAGACGCTTCCGTCGCGCGCCGGTACCGGCAACGAAAGATGTGGGCCCGATAGGGCGACGAGGACGCTCGCGACCGCAACGATCCAAAGCGCTTGGAGTGCACGTGGAATCCAGGCGCGCGGTTTGGCCGCTGCGACGAAGAACTCGACGTTCGAATAGGCGAGATCGCGCGCGGTTGCACGGCGTTGAAAACGATCGTAGAGCAGCGCGAATCCAATCGCAAGGACCGCGCCGGCTGCCAGCCATAACGGACGATCGACGCTCATCGTGCCCGCACTTCGCCCGGCCTCAACCCGAAGGCGGCCCCCAACGACGCCGCACCATCCCGTTCGCGAAGAACGCCGGTTCGCCAATGGGTGTTCGTGAAGCGCAACAACGTGGACGTCTCGCGTTCGCGAACCGCGCGGCGGTACGCTTCGCGTTCGCGCCGTCCGACGTACGCGCGAATACGCCCGCCTTCGGCCCCGCGCAAACGTACGATGCCGTCTAGTGGAAGCTCGTCGTACCACGGATCGCGGGCGATCAAGGCGGTGCAGTCGTAGCGGGCTCCGAGCTCGGCCAGCAAGCCATCGTCTTCGGCCGACAGATCGTACCAGTCGCTAATCGCGAGCAACGCGCTGCCGCGCGGGAGGGCTCCGCGCGCGGTGCGCAGCGCGTGCGCCGCGTCAAACGGCGGGGTCGTGGCGCTGCCGACGGACGCGAGGACCGCGTAAGGGTTTCGCTGGAGCGCCGGGGGCGTGATCCTATCGGCCCCGATTTCCAAGCAGCGGTCGTCGGTGGCGGCGGCGCCGAACCAAGCGCCGAGCGCTTCACGTGCGGCGCAGAACATCGGCCGGCGCTTTCCAACGTGCATGGAAGGCGACGAATCGACGATCGCGGCCAGCGTCAAGGCAACGTCCTCCAGGATTACCCGCGTCTGCAGATCCCCCGACCGTGCCGTCGCCGCCCAATCGATCCGCCGCACGTCGTCACCGGGGACGTACGCGCGCAGCTCCACGAACTCGTACCCGTCGCCGCGATAAACGGTCGGCGATCCGGCACCGACGTTGCGCGGCCGGCGCCGGCCCCGGAGTAACGCGTCGCGTATCGTCACGCCGGTAAGCCGGCCCAGCCATTCACGGTGCCGGGACGGCAGCGATCAGCGCGTCGATCGCGCGGTCGGCGCTCACGCCGGCGGTAGAGAGGCGATAGTTGAAACCGATGCGGTGGCGAAGCGCGCGCGGGGCAACAGCCCGCACGTCGTCCGGAAGTGCGAAATCGCGACCTTCGAGCAGAGCGCGCGCGCGGGCGAGATAGGCCAGTGCGAGCGTCGCCCGGGGACTTGCACCGTAATCGATCAAATCGCCGGCGGGTAACGATGCCCCCGCATCGGTAACGACCGTGATGCGTTGGGCCTCGCGCGTCACCGCGACTAACTCGACGATGTAGCGTTTCAACTTGTCGTCAAGATGCACGGCGTGGGCTTGCGCGCGCCAATCTCGTACGTCGTCCAGAGTGGCGACGTTCTGCAGCGGCTGCGTATCGGCAATCGCAAAGCGATCGAGAATTTGCAACTCTTCGTCGCGTGTCGGATATCCAACGTTGACTTTCATCAGAAAGCGGTCCATCTGGGCAATCGGAAGGGCGTACGTTCCCTCGGAATCCAGCGGATTCATGGTCGCCATCACCACGAACGGATCGGGTAAAGCGTGCGTCTGCGGCCCAATCGTTACCTGGCGTTCCTGCATGGCCTCGAGCAGCGCCGANNGCGGTTGATTTCGTCGGCGAGGACGACGTTGGCGAAAATCGGTCCGAGCACCGTCGTGAACGTGCTTTCGTGTTGATCGAAGATGCGCGTCCCGACGATGTCGCTCGGCAAGAGGTCGGGGGTGAATTGGATCCGTTTGAATTGACCGTCCAGCGCCGCGGCCAGCGACCTGCAGGCTAACGTTTTCGCGAGCCCCGGCGGACCTTCGAGCAACACGTGCCCGTTGGAGAGGAGCGCGAGCATGAGCGCTTCGACGACGCCCTGCTGGCCGACGATCGTTTGCGAGAGCGCCGCGGTCAAGTCGGCCGGCCGGCGCGCCGTCATCCCAAATACCGGTCGAGCCTATCGCAGACGGCCTCGATGGCCGCCACGAGGTCGTCGTCGTAGGTGAAGGCCGCACGCTCCAGGGAACGCAGCAGCTCGCGCATCGGCGGACTGGCCGCCTCCGGTCGCTGGAGCACGTCGGCCAGCGTTTCGCCCTCGGACGCGCCGGTCATGCGCCACACCAGCTCGCGTACCCGCACGGCGGTCGTGCGCGTACGTTCGGCGCGCAAAACGGTGAGCGCCTCCCGCAACTCGTCGCGTTGCGAACGCGCCCGTGGAATCGGCGCCGCCGCAGGCTGGGAAGGTGTCGCCGGAGCCGGCTTCGGGGCGACCGGCCGGCGCCGGAAGATCAGCGCGACCACCACGATCGCACATGCAAAGCCCGCTGCCAACAGCACGAATCGGAAGGCGACGCGCGCGACGCCCTCGAGCTCATTCTCGCTCTCCGGCAAAGGGGCGGGATTCGCACCGCTTACGTTGAGGGTAAGGCCGTTGGTCGAATATTGCTTCGCGCGCCGATCGCGCGCGTCTACCGCTTGCAAAACGGCAGGTCCGATTTGAATCGTGCCGCCGCGGTGGGCGACGACCGCGATCGTTTCGCGATACTCGGTGCCCGACGGTCCGCTCTGCAAGCTGCGTTCGTCACCCAATAACTCGAGCTCCGCCAAAATCGGCAGCTCGAGATCATCGATCGCGGTCACCCGTTCGCGCACGTGCAGAACCACGATCAAGTGAAACGGCACCTCGATCTGCGGCCTATCGGTATCCGCGCTCAACGCGAAGGATAGTACGGTCAGGCGCTGCAGCGTTTGCGCGCCCCCGGGGGTCGCACGGACGGCGGCGAGCAGCACCGCGAGCGTCGCTAACGCCGCGGCAAGCCGGCGGATTCGAACCACTCTGCGAACAGCCGGCGCGCGTCGAACGGCCCCGGTGAAGCTTCGGGATGGAACTGAACGGCCGCAATCGGCCGCGTACGGTGACGAAAACCTTCGTTGGTCCCGTCGTTGAGGTTGATCATGGTCGCTTCCAACTCGGCGGGAAGCGAAGATGCGTCGACGGCGTAGCCGTGATTGTGCGCGGTGACGATGACGTCGCCAGCGGTAAGGTCTTTGACGGGCTGATTTCCGCCGCGGTGGCCGTACGGCAGCTTATACGTGCGCGCGCCGTGCGCGAGCGCCAGCAGCTGGTGGCCCAAGCAGACGCCGAAGATCGGCTTGCTCTCGGAGATTTCCCGCAGAACCTCGACGGTTTGCGGCAAGTCGGTCGGGTCGCCGGGCCCCGGCGACACGACGATCGCGTCGGGATCGCCGGCGAGCACTTCTTGGGCGGTCGCGTCGTAGGGCAATACCGTTATTTCAGCGCCGAGAGCTTGGAGTTCGCGGAGAACCGCACGCTTTACGCCGCAATCGATCAAAGCGACCCGCGCGCCCCCGGGCACACCCTCGAGCAGGGTGCGACGCTTGGTAGCAACGCTCGCGACCAAACCCTGCGTCGTTGCGGTCCGTACGAATTCCACCAGCCGCCCTTCGGCCGCCTTCAAGGCTTCTTCTCCGACCGCCAGCGCGGCCCAAATCGTCCCGTGTTCCCGCAACGCGATCGTAATCGCGCGCGTGTCGGCGCCGACCAACGTCGGTACTTCTTGCGCGTTCAGCCAGCCCGGCAAATCGGTGCGTGCGAGATGGTGCGACGGACGGTGAGCGATTTGCTTCACGACCGCGCCCGCGACGCACGCCCGCCCGTACTGCGCCGCCGAGCCGGAAATACCGTAGTTTCCGATCATTGGGTACGTGAAGGTCAAGATTTGGCCGGCATACGACGGATCGGTTAAGGCCTCTTCGTAGCCGGTCATGCCGGTGAAGAACACCGCTTCTCCGAACGCCGTTCCGGCAAAACCCAACCCATGACCGTCGAAGCGGCTGCCGTCGGCAAGAAAAAGCGCTGCCGAAGGCGGCATTAGGATTCCGCGTAGGCCACGGTACCGCCCACAATCGTCGCTAGCACCCGGCGGGGAAGCGTTCGACCTGCAAACGGCGTCGAGCGCCCGTTCGACGCAAAGCGTGCGGGATCCACGACCCACGGACGCTCGGCAAAAATGGTCACGTCACCCGGCGATCCGACCACCAGCGTTCCGCCGGGCACGCCGAGGATTCTAGCGGGATTCGTCGACAGCAACGCCACGAAACGCAGCAACGGCAAGTCGGGAATTGCGGCTGCATAGGCGCCTACCGCAATCTCGAGGCCGCTGAAACCGGCGGCGGCACGACCAAGGTCCGCCGACTTCTCCTCGGGCGTGTGCGGCGCATGGTCGGTCGCGAAAACGTCGATGGTTCCGTCGCGTACGCCGGCTCGCAGCGCCCGGACGTCGTCCTCGGTGCGCAGCGGCGGATTGACCTTCCCGCCGCCCCCAAGTTCGCGCACCGTTTCGTCGGTAAACGTGAGGTGGTGCGGCGTTACTTCGCACGATGCGCGAACGCCGCGCGCACGCGCCTGCAACAGCAGGCCGAGCGCCGTCGCCGTCGACAGGTGCGCGAGGTGCCAGATTTTGGCGGTGTCGCCTGCGATCAGCAAGTCCCGGGCAACGATGACGTCCTCGGCGAGTGCCGGGCTTGCGGGTACGCCCAAAGCACGCGAGACGGCGCCCTCGTTCATGATGCCGTCGGCTTTGAGGGCATCGTCCTCGCAGTGGGAGATGAACGCTCCCTCGACGTCGAGCGCAGCCAGGGCGGCGTCGCGCAGCACGCGCGCATCGGCAACGGTCGTGCCATCGTCCGAAAACGCAACCGCACCCGCGCGCGAGAGGGCGGCAAAGTCGACGGGCGCCACGCCGAGGCGGCCCCGGGTGATCGCCGCAACCGGGTACACGGCGCAGCGCGCGTTTGCAGAAACGTTTTGCAGCAAGTCGCTCAGCACGCGCGGCTCGTCGAGCGCCGGCTGCGTATTCGGCATGCACGCGACCGTCGTGAACCCCCCTCGCACGGCCGCCTCCGTACCGGTCGCGATCGTCTCTTTTTCGCTAAATCCGGGCTCGCGCAAGTGCACGTGCATGTCGACCAATCCCGGCGCCACGATTGCGTTGGAAGCATCGAGCACCGCTTCTCCGTCGTGCGCTTCGAGCCGCTCGCCGATTTCGTACACGATGCCGCCGGTGATGCGCACGTCGCGCAGCGCGTCCAGACCCAGCGACGGATCCACCAACCGGCCACCCTTGATCAATAAGCTGCCGCGATTCATCGCCGGGCGTTAACCAAAAGATCGAGCACCGCCATGCGGATGGCGACGCCGTGATGCACCTGCTTGAGGTATCGCCAGCCGGCAAACTCGAGGACCGAATCGTCGAGTTCCATGCCGCGGTTGTAGGGGCCCGGATGCATCACGACGGCGTCGGCTCGTACATTCTTCAGGCGCCGCTTGTCGAGCCGGTAGGCAGCCACGTATTCCTCGTTGGAAAGCGGCATCTCGGCGAAGCGCTCGCGCTGAATGCGTAACAGCACGATCGCATCGGCGTGCGGAAGGATGGCATCGAAGTCGCGCTCGATCGTGACGCCCTCGATCGCGTATTCTGCTGGAAGAAAGCCTTCGGGGCCGACGAGGACAACGTTGGCGCCCATCCGACGAAGCCCGCGGATAGTCGAATGCGCCACGCGACTGTGCGCGACGTCGCCCACGATCGCCACCGTGCGCTCGGCGAGCTGACCGAACTCTTCAATCAACGTGTAGAGATCGAGCAACGCTTGGGTCGGATGGGCGTGCGCACCGTCGCCTGCATTGATGACGTGACCGTCGAAATACAGCGCGATGCGCTTTGGGAAGCCTGCTTCCGGGTGGCGGACCACCAGCACCCCGACACCCATTGCGCCCAAGGTCATCGCGGTATCCTCAAGCGTCTCGCCCTTGGTCGCAAGACTCAAATCCTTTGGCGAGAGGTTGACGACGTCGGCGCCCAAACGCAGTTCGGCAAGGTTGAACGACGTGAACGTCCGCGTGCTTTGCTCGAAAAATACGTTCACGCAGGCGGTGCCTTCCAACAACCGCCCAGGAGCGTTTTGCTCGAAGGCCGCAGTGCGCCCGAAAACGTACGCGAGTTCGTCGGCGTCGAGGTCGTCGAGGTCGAGGAGACTACGCCGAATCCGCAAGAATCGCGACCTCATCGGTGGGGGCGGGATCGGCGCCGAGCGAAACCGCGACTCGTTCGCGGCGGCTCGTCGGAATATGCCTGCCCACGTAGTCGGGTTGAATCGGCAACTCGCGCAAACCTCGATCGATCAACGCACACAGCCGTATTGAGGACGGACGGCCGAGATCGGTGACGGCGTCGAGCGCCGCCCGAATCGTACGACCGGTAAAGACCACGTCGTCGACGACCACCACGGTTCTCCCCGACACGTCGACCGGGATCTGGGAATCCGGCAACTCGTGGGTGATGCGGTCGTCGCGGTACAGATCGATGTTGAGAAAGCCCAACGCCGGGGCGCGTCCGCCGATGCGCTCGATTTCGGCGGCCAGCCGGATAGCCAGCGCCTCGCCGCCTCGCCGAACGCCGAGCAACACGAGATCGTGCTGTGCGTCGTCGGGTTCGAGAATTTCGTGGGCGAGCCGCGCGACGATACGTCCGATTTCGTCGCTGCGCAGCAACACGCGGTGAGTCGTCAAGCCGGTTCTCCTAATGCTGCACGGGCCGCGCAAACGCGGGTGAGCTCCGAGCGGTAGTTCCCGAGCTTCTCCCGTTCCTTCGCAACCACGTCCGGCGCCGCCTTGGCAACGAACGCGGCATTCTCCAGTTTGCGCTCCAAACGTTCTACCTCGTTGCGAAGCCGTAGTACGTCTTTTCGATAGCGTTCGAGCAATACGCCGTGCGGAGCCCGCGCGCGAATTCCGGCAAGCGCTTCTTCCAGGCTTCCGCCGTCCGCGCCGACGCGCTCTATCGAACCGGCGACGAAGTGCGCCAGCGTCGATGCAACCTCGTCCGGCACGTCGCGTGGAACGTCCAAGGTCAGCGGCTGTTTGGACTGCAGACCCATCTCGGCGCGAACGTTTCGGAGTCGATCGGCACTTCGCTGCAGCGATTCAAACGCCGAGGCCGCCTCGCGATCGACCGGGATTTCGAGCGGATCCGGCCAGGTCGCCGTCATGATCGTGTGTCCATCGTGCGGAAGTGCTTGCCACACCTCTTCGGTGATGAACGGCGCAATCGGATGGAGCAATCGCATTGCGTTGTTCCACACGAACGAGAGAATGGCCGCCCGGGTAGCGTGGTTGTGCGGCACTTTCGTCGCCTCGACGTACCAATCGCAAAATTCGTACCAAACGAAGCGCCATACCGTTTCGGTCGCGTTGCCGAGATCGAATCCGTCGAGCTGCTTTGCGGTCTGCACGATCGTATCGCGCAGCCGTACGAGGATCCACCGATCGGCCAGCGTCATCGCGCTCGCGGCCGGCAGCGTCAGCGCGGCAGGCAAACCCTCCGGTAACGACAGCATGTAGCGGGTGGCGTTCCAGACCTTGTTGTTGAAGTTGCGCGCTTCCTCGCATCGCGACTCCTGGAAGCGAATTTCTTGACCCTCGAGCCGCATTTGCCGCAGGATTCCCAAGCGGAACGCGTCGGCTCCGTATTTCTCCACCAAGCTCATCGGGTCGATGGCGTTGCCGAGCGACTTCGACATCTTGCGGCCTTGTGCGTCGAACACCAGCGGTGTGATAAAGACTTTGGGAAACGGCACCTTCCCCGTCAAGTGCATCCCGAGCATCACCATGCGCGCGACCCACAAGAAAATGATCTCCCAACCGGTGATCATCACTTGCGACGGGTACCAGCAGTCGAGCTCGGGCGTTTTCTCCGGCCAGCCGAGAATCGACAACGGCCATAGACCGCTGGAGAACCACGTATCGAGCGTGTCGGGGTCTTGCGTGAGCTCCCGCGTACCGTGCTCGCTGTACGCGATCTCGAGCGCTTCCGGTTCCGATTCCGCGACGACCGGAGTTCCGTCCGGCGTATACCACACCGGCAAACGGTGCCCCCACCACAGCTGGCGGGACACGTTCCAGTCGCGAATGTTCTCCAGCCACTGCTCGTACGTCCGCCCGTAGCGTTCCGGAACGAACGCCAAACGGCCGTCACGATATGCCTGCAGCGCAGGTTGTGCGAGCGGAGTCATGGTGACGAACCACTGCAGCGACAGCAAGGGCTCGATCACGTCGCCGGTGCGCTCGCTCAGCGCAATCGCATGACGATACGGCTCTTCCTTGACCAACAGCTTGGCAGCCCGTAAGTCGTCTACGATTTGACGGCGTGCGTCGAAACGGTCGAGCCCCGCATACGGGCCGACGCCGACGTCGGCACCGGTGATCCGCGCATCCATGTCGATTGCCGACGGCATCGGTAACCCGTGGCGCACGCCGATCTCGTAATCGACGGCATCGTGTGCCGGGGTCACCTTCACGGCGCCGGTCCCAAAGGTTCGATCGACCACCTCGTCGGCGACGATGGGGATCGACCGCTCGAGCAGCGGCGGGACCAGCACCCGGCGCCCGATATAGGAGGCGAAACGTTCGTCATCGGGATGAACGGCAATCGCCACGTCGGCGAGAATTGTTTCGGGACGCGTGCTCGCGATGGTAATTCCGCTGCCGTCGCTCGAATCGGCAAACGGATAGGTGACGTGCCATAACGTCGCATCGCGTTCGACGTGCTCGACCTCGGCATCGGAAACCGTGGTTCTGCCTTTCGGATCCCAGTTAATCAACCGCTTCCCGCGGTAAATTAGCCCCTCGCGATACAGTTGCACGAAGACTTTGCGCACGGCCTTCGAGAGCCCGTCATCCATGGTGAAACGTCCGCGTTGCCAATCCGGACCGAAACCGAGAACCCGAAACTGGGCGTCGATCTCGCCGCCGTACTTGCGCGACCATTCCCAGGCGCGCTGGACGAAGGCTTCGCGGCCGAGATCGTCGCGCGTCAGGCCTTCGCCGGCGATATCCTTTACCAAGAGCGCTTCGGTGGCAATCGCCGCGTGATCCAGCCCGGGCAGCCAATCGGCATTATCGCCGAGCATCCGGCGGTAGCGCGTCAGCACGTCCATCGACGTAAACGTGGAACCGTGCCCGAGGTGCGCCCGGCCCGTTACGTTGGGCGGAGGCATACAGATAATGAAGGGCGGCCGCGCGGGATCCGGTTCTTCGTGAAAATATCCGCCGCGCTCCCAGAAGGCATAAAGCCGTGGCTCGACCGCCTTGGGATCGTACTGCTTGGCAAGGTGCATGGGTCCGCCCCTCGTTCCGCGCAGCACCCCCGGGGTCATCCTGCGCCAAAGCACGACGGAGCGAAGGGCACGCTGGCCTTTAACCAATCGTAATCGAGGCTTAACAGTGGCTTGCTAGCATCGGGCCCAAATGGCAAGCGATCCGGAAGATACGGTCGATGCGCTGCTGGCCGATGCCCGGCTATCGGAAGCGAGCGCGGCATCCGCGGAATTGCCACGCCGGCTGGCAGCCGGCGTCCACGCGCTGGCCGGCGACGATCGCGCCCTCGCGTCGGTCGTCGAGCCCGAGTTACTCGCTTGTCACGATGCGGCCAGCGTCGATCGCTATCTGGGCGCTCTGGACGGCGAAGCGCAGTGGTACGACTACTTCGGTCCGGCCCAGGTCGTTTCGTGGCTCGGCGACGAGATCGCGACGGTTCGATATCTGCGAGCGGCGTGCGATGCCGCCCTTGCCGCCGGCTGCCTCTACGCGGCCGTGGGAGCGCGCGATCGTCTCGCCCACCACGCGTTGATCTTCGGGGACGTGGCGCTCGCGCGCGCAGCCATCGACGAAGCGGAGTCGATTGCCAAACCACACCGTCTGGAAAATTGGCTGCGGCGCTGCACGGCGTCGGCCGCCAAGCTCGCGCTCGACGCCGGCGATTCCGCCACGGCGTCGCAACTCGTCGACGATGCGCGTGCCTCGACCGCGAGCCCCGAGATGCTCGCCCTCTTTGCGCCCACCGGCGTACAGCTCGCCGCCGCGAGGGATGACGAAGCCGGCGTCCTAGCCTGGGCATCGCCGGCGACCCTGGATGTTGCCCTGCGCGGTATGGATCCGCAACCGGCAAGAGCGGCCACGGTGGCCTGCTTGCTAGCGGCCGGTGGACCCCCTCCATCGGGATCTCCGCCCAGCGTCGCGCTGCGGAGGGCGCTGCTCCGCTCGAGCGACGCCGGCAGTGCGGCGGAGCTCCTTTCGCTGGCGGCTCGGTACGGCGACGCCGACGAAGCTCGACTCGGCGTCGACGCGCTCCGCGCCGTATTCGCGCCGCACCGCGCATACCTGGAGGCGCATTTCTTGTTGGCGCGCGCCAACTGGTGCTTCCGCTTCGGAGACCGGGCCGACGCGATCGATAGCGCGGGCGATGCGGCCCGCGCTTTCGATGCGATCGGTCTGCGCCGCTGGACCAACGACGCCATGCTGCTTCTGGTGCATCAAGAGGGCATCGGGGAAGCGCACCGGCGCCGGCGTCCGACGGCATTTTCCCTCACCGGGCGCGAGCAGCAAGTGGCGCATTTGATTCGCCGCGGCGCTTCGAATCGCGAAGTCGCCCGCACCTTGCAGATCAGCGAACATACGGTGGAGCGGCACGTGAGCTCGATCCTTTCACGGCTGGGCTTGCGATCGCGCTGGCAGATCGTCGATGCGCGAAATGCCGGTAACGAGCATTAAGAATCTATAGAATTGCTTAAGGCAACGTAATTGCGCCCGCTAGTGCATTAACGATATCCGCCGGGGCCCGGGATGCGGCGCGCTACGGCCATCGCCTAGCATCGAGGTAAGAAGCGCCGGGTTTCATCTGCCGCCTCTTCCTGCTGCTGTGGAGTTGCCGTTGTTTAGAGCCTTGCTTCGGGTGAAGAAACTCGTTGTAGTCCTCGGCTTGGCATTCATGGCGTTTCCCCCCTCGGCGCTGGCCGAGACGGCCGGGATCATTTCGGGCACGGTAACCGACGATCGGACGCATGCGCCGGTTGGCGGCGTTGCGGTGCTGGCCAAATCGCCGAGTGCGACCTATCGTACGGTGACCGATTCGCGCGGTCAGTACCGTTTTTTGAGTGTGTTGCCGGACAACTATTCGTTGTCGTTTTCGCGCACCGGGTACGCGCCGTATTCGACGGTGGTGGTGGTGCTCAACGGTTCGCAGCAGACGGTCAATGCGGCGATATCGACGACGTTGCGCACGATTGCGGTGACGCACGCCCGTTCGGCCGGCAGCGCGTTCCAGCACGGGATGACGATCGATACCTATTCTGTCACGGGCCAGCAGATCACGATGGTGCAGGGCAAGGAGTTCAACACCAACGAGAATCAGCTGTTGCGCAGTATTCCCAGCGTAACGATCGACAAGTCGGGCACGGTGTCGATTCGGGGTGGCTTCGCATTCGAAGCCGCTTACGAGTTCGAAGGTATCGACTACACGACGCCGTCGGCCAACTTACAGAACACGTTGCAGAACATCGGCAACTTCAACCTGCTCAACGGGGTAGGCTCGGTGCAGCTCATTCCCGGGGGCGGCGATGCGACGCACGGGAATTCCGGAACCGGTTTGGTGCTGTTCACCGCCAAGCACGGCACGTTTCCGAGCTATCTGCACGCCGACATGGAAGCGCAGATGTTCCCGTATTTGCATCAACTCGGGTTGGAGTGGGGGTGGGCCGACCCCAAACAGCACCTTTCGAACTACGCCGGCTTCATCGGTGTGCGTAAGAACTACCAGTACGGCATTCCGGGTACGGCGGCCAACACGTTAGGGACGCTGGGCACCAATGCGGCGACGCTGGGCAGCGTGATCGATCCGAACTTGGTGTACTACGCCCCGTCGTATCTGTCGTCCAACGATTTCGTCGACAACCTGATCTACCGGTTCGGCAAGAACGACGGTCAGCGGTTGCAGCTTTTCATTCAAGACCAGCAGATCACGCAGAAACTCGACTACGGCGGCTTTGCGTTCTTGCCCTACATCTCCGGCGGCACGACCGCCGGCAAGTGTGCGAGCTACCCGGTGATCGGTCCCAACGGCCCGATCAACACGACGCAGCAGAACTTTGCGTGTAACGCGTTGATTCCACTGTTTCCCGGCCAGCCCAACACGTATTCGTTCGTATCGCAGCCCGACGAGTTGCAGAGCCCGTTTCTGGCCTACAAGCTGGAGTACGGCACGAATATCGGCGCGTCGTCGCAGCTGACGGCTCGCTACTACCGGACGTTTATTCAGCAATCGCAGAACATGCCGGCGCAAGGCATCTTCGCATCGCCGTACGGCGGACTGCGGACGGCCGGGCAGATCGATACGGTGACTCAAGTCGGCAGCAATAACACGTTCAAAGCCGGCGCCATCTACTCGTACGCCCGGCCGTTCGGCGATCGATTCGACTACACGTCGTACACGGCATTCACCGCGCCGCCGTTCATCGTCATCTACGCCATCACTCATCCCAATCAACCGCTGCCGCTGCCGTATACCTACACCGGGCTGCTGCCCAACAACAACCCCGCGTCGCAACAGGGTTTAGAAGAAGATTTCTTCTCGCAATCGCTGTGCCAGCAGCTGCGGCTGTTCTCCAACTGCGGGTATTTGAACTCGTATTTTCCACAAGGCGTGCGGTTTCCGTACGAACACGACGTTCCGACGGTCGGCCA
This sequence comes from Candidatus Tumulicola scandinaviensis, assembly GCA_003140835.1. GTDB lineage: Bacteria > Vulcanimicrobiota > Vulcanimicrobiia > Vulcanimicrobiales > Vulcanimicrobiaceae > Tumulicola > Tumulicola scandinaviensis. The sequence continues at coordinate 10,480 of PLLA01000054.1, read as the reverse complement.
GCAAACCTACGGTCTGTACCTGCAAGATACCGTCGACATGTCGGTCAAGTGGAAGACCGAACTCGGGCTGCGCTACGACGGGTACAACTTTCAGATTCCCACCGATCCGGGAAGTCCGCCGAGCATTGCAGCGGTCGCGCACCAACGCCAGCTCGAACCGCACTTCGATCTTTCCTACGCGCCCGATCCGCGCGATACCATCCGGTTCGGGTTCGGTCACACGCTGGCCGTCCCGCTTCCCAGCCAGCTGGGGGCCAACGTCAGTCGCGACCCGTACCTGCCGTTTGCCGGCATTCCGTCGTTCGACAACACCACCGGCCAGCCGGCGCAATACTGCGGTCCGCACGCCAACCAAACGTGCAGCAGTTACGCCGATCAGCTCTACTGGCTCACCCGCGACTACCGTTTCGGCAGCTCCACGCTGGAGGCGCCGTTGGTGGGTGCGACCTTTACCAACGTCGATCTGTCGTGGGCGCACGAGTTCAAAGACGGNNAAGACGGTGCGGCGCTGAAGGTGACGCCGTTCTACCGGCGCGGCTACAACGTGATCGAACAAACCGCGCAGATCATCGGCTTCAACTACGATACCGGCACGCCGGTTTACGGCGACGTCGCCTACTCCAATCTTGGGATTCAAAAAGCCACCGGCATCGAGCTGCTCTACACCAAAGAAGCGCCGTTGGGGCTGTCGATGCAAATCGGCGCGACCTACATCAGCCAGTTCGGGAACGAACCGCCGGGGGCGTTCTTACAACCGGCCGCGTTGGCATTAGGCGTGACCTACCGGTCGCCCGATCTGTCGCCGTTTCAAATGAACGCCGCGTTCAACTACAAAACCGCCCACGGCTGGCGCATCAATCCGGTCATCGGCTTCAACGTCGGCTATCCCTACGGCGGCGGGTACTACACGGCCGTCTACTGCAACGGCATCCCGGTCATCGTGCCCAGCTCGAGCTTGTCGACGATCTTCTCGCAAACCCCCGGCTACATCGATCCGCTCAATCCGGGCAGTTGCACCAAACCCAATATCGCCGCCACCCGCGGCATTCACGAACCGGGATTGCCGGGCGGACTGCTGACCACCCCGCGCGTCAACACCGATCTCACCATCGAGTACAGCCCGGTGACCACTCGCTTAGCAAAATCCGTCTTCGGATTGCAAGTCCAAAATCTGTTCAATCAACTCTACAACGTGCCCAACGTCAACGGCTGTTACGGTACCCCGGTCACCACCGGACTCACCAACGGCACCGCACCGTGCACCTACTCAAGCGCACCCTACGCGCCGCCCGACGTGACCGCCCACGGCTCGCAGCCCTACTTGACCTTTCCCAACCAACCACCGATTTCGTTTCGACTCTACTATCAGGTGACCATATGAAGCTTACACGACTATTGCTCGCCGCCATCGCGGCTGCAATCGCTTTGCCGCTGGTAGCCGGTTGCGGAAACGGCGGTGCATCCGAACCACCGGTGACCTCGCTCGATCCGGCATCAACCAGCAAAATGCAGTTCGCCGTCGGCATGGCCACCATCGCTTCCAACGGCGGCGCCAGCGTCGCCTACGGACTCAATACGGTGTTGACGCTGCGACAAGCCGACGGACTCTCCGGCGTCTTGTACAGCGTGCCGCAAATCCTCGGACCCTCCAGCTTCAACGTGCTCACCTCAACCCAAACCGGCAACGACGTGCAGTCGGCAGGTTCGGATTTCGGCACCAATCACATCACCTGGGGAACGCTCAATCAACTGACGTGGACCGGACAACCGCGCGGCATTAAAGACGCCACTACCGGCGCATTCGGCTACGGCTTCTGCCCGTGCAACTCCGACGCCGGACCGGTCAACGGAACGGCTCCGGTCTACCAAGCTTTCAATCTGCCGGTGTACGGCAATAACGAACAACGCTTCTACGGCGGACCGCCGGCCTTTCCAGCCGCCGATCCGGCCGTGCTCGCATTAGGATGGCAAGGCTACTCGCTCGGCTTTACCGACTTCGCCGTGCAACCGGTCATCGGCGCCTATCACTTGTACGCCGCCGTTCCGCCGGCTTACACCACACCGCAAAATCCAACACCCAGCCCTAACCCCGACGGCACCCCCACCCCGGCACCGGGCGTCCTGGCTGCCAGCGCGCAACTGACGTCACTCCAACCGCTGCCGGTTTTCTCCACACCGGCCTTTACCCCCGACGGCAAAGGCGGTGGAACCGTGAGCGTGCGCGTTCCTAGCGGCGCAACCGAAGCCATCGTCGTCGTCCGCGCTTTCGGCAACAGCGGCACCGGCGTCTGCGTGCTCGCCCACACCAGCGATAGCTTCTATACCCTGGTCGCTCAACACGCCGGCGTTGCGCAGTTGCCCTTGGCCGACACCATCGGACCGCAAACCAGTTCCGGACAACCTAGCGCGACGCTGTGTCCGAAAAGTACCTACCAAATCTACGCAGCCGGCACCAACTATCCGGCCTACGAAGCCGCCTATCCGGTTAACCTCTCGCAACTGCCCCCTATTCGCGGCGCCAACGGACAAGCGGACCTCACGACCTCCGACATCCTCAATGGAGCTTATCCATGATGCGCGCTTCCGTACGTTTATGCGCACGGGCGGCGATTTTCGTCGTTGCCGGCTTTCTTGCAGGATGCGGCGGCAGTCCGAATACGCCGATGGGCTCCGTCATTGGGTCTCCCGGCGGATCGAATCCGCCGCCGACGCACCTCGTCAACGTTCAACTCACCGTCACCATTCCGGCCGGCGGACGCCGCAACGGCATGGGGCCGAACTACGTCTCCAACGCAACCCAATCGCTTGCCGTACAACTGGCGTCGGTTAACGGCGGCGGCGTCACCGGCGTCAACGCAACCATCGTCGATACGCTCTCGAAATCACCCCGATGCAAAGCCCAAAACAATCAAACCGTCTGCACCGCAACTATCTCCGGCTCTCCCGGCAACGACGTCTTTAGCGTCAGCACCTACGACGGACTCAACGCCACCGGATCGGTGCTCTCGGTCGGCAGCGTTTCCGCCCAAATCGGCTCGGGCGGCGGCGGCGTCGGCATCAACAATCAACTGTCGCTCGACGTCAACGGCGTGATCGCCTCGCTCGCACTGAAACTGTCCCCCAACAACGTCAAGCGCGGCGAACCGGCAAACTCCGTCATGTCCTTAACGGCCTACGACGCCGGCGGTGCGCAAATCATTGGAGCCGCAAACTATCAAACGCCGATTGCCGTCACCATCCAAGGCGATGCCACCGCCTCCTTCACGTTGCACGCGCCGGGACAGTCCGGATCGTCGCTCTCCATCGCCAAACCTACCGCGGGACTGTCGTTGAGCTACGACGGAAACAAACAAGCTTCGTCGATCACCGTTCAAGCCGGCGTGAACAACTCCGGAACGGTCAGCGCCCCCTTTACGCTTCACGGGCACGTACCGCCGCCACCCGTCGGTACCATTTACGCCTTGAACCTTGGAGCCAACGACGGACCGGGCGCCACGGTTACCGAATACGACGGCAAGGCCTCCGGCAACGCGACGCCGTTGCGTACGCTGAACTTGAGTTCCAAGCTGTACGCGCGCAGTATCACGGTCGACTCCACCGGCAATCTTTACGTCGGGTACTTCGACAACTCGTTGGGCTTTTCGCCCTCAAACGGAACGCCGGATCAGCGCAACGTCGTCGCCATCTTTGCTCCCGGCGCGAGCGGAAACGCTCAACCGACGGCCGTGCTCACCGCCGACAAGACGACCCAATCGTCGCTGTTTCCGCTCTATACAACCCTCAACGCCGCCGGCGGCGTGGTGGTCTACGGCGCTACCGCGGTGGACGGTAATGCGGGCAGCGATGCGACGCTCACCTACGCCGCCGAAGCGTCCGGAGCCGCCGCACCGCTGCACGGCTGGAACTTTGCAAACCCGGCGATCCGCTACGCCGGTCCCACCGGCCTGGCGCTCGATGCGAGCGGCAACTTCTACGTAGCCGGCGCGCTGCATACGCCGCTCGGACCCAGCTACGGCATCTTCGTGGCTGCCGCGTCGGACATCGGCAATCCGAGCGCCAACCCCGCGCGCACGATTCCGTGGGATCCGACGACCGGCCTCACGCCCGGATTCACCGTCAACGTCGGCCTCGACTCGAGCGGCGAAGTCGTCGTCGCCAACTCACTGCTGAAAATCAACGGCAGCAACGTGTCATGTCAAGGCCAGGCGAACGTCTTCGCGGCGGGCGCTACCGGCGGCACGACGGACGATCCCCCGTTGCGCGTGCTGACGCTGCAGGGAATCTCCACGCAAAGTCCCTTCTGTGCCTCGCCGCGCAGCCCGCTTCAGCCATTCTTCCCAACGCTCGCGCTCTACGCGAATACGTTGTTCATCGTCGACGATTTCAACAACGCCATCGATGCGTTTCCGTCCGGCCGCGGTGGTACCGTGACGCCGACGCAGCGCATCGCCGGACCGGCGACCGGCCTCAACGCGCCCATCGCCGTGTTCCTCTCACCACTTTCCGGTCAGGCCCCGGCCCGTCCGGTAACCGGCCGCTCGCAAAGTGCGCCGACGTACGTACGCTCCCAACCCCACACGCTACACATTCGATAAGGATGACAACCATGAATAAGCTACTCGCTACCATGGCCTTGGCAGCCGTTCCGGCGCTCGTGCTCAGCGCGTGTAACGGAAACACTGCCGGTGGCAACGGCGTAGCCGCATTACCCAACGCCCCGAGCGCGTCGACGCAGTCGAACGCTCAGGGCGGACATCGCGTTCACCGCAACGACAATGGTCCGCAGGACCTTCACGCCGGGGGTTCCACATTTGCGGCATATGCCTATAACCTCGCGAGCCAACCGGTTGGACTCTACACCAGCCCGCAAGCACCTCCGGGAACCGGCTCGCTCTTTGCCGCCGTGCCGACCGTCGGCACGATCTACTACTGTCTCACCGGCAGCGGCGCCGGCCGCAAACAGTTCGACGGCGATCCGGCCAGGCTGCCGGGCAACGCAGCCTGCGCGGGTCTCGGCGACACGCCGACCGGCTTCGGCGGACGCGGCGAGCCGCTCGACTTCCTCGGCAGCGACGTCATGCTGCTCTCGACCGAATACGCAACCTATGCGACCAATCGCAAACCGACTCAGGGCGAACCGTTCATCTTCCCTAGCCTCGGCGGACCGATCGCTTACGGATACCGGCCGAAGGACATTTCCAAACAAGTCGACCTCTCGACCTGGACCTACTGCGCGATCGCTAACGGCACCGTTGGCAACTGGAACGATGCGGCGCTGACCGCCGACAACGGCGGCACGTCGCTCAGCGGCGGCACGTCGCAACCGATGACGTTCTACTACCGTTCGGACGGCAGCGGCACCACCCAAATCTACGAGAATAAACTCAACACGACGTGCACTGCCAGCTGGCCGGCGCCGTACAACGCACCGCCGTACGAATCGCCTGGCCACAGCGCCGCTTGGACCGGCGGAGCTCCCAGCGCGAACTGGACCGGACCCAAGGGCGTCCAGCCGTCGGGCAGCAACTTCGTCGGCGCAAGCGGTAACCCGGGCGTGCTCGCCGGCATCCAGTCCACCCCGTGGGGAACCGGTTACGTCGAAGGCGCCTTCGCCAAGTCGGCCAACCCGAAAGTTAGCCAAGCATTCTTGCAAAACGGCACGTCGGGCGGAAACCCGGTTTTCGTTAGCCCAACGAATCGCGCGGCTGTTCTCGCGGCCCTCCATAACGTGACTGCGGCGAACATCACCTATGGCGGATGCAGCGACGGCGTCGCGTGCGGCAGCTCGCGACCGGAGTGCATTCTTTACGTTGATGGCAGCAAGTTCGTCTCACCGCCGTCCGGCGACTATCCGATCGTCGGCCTCAGCTACCTAATGTTCTACGGTCAAAACAACGCACACTCGGCAGACGACAAGACCCTAATCAACTGGCTTACGACGAAACCCGCCAGCGCGATTATCAACAAGCTCGAATATGCAGCTTTGAGTTCCTCCATTCACAAGGCTGTTGTCAAGGCACTCAACGGCGCGGGCACCAAGGCACCTTGCATCCAATAGTCTCACGCCTTGCGCGTCGGACTTCCACGCGTGCCGCATTCCGGTGCGGCGCGCGTGGGCTCTTTTTTGCCGCGCTCGGTGGCGCACTCGCCGTGGCCGGATGCGGCGCGAACAGCAACAACACCAGCGCATCCTCCACGACGGCTGCCAAAGCTCAAGTGCGTTTCGTCGAAGGTGCGCCTTCGCTCGAGGCGCTGGTAGGCGGCGTCCCCACGGATATCGGCGTTACGGCCTACCTGACCGTTAATGGTATGACCGTCGCAACGTCGTTTCTCTACGGCAGTAGAACGCCGTTCGTTCCGGTTCCGGCCGGTACGCTTTCGCTCGTCGCACTCGACAGCTCGGGATACGCCGTCGGTCCCGTGAAGACGTCGTCAGCGCTTGCCGCCGGCAAGAGCTACACGGTCATCTTGCTCGGAGCGTATCCGAACTACCACGCGCTGCCGTTTGAAGAACCGGCGAGCACCGGCGACGCGGTCGTGGCCCTTTACGAGGCGTCGCCATCGTTTCCGTCGGCCGACTTCGGGCGCTTCACCGCCTCCACCGGTTTGAATAAGAAAAAGCTCGGTCACGCGCAGTTCGGCAGCGTGGTCACGGTATCGCTGGGCAAGAGCGTGTCGGATTTCGGCGGGTACGTCGGCACCGGCACCAAGCCAGTCTCTAGAGGCACCGTGACGCCGGTCAGCGTCAACGGGTTCGACCTCAACAATGCATTGCCGTTCAATAACGCTGCCCGGCTGTCGCTGTTCGTGTTCGATCCGAAGTCGGGCTCCTCTATCGGACCGGTTATCGGGAGCCTCGACCAATGAAACTGTCGTTCGTCTTCGCCTGCGCGATGAGCGTCGCCGCCGCGGCGCTCGCCATTTCGGGATGCGGAGGCGGAGGCAGCGGTCCCACTCCGGTCGCGATTTCATCGCCGCCGCTGCCCACCCCGACGCCGGCAGCCAATACGCTCTACGTCGATCACAACGGAATCCTGTATCAATATGCGCTACCGCTGCACGCGCAATCGAAACCGCTTCGCAGGCTCGTCGAAGCGCCCAGCTCGGGCCTCCCGCCGCAAATAGCCGTCGATCCCTACGGCAAGATCGCCATCGCCACCGCGACCACGCTGCGCATCTTCGACCCGCCGATCGTGTCGTTTGCGCCGGCCCATGCCAAGCTGTTGCTCACGCTCACACCGGCCATCACCGCCATCGGACCTGCCGGCGCAGATTTGGTCGACATCGAGTACGATCCCAACGACAATCTCTGGTTGCTCAACAATCTCGGCGCCGACATCACCGAGCTGCGAGCGCCGATTTCGAAGTCGAGCGTCGCCGCACTCTCCATCGGCTTCGGCGCACCCGGCAGCAAGACGGCCGGATATACCACGCTGCTCCAAGGACGCTTCGACGTCAACGCCGCGCTCTACGTCTTCGCAGCCAGTTCCACGCGTACGTTGCTCTTCAAGATCGGCTTTCCGTATGCGAAGCCGCCTTCGCCGACCGGGCTCGACGTGGGCAACGCCGATTTCGTCGATTCCAGCCAGTATCTGCCGACCAATCCCAACCCGGTGCCGGTCATCCTCGGGCAGTACAACGGTCCGCTGCACTCGCCGCCGCCCGGCCAACCCCCGCCGCCGCCGGTCGACGTTTTGGCTCAGTTCGCCGTGCCGCTCAATCCGGTGGCCGGACTGTTTCCCGATAAAACTGCCAACACGATCGTCGGCGCGCTGATCGGCGATCCGCCACGCGACGCCTTCTATACCCTCGATGCCATCACCGGACGGCTCGACGCGTGGAACTTACCCATGCACGACAAGGCCACGCCGACGCTGTCGGTGCCGTGCCTGGCCGGCGGCAACTGCGTCTCGAAAAACGAGCACCTCTTCCTCGCCCCCTAGCCGCTTGCCATCTCTTGCGAAGCCGCGTCGCACACGTCCGCGCACCACGTTTCTATCGCCGCCCGAATCCGATCGCGGATGACGCGCGCCTGCGCGATACGCTCGTCGTGAGAGCCTTGCAGCGTTGACGGATCTGTAAACGTCCAGTGAAGCCTGCGCGCCTTTCCGGGAAAAACCGGACAGCGTTCGGCATTGGTTTCATCGCACACCGTAACGACGTACGAATAGGTTTTCCCAGACTTAAAAAGATCGAACGCACTTTTGGTCGCGTTCTGCGCAATATCGATCCCAACTTCCCGCATCACCGCAACCGCGAGCGGGTCGAGCGTTCCCGGTTCCAGGCCGGCACTCTCAGCGGTGAAGTCGTCCGGACACAGTCGTTTCAGGAAAGCCTCGGCCATCTGACTCCGCGCCGAGTTGCGCACGCAGACGAAAAGCACCTCGCGCTTCATCTGAAACGTCCTTTCACGTTGTATCCCGGTTCGCCAGGATGAGGAAGCAATACGGCATCGATTGCTAACGCGTTCTTCGGCGCGAGGAATCGGAAACAAATCGTTGCGGACGCTGCGCCGAGTAGCTGTGCGACGATGAACGCCGGTGTGTCCCCGGGGCGGATTCCGGCGAAGGTATCCGATAACGAGCGGGCGATCGTCACCGCCGGATTGGCGAACGACGTCGACGATGTAAACCAGTACGCCGCGACGATATAGGCGCCCACCGCGATAGGAATGTAGGCCGAGCGGAAACGGACGCAACCCAAAATCACCGTCAGCAAGCCGAAGGTCGCAACGAACTCCGCCAACCATTGGCTCGGGCCGCTCCGGACACGATGGGAAGCAAAGAAAAGCGGCAGCCCAAACATGGCGTTGGCGAGGCCGACGCCGACCACGGCGCCAAAGATCTGCGCCAAGACGTATACCGGCAACTCTCGCCAAGGTAGGCCGCCGTGCAAAGCATCGGCAACGGAGACCGCCGGATTGAAATGGGCACCCGATATCGGCCCGAGTGCAGCGATCAAGCACACCAGAATGCCGCCGGTCGCGAGCGTGTTCGCGAGCAGGGCGATGGCGGGATCCCCGTTGCTCAGTCTTTCCGCCATAATGCCCGACCCCACGACGCCGGCGAGCAGAAAGGCCGTCCCCAACGCCTCGGTGGCGCCGCGCCTAACAAGCGTCATTTTTCGAACCGGTTAAGCGACGCAACAAACTCGCGTTCCATCGCCGCCGGAGCAGCACGTCGTATCGCCGTCGCGTTCTTCTGTGTCCTCGTGTACCGCGTACACTTCCCAGCGCCGGCCGGACGGATCGATAGCCCACACCTTCGTTTGGTTGGCGTAACAGCACGTTTCTTCACGCTCGATCGAGGAAACAAGGCCGGCGTCCTGAAGGCGGGTTATCGCCCGATCCACGTCCTCGGTCGCATCGACGCAAACGCCGTAATGCACGTCGGTCGCGGCGGAAACTGCGTCCGTGAGGTCGAGCGCGAGTTCCAGCCCCGGCTCTTCGGTGACGAACAACGCGTAGTCGGGTAAAACCTTCACCGGGCGCACGTCGAGTAGCGTTGAGTAGAATGCGATGCTGCCGGCTAGATCGGTGGTCGCGAGATTTAGATGTACTTTCATACCGCTACCTTCTGTCGCAGGACTTCACCGAGCGCGTCGTCGAGTCGCTTCAGCGCGTCGGCGGCCAAGCGGTAATACACCCACGTCCCGCGCCGCTCGCACGTCACCAAACGCGCATCGCGCAAAACGCGCAGATGATGCGACACCGTGGGCTGGTTCAGCGGTAACGCCGCCGTGAAATCGCAAACGCAGACTTCGTCGGCCGAAGCTAAGGTCGCGAGGATGGTTAGGCGATACGGGTCGGCGAGCGCCTTAAAAAGCGTGGCGCTCGGCTCGAATACCGTCTGGACGACGTCCACCGGCGGACAACATCGCTGCATCGACATGTTTCGATTCTATGAACTGCATCGACTTTTGTCAATACAGCTGACAAGCAAAACGACTTGGCGCCACTGGACCGGGTGCCGACGGAATGACCAAACTTGGCGGGTTGACGCTGCGATGTACCGTTCGGGCTCGAAGTCCCGAAGGCTAGGCGGGCATGTCCTTCTTCTGCTCTTGCTGGTAGATCAGCGTCGGCGACTCTTTCTTCTCGATCACGTCTTTGTTGACGATGCACTTCTTGACGCCTTGGAGTGACGGCAAATCGTACATGACCTCGAGCATCGTTTCCTCGAGGATCGAGCGGAGGCCGCGTGCACCGGTCTTTCGACTTTGCGCCTTGATCGCGATGGCGACCAGGGCTTCCTTCGTAAACTGAAGGTCCACGCCGTCCATGTTCATGATCTTCTGGAACTGGCGAACCAACGCGTTGCGCGGCTCGGTCAGGATGCGGCGCAGGGCCAACTCATCGAGCGCGTCGAGCGTAACGACGATCGGCAAGCGGCCGATGAACTCCGGGATGAGGCCGAACTTCAGCAAGTCCTCCGGCTGCACCTGCTCGAGGAGCTCGCCCAGCTTGAAGTCCTTCTTGCTC
>PLLA01000009.1 GCA_003140835.1 Candidatus Tumulicola scandinaviensis | reverse complement strand
TGTCGCTCGGTGGGCTGATGCAAGTCTCAGCGTTCGTTCAATTGACGTACGGGATTGCCTTGGCGGCGATGCCCATGCTGGCGGTAGGAGTGTTTCTCATCACATTTCATCATCTTACGGTAGGCGCGCTCACGCGATGCTTCGCGGTAGCTGCTCTTTTAGGGTTGATCGTGCCGGCCGCCTTCAGCGGCTTGAGAAGCAGTGGACATACAAAGGAATCGGATTTCCCCGTTGCAGCCGAGGCACTCGTCGCACCGTACAGGCGCTTATGGATGCGGGAATCGAGACATTTGAATCCTGCGAGTGTAGAGTAGAACACTCAGTTCCTGAGCCAACAGTCCGATTCCACGGCATACCAGGCGATGGGTGAAAGGCTTTGGCGACGTGTCTCGATTGGAGACTTCAGCCCCCGCCAATTGCGCCGCATCTGGCATATCCTTGATCGCAATGACCCCACGCGCCTCATTGGGAGATCGAGTTCAAGGAAAAGTCTTGCTAATCCATATCAATGCAGTCATCACACCGGGGCCTTCCATCCTTGCCGCTCTGCCAGTTTTCAGGCTTGATGCGGCTGCCTTGTGGGCAGTCTTTGTAGTCGTGATAAACGTCTCGCTGCTCGGGCTTCTCTTCAGTAATCGTATGGTATGGGTCGCATTTAACAGCCATGGGTGCTCCCTCCGAGTCGGAGTGACGTCGAGGTGTATCCTAATCGGGGCTACAGCTTTCAAAGGACGGAAGTCCCGGCGACATTTGCATCAGTTCGGCCTCATGTTCCAGCTTTCGCAGTTCCTTACAAAGGTTCTTGATGCCGATCTCAGCCTTGGGCCCGTGGAGGTCGATTCCCTGAGCGAGCATGAGGATGTAGTGTAGTCGGCCCGAGAGACTGTCCATATAGGGGCCATAGAACGTCGCCGCCAGTTTCGCCTGATTGTTTTGAGCGACACGACTTCTTGCTTAAATGCGAAGTAGAAGCTAACCAGCGCGCTCGCAACGATAATCGGCGGATGGACTCGAATCCTTTTCATGTTCGACTTCCTTCTGCTCGCCCTAAGAACAATTCGTTGGCGCTCTTCGAGGGCGACTGCTAACCCCCTGTGACTTTTATGTGCAAGCCCCGCCTTTTATGGGCATCGCGCATTTAATTGGCAAAAGCCGGAAGTGGGTATTCGACGTGACAATTGTTCGCTTGCGGCGACTATCGCCAGAAAGACGCATTGCAGATGTGAGTGCGTGGGTTCGCAGCACTTGCGACGACCGTATCAGGCTGTTCGAGGGGACTATATAGAAGCCAAGCACAGTAGTTGCTTAGCGCGCGTAGTAAGACCTGGGAGGGAGCGGGATGATTAAAGCCTCTTGGTGGCGTCCTTTATGAGATTACGGCTTAACGGAGAAGATCCGATGGTGTTGTCCCCGTAAGGTCCCTTTCGGGGTTTTTGGTGTCGATCGGTTCCCCCGCTCCTAGCTCGCTACGGGCACGTTTAGCGCGTGCGGCAGCCGAATGGCAACCGCCGACGGCATGCCCGACGGGTCGGCCATGGCGTCACGAAGCGCTAAAGCCGACGTATAGAGTGAACTCCGCAGGAGACGTCGCGGGTTTTCTTTGGTAGCCCCTAGGGAGTTGAACCACTGCTCGGGGGGTTCCGAAGAGTCCTGACCGCTGTCGATTTTAGGTTACTCTGCAAGGCTTTTTTGATGCTCTGAGTCGCGGCTGGTCCCATCCGTTTCTGGTCCTTCCCGACCGCTACGTTAGAAAATGTTAGAGCGAAAGATGTCGGTGTATATCGTTCGACGCCGACGGGCCGCGCGCTACCGAGGGGACTCGGCGGTGCGCCGAAACGCACGAGCTCCCGCGCACTGACCGTTGCGCCCTTGGAGCTATCTCCGCGACGATCTCGGTCGCCGCTTCCAAGGTTCTTACCGAGGACATGCTCAAATAGAGATTTCCAGCGAATTGATGTCGATCAACGTCGTGATACCCATGCACTCCTACGTAGCGATCTCACTAAGAAATTCGGCATCCCGGAACGTTTAGGCGGACAGCTCGGCTGGGTGTTCAAGCGAGCGCCCAAGGTGCTACTTACGCTCGAAGCGGCGCTCTTGCCCTGCGCGTAAACGTCTCGATTGCGTCAGCAACTCTTTCCAGCGTCTCGGAGCGGACGTTGCGTGCCGATAGGGCTCGAAGTGTGCGCGCGAAAACCTCGGGGACCTTTCGTGCCTTCGATGTTTCTTCGTACCCAAACTCCCCACAGCTCTTTGCGAACTCGTCGGAGAATTCCTCACCGATTTCAGCTATTAGCGCCTTGTCGAACGAGTCAAAGAAGTAGGCGCAATGGGCAGCAATCGTGGTGCCTGGGAAATCGACGACCGGCTGACCGAGTAGCTTTAGCAATGCACGATTGGCTTTTGCTTCCGCCGAACCGCTAGCCTTGCCCGTTCGCTCGCGAGTCTGGTGCATTTTGTTCGCATCACCGTCGAAAAGAACATAGGTCGGTATTCCCAGTTGCCTGAATATAACGAGGGCTTTATCCAAGTTGTTCTTGCCATTTACAACGAGAATAGCTAGGCCAAAGGCCTCGTAATCGAAGTCTCGTGCACGCAGAGAGCCGACTAGCGTCCCGTAGTCGTTATCACCCTCGACGAGGACGATGCTATCTGCGAAGAATCCTTCTCTAACCGACGAGTCAAGCATGCCATGCAGCCGCGCGCCGAGGTCTTCACCGCCAAATACGAAAATCGGTGCGTCCTGAGCGTCGTACAACTCTTTAGCCACTGCATCGAGCGTAGTATGTGAGATCGAGCGCCTCGGCAGTTTTCCTGGCTCTTCCTGTAAGCGCTTTAGAAGGCGGATTCCAGGGAAGTCGGATAGTGAAATGAAATTCGGCGAATGCGTCGAGAAGATTATTTGCGTCTTCTTAGTACTAGCGCCGCACGCGCGGCCTCTTAGCGCTTCCGCGAAATGCCGGGCGCGTATGGGATGCTGATAAAGTTCGGGCTCTTCAATCAGCAGCAGGAGGTCGCGCATCGGCGAAGTCCCCGGCGGCGTGCCGGACACCGTTTCGAGCATTTCCTGGAGTTTATCTAACACACTGATGACTGCCATGATTACCGCGCGCTGAACACCATGTCCCTTTTCAGCGATGTCACTTGCGTAGGCGTCCTCGACAACTTTGACCGCAATTGGCGGTGGATCTAACGGAGGCTCGTAGCCTTGCGTCCAACCAAGTTCAATCGAGCTTCCAGGCGCGAAGGCCGCTAGGTCGTGACTAATGACGCTCGCAATGCTCGTAAGTTCCGCCGCATCTTCGGGATAGATTTTTTGATATGCTTTACGAACGTATTCACGGAGTTTCGTCATATCGGCGTTTGCGTTCGCAGGCTCTGACACGATGACGTCCAGGAGCCTTTGCAAGGGAGAACGAGCACCGATGTCTTCGCTAGCATCCTTTACGGCGGGAACGTATATCACATTTACGAGCGGCCATCCCACGGCAGTGAGGTCTTTCTGCAAGACCGGCTGACTTACTGTCGTGCACTCTTCGGGATGCGACAGCTCCCATTGGCGTAAACTTGGCTCAATGTCGCCGTACTTTGGTACTGTCTCTAAACCATACCCCGAGTTGGAAGTGGCGAATGTGTTATACTGGGTCTTGGCGGGGACATTCTCTGCATTATGAAGCAGATCGCGAATCGGCTGAAACGGCTTGTGGCAGCCGATCGACACGAAGTATTGACTTGAGACATCACCTTCGACGAATGTCACTTCTCTTGAGAGTGTTAGAGTACGATCGGCCATCATCAATGCGCCGTATTGCGAAAGTTCTGCGCTCGATGGCTCAGCAAGGGTAACCCTTACGCACAGGGGTTTTTCGGCGCAATCTGGATTGTTTTGTTCGGGAACGACCCGATGTCGTGGGTCAAGAACGAATCGAATGGCTTCCAGGATTGTAGATTTCCCCGCTCCGTTCGGCCCGACCAATGGGCAGTATCGATCGAAGGTCACAACGCAGTCTTGAAGGCAGCGAAAATGTGCGATTTCGATGTCTTTAAGTATCAGAATGCACCCGCTTTCAACTGGCCTTTACAACGTTGAGATAGGTACGTGATGTTTTCCATACGGACGAACGCTGGCCCTATTTCACCCGCACGCCGCCAGAGATCGAGGAACGACATCCCGGGTTTTAAGCAGCCCAGACCGCCGGATCAGATCGGGAACGCAGTGCTAGCCCGTTACGGTCACTTTGGGGAAAATGCGGTCCCCGCGTAAAAAACAGTCATCGGGAGGCTAGGCACTTGCGGCTCGCTTCGAAGCGGTTGCCAGGCTTCCGCACGTACCGTATGCGCTCGTGATTTCGCTGGATCGTTTTGCTGACGTCGGCAACGTCGGCGCCGAGTGCGGTTTGGCGCAACCGAAGACGGACGCAAACCGCTTTTCCTCATAGTGCTAGCCAAGGCAGGCCAGGACCATTCCACAAGCGCGTTGGCCGTCAAGCCTCGTCGCCGTTGGCACCTATCTAACTGGCGAAGGCTGCATCCTCCACCGATCACGCCCCGGCAGGATATTCCTGGTGACCGATAATGGCCCGCTCGCCAAAGTAAGGATGCAGCTGGAGAAGCTATGTTTTCGCGGCCAGAGACAGCGGGCTTGTGCCGGCCGATGTGGAAGCGTAGCCTATAATCTAAGGGCGGCTGAGGAAGCGCTTTACGCCTCCGCCGCCACGAACATTTTAGACGTGGAACACTGAAGCGTTCTCAAAAACTCAATCGAGGTAAACGATGCCACTAACGATCCCGTCTGATTTCGACGCGACGGCGCTCGGCATCTACAATGTTAAGGCCTCTCCTTACTTCGCGCACGGCGACGGCCTGCACGACGACTCCGCAGCTATTCAGGCGGCGATTAATACGGCGTACTTAAACGGCGGTGGAATCGTATATTTGCCATCTTCGAAATACCTGCTCAACGGCGGTACGATAGTGAAGCCACCAAGTGGAACGCCGGGAGACCCCACCGGTGCGTCGTGTTCTGGACTGCCAGCACCATTAGGCTTCAAGTGGGCAGTAAACAACTATTACTATGGACCAAACTGTCCATCGGATCTTGCGCTAGGTCCCACGCCAGGTACATTGCCACCCACAACGGGTACCGTTACTTTGCCCAACGGACCGATAACGCTCTTTGATAACGTCATTCTCGTGGGCGATGGACCCGAGCAGACGTATCTCCTCGTCGGCGAGCAAATCTACGACGGGTGGATGTTCTAGCCAACTGGACAAAAAACGCCACACAAAGCAACTATCCAGGCTGGGTACGTCATCGCGACGCCGAATTGGTGGGCAGATTATAATTCTGATCCGTCCTTTTTAACCGGTTACTTTACAAGCAATGTCTACATCAGAGATCTTTCGATCGACTGCCAGGGTCGGCTTGGTTTTAATGCAGGGATGCCGGGTTTATGGATCGATGGATCGCCGACGGGTACCCCTAATACCAATCTCAAACTCGCACAGGACGGAACACCCGCAGGACAGCTATCCGGTGCGGCAGTCGATATGCACGCCGCTTTGAATTGCGGCGTAGATAACGTTTGGATCTACAATGGTAACGTCAACGGTATCCTGATTGACGGGACGGAAAACCTTGACGCCCACGCAAATGGTCCCATTACACAATCGTTCCAGCAAACAACGGGCACCGACACAACTCCAAATAATCTCATTGTTTTTGTGAAAAATTTTGTGCCAACTAATCCGTTCGGAACACCGAGTAGCACGAACGTGCCATGGATGCACGCCTCTGTAACAAAGTGTCGCATCGACATGAATTTTCCAGTGTGGTTGGCGGGGACGGCCTCGCAAGTACCAACGGGTGGTTTGCCAGCGGGTGGCAGCCCAGGCCAGTTGCCGATTCGGTGTGTTGGAGCAGCGGGAATTCTCTTCGCGCAGAATCGAATTGGTCAGCGCAACCAGCCCTCTAACTTCGCGTCGTTCCCGCCGCCTGGCACATTGCATAACTTCCCTGATGTACCGCCAAACACGAACGACGGAATGGACTGTCCGGGCGCTTGGCACATCCTAATTCACGGCAATTTACTGACGAACTGTGGCGACGGTGTGGGATCAGAAGGCAATGGCGATATGGTCGTGTCGAACAATTTGATGTATAATATTGGCTCGATCGGCATTGACCTACCAGCAAACACCGGCAAGACTGCTAGCCAAACGGTCATTACGGGCAATACAATCTTCCTCTCATCTGATTCCGGCCCTGATCAACAAGCTATTAACTATCAAGACTCAACTAGCGTAGCTAGCGGAGGAAGTTTTGGTGCTGGCAAGAGCAATGAACAGGCGACTGCCCAACAAGGCTCGGTTATTATTGCTGACAATCTCGTCTACGGGCCGGGTAGCAATTTCATGGTCGTGCTGCAGGGATGGGGGATGCTAGTTCGGGCCAACATCTTTGACTTTGGTGGCCTTACACCGTTCGAACAACCACTCGCCGTCAATGATGGATATATGCACGGGAGTTTTATTTGGCCCCCAGCAACTGGTACGGGGATAAAGGTCCAAGGCAACGACATCGTCATCGAGGGAAACTTGTTTCGCAACGCGGGCACTGCCGGGGTGCCAAATACAAGCGTTACGGGAATTCTTTTCCCGGGAACGGGTTTCCCTCCACCGCTGGCTTCCGGCGACACTTTGCGCGTTCTTATCAAGGGCAATATTTTTGACGCTACAATCGGCGTTCCGATCCTCAACAGCGCGGCGGCATCAGCTCTGAAGGGAGTGCGCATCCTTGACAATATCGGCGCCAATCCACCGGCTGCACTAAGCACAACGCTGATAACGCCCTTCCCCGCGACGGGTGCGACGTTTGCGAATCCCTACCCGTATGATTGCTTTGTAACGGTTATTACGGCTGCCGGATCACCAGTCACGGCTGTCGCGCTCAACGGTGTAACGACTAACGCAACAATTGCAGCGAACAACCAGAAGTCATTTCTCGTCAAAGCTGGTGGAACGATCGCGGTGACGTACGGTGCTGGGCTGGCGCCCACCTGGACATGGGTTGGTCTGTAAGTGTAGTTATCGGACCCTTTAGGTCTGGAAATAGAGGAGAAAGTTCTATGAATCGAGTGTCGATGTTGGTGACATCCGTCCTTTTGGTGCTTACACTAGCTGCTTGCGCCGGCGCCGGAGACCCAATGATCTCAACCAACAATGCGTCTTCTGAGACTAATGTTGCGACAATGCTGGGTAGGAGCACCCGTGGCGGCGCCACGGTTTATGTGATGAACGTGGAGCCTGGGCCGGAGATCGCTGTCACTGTCTACACGAAGGGTGGCGCGTCGCTCCTTAGGACGATTAGTTTAGGGAAGTCGGACGCCAATCCATATCATCTCGGTCTCGCCGTAGATACTGCCGGTCACTTGTACGCTGCTTCATACTTCAGTGGAAATGCAGCATTGAATATCTACGAAAACCGTGGCGGGAAACTCTTGCGAACACTTCACCAAAAACACCCTTTCGGATCCCTGACCTTAGACTCTGGCGGGAATCTTTACTCAGCGTGCGCGAGTAATCGAATATGTGAGTACGCCGGTGCACAGCAGCGGGTCATACGACGGCTTCCAAACGCGTGCTGCCAGTTAGCCGTGGATGCCTCTAACGATCTTGCCGTAAGAAGAGGAACGACGTCGGTGCCTGTCTTTGCCCCTGGCCAGATGCAGCCGTACTGGCAGATAACGACCGGGATAGACTATACACTTGATCGCCTTGCGTTTGATGCCTCCGGCGATCTTTATGCAGCAAATGCTGGAGCCAATCAGGCAGGAAGTGTTTCGGTCTATGCCCCCGGCGATAGTTCGCCCGCACGTACGATTACCAGTGGAGTAAACCGCCCCACAGACCTAGCTTTCGACGGTACGGGGAATCTGTACGTCTTAGACTCAGGGAGTAATCCCTCAGCGGTAACCATCTACCCGCCTGGAAGCGGTGACCCCGTCCGAACTATAACCGACGGCATCGTCGGCGCGCCGGGACTAGGAGGCGGTGGCGCCATCGCACTTGACGCGGCGGGAAATCTCTATGTCGCAAACGCTGCGCAGGCCCCCAGCACTCTTGGGAGCGTCACGGTATATTCTCCTGGGGGAAGTGAGCCCAAGTTAACGATAACGAAGGGCATCGATAATCCAATTGCCGTCGCTGTCAAGCCTTGAGCACCTTCTGATCGCTTAGATCTGCAGTCTCTCCGGCCGCGAGCTTCAAGGCATTCTTGCGTATCGCGCCCGAACAAACGGCAGATAGAATTGTATGGGACGTGGAGTGCCTGGGTTCCCTTTTCGTCTTCTCAGCCTCTCGACCGATCTCGATGCGGCGGCTTAGTCTCTTTGTCCGTGGGCGTCAAAGGAGCGCGTCGGCTTGGGGGCTCCTATGCGTCTTTGCGCCGGCAATGAAGCGCTTCATCTGTCGCCCCAGATCGTGCAAGCAATAGTTCGGTTGAGCGCTATCCTCCCGCCTGAGTGGCAGATGGCGTAGTCGCGTATAGTACCGACCGAGCGAGCTCGCGACGACTCCGCGCAGTCGAAGGAGCATCGCCGGCGTTGCGCGTAAAAATTTCCGTCGTCGGCTGGCACAAAAATGCCCCCGCGGTTACCTTTGGGTGAAAGCGAGGGACGAACATGGAGGACGAAAAGAAGCACGAGCCGGTGCGGATCTTCATGAACGATCAGCCGTTCGAACTGCCGAAGCGGCACTACACGGGGATCGAACTGAAGGAACGCACGGGAGTTCCCTTGGCAGACCTCCTCTATCGAATCAAGGGACACAAGCGCGAGGAGATCGGCGACACGCAACGCGTCGAAATCCATCATGACGAGCACTTCGTGGCGGTACCGGGCCACGGAGGTGCTGGCCGGTGACCGAGGACGAGAACCATCTTCTGCGGGTTACATTCGGTGATGGTTGCTCGCCATTCCAGGAGTCGACCCTCCCGGGTGTGCCGCTGGTTGACCTCCCGACTTTAGAATTATCCGATGGCACGATGGTCCATGCGGTCTTCGTCCGAGGATCCATGAATGGCTATCCGACTCGACTGTTCTTCGACCGTCAACTTCAGCCGCGAGCTGGGAACTTGAATCTGACAACGCATCCGTTCCGCGGTACGGTGATGTACGCCCACAGCATTGGGGAAATCCCGGCTACCGTTCCGCCACACGAAGCAATT
Source organism: Candidatus Tumulicola scandinaviensis (assembly GCA_003140835.1). Classification (GTDB taxonomy): domain Bacteria; phylum Vulcanimicrobiota; class Vulcanimicrobiia; order Vulcanimicrobiales; family Vulcanimicrobiaceae; genus Tumulicola; species Tumulicola scandinaviensis. Next base: position 3,966 of record PLLA01000009.1, on the reverse strand, counting down.
CTCGCGCACTTACGGATGTATTAATCGTGCGCCTGAACATCGTCCTGCGCCAAATGCGCGATCTTAGAACCGAGCTTCTGCTACCTCCGATCATCGGAGAGGAACGACTCTGTGTTGTTCGCGCACGGTATGCTTCGCAATATAATCAGACAACGATCGTAACCGTTGAGTTCGCGCCGTTACCTGAGGAAGCTTACGTTTTGGATTCTCGGGCACCCGTTTCGTTCGATACGCGTTGGCTGATGCGGGCTGCCGAGGATGCCGCCGTTCACAACGCGGGCATATTCTTAACGCACCTTCACGAGCATAAAGGTTTGCCGTGGTTCAGTCCGGTCGACATGCAGACGAACGAGACGATTTTGCATCCGATGGCGCTGATCGATCAGACCTTACCGACAGGCGCCTTGCTGTTAAGCCTGGATCAGGCCGTTGCACTCGTCGCCCGCAGCGATGGACTTATTCCCATCCCAGTTCGAGAGGTGCCCAGTTGAACGATGACAGCCGGCTAGCGTTTCTCGGCGCAACAGGGCTTGCGTCGCTGCGTAGCGCGCGAGCCGTTGTCGTTGGAACGGGAGGATCCGGATCGCATCTAGTGCAGCAGCTCGCGCATCTTGGTGTCGGCGAAACCATCGCGATTGATCCGGACAATTTAGAAAGATCAAATGTGAATCGGGTTGTACTCAGCCATTACCGTGTGATTGGGCAGCCAAAAGCAGAATTGATCGCACATCGGCTTCGCAAACTAGCGCGCGTCCAGCCACTCGTCATGCGAATAGAGGAGGCTGATTCTATCCAGGGTTTACAATCCGCAGATATATGCTTTTCCGCAGTGGATCATTTTGGAACCCGACATGTGATCGAATACTTTGCACGGATGGCGTTGGTCCCGGTGATTGACGTCGGCATGCAGATTAGGGTCGAAGGGGAGGGTGATACCCGGCGGGTGGTAAGCGCAGGGGGCCAAGTCGTAACATCGATTCCAGGAGAAGCCTGTTTCTGGTGCCTCGGGTTTCTTTCTGATGAACTTCTTGCCCGCGAGCGTAATCGGTATGCCGGAACCCAGGTCGACTACGAACAGCAGGTCATCAGCGTCAACGGTCTTCTCGCTTCACAGGCGATAACGAATATGCTGGGGTTATTTGCCGGATTCGTGGGACCGTCCGGTGTCACGCGGTACACTTCTTATAACGCGCTGACCGGAAACATGCGGTCGCATCCGCTCTTGAGCGGCGTCGACGTCAATGTGTGCCCGCACTACCCGCTCAAGGATGCCGGATGGGCAGTGCGGTAGAATAAGGGCGATCGTGAGGGAAATGCGCCTAGCGCTGGCTCTGGCGACTTGGATCGAGCACAGCGACGCTTCTAGCGCCGATCTGCTCGTGAGGACGATTGTATTTTCGGTTTGCAGGAAATTTAGGATTAAAGAAGACTTTGACGACCTACTCAGCTTGACGTGGGAAGCCATCCTACAGCATGTGAGAAACCACGTGCGCGCCGATCATATCGCAAGACAAGTGTCGGGCATCGCTAAGAACAAAGCACGAACCCTCATCGATCGACGTGAGGCCCGCCGCCGAACGGAGGCACGTTGGGCGGCGTCCGAGATCAACATGCAGATCGATTTCGACGCAGAGCCGGACGTGGATGAGGAGCTCGGTGCCTTGTTGGCCCGCCTCAATTTGGAACACCCCGACCAGCACGACGCCATTGCGCTAACGTTGTCATGTCGCACACGAGAGGAAGCGCGGATGGCATGGCAAGAAAAGAAAGGCCGGCAGGTCACGGCTGCCAATTTCCGTCAAATGTACTGTCGAGGCACGGGCCGTCTTCGCAAATATTGGGAGCAGAACAATGACTGAGCATGGCGATGGCAAAGTACGCTCAGACGATCAGCGATTGACGTGGCTCGAGGAAGAAGGAGCAAAAATTGAGCTGTCGCCGTTAGGTGTTGTGATGCACGAGGTTGCTTCCTCAATGGCAGATGGTCCTGAGAGACGAACGATGCTTCGCATCATAGCATTAAAGCAAGGCACGTTTGAAGATCTAGAGGATCCTAGTTTCCAATCCTTTCTTGTGTCGTATTTGCGAATTGATGTCTCATTGCTGCGTTTCATTACGCAGATGGTTCGCTCGAGCGTCTATGCGACGATTGTGAATGCGACGTTTGATGTCGCCGCGCGCGGAGACGCGATGAGTGCCGCGCTTACAAGCGCTGAACTAAGAGACTTGCTGAGCCGTCGAAAACTCGTTCATTAACCATCATGAGAGGGTATGTCAATATTGAAGCCGAGATAGAGCGGATGTTGCGCCATGTTCGTTTGCCGCGACTTTCAAACCGTATAGGCGTCGATATTGAAACATTGATGCGTGAGGCTTTTGACTTTGACGTAGCCTACATTGAGAACCTGGAACTACGGGGTCGATCTATTCTAGGGCTACTCGTACCCGAGCGGCGACTTGTTCTGGTTGAAGCCCGCGATCTGCGTGAGCGACAGCGCTTTACACTTGCCCATGAGTGCGGACATCTCATTTTGGATTTTCGCAACGTTGGAGCTGCTTCCCTATTCGGTGACGCCTTTGCTCAATTGTTTAGCTGCTCGGCGACGGATGTCGATTTTAGTTCTGATTCAGCCTCCTGGAAGAAGCGTCGAGAAATTTTATCAAACAAGTTTGCTGCACAGCTACTTATGCCAGCCGACCTTTGTATAGCCCTGTACAAGGAGGGCCTCGGTATCGAAAATTGCGCTCAGCAACTCGGCGTTTCGAACAAAGCCTGCGCAATTCGGCTAGCTGAGCTTGGCGTCATTAGTCGAAACTGGTAGCAAAAGGACACTCAACTGGTTGTTCGTTAGCGACTGGATCGTTGCAATCGTCGAGATCGCTCTCACAGTGATGGTCTCGGCGCCAGGATTACCAGCGGGTGGCTCCGTGACCCTCTACGCTCCTAGCACTTCGGTTATCACAGGCCGGGCGCGCGCGCGCCGATCTTCGTTATGTGTTGGGTGTCCTGTGTGCAGCCGCCGTAGCAATATGTAACCCGACGACGTGACAATCGCAATAGACTCTCGAAAAGTCGCTGATTTGGACGACTTACAGGCAGCCTTGGTCGAACTCACGAAGCGGCGCGTTTAGCTAGGCGAATACTACCGTCAGGTCGGCCTACGGAATCGTTTCGCTCGTCATCTCTTGTGTGTTCAATGCCGAGAGCAAGCGGCAAGCTTAAGTATTTCGGGGAGACGGCTAGAGATCGTGAAAGTGAATTGTGCTTGGAAAGCGTCCTAAGAAGCAAAGTGCTCCCTGATGAGTAGTCGGCTACCGTATTACCCACGAAGTTGGCTACGTCGATATTGTCCGCGTATCAACTGCCAATGCGACTGGCCCGTTGAGGCCTTAACACGACGTGCGCAAGACGGATTCGGTACCCGGCGCGTATACTGTGACCGTAGCGTTTGCCTGATTCGCTACGTATAAATGTCCCGAACCATCAAAGGCTAACGCTGAGGGTTCTTCGACTTGTGATGATATCGTTTGGGACAAATCGCCCTTCCAGATGTATACTCGCTGACGTTATTTCCGCAGTAATTCGCCACGTAGAGATCCTGCGACGCATCAAGCGCCATGCTACTTGGCTGATTAATACGATCCGTAACTGTCAGCCTGGGCGGTTTTCCTCCTGACGGGGATACGAAAACAGAGCCGGAATCCGCGACATAAGGTTCTGCGCGGAATCGACGCCCTAAAGTGGATGGAAAGGCTCGTTTGGTAAGGCTCCCTCGCCCCTGTTCGCCGGTGCTTGAGGAAGACTAGTTGGGGGCTTGTGCGCAAATTCGCAGCTAGCATCGATGCACGTAACGTACAGGACGCGTCTCTGAAGCAAGGCCTGCGTGCTGGTCCTCGAATGCCGCTGGTCGCGAGCATAGTCAGGACGAGACGACTTGACGACTGACGATTCGCGCGGGATAATTG
>PLLA01000017.1 GCA_003140835.1 Candidatus Tumulicola scandinaviensis | reverse complement strand
CCTCGACGACGAACATCACCGGATTGCGCACTTGCCACCGCGGGTCGAGTTTCTTGAACGAGTCACCGATCGCACGGACGACGATTGTCCGGTCGAAAAGCGAGCGCGCCTTGGGACGGCGCTCCAGACGACGAGAAGAGAGCATGCTAGAACGTCTTTCCTTGCAGGACGAAGAGATGTTCGACGATCGGGCCGAGTGCGTCGGCCGGGAGGAACGTAAGCGCGCCGACGATGACGATGACGCCGATCAGCAAAGCGACGAAGATCGGAGAGTGGGTCGTGAAGGTACCGACGCTCTCGGGCACCGCCTTCTTGCCGGCAAGCGCGCCGGCAAGGGCGAGGGCAGGAATGGCAACGGTAAACCGTCCGAAGACCATATTCAGGCCCGTCATCAAGTTGTAAAATACGTTGGGGCCCAAACCCGCAAATGCCGAGCCGTTGTTCGCATTCGTTGAGGTGAACGCGTAGAGAATTTCCGAGAAACCGTGGGGGCCCGCATTGTTCAGCGTTGCGGTGCCGGCCGGGACGATTGCCGCAATCGCCGTCGGTACCAAACAGAGCACCGGCGTAACCAAAACCGCGAGAATTGCGAACTGCACTTCGCGTCGCTCGATCTTCTTCCCTAAGTACTCCGGCGTGCGCCCGACCATCAAACCCGCGATGAACACCGTCAGCACGACGAAGACGATCATACCGTACAAGCCGCTTCCGACGCCGCCGAAGATGATTTCGCCCAGTTGCATGTTGACCAGCGGCACAAGGCCGCCGAGCGGCATGAACGAGTCGTGCATCGAGTTGACGGCACCGCACGACGTGTCGGTCGTGACGGTTGCGAAGAGCGCCGAGGCGGAGACGCCAAAGCGGCATTCTTTCCCTTCGAGATTGCCACCGGCCGCCCCGAGATGGTGGACGATGGGATTACCGGCCGATTCGGCCCAGTATGCCGTGGTAAATCCAACGAAAAAGATGATCGCCATCGCCGTAAAGATCGCCCATCCCTGCCGCGTATCTTTCACCATCCTGCCGTACATGTACGTCAGACCGGCACCGAGGCAAAAGATGAGCACCATCTCAACGAGATTGGTTAACGGATTGGGATTCTCGTTGGGCGAGGCGGAGTTCGCGTTCACAAATCCGCCACCGTTCGTGCCGAGCTCTTTGATGACTTCTTGAGATCCCATCGGGCCGCCGGTGATCGATTGGGCGAACCCTTCGATCGACTTAGCGTCTTGATAGGCGTGGAAGTTCTGGGGAACGCCCTGCGACACCAAGAAGAGCCCGACGACGATCGAGATCGGCAACAGGATGTAGAGCGAGCAGCGCGTCAGGTCGACCCAGAAGTTGCCTAACGTCTTCACGTTCGTCCGAACCAGACCACGCACGATCGCCACGGCGATGGCGATGCCCACGGCCGCGGAAACGAAGTTGTGCCAAGCGAGCCCCGCCATCTGCGAAAGATAGCTCATGGTGCTCTCGCCGGAATAGAACTGCCAGTTCGTATTGGTGAGAAAGCTGACCGCCGTGTTCCACGCGAGATCGGGCGTCATGTTGTCGAAATGCTGAGGATTGAACGGCAGCCACTTCTGAGTACGCAGGAGCACGTACAGATAGACCAGCCCGATGACCGAGAAGGCGAGCATCGAGAGTGCGTAGGCGTACCAGGGCATCTCCTCGTCTTCGCGCACGCCGGTCAATCGATAGATCAGCGATTCCACCGGCCGGAGAACCGGCGAGAACCACGTGCGGCCGCCTTCGAAAACGCGCACCATGTAGAGACCGATCGGCTTGGTCAGCACCAGGACGATCAGAAAGAAGACGACGGCTTGTAGCCAGCCGATTGCGGTCATTGTGGGCTCCTGCTCCTAAAACTTCTCGGGGCGCAGCATCGCAAATACCAGATAGCCGAGGCCGGCAATCGTGAGAGCGAGACCTAACACGTCGTCGAATGGCACGGCGCTAGACCTTCTCACATCCGAGCACGTAGAGGTCCAAGACGACAAAAGCAACGACTGAGATTACGATCACGGCGATCTCTATCAACATACCTTACGTGACTCCGAGCGTGACGAACACACCGGTCAGGCGCCGGCTTGCAGAGGTGTCAACATGACCTCCCAAGAGTAAACGCGTTCATGGCACCTCCGCCATCCTCCGATCGGATGATCCGAATGGATGATCCAAGGGCTTCCTTCGACCACATGATCCGAACGGATGATCCGAATGGAGATCCAAGGGCTTCCTTCGACCACATGATCCGAACGGATGATCCGAACGGCGTCTACCGCGAGGATCGGTTGGCGGCTATAATCGCCGAGGTTTCGCCAAATAGCTAAGTGGCTCGATCCCCGACGCTGACCAAGGAGTCCCATAATGAACACCATCGCACGGCTCGCTTCAGCCGCCACGTTCGCTTGCGCTCTCGGAGCCTCGGGCGCGGTAGCCTACGCGCAGACATCGCCGTCACCGTCGCCGGTGGCTTCGCCGGCCCCGACGGCGTCGGCGACGCCGAGCGCGCCAAGCGATCCATGCGGCTCGATCCTCTCGATCGTCAATCGCCCCACCTTCGGCACGGGCGTCTGCACCGTTCGCACCGGTCACTTTGATATCGAGAATGGCTACACGAACACCGTGACGACTGGCCAGGGCGGCGGAAATACGGCAGCCTATCCGCAATCGCTGATTCGGGTCGGCACCTTCGATCCTCACCTCGATTTCGAGTTAGGGCCGATCACCGAAAATCATTCGTCGGTCGGCGGAGTTGCCTCCAACGGCTCGAGCGACCTCAGCCTCGGTGCGAAATACGAGTTGGGATACAGCTCGAACGCGGACTGGGGGATCAATGCGGTCGTGACGATTCCGACGGGCGCAAAAGCTTTTGGTGCTGGCAATGCTCAGTACACCGGCAACTTCAATTGGGCGTATACGATCAATTCGGAATTCGGACTGTCGGGAACGCTCGGATTCAACGCGTTTAGCGCTTACAACAGTGCCGGTGTTCCGCAATCGTATTTCGCGTTCGCTCCAACGCTCGAGGCCAGTGCAGCGCTGCCGGGCGGACCTTCGCAGATCAGCGCCGAGTATGCATACTTCTCATCAGCCGGCCCCAATCTAGGCGGAAAGAGCTGGTTCGACTTCATCTACCAGCGCGACTTCGGACAGCATGTGCAGTTTGACGTTGAGTACGGTTTCTCGCCGACGCTGATCAACGGCCAGAAACAGCACTACATCGGCGCCGGGCTTTCCTTCATGAACTAGGGCGTGTTTTCAAAG
>PLLA01000102.1 GCA_003140835.1 Candidatus Tumulicola scandinaviensis | reverse complement strand
CCACGTGATCGGAGCCAGAAAGGCACGCTGAGCAAGAGTGTGTGCACGAGGAGGCAGAACTCGAAGATTCCCAGAACGCGCGCAACTCGCTCTTTCACGGGGTGACCGTACCTCATTTCATCGCTTATAGCAGCGCGAGGTGCGTCTGCGGAGCGAGCAAGTCATCGAAGTAATGACCCAAATGAAGCCTGCGCCATCCCGATCGCGGAGTCGATAAAGCTCTTCGAATACAGCAATCCGCTCCTCGGTCTACGCGAATCGGACTCTTGCAGGCTGCCTTTAGTGGGCTCACCGATAAGGAGTTGGTCCAGCGCTTGAACGTGCAACTCGGCACCGTAAAGAAGCACTGGCTTGATATCCACGATCGTACCGCAAAAGCGCCGCGACGGATCGTGTCGTTCGACTGATTGACAGCGTTACCGGTCGGACATTGACGCAAACCAACGATTACACTTCATCGTGCCACGGCAGCATCCGCCGCAGGGGCTCCTTGGACGTGTTCGTTGCTTTTTGGCCTCAGCGTTAACCAAGGTTTTGATCCTGATGCTCGGAGTTCCGGAGCGAGGCGTACTGCCCAGGAGTGACCACAAAGTTCAAGTCTGCTGTGCATGTGATTTCATCGTCAACCATCGCGACGGTCGCGGCAGGGCTCCCAGTGGAGAAACCACTGACACTCGCTGCCAGCAGAGTGCGCCTGAGATCCAAAGCAGACGAGCAACATTCTGTTGATATACGCGGTTTCGCGATGTATGGAAAACCGCATGAGGCCAGGCCACGGACTCTTGGCGATGTGCTCTTCGATCAGATGGCGAGCGTGATTGAACTGTATCTTGAGTGGTAAGGAGGCGCTCAAGACTGCGCCTGCGACGGTGCGGCAGCCAACCTGACTGTGAGCGATGTCAGACATCGACCCTGAGATGGAGTTGTTCGCGAAGATCAACGTAGGCTTTCGCCTCATCGTCTCCGACCCCGGTCGCGACGATCTCGTTGGAGTCCGCGTCGCGTGCTTCGAGAATGACGACTGGCTTGCCAACGTACTCGTCGCCTTGGACGCCCTCCAATTGCACAGCATCCTGCCGGAGCACGTAATAGGTAGGGTCTCGAAGTAGCATCGCGTCTGGCGTGGTTTGCATGGACAGCTTCCTCCGCTAAGCGCTGGTCGCTCGCCTCAGAGCGCGCGAACCGTTGGAGTAAGTATGGTTGAATGTTATATTACGGTATGCTAATATATTACTCGCGATGGTGCGACATTTCAAGGCCGAACTCTTCAAGTCGCTCTCCCACCCGATGCGCATCCGGATTCTGGACGCACTTCGTGATGGCGAGCTAACCGTTGGCGAGCTGCAGCAGTACCTCGCCGCCGAGCAGTCGACCGTGTCTCAGCACTTGGCCGCCCTCCGGAGCAAGGAGCTGGTCTACGGCCGACGTGAGGGCACTTCCGTCAAGTACACGGTGTCGGACGCAGCGATCTGGCAAATGCTAGATATCGCGCGAGACATCTACGAGCGGCAACTCAGAAGCCATCAAGTGATGCTAGAGGCATCGCGCTAACCGCCGCGCGATGGTGACGGCCGTTGATCGCTGGGCGCCCTGAGAAGGGCCGGCACACTCGCTGCAAACGATGGTGAGCGAAGACTTGAAAAAGGATCGTGAAGACGTACTCGATACGCATCCGAGCGCTCGTGTTTCTCAGCTGAATAGGGACGGCCTCTATGATGCCGCACTGACCGACGATTTTCCGGGGTAGTTAGCGCGGCGCTTTTCTTGGAGTTGTGAAGATGTCGCGAAGCCACGGTACCTCGCCTTCACCGCGTCTCCACAATCCGCGCCCAGAATCACATTATGACTTGAGGAGACCTGTTATGACCGTACGCATATTGGCCCTAGTTGGTGCCATCTGTTCAGTCTCCATGGTGATGGCCCAGGCAGGCACACCACTCCGTGGTACCTTTGCGTTGCAGGGAGGCAAAGCCAGGACGACAGGATATCTCATAGCCCTACCGATCAACGGCGATACAACAACGTGGAAGCTTGATTTCTGGATGACTCCCCAAAACGGTAACACTCCGCTTCGAGCCTACGATCAGGAAATGACGAAGCTGCTGCACGTTATTATCGTTAGCGATGACTTCAAAACGTTCATTCACGCACATCCAAGGTTTTCGCCCAACGGCCACTTCCTGCTCAATCAAACACTTCCGGCTCCGGGAAGGTACTACGTCTATTCGGACGGCCGGCCGGCCGGCATCGGGCAGCAGGTATTTCGTTTCGATCTCCAGGCCGGGAAGGTGACTCCCGTCACGATGCGGGACTTAAGCGAACGCAACGTCGTCAGCCGAGTCGACGGATACTCGGTGACCCTCTCGAGCTTATCACTTCGCTCCGGCTCAGAAGCGCGAATCGCAATCCACATCACGAAGGACGGGAAGCCGGCCACGGACATACATCCGTACTTGAGAGCGCTCGCGCATGCTGTATTTCTTGACGCCAGCGATCTAACGTACGTTCACGTGCACCCGGTGACCCTTGCCTCGCCGGCCGGAAGAAACGGCATGCTCATGAACGGCGCGTCTGCGATGGGAACCGCTAGTGCGGCAGTATACGCGAACGATAGCGCAATTGTGCCACCGGACATGCTTCTCTACGTTACCGTGAAGGAGCCGGGAACCTACAAACTGTGGTTCCAATTCCATGGAGGAACCTCGCTACACGTTGCATCGTTCGTTTTGACGACAATCCTATAGAACGTCATATCGTCGTCGTCTCAACGCTCTTCGGCAGCAGCATGTGTCTAGGCCTTCAGGGAAATCTCATCGTCGTTCAAGTAACAGCCGGGGTCGGAGGCAAACAGATCGCCGGTGAGATTGAGTGCGCGAGCGCGGAAATTCCCGCCACATTGCGATAAGAAGCGGCATGCGGCGCAACGGCCGTGCAGGTGTTGCGTGCCGTTACGGAGCGCCGCCAGCGTTTTGTTGCTCTCGTCGGTCCAGATCTGGCTGAACCTTCGCTGTTTGACGTTTCCCAACGTGATGCTCTGTAGGAACTGATCTGGATGAACGTTCCCTTGCGTGTCGACGTCGGCGATTCCCACACCGGTTGAATTGACGCCGCCGCCGTTCCAGGAAAGGGCAGAGAGGGCGTCGGCCGAGCGCTGCGGGTCCTCGCGCAGCAGCGCTAAATACAGATACGGTCCGTCGGCATGATTGTCGACGGTGAGGATTTCACGCGGCCGACCACTCCGTGCAAAGGCCTGCGTTCTCCGGAAGATCGTATCGACGGCAGCTCGCGTTTCCGCATGGCTGAGTCCGGCGGCATCGCGCCCTCGGCCGGTAGGGACAAGATGGTAGAAGCAAGCGCGATCGATATCCTCAGCTTCGATGAAGTCGAAGATGGCGTCGAGGTCTGCAATCGTAGCCGGCGTTAGTGTCAGGCGCAACCCGACTTTTTGGCCGACGGCCTTGCAGTTGCGGATGCCGCGCACCGCCCGGTCGTAGGCGCCGCTTACGCCGCGAAACCGGTCATTGGTCGCCCCTATGCCGTCTATGGAGATCCCGACATAGGCGAAGCCGATCTCGCGGATTCGTTCTGCCATCGGCAGGCTGATGAGTGTGCCGTTGGTCGAGAGCGTGAACTTCAACCCCAATGAACGACCATACCGCGCGAGTTCGAATGTGTCGCGCCGACTGAGCGGTTCGCCGCCGGAGAGCAGCACGGCCGGAACGCCGAAGCCGGAAAGATCCTCCAAAAGGGCGCTCCCTTGCTCGTGGGTGAGTTCGCCGGGGTACTTACGCGCCTCCGAGTCACTATAGCAGTGGAGGCATCGCAGATTGCACGTCCGCGAGACATTCCAAACCACGACCGGCTTTCGTTCGCTCGCGGTTTGCGGAGCGCCGCTCCCGCGACCGTACCGCAAGGCGTCCATTGGCTGCTTGATACCACACAGCAGCCTGGTGACGTTAAGCATTGAGCAGTTCCCTCCACATCGGAGAGACATATGCACAGGTTGGCTCGCTGGCAAACGCATCGCCCGTCATCGTGTACGCTCGCGCGCGAGAACCGCCGCACAACGCGCGGAACTCGCATACGCCGCATTTCCCGTCGAACGAATCGGGCTCGCGCAGGCGCCGCATGAATGGGTCGTCGCGATAGACGTCCAGCAAGCGATCGGTGCGAACGTTCCCGACCGTGTAGGGCAAAAACCCGCTCGGGCAGATGTCGCCGCAGTAGGAGACGAACGCAAAGCCTTTGCCGTCGCCGATCGCCGATAGGCGCAGCGCCTTTCGGTCTTCTTCCCTCGTATGCTGCCAGAGATAACGGCGGTAGTGCGGCGCCTCCGTCGTCTTGACTCCGAACGGCACGTTCTCCGAGACCCGATGGAGCGCCGCAAACGCTTCTTCCGTTTCGCGGGCACTGAGGACGTCTGCCACCTTTGCCCTGCCGACGGGCACCAGAAAGAAGACGCTCCAGAGCGCCGCGTCCAGCGTGACCAGCAAATCGGCTATATCGTCGATGCGCGCGTGATTGAACCGCGAGATCGTCGTGTTGATTTGCACTTCGATTCCGCAGGCCTGCGCCGCCTTTGTCGCTTCAAGCGTCCGTGCGAACGACCCGCGCACGCCGCGGAATTCATCGTGCGAGCTCGCATCCGGAGCGTCGATGCTCAACGAAATACGGTGACAGCCGGCGCGCGCAAGGGTCAGCAACGTTTCCAGCCTCAGCCGCCCGGTCGCGCTCGGCGAAACCGCCGTTCGCAAGCCGCGCTTGACGGCGTACTCCACGATCGTGCCGAGATCGTCGCGCATGAACGGATCGCCGCCCGTGAGAACGAAAATCGGCCGGCCGCAATCCACGATGGCGTCTACCAAGGCGAACGCTTCGCTCGTCGAGAGCTCCTGAGGATTGCGGTACGGGATGGCTTCGGCTCGACAGTGACGACATGCCAGCGCACACGCTCGCGTCATCTCCCAGATGACGATCCGTGGCGCATCGCCATACGACGGAAAAGCCAGTGCCTCCATAAGACTACGATAGCATCACAGGCTGCCGCGTTTGAGAAGAACTTGTGAACGCTCCGGCCGGCACGCATCGCTCGACATCAGTCATTTGACAGATCGTTAGGCGACGAGGGCGCGCACACCGACTCAAAACGAGCGGTAAAGTGGCGTAGCGGCGGCGCTTGCCATACCATGCGCAGCCCCGCAATCCGGTCGCGCTGGGCGAAGACGTCGCCCACGACTTCGCAAACGTAGTCGATGTGGCTCTGCGTGTAAACCCGGCGTGGAATAGCCAGGCGCACCAGTTCCATCTCGGCGGCTCGCTCTTCCCCGGTTTCGGTATCGGTGGATCCGAACATGACGGTTCCTATTTCGACGGCGCGGATGCCGCCTTCGAGATACAGCTGGGCCACCAGGGCTTGACCCGGAAACAATCTCGCGGGGAGGTGCGAGAGCATGGCCGCGGCATCGACGTAGATGGCGTGTCCTCCGGGTGGCTGCACGATGGGGACGCCGATCTCCGTGAGGCGGCGACCGAGATATGCCGTCGACGCAATCCGGTACGCTAGGTAGTCCTCCTGCAGCACTTCCTCGAAGCCGGTCGCCATCGCTTCGAGATCGCGCCCCGCGAGGCCGCCGTAGGTGGGAAACCCTTCGGTCAAGATGAGCAAGCGCGATTCTTGCCTGACGAGCGTCTCGTCGTTGCTGGCGAGAAACCCTCCGATGTTGACGAGCCCATCTTTCTTTGCCGACATCGTGCATCCATCGGCGAGAGAGAACAGTTCGCGCGCGATCTCACGCGGCGTCTTGCTGCCGTAACCATCTTCTCGCTCGCGTATGAACCAACAATTCTCGGCAAAGCGACAGGCATCGATATAAAGCGGAATGCGATGCCGGCCGCAGATCGCACGAACGTCCCGGATATTTGCCATCGAGACGGGCTGCCCACCGCCGGAGTTGTTGGTAACGGTCAGCATGACCAGGGGCACGTGCTCCGCGCCCACTTCGACAATCAACCTTTCGAGCGCATCGACGTCCATGTTCCCTTTGAACGGGTGAATTTCCGAAGGACGGCGCCCTTGTGGAATCGGCAAGTCGACGGCGCGCGCTCCGAGGAATTCGATATTTGCGCGGGTCGTATCGAAATGCGTGTTGTTCGGGACAACGTCGCCTGGTTTGCACATCGTGCTGAAAAGGATGCGCTCGGCCGCACGGCCTTGGTGCGTCGGCAACACGTACCGAAAGCCGAATATCTCTTCGACTACGCCGCGCAGACGATAGAACGACCGAGCGCCAGCATAGGACTCGTCTCCCCGCATGATCGAAGCCCATTGCTCCGCACTCATCGCGGCGGTTCCGCTGTCCGTCAACAGATCGATCAGCACGTCATCCGCTCGCAGCAGAAATGGGTTATAGCCCGCGTGTTCAAGAAAGCGCTCGCGTTCCTCGCGCGTCGTCATACGGATCGGCTCGACACTCTTGATACGAAACGGCTCAATGATCGATCGCTGTCCCATCGTTCCTTCAGCTTTTCATTCGGGCGGGCAGTTGAAACCTTGGCGGAGAAACGTTAGAAAAAAGCATGACTCGACTCGTCATTGAGGGCTTCGAGGGATTTCGCGGCCTGGTCGGGGTCCCAACGCCACCTACCGAGTGGCTTACCGTCAAGCAGGAGCGCGTGGATGCCTTCGCCGCTTGCTCGGGAGATTTTCAGTGGATCCATGTCGACGTGGAGCGAGCGCGGGCGAGTGAATTCGGCGGTACCATCGCGCACGGATACCTTACGCTCGCCTTGATACCGTTGCTCTGGCACCGGCATTTCGAAGTTCACGGAATAGCAACCGCGATAAATGTAGGGTTGGATCGCGTGCGCTTTCCGGCACCGCTGCGGTCGGGAAGTCGCATTCGCGCGCACTTCAGGATCAGCGAAGCGAGGCAAACCGAGCGGGGCTGGCGCGTCGTCACGCGCGCGACGATCGAGGCGGAGAACGCCGACAAGCCGGTCTGCATCGCCGATACGGTCGTGCTCTACCGGCCGTCGCGCTCGTAAGCCGCATCGAGCTGCGTCAACAGCCGCGTCGTTACGTCGGAGCCAAGAACCTCGCTTTCGATTTCGCGAAAACGCGCGTCCAACTCCGCCAGGATCGGCTCACTCAGGCCCTTCTCGACGGCATCGAAGACCATTTCGTTCTCGCGCCGGATGTGATGCTGAATGAAAGCGGCATACCCGAGAACGGGCCCCGTGGCCGGCCTTTCTTCGAGGAGTGCCCGTTCGATGGCCGCCACCAGCATGCGTCCTTCATCGTGGTCGAGGGTCAAGGTGTCGGCGAGGCGGGCTAGGAGCCGATTCTCCGCCATCGCAACAAAGAGCGCGCCCTCCTCTTTGGCGTGGTGGCTCCCGTCAACGTAGATGTGGATGAAATCGAGCGCCGCACGCACGAGCTCGGGCGGGATTTGTCCGTCCGCTGCGCTGCGTGCGGCGTCTTCCAAACGATCCATGACGAGCAGAATCGTTTCATGCTCGGCCCGCAGCGCGTCGATGCCCGCGCCGCTCATGCGGCCGACTTTTCGATGCGGCGCTTGGCGAGCAGCGCGGCGCCGAACGCGTTGGCCATTTCCGGATCGCGCGCAACGTTGAGCTGGAAGCCCACGAGCTCTTCGAGCGCGCGCAGCATGCCAGCTTGGCGTCCCATCCCGCCGACGAGCGTCACCTCCGGTTCGACACCCACCCGTTTGAGCAGCAGCAGGGCCCGTTCGGCAAGCGAGTTGTGCACGCCGCGCAGGATGTTCTCGGCGCTCTCGCCCTGACTGACGTGATTGATGATCTCCGACTCCGCCAGCACCGCGCAAACGCTGGAGATCGTGACCGGCGCCTCGCCGCGCATCGAGAGGTCGCCGACCGCTTCCAGGGTCGTCTCCAAATAGCGCGCCGCGCGCTCCACGAAGCCGCCGGCTCCGGCCGCGCATTTGTCGTTCGACTTGAATTCGCTTACCCGGCCGCTTGGCTCGATCTTGATCGCACGCGAACTCTGCGCTCCGATGTCGATGACGCAGCGCGTTCCGGGAAAGAGGCCGGCTGCGCCATGGGCGGCGGCGGTGACGTCGGTTAGCTGCAGATCGCGCTCCGGATAGCTCGAGCGGCCGAAGCCCGTCGTCGCAATGTATCGCAAACACGTGCGATCGGCGCCGGCGCGTTCCAGCGCTTCGTCAAGCGCGTGATCGACCAGCTCGATCAACGGGGGACGCGTTCGCATCATCGTGAACGCGAGCAGGCGTCCGCTGCGATCGATAAGCGCAACCTTGGTGCTGCGCGAGCCAACGTCGACGCCAGCGATGATTTCCATACGTGCTTGCTCCGATCTATCCTGCGGCCCGAGCTAGGGCGTGCTCCATCGCAAAAAGCGCCGCGCCGATTGCGCCCATGTAATGCGAGTCCGCGCTGACGTTGAGGGAGTGCCCGAGTTTCTCTTCCAGCATCTTGACCATCCCGACGTTGAGCGAGACGCCACCGGTGAATGTAAACTCGGGCTCAAGCCCGACGCGTCGGGCCAGCGCGATCGTCCGGGCCGCGATCGCACTGTGGATGCCGCCCAGAATATCCTCGGTCTTCTTGCCCTGCGCGACGTACGCCATGATGTCCGACTCGACGAAAACGGTGCAGACCGTCGAGAGGCGCACCGGGTTGCGTGCACGTAACGAGATCGCTCCGATGTCCTCGAGCCCCAACCCCAGCGCCTCCGCCGCCGTCGACAGAAAGCGCCCGGTGCCGGCGGCGCACTTGTCGTTCATCACGAAATCGACGACCTCACCATCGCGCACGCTGATCGCCTTGGCATCCTGTCCGCCCATGTCGATGACCGTCTTCGTCCCGGGAAAGAGCAGCCACGCGGCTTTGGCGTGACAGGTTATCTCGGTGATCTGCAGATCGCCGAACGAGACCTTGAAGCGGCCGTACCCCGTGCCCACGACGCACGCGACGCGCTCGCGCGCAATCATCCGAGCCTCGAGAGCCGCCGCGAACCCGCGATCGCTGGCGCGCACTACGTTCGAACCGGTGTCGACGAGCGCGCGCGCGACGATGCGGCGCTCCGCGTCGATGATGACGCACTTGGTCTGCGTCGAGCCGACGTCGACGCCCGCAAAATATTTCATAAAGCGGCTCCTTGCGCGATCGACCGATGACCGGCCGACTCGAAGAATGCATCGATCCGATTGCGCATCTGCGCCTCGGAGAAGTAGCGCGGATCCTCGAGATCCGACTCGATGAGTAACGTCGGCACGCCGAGCTTGGCGAAATACTCGCGCATATCGCCCTGACCCGCGGAGAAGAGGCGGCAGCTCTTCACCGAATGGATCACGAGCGCATGCGCCTGCCATTCGCTCAGATAGCGCTCGATCTGCTGATAGCGCTGGAGAAAGTTGCGGTTGGTAAGGTTCCACTCGAGCAGGTGGCACGCGATCGACTCCATCGGACGATCGGGGTCGTGCGTGAATCCGAATTCCCACAACCCGCCGACCGTCGAGTACGTGGACGCCACCGCTACGGCATTCCACCGGGTGAACATATCGCGGAAAGTGCGCAGATGAGGCCACGGCGGCGGTCCCTCGATGACGAACCGGAAACGCTCGGCCTCGAGCGGTCCTTGGCCGGCGGCGACCCGCTCCGTCATCTCGGCGTAGGCCGTTTCGAAGAACGCCAGGCCCTGCGCCGTACCGCGCAGGCAATAGAGCGGCGCCATCATCGTCACTGAATCGAAGTAGGCGTCGTAGGGCGCCGGCGCGTGCTTGGTGAGATGTTTGATCTTCGACCACAGCTCGCCCGTGAGCGACGAGAGCCGCACGGACTCCCGCAGCCGGTCTTCGTCGAGCTTCCTGCCCGTGATCTCTTCGCAGCGCTCGACCAAGCGTTCGAGCTGCCGCATGACGTACTCGACGTCGCCTTTCGATGGCGCCCCTGCCTGAGTGCGGATGAACGGGATGTCGAGTTGGAAAGTAGGCCGGCCCGTATACTCGGCGAGGTGGCCGAACCAATCCATATACACGTTGCAGCCGACGTAGTTGCACAGCAGCAGCGATGGCTCCGGAATGGTCGCGAACGGGGTCTTGCGGCCGGCGAAGTACAGCCCGATGTCGGCCTTCACGTAGGCGCAGTTGTCGGACGAATATCCCATGAACTCAGCCGCTTGGATATACGGCAGGGATTGTTTTTTCACGGCTATTTGCAGCGCGTTCACTTCCGGAAAGACCGGCAGGATGTCGAAGGCGCGCAGCAGTTCGACCGGGTTTCCGCCAATGAGCAGATAGGCCGCCGGCACTCCGCTGCCGTGAGCAGATGCCGTGAGCGCGGCGTAATATTCCGCCATCAGCTCCTTTTGCAAATGGTGCAAGCGACCCTGATACTGAATTTCAGCCATCAATTCGGCTCCTATGCGAAGAGCAGGGATTCAACGAAGGTCTCGATCTCGGTCCGAGTGCGATCGAACATCCACATCTTCTCCTCGAACTCGAGAAAGATATGCGGGATCCCGGCATCCTGCAGTGCGCGGCGGTAGAGCGGATACTCGAAGAGTGCCGGCTCGCAGAACTTCGCGCACAAAACGATCACAGCATCGGCGCTGTGCCGGCGCGCACGCTCGACCAGCGCTGCCGACTTGGAGACGCGCAGATCGTGTTTGACCGGCGTCGAGACGCTCGCGTCCATGTACGATTGCGCGAGCGCCAGGTAGGGATCGCTCGACCGCCGGCTCACGTCGCCGACGAACCAACGGCGCCCGATCAAAAAATCGTCATCCACCAGATAGCAGCCGGCGTCCTCGATCGCGCCGATCAGGTCGATTGGCGGCTGCTCGCAGAACGAGCCCACCAGGATCGCGCGTACGCGGTCTCTCGGCCGGCCTTGGCGTTCGGAAAGGGCGGCAAGCGCGCGAGTCAGCACCTCGAGATGTTCTTCTGGCGGCACCAAGTAGCCGTAACGCACGAGCGAATACAGCTCCCGCGTGCTCAAAAGGTGCGGCGTGTCGCTGCGAACGGCGTACAGTTGCCGGACGAGCCGGCGCACCGCGTCGTACGTATCGATGCTTGCCTGCAGATCCTCGGCGCGCACCGAGCGTCCCGTCAGTTCGGACATCGACTCCGCGACCCGTGCGTACTCGCGCACGAGGTAGACAGTTGCCTCGGGAGCCTCGAAGTTCTGAGGAAAGTGGATGTACTCGATCTTCTTGCCGGGGAAGTTGCGCCGGTAGACGCTGGCCAGGTTGCGCGCCGGATCACAGATCGAATGGAAGACGAGCGCATCGAAGTCGGCCAGCACACCGGTCATGCCTTGTTCGAGCGTGCTCTTGACGATCGAGCAAACGAAGGACTGAAAGCGCGAGTCCGCGTGGGCGATCTCCATGCGATTGCCGCCGCCGCAAAGGCCCACCGGCAGCATGCCGGCGGCATGAAAGACTTCGACCGGCGAATAGACCGGAAAGCAGCCCACGATCGCCCGGCCCGGGACAGCGCGCTTCCAGGATTCGGCATCGGGAAAGCCTTGCGTCTCGATGGCTTGCACGCAGCGCTCGACGATCTCCTCGAGGTGCTCTTCTATTACCGGCATCTGCATGACGAGGATCCCCTTATGCAGACGGAACGACGATGGTGCGCAGTCCGTCACCGTGGCGCAGTGCGTCCAGCCCGACGTTGATCTCGCGCAGCGAGACGCGCTTGGTGACCAACGGCTCGATACGTATCTTTCCCCTACGCACAAGCTCGACGATGCGGGGGTAATCGACCGGGCGGCACCCCAGCGATCCACGGATCTGGAGCTCTTGGAACATAATCTTTCCGGCGGGCATCTCGACGGTGTCCATACTGAAGCCGACGATCACCAAGCGCCCACCGCGACGCAGGCTGTCGAGGGCGAATCGAATCGTCGCCGGTTTGCCGATTGCTTCAAAGGCGACGTCGACGCCGCCATCGGTTTGTCGCCGAAGCGCCTTGGCTACGTCGGGCTCGATGGCCGTGTCGACCAGGTGCGCGGCGCCCAAGGTCTCGGCGAATGCAAGGCGTTCGGGGTTGTGGTCGATCGCCCAAACCTCGGCTCCGCAGGCAGCCGCGACTTGGACGACGTTGACGCCGACGCCGCCGCAACCAAATACAGCCACCCGTTCTCCCGGCTTGACCTCGCCGCGATTAACGACGGCGTGGTACGGCGTCGAAACGGCGTCGGCGATTAAACACGCCTCTTCGAGCGGCAAGTCTGCGGGCAGAGCGATTGTGTCTTTGGCCGGCACGCGCAGATATTCGGCGTACGCGCCGTCGACGTGATTCCCCAGCATCACGCCGTGCTCGCAGATGTTCTCACGCCCGCGGCGGCAGGCTGAGCAGCTTCCGCACGAGAGCACAGCCGGAATCAGCACGCGATCATCGATGTGCCACCCTTCCACGCCGAAGCCGACTTCCGAGATCGTCCCCGACGCTTCGTGCCCGAGCACGATGGGCGGCTTGGCGAAAGTCGGGACGCCGTGATCGATGTAATGCAAATCGGTATGGCACAAGCCGCAGGCCGCAACCTTGACGACGATCTCACCCGGGCGAGCGCGAGGCGTCGGCCGCTCTTCCACGTCGAGCGGTCGGTGCGCACCGTAGAAGAGCGCGGCTTTCATGAAAGCCTGCGGCGCCGGATCGCCGCGTAGTCGGGCGAGCGCTTTTCGACGAATGCACGCATGCCCTCGACCGTCTCTTCGTGCGCAAAGTGGAGTGCAAGCCATTCACGTGCGTGTCCGATCGTCGCGTACCACGCCTGATCTTTCCAGTAGTTAACCTGACACTGCGTGTAGCTCAAACACTGTGGAAACTTGTCGAGCAACTTGTCGCAGAGGTCGCGCACGACCGCATCGAGCTCCTCGAAGGGTGCGACGCGATTGACGAGGCCCCAATCGAGCGCTTGCGCTGCCGTGACCGGCTCGCACAAGAAGAGCATCTCTCGCGCGCGCCGGTCGCCGACCATGATCGGCAACCACTGGGTCCCCCCGCCGGCTGCAACGCTCCCAACGCGTGCACCGACCTGGCGAATCGTGACGTGCTCCGCCGCAACGGCAAGGTCGCAGGCCATGTTTATCTCGTTGCCGCCGCCGACCGCCATTCCGTTGAGCCGTGCGATCGTGGGCTTGCCCATGTGGCGAATCGCATCCAAGCAGTCTTGGAAGAGCACCATGTACTTCCAGAACTGGTCGGGATGCTCGACGTACCGCTCCGCATATTCTTTGACGTCGCCGCCGGAGCAGAAGGCTGTGCGTCCCGCGCCGGTGAGCACCACCACGCCTACAACATCATCCCACATCGCGCGGCGTAGCGCATTGTGCAGGCGTTCGAGCGTCTCCGTAGTGTAGGCGTTGTAGGCGTCGGGCCGATTGAATGTAATCGTTGCGACCCGATCCTTGACATCGTAGAGAACGTCGTCTTCGATTCGAGGGGGTGCTTGCGGCGCGATCGTAGTCATTATACGGGAACCTCCATGGCGTGGCGGGTATGCGCCCAAACCGGCGGGCGCTTTTCAAGAAAAGCTCTGATCCCCTCGGTGGCGTCCTCGGTCGGCAAGAGCTCGTCACGATAGACGTGCATCGCGCCGCCCATATTGCCAACGCGCATGGCACGCTTGCACGCGCGCACTGCTTCGTGCGAATAGGTGAGGATGTGCCGGCAAATCGCTTCGGCGCGCTCTGGGAGTTCTTCCGGCTCGACCACCTCCGAGACCAGACCCCAGGCCAGCGCCGTAGCTGCATCGATGCGCCGCCCGGTCACGATCGCATCGAATGCGCGCCGCTCTCCGGTAAGACGCGGCAGCAACGCGCACGCGATCGGCGCGATCGCAGCCAGCTTCACTTCGGGAAGGGCAAAGAAAGCGCGCGTTGAGCAGATGGCGAGATCGGCCAGCAGCATCAGTTCGAAACCGCCTCCCAGCGCCGGAGCGCCGACCGCGCAGACGACGGCCGGCGAAGCTTCGCGAAAAGCCAGCGCCATATCGGAGAACGCATCGAGCATTGCACCAGCGCGGTCGGGCATGTGATCGGCGATTTCGACTCCCGCCGAGAAAGCGCGGTCGCCCTGCGCTTCGAGCAGAACCACGGCGCAGCCGTCGACTTCGCGGACCGCTTGGGTCAACGCGCGTAAATCATTGGTGCCGAGCACGTTATGCGAGCCCGCGCGCAGCGTGACGCGTCCCATTCCGCCGTCGACGTGCGAGGTGATGCGCCGGTCGCTCACGCCCTTGCCTCTTCCGCGGAGGGCGCCGGCTCTGAGATGCCGCGCAGAAAAAGCGCAAGCATGTTGTCCGCCAAATCGTCGGAGTCTCCGTCAAGTTCGCGCTGGTACCACATCGGCGCCCAGTTGAGCATACCGAAGAGCGCTGCGACCGCCAGCCGCGGTGGAACGACCTCATTCTTTGTTTCCAGTCGGCTTACCAAATCGGATGCTAGCGAGAAGTAGTGTCGCCGGCGGACGCGGAGTTTCGAGCGAAGGTCGCCCTCCAATGCCTTCATGTCGTGCAGCAAAACGCGGTAAGCGTCGCGGTTCTCGATCATGTGGCGCAAGTGACCGCGCACGAACGTCTCTAGCCGGCGCCTTGGGTCGCCGCACGAGGGCAACTCGCGAGCGGCCGCTTCGAGACGATCGAATACGCGGTTGCAGACGAAATAGAGCGCCGCTTGCTTACTCGGAAGATAATAGTACAGCCCGGCCACGCTGATGCGGGCTGCCCGCGCGATGTCGCGCATGCTTGCAGCGTGGAAGCCTCGCTCTGCAAAGAGCGCTTCGGCGTTGTTCAGCCCATCCTCGAAGCGGCGATCATACACGTGCTGCTGCTGTTGCATGCCCCATCCTACTCGATAGTTCTATCGAACGTTCGCTCGAAGCTGACTCAAGCGTAGTAGAGTTCGATGCCCGTTCGGAAGATGAAGCTGTATCAGTTCTCTAGTGCAATTGCACTAGGCCGGTCTTGATAGCTATGACAACGACTTCGGCGCGCGAGTGCGCGCCCAGCTTGAACATGAGGTTCTGTATGTGATTGCGAACCGTGGCGGTAGAGAGCCCCAGCCGCGCGGCAATAAGTGCGGTACCTAGGCCTTCTGCCAGACACGAGAGGACGTCGAGCTCTCTGCGCGTCGGCATCTGGTCGCTTGACGTGGTCGGTGCGCTAGCGTCCGGCTTGGAGACTTTGCGAATCACCGTTTCCGCGAGATCGACGAGGTGCCGAGCCGAAACGGCTTCGCTAAGCAGGTGAATGGCGATCGGTCGATCCTCTTCGTCCAGCACGATGCACGTCGTGGCTTCGAGCCAGAGCTCCGCGCCGTCCGTATGTCGAACGACCATTTCGAAGCGACGAGGAGCGCGCAGTTCGCGGCAGCTCGCTCGAACCGGACAGTTGGGGCCGCAGAGGTGACCGCCCGCTGGGGTGATTCCTTGAAGCACCTCGTGACACGGCCGGCCCAACGCCTGGGCCGCATCTCGACCCAAGAGTCTTGTAGCGGCGTCGTTCCAAAAAACGATGCTACCCTGGTCGTCGATTGCGACGAGTGCTTCGGCACTTGCCCCGAACCTTAGCGGCACGCTATGACGTTCGTGAACGCCTTACATCTTCTTCTCGAAGAACGATGGACGAGTCGCCCAGGGCGCCGCTCGTCTTAGTGCATGAGTTTATGGATGTCGAAGGTCGAGTCTTGGACTGGCCCCGCAAACCCGCCCGTGATACCCTGCTGCATCTTGGGCATCAGAACATGGTCGCGGAAGCGCTCGCAACTTTGCTTCGAATCGTGGATGGCGACAGCCGTCCAGCACCCCGGCGAGAGGCCGGCGGCGGGAAAGATTTGGCCTTCGGGCAAGCGGTCTTCGCTCGGGTGAACGGCGGCGATCGAAGCCCCGTGTCGCGAACGATTCGTAGGCAGCCGCGGTTTGTTGGCTATCTGGTCATTTAGAGATTGCCAACGTCGTTGGCGAGTAGACACCATTTGAGATATTTACAGACTTTTTGTAGGATGGCCCGATGAATTCGTCCACACTAGCGCTATCGGCGGCAAAAAGATTTTGGAGGGTCTTACCCGTGATTATCTGGTTGACCCTGGGCCCAAGGCGTCTTTAGCACTCGCTGGCGGGCTTCTTCGAGAATGTCTACTAAGACGGCGTGATCGTCATGGGTCTGAGCTGTCGCAGGCTGACGTATGGCAATCACAAACAGGAGCGCCTCGATCATGTCAAGCCGTTCATAAAGCCACTGATCAGGGTGCTCTTTACTGGGAATCTGGGCCACAATCCGATACCTCCTAGGGGTGTTATAATGGATTCTATGGCGCAGAAGCCGCTGGAGCCTCTAATACCGCTGGACGAACTCAAAAGGGTTCTAGCGAAGATCGTGGCGGCCTGAGGGACAAGATCAAAGAGTCCGAGGCGAAGCCCAAGAGGCGCCTCAAGTCCACGCGCAAGAGCAAGAAGGCTACAGCGAAGAAGCAACGCCTTGAAGCGCCCGTAGAATACGCAGTCGCCATAGCGATGCGGGCACCATCCAGCGACAAAGGTAAACGTGACCGGCGTTGTTGCAGGCTCGCAACGCCTCGTGCGCAGGCTGAATCTTCCGGAATATGAAGTCTTCACCTTTCTCGCTCTTCCTCGGCATTGTGCTCTAGTGAGCCTCAGCATTAGCCGGGGCCCTTCGCCGGGCCAAAAAGGTTTGCTTAGTCGCTAGTTAGGGGAAGGCTGCTAGTAGTAGCGCCCGTTTGCGGGTGGCATTTGGAGGTATTCGAACATTCATGGCAGCCAAGAAAGCGTCGCGCAAGAAAGCCGCTAAGAAGTCCATCGGAAAACGAGCAGCAACGTCGGCGAAGAGAACCACCAAAAAGGTCGATCGCGGCGGGAAGAGCCTCGCTAAGAAGGCGACTCTAGCGGCGTCCAAAGTTTCTCGCAAGACGAAGCAAGTTGCCCGAGGGGCTCAAAAAGTGGGCAAGATCATGGGCGTTATTGGAAACCTCGTGGAAGCTGGTGGCAAAGCCGCCGAGGACCTCACGACCAAAGTTGAACGCGATGGCCGCAAATTAGTATCGCGTAAGTCGTCGGGCAACGCTAAGAGCAGCACCCGCAAGAAGCGCTAGGCGACGTTTCTTCTAAAGCGGGTTCTCGGAGTCTCCAACGGCTTCGCTGGGACTGTTGTCGGATACTGTCGCCTCGACATAGGGTCTCGGTCCTCGTTCGACGAGAAAGACTCTCTCGAGACGACTCTTCCTGAAACCGCACAGATTCGCCACTGGCTTTCGGTATGCTCGGTACGCCTCGACTTGGCGTTGCCGTGTCGCGCCTTGGTTGCCGCTTCAAAGTTTTCCATCATTATGCATGACGTAGGCCATTCGAGCGCTCGCTCAGAGTGCGGCTGATTGCAGAGACGAACTTAGGATCTGCTCCAAGGCCATTGCTTGCTGCGGCACCCCAGGTGAAGGTCTGATCGCTCGGCCCTGATAAGTGAAACGGCTCCTCATGATGACGCTGAATCGTCGACATTTTATGGGAGCGGTCACTCGCGTTTTGATCGCGAGTGCGGCCGGAGCCGAACTGCTCGCGAGCGTGAGCTGCGGTGCGAACAACTCCGCGGTTCCGCTCCCAGACAATCGCTGGGCAGACCTTGCGCGCCGTCTGACGGGAAGGCTTGTGCGCCCGGGCGCTCCGGATTACGCCGCGCTCGCTTTACCGAACAATTTGCGTTATTCTTCGGTGCTGCCGGCGGGCATCGCGCTCTGCGAAAACGCGCAAGACGTGAGCAGGTCGATTTTATGGGCGCGCGAGTTCAACGTTCCGCTGGTCGCACGTTCCGGTGGGCATTCGTATGCCGGCTACTCAACGACCACCGGTTTGATGATCGATGTTCGCAACATGAATGCCGTACGGTTCGATCCCTCGACGGGCGTTATTACACTTGCCGGCGGCGCGCGGAATGCCAACGTCTATAGCGGCCTCCGGCCACACAACGTCGCCATAACACACGGCCGCTGTTACGATGTCGGCATCGCCGGCTTGGTGCTCGGCGGAGGCGTTGGCTTCAACATGCGTGCCAATGGCGTCACGAGCGATCAGTTGATCGGAACCGAGATCGTTGCGGCCGACGGCCAGATTCACTCGCTCAGCGAGAAACAAAATCGCGATCTCTTTTGGGCCTGCCGTGGAGCGGGAGGCGGGAACTTCGGAATTCACACGTCCTTTAGTTTTCTGACCTTCCCGGTCAATCGGATAACGGTCTACAATCTTACGTGGGCACAGCATCCCGATGACGTATTTACTGCGCTGCTACGTGCGCTCGACGCAGCACCAGATACGCTAGGCTGCAAGGTTGTGATCGCCGCGCCGACCGCCGCACAGCAAGCTTTGGGAAAAGACATCACGATCCACCTACTCGGCCAACTGCGCGGAACGCCCGGAGAGCTTGCAGACATCCTGCAACCCATCTACCGAATCGCGCGACCGACCGGAGAGATTAGCGAATTGCCCTATTGGGTAGGCCAAGACTTTCTCTCGGAAGAAGGCGCGCCCGAATTCTTTCACGAGCCGTCGCGCTTCTTCAACGAGTCGATCTCAGACGGCGCAATTTCGACTATTCTCGACGGGATACGTCGTTGGCCCGGCACGACCAAAGCGGCTTCGTTCAAGCTCTTTCAAACCGGAGGGGCGATGAACGCCGTCCCTGCCGCTGCGACCGCGTTCGTTCATCGGGAAAGTGCTTGGCTTTCTTCGGTTGGACTCGTGTGGGAGGAGAGCGATTCCAGCGCCGAAGTTCAACGCAATCTCGAATGGCAACGAGCATTCTACGAAGCGTATATCCCTTTTGCGGGCGGGGGTGCCTATCAGAATTTCATCGACCCATCGTTGAGAGACTGGAAGCGCGAGTACTACTTGAGTAATCTCTCACGCCTCGAGGCCGTGAAGTCGCGAGTTGATCCCACCAGGGTCTTTCGCTTCCCCGAAGCCATCCCACCGAGCTAATCCTTGAATCCTTCGTCAGGGGGCTTGGCTTCGTCGACAACTGGCAGGTTCAGCCAAACCCTAAAAACGCCTGGCTTTCGCCAATTGGCAGATGTGACCTCACACCTAGGTCGCTCCTTTCGCGCAACGCCAGTCGCCGGGCTCCATGAGTCTGGCCTTATCGCGTTCTCGCTCATTTGAGGCCAGAACTCGGTCCATTTCTGCTCGTATTTGAGGCGACCAGAGCTTAGGATCGTACAAGTTAAGGACTGAAATAAGTTTGTAATTTGAGTTTTCCAATCGCGAGCCGCTCGTATCGTATTTCGCACGTTTCTGGAAGATGTGATTCCCTTGCTCTTATACTTATTTAGCACGTTCATAGATTGAACAATGTAGTAGCGAAGGCGCACGTCGTAGTCTTCAAGGGCGCGACTAAGCATGTTACCGTGAAGTTGCCCGGGGTTCTTTGGACACTTTCCACTTTCTGGAGAAGGGTCCACCAATGGCCAAGAAACATTTTCGTGCCTACCCCTTGGAGTTCCAGGCTAAGATTGTCGAGTTGGCTCGCGCGGGCCGGCGACCTGAAGATCTGGCAGCGGAATTTGAACTCTCCAATCAAACGATCCGCAACTGGATCAAGCAGGCCGACCTCGATGCCGGTAAGCGAACGGACGGCCTAAGGAGCGAAGAGCGAGCGGAGCTCTTTATGTTGCGTAAAAAAGTGAATCAACTCACGATCGAACGCGAGATTTTGTCAAAAGCGGCGCCTGGTTCGCTCGGAAGACCGAGATACTGCCGAAGAGATCTTCCGAACAATTCGGCCGCTGAGTGGCGCTTGATCGAACGGGTTGCCGATTCCCGCGCAAAGCAGTCGGAGGTGTTGGCCGCGGCGACTGAAGCGTGCGATGCACTATGGAGCTTTAGGCGCCGTTCCAGTCTGGTCGGAGCTTTTCAGGGCCGAGCCCAATGTCTAGAAGGTAATCCCAATCTGGAAGCCGCGTCGAAAGAGCGACGCAATAGAATTGGGCATCCTACACCCTGTAGAATGCGAATCGATTCTTCGATACACGTGCCTGCTTCTTTGCTGCGGCCTAACTCGGCATAGTTCTCGGCCAGTAAATGCATGGCTTTACCACCAGCAAGGACACTCATTAAAAGAGCACTGCTTCGCGTGGCATCGTAGACGCTGTGCAACAGTGGTATGGTGTATTCAAAGTTTCGAAGTCTAGTAAGTGACTTCGCTTCTACAAGCGAAGCCATCAACCAAAGATGCGAGTTATCCGGCACACTCTCGCGAACGCTCCGCGCGATATCGGCAGCGACCTTGAACTGGCCGAGTTCTGCTTCGACATCAGCGGCGCGGATCGTTGCGAGCCTTCTCAGCTCAAGAGTCGCTACCGTCGGAAGTAAGCGTAAAGCGTCGCTTACGATTCGCCTGGCATCGAGAAGGTTTCCTTTTAGCTGTTCGACTATGCATAGCATGAGAAGAAACTGCGCATAGCTCGCTGATAGTCCGTGCTCATAGGCTAGCTCGCCGATTTTCGCGAGAAGCGGTTCAACGATTTCTGGAGATTCGCATGTCGCAATCTGAGAATCTGCTAGCTCGCAGAGAAAAGTCGTTTGGAGCGTTACTCCAGCCTGGTCAACCGTCTCAAAGATTTTCTCTGTGTGCTCAAGTAAGGTCGCTACTTCTGCAGGTGACCCCGTCCAACCCGATCGCTTTATGAGTTCAAGACATTGGCGGAGAGCAAAGTCACGATTGATGTTCTCAACAGAGCTGGCGAGGCCGTCGAGCAACGCCCGAGATTGTGAATCCACGCGCCGTGACTCGCGTTCGTTTCCCATGTGCCATAAGATTGTCCCGAGCGCGACATCGATCCATCCACGAAGTTCCGAAGGACTTTCTGACACTGCACCTTGCCATTCGCTCATGGCTATTATCGGATCCCCGCACTTCGCGCGAATCTCAAGCAGCGTTATCCAAGCAAGCAGTTTCTTACGCGATTCCGTCTCGGAGTTGCGTAGGGCTTCCAGTAAATTAATTGCTGCGACATTGGCGCCTAGCTCAAATAGCATGTCGGCTCTGCAGAACTCAACATAAAACGGGTCGACGACGAAGGCCGGACGGTTTTGGATTCGACGCACTTCCTTCTCGACGAAACTACCTACTCGCGTCCGAACGCTTCGGCGCTCTCGGTAGAACTGGCGCAGGGAAAGGCCAAGGTCTGCGGCCACTGCCTTGTGCGACTCACCGTGGATATCGCAACGCGTTAGGATCTGATGATGACGCCTCGTGTGGAGCGCTATTGGTCCATTCCCGCCATCTGCGAGCAGGTCGGACGCAGCCGCAGCTACTATGCCTCGAACAGTATCAAGGGCTTGCTGCCGCGCTACACGTATGTTGGTGCACTCTCCCGGATTGGGGAATAACGCCGCAACCAAAGGATTCGTGCGAAGCTTGGTCGCGTCGTCTAGGTGCAATAGCAAGTGCCGGCAGGCCCGCTCAACAGTCGCACCGCTCTCCGAGCGTCTTGTCATTCTTATGTCAGTTTTATGGGGGGGTAGGCGCCACCCTTATTTTAAAAAGCAAGCTTTCAATCCGTCTAGCCATCCTTTGGAGGTAAGTACGCAGTGCGCTACATCTCATGGGGGCTCTCCGCGGCCACACTTAGCTTGCTAATCGGCTGCAGCGGCTCCACGCCGCCGGGGGCGTCGTCAGCTCTTCCGACCTCGGTCTCGGTTCAGGACAAAAGCGTGAGCTTTTCCGGAATGCGGCCCAATGTCGCTCGAAGCTCCCCCACGAGCGAAGGTTTAAGTGCGCTACGCCCTCGCCGTCCCGGAGGCAGCCCGCGAGGACTCTACGTGGCGGATCAGGGTGCCGGGGTTTCACGGATCGACATCCTCCACATCAATACGTGGGCTCCCGTCGGATCGATTACAAATGGTCTGAAAAGTCCCCACGGCGAGTGGTTCGATCATCACGGTAACTTCTACGTGACCAATGATAACGGCGCTAACGTCACGGAGTATGCTCCCGGAGCCTCGACACCCACCTTCACATATAGCACGGGAATAGCGGACCCAGTCACAGTGGTTACGGACAATTCGGGGAATGTCTATGTCGCCGACTTCAATCGTTTGAATCCTGGATACGTTGAAGAGTACGCACAAGGCAGCAATACGCTTATTCAACGATGCACGGTCCCAGGATCTCCGACGGGGCTCACTTTTAACAGCTCAGGAAACCTCTACGTAGCATATCTGAACAGCTTGTACACGGGAAGTATCGAAGAGCTTACCGTAAGCTCATGCACCGCGACTACGTTGGGTGTGACGACCGGATACCCGGGTTCACTAGCAATTGATGATCATAATAACTTAATTGTGCCTGACCAGATCGCGGTTACGATTGATATCATTGCGCCACCGTACAACTCGGTAACGAAGACACTCACTAATGGTCTTGTTCAAGGCGATAGCGATCCGATTGCCGCAGCGCTCGGCGGCGGTCCCAAGAAGAACAAATGGCTCTTTGTCGCGGATGCGCGCAACTCGGGCATCGGGGACGTCCTGGTTCTGCGCTATCCATCCGGGAACGTTGTCGCGACCCTTGGGGCCTCGAACGGAATATCGTGGCCACTTGGAGTGGTGGACGCCCGCGGATACATTCCCTAGTTGGGATCGTAGAGTCGATGCGGCGCCGACGCTCGTGCTCCTATGCTAAAGGCTGCGAGCTGATTGGGCCGCAGTAGCCGGCGAACGAGTCGATCATGTTCGGAAGCAGCGTTCAGTTTCTGTTTGCCCGAGGCCAATTATGGAAAACTAGACCCTATCCGAGTTCCAGGGGTTCGCCGTTTCGAGCAACTCAGTTGCGACGAATGAGCCACATGGGCAACGCGGTCTGATTGGCAAGATCAAGGTAGGTCTTCATCCAGACGCAGTGGCCTAACGAAAGACGGCGGCCGTCTCTACGTTGCGAATGCCGATGACGACACCGTTTCCGAGATCGACACCACTACGGATCGCGTGGTCGACACGTATCGCCTCGACCTTTTTGGATCCAAACTCGTCGGGCTTTCCCCGACTGCGCTCGCACTCTCGCAAGACGAGCGACGACTCTACGTCGTGTGCTCGGCGGCGAATGCCGTCGTTGCGTTGTGTCTCAAACGCCCCGGAATCGAGGCAATCATACAGCAGGTCCGGAACGGCGTGGTCGAGCGCGTCGTCGTCGCGAAGCTGGACCGCCTGACGCGCAGCATCCGCGACTCTCTGACCTCATCGACCTGTGCGTTGTGCGTCCCACTTACCGCCGTCGGTGTAAGGTTTATGGACCTAAATCGAAGGTTCATGGACCTCCATCGCTTGTTAGACCCATGAATGTTGACCTTCATTTTACGATGAATCGGACTATTATGGCGATAGGGCAGGTCACGCTGACTTAACTCCTAGGGTTTCAAACCTGCGGGATAGATAGGCGGCCTGCCCTAGTAGGCGTCCACAGAGATCGGACGGTATCGTGAGTGCCGCGTCACCGCGCCAACTCGAA
>PLLA01000021.1:229-17540 GCA_003140835.1 Candidatus Tumulicola scandinaviensis | reverse complement strand
TCGCCAACATGGTCGAGGGCGTAAGCAAGGGGTTTCGTAAGAGTCTCGAGATTCAGGGCGTGGGCTACCGGGTCGCAAAAGCGGGCGAAAATCTGAACTTGAGCCTCGGCTATTCCCATCCCGTGGTGTTCGAGGCGCCCAAAGGCGTCGCGCTGTCGGTCGAGGGCCAAAATAAGATCCACGTCGAGGGCATCGACAAACAAGCCGTGGGTCAGGTAGCTGCCGAGATTCGCAAGTTGCGTCCGCCGGAGCCCTACAAGGGCAAAGGCATTCGCTACGCGGGCGAGCAGATTCGTAAGAAACTCGGCAAGGCCGGAAAGGCGGGCAAGAAGTAGTGGCGCGTTCGAAGGACGACGCGCGGCGCGCGCGTCACGTGCGTCTGCGTAAGAAAATTTCCGGCACTCAGGAACGTCCGCGTTTGCTGGTTCGGCGTACCTTGCACCATATCTATGCGACCGTCGTCGACGACGCACGCGGCCATACGCTGGTCGCGGCTTCGACGCTCGACAAATCGCTCGCCGAGCCATTGCAATCGAAGACCAACGTCGACGCCGCGAAGGCGGTCGGCGCGGCGATCGCTTCGAAGGCGAAGGCAGCCGGCATCACCGACGTGATCTTCGATCGCGGCGGCTACAAGTATCACGGGCGCGTCCGGGCTTTGGCCGATGCGGCGCGCGAAGCGGGGTTGAATTTCTAATGCAGTATCGAGGCGGTCGCGACCGCGACAATAGCGGTTTCGAAGAGACGGTCGTGCGCGTAAATCGCGTGGCGAAGGTCGTCAAGGGTGGAAAACGGTTCAGCTTTAGCGCGTTGGTGGTGGTCGGCGACCGCAAAGGCAAAGTTGGATTTGCGATCGGCAAGGCGGGTGAGGTGCCCGAGGCCATACGCAAGGGCGTCGAGCAAGCCAAAAAGAGTTTGGTGACGGTACCCATGGTCGAAAAGACCATCCCGCACGAAGTGCGCCTCCAGATCGGCGCGGCATCGGTGCTGCTCAAGCCGGCGGCGCCGGGAACCGGCGTCATCGCCGGCGGCTCGATGCGAGCGGTGCTCGAACTCGCCGGTATCCACGACATCCTCACCAAGTGTCTCGGAACGACCAATCCCATCAACGTGGTGATGGCGACGGTCGAAGCGTTGCGCTCGTTGCGAACCGCCGAACAAATGGCGACGCTGCGCGGCAAGACCGTCAAAGAAATCTACGCGGCGTAACGCCGGCAGGATACGAGCGAACATACTATGGCAGAGAAGAAAAAGACGGCCAAGAAAGCGCCGGCCAAAACCGCCTCGGGCGCGAAAGCCGCGGGTTCCGGAACGTCGACGAAACGAAACTCCGGCCTTACCGGCGGTGCATTCGCATCGGCGAGCGGCACGTTGATGAAACTCGGGTCGCTCACCCCTTCGCCGGGGAGCCGGCCGAAGCGCCAACGCATCGGCCGCGGACACGGCTCGGGCATGGTGAAAACCGGCGGCGAGGGCGGCAAAGGCCAAACCGTCCGCTCGGGCGGCGGTAAGGGTCCGGCCTTCGAAGGCGGCCAGACGCCCTGGGCACGCAGGCTTCCACATCGTCGCGGCTATTCGCAGAAGGCGCGGGATATCGGTCATTTTCGGTCTCGCTTGGCGGTGGTGAACCTTCATCAACTCGCGCAGTGGGATACGGCGGTCGACGTGACGCCCGAGTCGCTGAAAGAAAAAGGCGTGCTCAAGAAGGTTTTGGACGGCGTGAAGATTTTGGGTAACAGCAAGCCGGGCAGCACGCTGCCCGCCGGACTGCGCTTCCGGGACGTCGTCTTTTCGAACGCCGCGCGAGAAGCGCTGGTCGCTGCCGGGGCGCAGATCGAAGAAGGTAACTAGAGTGGAGGCAGGGCGCTAGCGTGTTCAACAACCTGCGCGCGGCCGTTCTCGTACCCGAAATCCGGCAGCGGATTCTGTTCGTGCTGTTCGCCTTTGCGTGGTTCGTTTTCATGATTCACGTCCAGCTTCCGAACGTGAATCAACAGGCGTGGCAGCGAGCGCTCCAGGGCGGAGCTTTTTATAACCTGCTCGGCTTTCTCTCGGGCGGCGCGCTCCAAAAGCTTTCGGTCATCGCGATGGGCATCACGCCCTACATCAACGCGTCGATTATCATGCAGCTCATGACCGTGGTCTTGCCGCAGTTGGAAGAGATGGCCAAGAAAGGCGGCGAGGAAGGCCGCAAGAAAATCAGCCAGTATACGCGTTGGCTCACCATCGTGCTGGCAACCATGCAGGGAACCTTCATGGCCAACGCGATGGAGAAGTACGGCGTCTTCTACGACCACAGCATTTGGTATTTGCTCTTCGCCATCATCGCGATGGTCGCGGGGACGCTCTTCCTGATGTGGCTGGGCGAACAAATCAGCGACAAGGGCATCGGCAACGGAGTCTCGCTGATCATCTTCATCGGCATCGTGCTGCGCTTCCCGACCTACGTAACCCAGACGTTCTCGTCGGCCTCGCAAGGCGCCGAATCGATTTTGAACATCGTTCTTTACGTGGTCGTCGCGCTGGTGGTGATCATCTCGATCATTTTCCTCTACCAAGGGCAGCGGCGCGTGCCGGTCCAACAGGCGAGGCGTACCGTCGGCCGCAAAATGTTTGCGGGCCGCTCGACCTATATTCCGCTGCGCCTCAACAATGCCGGCGTGATCTCCATCATCTTCGCGATTTCGATCCTGCTCCTGCCGCAGCAAGCCCTCTCGTGGTTCGCGCATACGGGCGTGGCGCCCAGCTACTTTCACTTGCTCGGGCCGCTCGAGCTTCCCATCAACGCGGCCGCTTGGTCGGAGTCGTTTAACGTGCACTTTTCGGTGAACGGCTGGCTCTACAACCTGGTGTACTTTCTGCTGGTCGTGATCTTCACGTTCTTCTACAGCTCGATCGTGCTGAACACGCGCGACGTCGCCGACAACCTCAAGAAGACCGGCGCCTTCATCCCCGGCATTCGCCCGGGGCAGCCGACGGTGGACTATCTCAACAAGATTCTTCTCCGGATCACGACGGCAGCTGCCATCTACCTCGGGTTACTCGCGGTGCTGCCGGGCGCGGTTCAACGCGGGCTGTCGGTAACCACGTTCTACCTAGGCTCGACGTCGCTGCTGATCGTGGTCGGCGTCGCCCTGGATACGATTACGCAGATCGAAGCCCGGTTGGCGATGCGCGACTATCGCGGCTTCATCAAGCGGTAGGCCGTGCGACTGATCTTTCTCGGGCCGCCGGGAGCCGGTAAGGGAACGCAGGCACGGGTTTTGGAGCGGCGCTTCGGCGCCGCGCAAATCTCGACCGGCGACATCCTGCGCCGGCATCGGGCCGATGGGACCGACCTCGGTAAGCAGGCCGAAGGGTACATGCAGCGTGGCGAACTGGTGCCCGACGACGTCATCATTCATATGATCGTGGGTGAGTTGGATCAGCATCCGTCCGGATTCATCATGGACGGCTTCCCGCGCACGGTCGCGCAGGCCGAAGCACTCGACGCGATGCTCACTCGCAAGGGGTGGCCGATCGACGCCGTCGTGCTGTTCGACGCCGACCGCGCGACCCTCATCTCGCGATTGAGCGCGCGCTGGTCGAATCCGCGCAGCGGGCGCACGTACAATTCCGTCACGAACCCGCCGAAGAAGGCCGGCATCGACGATGATGACGGCGGCCCGCTGGTTCAGCGCGTAGACGACCGTCCGGAAACGGTGGCCAAGCGCCTCGACGTCTACGACGTGCAGACGCGACCGCTGGTAGACTACTATCGCAAGGTCGGCAAGCTCGTCGAAGTCGACGCTTTGCAAAACGTTTCCGACGTAGCCGGGCAACTGCTGCGGTCGATCCGGATGGAGCCCGCGGGTCATTAGGATGGTCGCGCTCAAATCGGCTCGCGAGATCGAGGTCATGCGCCGCAGCGGCAAGATCACGTCGAAAGTCCTGACCGGTCTCATGCGAGCAGTTCGTCCCGGAATGACGACTGGCGACCTGGACGCGATGGCCG
This sequence comes from Candidatus Tumulicola scandinaviensis, assembly GCA_003140835.1. GTDB lineage: Bacteria > Vulcanimicrobiota > Vulcanimicrobiia > Vulcanimicrobiales > Vulcanimicrobiaceae > Tumulicola > Tumulicola scandinaviensis. Next base: position 13,546 of record PLLA01000021.1, on the reverse strand, counting down.
AAAAGGGAATTCGAGACCTCGGCGGAGTGCCAACGTTCAAAGGATATCACGGATTTACCGGCTCGATTTGCGCTTCGATCGACGATGAAGTCGTGCACGGCATTCCGGGATCGCGCCGCTTGCGCGACGGCGATTTGTTGTCGATCGACATCGGCACGACGTTCGAGGGATACGTGAGCGACAGCGCGGTGACGGTAGCGGTCGGCACGATTTCGGCCGAGGCGCAGCGGTTACTCGACGTTACGCAGCAATGTCTGATGGCCGGAATCGCGGCGATGCAGCCCGGCAATCATCTCGGCGACATCGGCGCGGCGGTCCAAGCGTACGCCGAACAACGCGGCTTCGGGGTCGTCCGCGACTTGGTCGGTCACGGGGTCGGGCGGGAGATGCACGAGGAACCGCAGGTCCCGAATTTTGGCTCGACCGGCACCGGGATGGAGCTACGGGCGGGGCTGGTCCTAGCCGTGGAGCCGATGATTACCCAAGGCAGCCACAAGGTCAACATCCTCAAGGACGGCTGGACAGTCGTGACCGCAGATGGTAAACTCGCAGCGCACTTCGAACATACGATCGCGGTAACGGACGCGGGGCCGAAGATCCTCACGCTGCGCGACTTCGCCGAACTGGCCGAGGCCGAACGGTATCGCCCCGCCGAAGAAGCCCGCGTATGACCGAAGCGCCAAAGCCGCGTGTCAAAGCCCGTCGGGATGGATCTCGACGTGGTCCCGATGTCGGCAACGTTACCGCCACCGAGTTCGCAAGGGCGCCCCTGGGGGAGTCTTCAGCGGACCGATACTATGAGGCGCCCATGGTCCGGGGGCCCCGCGCGCAGCGTGGGGGGCACGGAGCCCAGGGCGGAGTGCCTGTGAGACCATGAAAGTTAGACCGTCAGTCAAGCGTATTTGTGAAAAATGCAAAATCATTCGGCGCGAGGGAAAAGTCCGAGTGATTTGCGACGTCAACCCCAAACACAAGCAGGTTCAGGGGTAGAGGGATAATTATGGCTCGTATCGCCGGCATCGATCTTCCGCGCGAAAAGCGCGTCGAGATCGCGCTCACGTACATCTACGGTATCGGCCCGACTACCGCGCAAAAGTTGCTCGGTCATACCGGCATCAGCCGGGATCTGCGCGTAAAGAACATGACCGAGGACGACGAGAAGAAGCTGCGCGATGCGATCGACGTGCTGTCGTTGCGCGTGGAGGGCGACCTGCGGCGAGAGGTTCAAGGAAATATCAAGCGCTTGATGGACATCGGGTGCTATCGTGGCGTCCGCCACCGGCGCGGCCTGCCGGTTCGAGGACAGCGGACCAAAACGAATGCGCGCACCCGCAAGGGACCCAAACGCACGGTGGCTGGTAAGAAAAAGGTCGCCACTAAGAAGTAAGCTGAAACGAAGCGGGCTCGGCGGATCGCCGGGCCCGATTCGTTTGCGAGGATTTCATGAGCGTGGGTGAGGAGCCTCGAGCGCGGTGATCTACGTTGGTACGTGCGGCTTTTCGTATAAGGACTGGATCGGACCGTTCTATCCCGCAAAGACGAAGGCGGCCGAAATGCTGCCTTATTACGCGAGCGAATTTCGGGCGGTGGAGGTGGACTCGAGCTACTACGGCGTGCCCTCGCTACGAACGGTCGAGTCGATGGCCGGGCGCACTCCCACCGGCTTTCGCTTCAGCTTCAAGGTGCCGCAGACGGTGACCCATCCGCCGGATTCCTCCTCCGCGGGCGGGGTGCACGACGACGCGCGTTTGCTCTGCGAAAGCTTGGCGCCAATGGCCGCCGCGGGGAAGCTCGCCTGCGTCCTGGCGCAGTTTCCGAATGCCTTCCGTCCGGAACCCAAGCGCGAAGTCTATGTCGAGCGTGTGGTGGAAGCGTTCGCGGGTATGCCGGTCGTGGTCGAGTTTCGCAACCGCGCGTGGCAGCGGCCCGAAACGATCGAACTGCTGCGACGGCTCGGCGCGGGATACTGCAACGTCGACATGCCACACCTCGAAGGGCTGCTCGATCCTTCGTCGGATGCTACCGCATCCGTTGGGTACGTTCGCTTTCACGGGCGCAACGCCAAGATGTGGTGGAACGGCAGCAATGTGACGCGCTACGACTACGCGTACGCACCTCAGGAGCTGGTTCCGTGGATCGAGCGCGTTGCGGAGATCGACGCGCAGACGGAAGAGACGTACGTATTTTTCAATAACCATGCCAACGGACAAGCGCCGCGGAACGCCGAGATGCTCGTATCGTTGTTGGACGAGCGCTATGGCGACCGCGCGCGCGACGTCATCGCGCACGCGGCCGTGAACCGGCCTCTTCAGACTTCGCTGCCGGGAATGTCCGACGCATGAAAGCCGTGATCACTGCGGGCGGCCGCATCGGTGCGCCTTATGCGACGCAGGCCGGGACCGCCATTAAGGCGCTTGCCACGGTGCGAGGGGCTACCATGCTCGACAGAATCGTCGACGCGTTGCGCGGTGCCGGCGTGACGCGCATCGCCGTCGTCGGCGGACCGGAGGTGCGTGCGGCCTGCGCGCATCGCGTCGAGCAGATCGTCGACGAAAGCCCTTCGGGAGCCGAGAACGTCTTACGCGCGCTGCGCGCTTGGCCCGATGACGACGAGCCCTTACTGTACGCCACGAGCGACCTGCCCTACGTAACGGCGGCAGCCATCGCGGATTTCCTACAACGCGTTCCACTCGGCTCGATAGCGATGGCGGTGTCGGAGCACGCCGACTACGACGCGCGTTTTCCGGGCGCGCCACCATGTGGCATCGACTTGGCGCGCGAGCGCGTGGTGAACGGCGGAATTTTCTCGCTGCCGGGTACAAGCCGGACCGCGGTCGCCGATCTGGCGACGCGTTTGTTCGAAGCTCGCAAGGCGCCGTGGCGCATGGCCACGCTGGTCAGCCCGTTGGCGATGCTTCGCTTGGCGGCCGGACGTTTGAGCATCGGGCACATCGAGCGCGAAGCTTATCGAGCCGTCAAACGCCCGGCCGCCGCGGTGCGGGGATGCGCGCCGGAGCTTGCCTTCGACGCCGATACCGTCGCCGAGTACCGGTATGCCTGCGAAAACGCCTAACCCGTTCCGGCTCGGGCTGTTCTGGCTCGGCATCCAGGCGATATGGGGCGCGCTGCTCGGCATTTCGCTGCAAGCGCGTACGATCGAGTTAGTCGGCAGCTCGAATGCGCTTCTGGCGTATGGCCGCTTGGCAACGCTGGGCGCGCTGGTTGCCGCGATCGTCCAAGTCGCGGTCGGTCCGTGGTCGGACGCGCGGCGCCGCCGCGGAAGCTGGCGTGTTGAATTCTACGTCGCCGGTACGCTTGTGGGGGCGCTCGCACTGGGGTTGTTTTTCGGCGCAAAGAATTTCGGCGCGCTCACGTTGGCGTTCGTAATCCTCCAAGCTGGATTGAACCTCGCGATCGGTCCGTATCAAGCGATTATTCCCGACGTCATCGCGCGCGCAAAGTTCGGCGCGGCATCGTCGTGGATGGCGGCCTTGCAGAGTGCCGGCAACGCTTTCGGGGCGGTGTTGGCGGCATATGTAAGCGATGCCCGTCTCTTGGCCGGTTCGTTGACGGCATTGCTGATCGGTACCGGTGCCGTCACTTGCACGCACTTGCGCGGGCTCGAACTGGAACCGGCGCCGGCGTGCGAACCGGTTCGGATAACCCGCGCCTTCGTCGATCTCTTCATCTCGCGCGCACTGGTGTACGTCGGTTTTTACACGCTGTTGGGATATCTGCTTTTTTACGTCCGCGACGTTCTCGCGCCGCCTTCGCTCGGCGCGGTGAAATCGGAGAGCGGTATCTTGATTCTCGCATTCACGCTAGTCGGCGCACTTGGCGCCGCGGCAGCTGCGCGCCCGAGCGATCGCGGGGATAAGCGCCTGGTAGCTAGCGTCGGCGGCGGTATCGTGATCGTCGCACTGGCGGTCTTCATCGTGTCGCACGGCTTCGTCGGAGCGGCTGCGGCAACGCTCGTCGCAGGCCTGGGATGGGGAGTCTTCCTGGTAGCAGATTGGGCGATTGCGTGCCGCGTACTCCCGCCTGGGGCCCTGGCGACCACCATGGGTGTCTGGAACCTCGCGGTGATTCTGCCACAGATCATCGCGCCGGCCTTGACCACCGCCGTCTTGGCGCGCCTGTCGCTTGTTGGGGCGCAGGGACCGCGAGCCGCGTTTGCGTTGGCGGCAGGTGAGACTTTGCTTGGAATCGCTTGGTTGTGGCGTTTATCTCCTATGACAATCGGGGAATAAACACTACCGTTCGAGTGGGCTCGGCACAGCAACCTTGACGTTGCCGGCGGGGTCCCAATGGGCTGGCAGACGCAACTGCGCTGCCACACCCAACGCAACAGTCCTTATTAAGGAGGCATTCGTGAAACGACTGAGCACCGGAGTCCTCGCGGCGCTGATAACGGCGGCGTGCGGCCTCAATGCGGTCGCGTCTCCGTCGAATGCGCAGACATCTGGAAACGCAGGAAACAGTGTAGCGCAAGCGGGGTCGCCACCAGCGGCGAACTTCGGAACTCCACCGTCGGGGCAAATCCCGATTCTTTATAACGATCACCACGTCTACAGCAAACCCGACGTCCTCAAACAGGGCCGCGTTCTCGCGGCGCTGGTCAAGGGCGGCACGATACTCATTCCGCTGCGCTCGATGTTCGAGCAGATGGGCGCGACCGTATCGTACGACGAGGCGAGCAAAACGGCAACGGTGAGCAAACCCGGATCCGAGATCAAAGTGACCGTCGGTAAACCGGAAGTTCTCATTAACGGCGAATCGCGTCCGCTGGACGTGCCGCCGATGATCTACCAGGGCAACGTACTCGTGCCGGTCCGCGTTATTTCAGAAGGCATGGGGGCGTACGTACAGTGGGTGCCCGATCAGCACGTCGTCGTCGTCCGGTATTTGCCGGCAACGCCGCCGCCGCCGCCCGCAAGCGCCCCGCCGCCGCCGCCGCCGACACCGACGCCGGCTCCGGTGAAAACGCCGTATAACGACATCTTCGTTGCGGGTGACTACATCATCTCGCCCAAGGTGTACAACGAGTTCAGTCCGGGGAACACCGGAACGAGTTCGTATGCGGTTCGCGGTGCGCTCGAGTTCAACGCACTGAACATCCCGTGGATGGTCGAAGGCTCGTTCGAACAGTTCGGCTATCCGCACAACTGCGGCAGCAACGTTACGTCGACCGCGATCGACCCGCAGTGCTTCGTTACCGGCATTGGCGGAGGATATCAGACGTTCGTTCCGGCCTTCAGGGCGCGGGACACCGACGTCGACGCTCGCCTCGGTATACGCGTCCTCAACCCGCGCGTCTACATTGGAGTCGGCTACCTGTGGCGTTCCACCAACTACGGTTACCCGAACATGAACGGCGTCGGATTCGGCATCGAGAAACTGCCGGACCTCAACGTTCCGCTCTCGTTCTTCGGTAGCTTCTGGTACTACCCGAACGTCAAGGGTAACTTCTCAAACGCCGCCGTCTCGGCTTCGCTGGCGTACAACTTGTACAAGTACCAAGCGGGCCTGGACTACGTCCTCGGCAACAGCCCGGTCTTCCTCGAAGCCGGCTGGATGGGTGAGAATCTCACCAATAAGACCAACGCTCCATCGAATTCGACCGCCAACGGCCCGTTCGTCGGCCTAGGCATCAAGTTCTAGCAAAACCGGTCGGTTCGAGGGTAACGGGCCCCGGCGTTTCGTCGGGGCCCGTTGCTTTTCGGGTTGCACAAGCGAGCTCTTCATGGCATAGTGGGTGCTGGGAGTCCGCGGTTGGACTCCGGATCTATGCGCTCAGGAGGCTTTTTTTCGTGAAACCAGTCCGTACCGTTCTGCTTACCGCTTTGGTCGCAGCTGCGTGCACACTCAGTGCCATTGCGGCTCCGTCGAACGGCGGCCAAGGCCTCGCGCAAGCGGCGCCACCGGCGGCGAACTTCGGAACTCCGCCGTCAGGCCAAATCCCGATTCTTTACAACGATCACCACGTCTACAGCAAGCCCGACGTCCTCAAACAGGGCCGCGTTCTCGCGGCGCTGGTCAAGGGCGGCACGATACTCATTCCGCTGCGCTCGATGTTCGAGCAGATGGGCGCGACCGTATCGTACGACGAGGCGAGCAAAACGGCAACGGTGAGCAAACCCGGATCCGAGATCAAAGTGACCGTCGGTAAACCGGAAGTTCTCATTAACGGCGAATCGCGTCCGCTGGACGTGCCGCCGATGATCTACCAGGGCAACGTACTCGTGCCGGTCCGCGTTATTTCAGAAGGCATGGGGGCATACGTGCTGTGGGTCGCCGACCAGCATCTCGTCGTCGTCCGGTATTTGCCGGCAACGCCGCCGCCTGCGCCGCCGCCGACCATGGCCCCGACGCCGCCGCCGACGCCGGCACCCACGCCCAAGCCCGCCTATAAGGACTTGTTCGTCGCCGGCGATTACGTCATCTCGCCCCACGCCTACAACGCGTTTGCGAACTCTGCCCGGGGAACCGGCGGAACGTTCAGCGTGCGCGGCGCGGGCGAATTCGACCTCTTCAACATCCCGTGGATGCTGGAAGGCGACTACAACAACTGGCAGTATCCGCACGCCTGCGGAGTAGCGCAAAACATCGCGACGCCGCAGAACGCACCGCAGTGCTTCGTCACGGCGATCGGCGGCCGGTTCGCAACCTACGTTCCGGCGTTCACCGCCGCCAACCGCGACGTCGACGTCCGGCTGGGGGTGCGCCTGTTCAACCCGCGCGTGTACTTGGGAGTCGGCTATATCTGGGGTTCGAGCAACTACGGCTATCCGAACATGAACGCCGTCGGCGTCGGACTCGAGAAGCTGCCGGATCTCAACCAAGCGCTGTCGTTCTACGGCAACGTGTGGTACTACCCGAACTTCCGGGGCACCTACACCAACGCGGCGATCAACACCGGACCGACGTCGTACGGGGTTGGGTACAACCTGCTCAAGTACAAAGTCGGTTTGAACTGGGTCGTCTTCGGGCCGGTCTTCCTGGATGCAGGCTGGTCGGGCGAGAACGGCGCGAACAAGAACAACGCTCCGATTTCGTTCTCCTATAACGGAGCCTACGTCGGCCTGGGCTTCAAGTTCTAACGCCTAACTACCAAGCAAGCAAGCAAGGCCCGGCGGCAACGCCGGGCCTTGCGCTTGGAGCAGGCCTAAGGTAGAATGGCGGATTGTGGCGCCCAACCTCTCTCCGGCGCCCGCGGCAACGCCGCCCCGGCCCCTCAATAGGACCGGGAAATGAACGCCCTCGCCGCGCGTTCGTATGGCAACAGATCCTGAAAAGGGTCGAGGCGACGACACCCCGTCGTTCGGGGAAGGAAAAAAGACCTGCGCGATTCGCGTAGGACCATCGGAGATTTCGTTTGGCTGCAAAGAAGCAAACCAAGACGCGCCGCAAACGCGAGGTCAAAAACGTCCAATCCGGCGTGACGCACGTCCACGCCTCGTTCAATAACACGATCGTCACGATCAGCGACCCGCACGGAAACGTGGTGTCGTGGGCTTCCGCCGGAAACCTCGGCTTCAAGGGCTCGAAGAAGTCGACTCCGTTTGCCGCGCAAATGGCCGCCGAAGCCGCCGCGCGCAAAGCGATGGATCACGGCATGAAGTCGACCGACGTGTTCGTCAAAGGTCCGGGCGCCGGGCGCGAAGCGGCCATCCGTTCGCTGCAGGCCGCCGGCCTCGAGATCACCATGATCAAAGACGTTACGCCGATTCCACACAACGGCTGCCGCCCGCCGAAGCGGCGCCGCGTCTAACCGGAGAGAGTATGTCGCGTTACACCGGACCCGTCTGCCGTCTGTGCCGTCGTGAAACGGCCGGAAGCAAAACGGGCGAAAAGATCAAGCTCTTCCTCAAGGGCGACCGTTGCCTTTCTAAAAAGTGCGCCGTCGAGCGCCGCGGTACCGCGCCGGGTCAAAAGACCGCCGGCAAATCGCGTACGAAGGTTTCCGAGTACGGACGCCAGCTTCGCGAGAAGCAGAAGATGCGCCGCTACTACGGCGTGCACGAAACGCAGTTCGAAAACTATTTTCGCGAAGCCGCGCGCGTCCCGGGACAAACCGGCCGCACCTTCCTCGCGTTGCTCGAGCGCCGGCTCGACAACGTGATCTATCGCCTAAACCTAGCGGGCAGCCGCGCTCAGGCGCGCCAGTTGGTCACGCACCGCCACTTTCGCGTGAACGGCCGCATCGTCAACGTTCCGTCGTTCATGTGCAAACCCGGTGACGTCATCACGATCGGCGAACGGAGTCTGAAGTCGCCGGTCTTCGCGGCGAATCTGGAAGTCGCCGCCGGGCGCCGGCCTCCGGACTGGCTGGAATGGAACGACCAAGAGAAGACCGGTAAAGTGCTGCAGCTTCCATCGCGCGAGCAGATCGACGCGCCGGTCGACGAGCAGCTCATCGTCGAATTCTATTCGCGATAAACATTACTACTCATCACCGCCGCTAGACGTACGATCGTCCGAATCGGGGATTCGGGCGGATAACGCAAGCGGTAACAAAGGACTCATCGAACCACATGACCATGTTGGAAACGCCCGCGGGCGCCACCATCGAAGTTCGCGAACGTCGCGACAACTACGCTAAATTCGTCATCGAGCCGCTCGAGCGCGGCTTCGGAATTACGCTCGGAAACACGATGCGTCGCATTCTTCTGAGCTCGATCCCGGGCGCCGCCGTGACCTACATGAAAATCGACGGCGTGCTCCACGAGTTCTCGACGATTCCCGGAATGGTCGAAGACACGATCGCGCTTATGCTCAATCTCAAAGGTTTGCCGGTTCGGTTGAATACCGACGAACCGAAAGTCTTGACCTTGACGGTCAACGGCGCGCGCGACGTCACGGCGGCGGATATCGCGCCGGACGCCGACGTGGAAGTTCTCGACCCCGGCTATCGTCTGGCGACGCTTTCGTCGAAGGACGCGAAACTGTCGATGGAGATCGGAGTCGAAATGGGCCGTGGCTACGTCATGGCCGACAAACAGCGCAATATCGAGCACATGATCGGCTTGATTCCGCTGGATTCGATTTTTTCGCCGATTCGCAAGGTCAACTTCACCGTCGACGACACGCGCGTCGGTCAAAGCGTCGACTTCGACCGTCTGACGATAGAGATAGAGACGAACGGGTCGATCACGCCGGACGAAGCGCTCTCGACCGCGGCGGGAATTATGCAGGAACAGTTGGATTTGTTCGTGTCGTTCACCAATCGCGCGGAGCCGCTTCCCGAAGCGCCTCCGAACGAATGGGACATTCCGGTCGAGTCCCTGAACCTATCCGTGCGTTCGTTCAACTGTCTGAAACGAGCGGGCATCTCGAAGGTTTCCGAGTTGCTCGACTTGACCGAAGACGAGATCATGAAAATGCGGAACTTCGGAAAGAAGTCGCTGGACGAAATCAAACAAGTGCTCTCAGAGAGGGGGCTATCGCTGCGCCTGTCGTAGCGTTCGAAACGTATGCCGCACCAAATAGCGTATAAACGGCTTTCGCGCACCGACGGCCATCGCAAGGCCCTACTGCGCAATCTGGCGACCTCGTTCTTTAAGCACGAGAAAATGGAGACGACGTCGACAAAGGCCAAGGAAATCAGCCCGGTGATCGAGCGCTTGATCACGATGGCGATGGAGGGCGACCTCGCAGCACGCCGGAATCTGGCCGAGTTCATTACCGAGCCGGCGGTGGTCAAAAAGCTTATCGAGCAGATCGCTCCCGCACTCAAGGGGCGCTCCGGCGGGTATACGCGCATCACGAAAACGCGCGTACGCTCCGGCGACGCGGCCGAGTTGTCGCTGATCGAACTGGTGAACTAGCTGCTGCGGCTCGCGGTCGTTTTTGCTTCGCTCCTGGTCGCGTTTAGCGCGATCGCGGCGAGCGTCGCAAGAGCGGCCGCGATCAATTACGGCGACTTCACAATCCTCGGGTTGGTGTTATACGTCGCCTTCGGGATTTACGCCGGTCAGCGACTGCTCTGGTGGAGAGCGCTGGTTGCGGTCGTCCTAGCGGCGTTCATCGACTCGACGCTCGGATGGTACGTCGCCGCGCTGATCGGGCCAGGGCGGCCCCTTGCGGTCACCACGACGCGCGAAATCGTCGGGACGNNCGACGCTGCTGGACGCGGTATTCGGCGGGATTGGCGTTGGGGTCGGCGCGCGTGTAGGGCGGCGCCTGGCGTAAGCGGCGATAGGTTCGCCGAATCAGTATCCGGCGGGCACTCCGAGGAAGAACAGTCCGGCACCGACGACCGCGCCGATGGTGACGATGATCAGCGGTGCCATCCGGCGCCCGTACGACGAGGCCGCTAAACTGCCCAGACCCAGCGCAATAATGCCGGAGCCGAGCAGATAATAATCCTGGCGCTGGATGTAGCACGTCACGAGCACGCCAAGGAACCCTACCAGGAATACGACGAGGGTGGATGCGCGCCGGCCGAGGATAACCGCGGCAACTACCAGTACGACGCCGGCGACGATCGCGCGCAGCGGAACCAGCGGCTCGCCGGCGAGACCGATTCCCAAAAAGAATGCGGCAATGGCGACCGCCATCAGCTGGGTTGCGGGAGACTCTTCGAGCGCATCCATCGTACGCGAGACTTCGCCGTTCGGCCGCCACGCGTCCCGTTGGGTGTGCGATTTCGATGTGCTGCGGTCACGCGACCGCCGCGGGCGCGGGCTCTGCAAACCGGATGGCCTTGGCCGCGGCCGGCGCGTGCCCGCCGACAAAATGACGGGACGCGCGGGCCGCGCTCCTGGTACTATAGAGGCATGACCAGCACCCTCGATCAGATTACGGCGTTCAAGAACGAGGCCGTCAAGGACTTCTCGGACCCAGCGGACGCGGCCGCCATGCGCGCGGCGCTCGACGCGGTGAAGGACGGCTTTGGAAAAGACTACCCGCTCGTCATCGACGGTAAGCGCGTCGAAACCGAGAAGAAGATCCGTTCGCTCAATCCTGCCGATCCCACTCAACTGGTTGGGCTCACCAGTTCGGCCTCGAAGGAGCAAGCCGCCGAAGCAATCGAGGCTGCCGCTCGCGCGTTCGAATCGTGGAAGCGCTCGCCGCCCGAGCAGCGCGCGGACTCGATTTTCAAGGCCGCGGCGCTGCTGCGCGAGCGCCGCTTCAAATACGACGCGCTGCTGGTCTACGAAGTTGGAAAGAGCTGGAGCGAAGCCGACGGCGACATTGCCGAGGCGATCGACTTTCTCGAGTTCTACGCTCGCGAGGCGTTGCGCTACGCGCGCCCGCATCCGGTCGTGCCGCTCGACGGCGAGCGAAACGAGATGGTCTACATTCCGTTGGGCGCCGGCGCGGTGATTCCGCCGTGGAACTTTGCCGGTGCGATCATGGCCGGTATGACGGCGGCTGCGATCGTTACCGGAAACACCGTGGTGCTCAAACCGTCGAGCGATTCGGCGATCGTGGCCGCGTGGTTCGTCGACCTGCTGACCGAAGCCGGCGTTCCGAAGGGCGTCGTAAACTTCATTCCGGGGTCGGGGAGCACGATCGGGGATCTGATCGTCTCGCATCCGCTGATCCGCTTCATCTCCTTTACGGGCTCCAAAGAAGTCGGCTTGCACATCAACGAGCTGGCGGCCAAACCGCAGCCGGGCCAGAAGTGGATCAAGCGCGTCGTTGCCGAGATGGGCGGAAAAGACTCGATCGTCGTTGCATCCGATGCCGACGTCGATGCCGCCGTCGAAGGGGTTGCCGTCTCGGCGTTTGGCTTTCAAGGTCAGAAGTGCTCGGCCTGTTCGCGCGCGATCGTCGAAGCGGGCGTGTACGACCAGTTCCTCGAGAAACTAAAAAACCGCGTTGCGAAAATAACGGTTGGAAATCCGGCCGATCCCAAGAACTTCATGGGTCCGGTCGTGAACGAGGCCGCGCTTTCGTCGATTTCCGAGTACATCGAAAAGGGCAAGCGGGAAGGGCGCCTGATTGCCGGCGGCAAGCGCGTCGGCGACTCGGGGTACTTCTTGGAACCGACGGTGATCGCGGACGTCGCGCCCGACGCCGTGATCGCGCAAGAGGAGATCTTCGGTCCGGTGCTGGCGGTGATCAAAGCGCGCGACTTCGACGATGCGCTCCGGATCGCGAACAACACCGAGTTCGGGCTCACCGGGTCGCTCTATACCAGCGACGAACGCAAAATCGAGCGGGCTCGCGACGACTTCTTCGTCGGGAACCTCTACTTCAACCGGAAGAGCACCGGTGCGATGGTCGGCGCTCACCCGTTCGGCGGGTTCAATATGTCGGGGACCGACAGCAAGGCCGGCGGTCCCGATTACCTGCTGCTGTTCATGCAGGCGAAGACCATCTCGCGCCGCCTCTAGACGGCCGCCGGCGGGGGCTGCCCCCCAGGCCCGGAGGCGATGCAACCTTTTACCGTTCGATTACGTTGATGGATTGAATGCGCTTGGGGCGAGATGCCTCGAGCCGATCGGGCCGGCTAGGGTCGGGGGCCGAGAAATACTTTCGAGCTTTCCTTGACACGCCTAGGGCCCGGCGATATGATAGCCGTCGTGACTCTAGCCGCCGGGCGCAAAACGCGGTCGTTAAGATCCGCGTGGGAGTGCCTCGGCGAGCTTTGGGTTCGCTCCTTGAAAACTGAACAGTGCAGCAGCGCATAAGTCTGTGGGTCTCCGACCTCTAAGACAAGGTCAAAACTGGCAATGTCTTTTGAGAATCGCGAGAACGTACAATTCTGCTAGCGCCTTCGGGCGCGGATCGAACTTCGCAATCGATCCTTCAATAGCAAACGCGAATTTTGAGAGCCATCTATCAAGGCTCCATAAAATTTTTATGGAGAGTTTGATCCTGGCTCAGGACTAACGCTGGCGGCGTGCCTAACACATGCAAGTCGAACGAAGTAGCAATACTTAGTGGCAGACGGGTGAGTAACACGTAGTCAACCTACCTCTTAATGGGGGATAACTAGCCGAAAGGTTAGCTAATACCGCATACGATCGCCGAGTGGCATCACACGGCGATGAAAGGAGCAATCCGTTGAGAGAGGGGACTGCGTCCCATTAGTTAGTTGGTGGGGTAATGGCCTACCAAGACTCCGATGGGTAGCTGGCTTGAGAGAGCGACCAGCCACACTGGAACTGAGACACGGTCCAGACTCCTACGGGAGGCAGCAGTGAGGAATTTTCCGCAATGGGGGAAACCCTGACGGAGCGACGCCGCGTGTGGGAAGAAGGCCTTCGGGTCGTAAACCACTGTCGAAGGGGACGATAATGACGGTACCCTTGGAGGAAGCCCCGGCTAACTACGTGCCAGCAGCCGCGGTAAGACGTAGGGGGC
>PLLA01000021.1:0-144 GCA_003140835.1 Candidatus Tumulicola scandinaviensis | reverse complement strand
CTGAGGAGCGAAAGCTAGGGGAGCAAACGGGATTAGATACCCCGGTAGTCCTAGCCGTAAACGATGGATACTAGGTGTATGTGGTATCGACTCCATATGTGCCGTAGTTAACACAATAAGTATCCCGCCTGGGGAGTACGGCCG
>PLLA01000106.1:180-12466 GCA_003140835.1 Candidatus Tumulicola scandinaviensis | reverse complement strand
GATCCGCGAACGCGGCCGGTCACCTTCTTGTACAACGGCGGCCCCGGCAGCTCGACCGTTTGGCTGCGCATGGGCTCCTTCGGACCGATGCGGGTGGCGGCCGGAGACGCCGGTCCGAGCGCCAACGCGCCGTTTCATCTGGTCGAGAATCAGTACTCGCTGCTCGACACGACCGACCTCGTGTTCATCGACGCACCCGGGACGGGATTCAGCCGCATTCTCGATCCGGGGAAACCGGATCAGTTCTACGGCGTCGATCAGGATATGCGGGCGTTCACGCAGTTCGTTTCGCACTACCTCAGCACGTACGCCCGCTGGAACTCGCCGAAGTTTCTCTTCGGTGAATCGTACGGGACGCCGCGTTCGGCCGCGCTCGTCGACAACCTGCAGAAGCAGGGGATCGGCATAAACGGCGTGGTGCTGTTATCGTCGATTCTCGACTTCAACCTCGACTGGGACGTCAACTACACACCGGTCGCCATCGGCGGAAGCGATTGGGCTTTTCCGCTTTATCTTCCGACCGAGGCCGCGTCCTCGTGGTATCATAACGCGCTCCCGGGTCCGCAAACGACGCTGTCGAGACTCTTGCCGCAAGTCGAACAGTTCGCGATGGGCGAGTATCTCAACGCGCTGGCGCAGGGTGCCAAACTTCCACCGTCGACCTACGACGACGTGGTTGCGAAGCTGCATCAGTATACGGGGCTTTCCACGGAATATATTCGCCTTTCGAATCTTCGCATTCCGTACTGGCGTTACATGACCGAACTGATGCGCGACACCGGACAGACGATCGGCCGGCTCGACGCGCGTTACACGTCTTATACGCTCGACCGTATCGCCGATCGCCCGCAGTTCGACGCCACGGATTCCGCCATCGATGCGGCGTACGTCGGCGCGGGGAACTATTACGTGCGCCAGCTGCTGCACTTCGATACGTCGATGGAGTACCTTCCGTTGGTGGTGTCCATCAACCAGCAGTGGGATTGGAAGCACAACGGCAATCTCCCGACCAATACGGCGCAGGACCTCGCCGAAGCGATGACCTTCAATCCTGGGTTGCGCGTGTTCTCGGCCGCCGGCTATTACGATATGGCAACGCCATTCTACGCTACCGTCTACACGCTCAATCATCTCAACCTCGCACCGCCGCTACAGAACAATATTACCTACGGCTACTACGAATCGGGGCACATGGTGTACTTGCACCCCGAAGCCCTCGTGCAATTCCACAACGATCTCGAGCGCTGGTACGCCGACGTCCTGCGGCGCTAGCCACCTTTCGACTTACGGTGCTAATTGCAGTCCTTCGAAGCGCGCGAGCGTTTTCGCGTAGATCGCCGCCAGTTTCTTAAAAGCGCCGCGCATGTCGGGCGTTGGGGCGGCATCGCCGCTCTCGACGGCGCTTTCGAGATAGTCCAGCGCGCCCTGCAGGTACAGCAGGCTGGTGAAGTCGCGTGAATATGCGCCGACGGAGTCGTCTGGGTTTTCGGGTGGATTTTCACCGATGATGTCGACGCGGAGCGTGCGAGCTTTTGCGGGCGGCAGAGAGTCGCGGGCGATCTTTTGCGCGCGCGACCGCGCGTCGGTAACGCGCGCGCGTAGCGCCTCGATCGCGACCGCAAGATCGTATTGTGCGCGTAAGTCGGCGTCGCCGGCGGCGATGCGCGGATCGCGTAACACGCGCACGGCGTGCGAATAGGTTTTACCGTCGACGCTCAGGCGCACGGTGTAGGTCCCGGGCGGCGCCAACGGACCGCTTTCGTCCTTGGTGTTGAAGCCCCAAACGAATCGGTGTGCGCCGGGATCGGCCGACGGCCGGTCGGGTGGAGTTATCCAGGACGGCACGACCGTCAGCTTCTTCGCGTCGATCGTGACCGGCT
Source organism: Candidatus Tumulicola scandinaviensis (assembly GCA_003140835.1). Taxonomy (GTDB): domain Bacteria; phylum Vulcanimicrobiota; class Vulcanimicrobiia; order Vulcanimicrobiales; family Vulcanimicrobiaceae; genus Tumulicola; species Tumulicola scandinaviensis. The sequence goes on along the minus strand of PLLA01000106.1, from coordinate 10,586 downwards.
TGTCGGCGCTCGACCAGCGGCGAAGCCGGCTACCGCCGGCGTCAAAGATTTCGATGACCACCGGCGTTCGCGCGGCGGAAGCCAGGTAGTAGTCGACGTTCACGCCGGCATCCGGATTGGCGGCCGAGGGCTCGTCGCGCGGCAGGGGGGTCCCTTCGTCGTTGCCGGGGCGCAAGCGATACGTCGTCGAGGGAGCGAAAAGATAGTCGCCTCCGGCGGCGACCGCATCGGGGAACTGCCGGATCGGCGCGACGTCGTCGAGCACCCAGAAGGCGCGTCCGTGGGTGGCGATCGCCACATCGTTGCCCGCAACGGCGATGTCGCGTATCGACGTGACCGGAAGATTGCGCTGCAAAGACTGCCAGTGCGCGCCGTCGTCGAACGATACGTACGCGCCTTTTTCCGTCCCGGCGTACAGCAAGCCGCGCCGCTGCGGATCTTCGCGAACGACGTTCACGAACGAGCCGTCCGGAATGCCGTCGGCGATCGGCGTCCACGTGTTGCCGTCGTCGCCGGTACGATAGATGTGCGGCGCGTAGTCCTCGAGGCGATGCCGGTCGATCGCGGCGTATGCAACGTGCGAATCGAAGTGCGACGCTTCGATAATTCCGACTTTACTCCAGGGCGTGAGCGCCGGCGGCGTCACGTTGCGCCAATGCGCGGTTCCGTCGCGCGTGAGCCACACGTATCCGTCGTCGGTGCCGGCCCAAATCACCCCGGCTCGCAGCGGCGACGGGGCGATGGTATAGACGACGCCGTGCCGCGCGAGCCCGGCGTTGTCGGCAAGCGTCGCCGCGTCGAGATTCGAAGGCGTACCTTCGTTTGCGCGGCTCAGGTCGGGGCTAACGACCGCCCACGTCTTCCCGCCGTCGCGCGATCGGAAAATCTTTTGATGACTCGTATAGAGCGCGGACGGGTCGGCCGGTGAAAACACGATCGGCAGCGTCCACGTGTTTCGCCACGTCGTGCCGGGATAGTTGAGCGTGGGATCGACGTTGAACTCCCAACCGGTGTCGACGCGCTCCGCGGTTACGCTTCCGCCGTAGGTAAGGCCGGGATGTTTTGCATCGGGCGCGATCGAGCCGCTTTCACCGCCGACGTCGATCGGATGAAAATCCCAGTTCGAGATGCGCGCGTATTTGCTCCGGCTCGGCTGGGTCGCGGCACCCGAGTCCTGTTGCGCTCCGTACACCCAATACGGAAACCGCTGGTCGGTGGCGATGTGATAGAACTGTCCGGTCGGCTGGTTGTACCACGAACTCCAGGTCGCACCATTGTCGACCGTGACGACGACGCCTTGATCGCTGCCGAGAATCATGCGTCCCGGGTCGTTGGGTTCCACCCACAGCGTATGATAGTCGTCGCCGCCGGGCGCGCCTTTGATGGCGTCGAAGCTCTTGCCGCCGTCGGTCGAACGATAGGTTGACGTGTTCATCACGTAAACGACGTCGGGATTTTTCGGATCGGCGGTAATGCCCCCGAAGTACCATCCGCGCTGCCAGATGCGCGTTTCGCCGTCGGTGCGAGTCCAGCTGGCGCCCCCGTCATCGGAGCGATACGCGCCACCGTGATTGGGATCGGAGTCGACCAGCGCGTACACGCGTGACGGCCGCGACGGCGACACGGCGATGCCGATGTGGCCGGCGTTCGCCGGCAGGCCGCTCGTCAAGTGCGTCCAGGTTGCGCCGGCGTCGCTCGATTTGTACAAACCGCTGCCGGGCTCGTTCGAGGGTGGATACACGTTCCAAGGCGGCCGGCGGGTGGCCCATAGCGCGGCGTAGATCACGTTCGGCGCGTTCGGGTCGAGACTGAGGTCGATGGCGCCCGTGTTGGGGTCTTTGTAGAGAACTTTGCTCCACGTGCGGCCGCCGTCGGTGGTTTTGAAAACCCCTCGCTCGGCGTTGGGACCGTATTGATGGCCGAGGGCCGCGACGTAGGCGACGTTGGCGTCGCGCGGATCGACGACGATCCTCCCGATTTGGCGCGTGTCGTCGAGACCCATGTGGGTCCACGACTTGCCGCCGTCGGTGGATTTGTAGACGCCGTTCCCGTAGGCGATGTCCGAGCGCATGTCGGCTTCGCCGCTTCCGACGTAGATCGTTTGCGGATTGCTAGGCGCGACTGCAATCGCACCGATCGACCCCACCGGCTCGGAATCGAAAATCGGGCTCCAGGTGCGGCCCGCGTTGAAGCTTTCCCAGACCCCGCCGTCAACCGAGCCGAAATAGAAGTGTTCGGGTTGCCCCGGCACTCCCGAAACTGCCAGCGCCCGTCCGCCGCGAAACGGACCGATCATACGCCAGTGCAAACCGGCAAAATACGTCGAGTCGACGCGAGCTACGGTGCTTTCAGCTGCGCGAGAGGCTGCCGTCAGCGACGGCACGAGAAGAGCAACGGCAAGGGAGCCACTCAACAGACGATGCATGCGCGCTGCTTACTGCCTTCACGATGCGACTCCCTAGAAGCGCGACCTTAACGTCCTACCAACCGCCACCGGAGTCGCCTCCGCCGCCGCCTCCAAAATCACCGCCCCCGCCGCCGTCACCACCGAACCCACCGCCGCTCCAGTCGCCACCGCTGGCGCCGCTGGTATCGGCCTGACCGGCGTCGCTTTGCCAGCCGCCGCCTGCGTCGCCGCCCCAGCCGCCGCCGGCATCGGGCGCAGCGGCTTGGCCCGCATCTGCCGGGCCGATCGCTCCGCCGCGGTTGCCGAACATTTCGTTGCCGAGCCACGCTCCGCCGAGACCGCCGAGCAATCCGCTCCAGAAGCTGCCGCCGCCTCCTCCGTAGCCGCCGTAGCCGCCGCCGTACGGCATCGGGCCGGGAGCGCCGCCGGCGGGCGGCATGCCCGGCGGCCCGTAGCGCGTCGCCGACATCGAGCGCATCACCGAGCGCAAGATAAGAAACCCGACGACGATGATGATGATCCACCAAAACATGGAGATATGAAATCCTCCGAATGACGGCGAGCTGCGTGTTGCCATAGGTGCGCCTGCCGACGTGCTCGTTTGACGGAGGCTTCCGGTGTGTGCGCGGTAGACGTTGAGGATCCCGTCGACGGCCGATGTAATTCCGGCGTCGTAGTCCTCACTGCGGAACTGGGACTCCATGGTCGTGCGAATCGAGCGCAGGACGTCGGGAGTAAACCATCCCGCTGCAACGCCCGCCCGATCCGGCACGATGATGTCTTTGCGGTCGTCGCGCGCGATGTAGACCAGCACGCCGTTGACCTTTTGCTGCGCGAACGCCGAGCTCGCGGCGTCCTGCAATGTCGCGCTCCCGAGCGACGAAACCGTCATCACAACGATTTCTTTGCCGGTCTGAGCGTTGAAGCTTCCGATACGCGTGTCGAGCGCCGATACCGTGCTTGCCGAGAACATCCCAGCTTGATCTTGTACGAAATCGCGCGCCGCGGCCGGAATGGCCGGCATCGCTGCGGCGAGCGTAAGGGCGGCGAGCGCGAGCGGTCGATTCATGCGGTGCGTTTCCTCCGAGCGTTCTTACCGGAGGCCCGGTGCGAAGTTTCGCCGGACGGCCCCGGCGGCACATCCGCGGGGGCGTCAAAACCGTGCAGGATATGCGCGTCGAGCAGGTCGCGGGCCGCAGAAAGGTCGCGCCGCCCGACCGCTGCCAATAAGGCTTCGTGCTCTTCGGCGAGTTCGTCGAGCCGTTCGTACCGCGCGCTGGTGACGTCGATATACAGGCGGATCTGCGCGAGCAGACTGTCGTACGCCCGTTCCAGGAGCGAATTGCCCGCCGTCGCCATGATGGCGCGATGCATCGCGAGGTCTTCGTCGACGATGTGGCGGCGATTGCGCGTCGCCAACGCGCGGCGGAGGGCCGCAAGCCGTTCGCGCAACGTCGCGAGCACGCCGTCGCCGGCGCGCTCGATCGCGCGCTCGAGTGCGAAATGTTCCAGCGCGAGCCGAAATTCGAGCAGCTCTGCCAACCGGCGGCGCTGCAGCGGCACCACGATGGCGCCGCGATAAGGAACGATCGCGATCAAGCCCTCTTCGGCGAGTTTCAGCAAGGCTTCGCGTACCGGGCTGCGGCTGACGCCGAGCTCGCGGGCCACATCCAGTTCGACGATGCGCGAGCCGGGAGATGCGGCTCCGGCGGTAATTCGCTCGCGTAGGACAGTGGCGACGCGCGTCGCGGTCGAGGCGCGTTCCAGCCCGGCGTTCACGCGGGCGGCGCCCCGGCGGCGCGCCGGCCGGCTGCAAACCATACCCATCCGGCGGCAATAAAGATCAGAAAATAGTAGACGAACCAGCGCTGTGGCGGCGTCGGTACGGAATAGAAGAGCCACACCGTAGGTACGAGCAGCAGGACGACGGCAATTGCGGAGATCGCGAGATCGATCCAACGCAGTTCTTGCTGTCGTTTCACGTAAACGCCCGCCGCGATCGAAATCAACGCGTAGATCACGATGAACCCGAAGGAACTCAGCGTGCCGCAGTTATTGAAGATGTCGATTGGTGAAACCCGGCCGAGCAACGAAGCGGCGGCCACGAGCAGCGTCGTCGCGGTGACGATGGTGACCGCAACGTTGGGCGTATCGTGCTTGGGCTCGATGCGCCCGAACGCCGGCGGTAGGAGTCCGGCAGACCCCATCGCGTATGCGACGCGCCCGGCCGTCGTGATGCATGCGAGGCACACCGAAAATGCGCTGCATAGGGCTCCGATTGCGATCGGTATGCGAAGGTATCCGGCGTTAAAGATATCCGCCAGGGTGCCGAGCGGAAACGTTTGCTGGTCCAGCGGCTTGGCCGCGTGCGCCAAACCGAGAATCTCGGCATACGTAGCGACGATGAAGAAGATGCTGACGAAGACGACACTGCCGATGACCGCGCGCGGAATCGTTACGAGCGGGTTCTTCGCCTCGCCCCCGAACGCGGTCGCGCTTTCGAAGCCGACGAAGCTGAACACCGCAAACATGATCGCTAAACCGATACCGCCGGGAAAGCCGCCTTTGAGCGTCAGCTGATTCGTATCGATCGACGGTCCGTGCTTGACGAGAACGATCGCCACCAGCAAACAGATCACCGCAACCGAAATGGCTTCGAGAACCAGCATAACGATCGCCGAAACTTGCACGCCTCGATAGGCAGCTTGCCACGCGACGAACGCGATCGCGACGACGATCGCCAGCGTCGGAAGCTGCAGGCCGGTTGGGCCGAGCAGAATGTTCGTAAAGAGTGCCATCGCGCCAAGCACGGCCGCCGCCACGAATCCGTAGGCCCACAGCAGCGACCATCCGGCAATGGCGCCGGCCATGGCCCCCAAGTTTTCGGACACGTAGACGTACATCGAGCCGGCCGAGCTCGAGCGCCGCGCGAACTGGTTGATGTTAAGGGCCACGAAAACCAGCATGATTCCGCCGAACGCGTACGCAAGCCACGTGCCGTTTCCGGCGTTGGCAAACATATACGGCGCGATCAGGATCGGCGTCATGCTCGGACCGATCAGCGCCACCGAGGTGGCCAGCACCTCGAGGAACGTGAGCGAACCGGAGCGGAGAACCGGCGGTTCGGTCATTGCGGCCAACGACTGATGACGACGCGCTGCTGAGTATAGAATGCCACGGCATCCTTTCCGTGACAACGCAGGTCGCCGAAGATGGAATCTTTCACGCCGCCGAACGGAAAGAACGCCATCGGAGCCGCGACTCCGACGTTGATGCCGACCATTCCGACCGCCACGCGCGCTGCGAAGGTGCGCGCAGCCGCACCGTCGGCGGTAAAAATGGATGAGGCGTTGCCGTAGCGCGAGGAGTTGGCGACGCCGAGCGCCTCGTCCAGCGAGGCGACGCGAACGACCGCAAGCACGGGTCCGAAAATTTCGTCGCGTGCGAGTTCGCCGGCCGGATCGACGCGATCGAAGATTGCCGGTGAAACAAACGAGCCGCTCGCAGGCACCGCACGGGGTTCGAACACCAAGCGCGCGCCGGCCGCACGCGCCCGGTTCACGTAACCGTCGATGCGCGCGATGGCCTCGTCGCTGACGACCGGCCCCATGTCCACCGTCGCATCGACGCCGGGGCCGAGGCGAAGGTTTGCGGCGGCTTCGACCAGCATCGGAACGATCCGGTCGCCGGCGTCGCCGACGGCAATCAGCACCGACCCAGCCAAACAGCGTTGCCCGGCTCCGCCGAACGCCGACGCCATCACCGCGCCGACGGTCGAGGCGTTCACCGCATCGGGCATCACGACCAGATAGTTTTTCGCTCCCCCCAGTGCTTGAACGCGCTTGTGCGCGCGAACGGCGCGCTCTTGAACGCTGCGCGCTACGTTCGACGATCCCACGAACGAAACGGCGGCGACGTCAGGATGATCGATCAACGCCTCGACCGTTTCGGCCCCGCCGTGCACCACGGCGAAGATGCCTTCGGGGAAGCCGCAGCCTGCGGCGATTTCGGCGATCAGCTCCGCGGTGAGCGGCGTCTGGGGCGATGGTTTGAGAACGAACGTGTTGCCGGCGGCGAGGGCGATGGGAACCATCCACAGCGGGATCATCGCAGGAAAATTAAACGGCGTGATGCCGGCGCAAACGCCGAGCGGATAGCGCACCGAGGTCGAATCGATGCCGCGCGCGATGTCGGCGAGTGCGTCGCCCATCATCAGCGACGGCATTCCGCACGCAAACTCGACGGCTTCGATGCCCCGCCGCACTTCGCCGCGAGCGTCGGCAATCGTTTTGCCGTTTTCGCGCGAAACGGACGTGGCTAAATCTTCGAACCGGCGCTCCAGCGCATCGGCAAATCGAAACATGTGACGCGCACGTTCGACCACCGGAACGGCGGACCACGACGCAAACGCCCGGCTTGCGGCACGGACCGCGCGATCGACGGATGCGCCGTCGCCGGCCGGCACGCGGCCAATGACTTCACGAGTTGCCGGGTCGAGAACCGGAAGTTCCACGGTTACATCCCTTCTTCGAGCGTGGTGAGCGCCGCGTCGAGAATCGCCGTCGCTTCGTCGAACTCGGCCGGTCCGGCGACCAGCGGCGGCGCGACGATAACGGTGTTGTAGCGGCCGAACAAGTACAGCCCGCGGGCCAGCAGATCGTTGAAAAACGGCTGCAGCGACGCCGTCCCCTGCCACGCAACCAGCGGTTCCCGCGATTCGCGGTCGCGCACGAGTTCGAGTCCGAAGAAGGCGCCGACGCCGCGAACTTCGCCCAGCGAGCGATGGCGGCGTTGCAACTCTTCGAACCGGGCGCGCAACGGCGTTTCCATCTCGCGAGCGCGCTCGAAGATATTTTCGTCGCGATACGCGTCGAGCGCGGCAAGCCCCGCCGCCATTCCAAGCGGATGGCCGCTGAAGGTGTGGCCGCTAGGGAGCGGATGCACGTCGAAGTGCGATGCGAGCGATTCGCGCACGGCGACGCCGCCGAGCGGAACGTACGCAGACGTCACGCCTTTGGCGAACGTGAACATATCGGGCACGACGCCGAAGCGCTCCGATGCAAACGCGGCGCCGGTGCGCCCGAAGCCCGTCATCACCTCGTCGAAGATGAGCAGGATCCCGTGGCGATTGCACATCGCGCGCAGGCCACGCAGATAGCCTTCGGGATAGAGGATGACGCCGTTGGATCCGACGACGGGCTCGATCAGCAGCGCCGCAATGCGGTCAGCGCCCTCGAACGTGACGATCTCGTCGAGATGCGCGAGCGCACGGGTGGATTCTTCGGCCGCGTCGCGCGTGAAAAACGGGCTGCGATACGGAAACGGCGCGAAGAATCGCACGACGCCGGGAAGGCCGGGCTCGTTCGGCCAGCGGCGGTTCTCACCGGTCAGCGTTCCGGCACCCGGTGCGGATCCGTGAAACGAACGGTACGCGGTGAGCACTTTGTGCCGTCCGGTCAGCGCGCGCGCGAACTTGACGGCGTCTTCGTTTGCTTCTCCGCCGCCCGTTGTGAAGAAGATGCGGCCTTCGCCGTCCCACGGACCAATCTCGGCGATGGCCTGCGCGAGCCGCGCGCGATGTTCGTCGCCGAAACTCGGCGGCGCGTAGCCGAGGCGGGCGGCCTGCTCGCCGATCGCCTTGGCAAGTCCGGCGTGTCCGTGGCCGAGGTTGACGGCTACGAGTCCCGAGACGAAATCGAGATACCGCTTTCCGCGGTCGTCGTAGAGGTAACACCCCTCGCCCCGGGCGATCGTGGGCGGCCGCCGATTGCCCTGCGCAACCCACGGCGTCAGCACGTGGCGGGCATGGACGTCGGCGGGGTCTTCGCTTAAAACACTCTTCCGCATCCGCCACTATTGCACATTGTCGACAATCGTTCCCGCCCTCGCACGCTGTCGCACTGAGTAGGTATCTTGTCATCCGGAGCGGAGGCGCTTGTCATCCCGAGCGGAGGCGCGAAGCGCCGCAGTCGAAGGACGCCTAGCGTAAGTTCAAGCCGACGACGATCAGGCCGCCGGCGACGCTCAGGGCGAAAAAGACGATGAAAATCCACACCCCCAAGCGCTTCCAAAAGTCTCGCCGGGAGCGCGCGGAGCGCGTTTCGTGCGAGGGGCGGCGGGGCTTCACGGAGCTTGCGCCTGGCGCGTTACGACGTCCGACCAGAGGCGCTCGATGTTGTAGAAGGTGCGCTGTTCGGGCGTAAATACGTGCACGATAACGTTGCCGAGGTCGATGAGAATCCAGCCACCGTCGGCGTAGCCTTCGATTCGTGAGACGGATCGCTCGTCGCGCCGAACCGCTTCGACGATGGCGTCGGCGATCGCGCGCGTTTGTACCTTCGATCGGCCGTTCACGACCGCGAACGTATCCGCTAAGATCGTCCGTTCGCCGACGTCGATCGCGATAAAGTCTTCACCCTTCTTATCGAGCGCTGCGTCGCGGACGACGTCGATTAATTCGCGGATGCGTGAACCTCCCGTGCCGGCATGAGATCGGGTATCGCCGCAAGATCGAGACCGAACGTGCGCGCGGCCGCGGCAGTTTGCGGCGAAATCGACTTTCCTTTGCTGGCGTAATGGCGAATGCCGAGTAGCAGCATTTCCCGCATCGCCACGGCGAGGTCGCGGGTCGCAATTTCCCACACCGCCGCCCGTTCGGCAAACGTCCGCCCGGGCTCGAGCGAATCGGCCAGGTAAACGGCGCAGTCGAGCGGCGACATCTCTCCGGCCCCGGTCGTGTGTTTTTCGATGGCGGAGAGCACCTCGTCGTCGTTCACGCCGAAGCTTTCGCGTGCGATGGCGGCGCCGAGGCGGGCGTGCAACGTCATCGGGTGAGCGCGCTCGAAATCGCCGACGGGCAGGCCGCGCGCTGTAGACTCGGAGAGCAAACGCTCCGCCGTAAACAAGCGCGCGAGATCGTGCAGCATGCCTGCCGTGCGCGCCTTGCCGGAATCGAGATCGTGAAGCTGCGCGAGAACGTCGGCGCAACGCGCGACGCGCACGCTGTGCTGGTACCGGCGGTCTTGAGCCAGATGCGACTTAACGGCTCGCGCGAGTTGCGTGAAGGTCAACGATTGCAGCGCGCGCGCAGCACACCCAGGCGATTGCGATAGAGTTCGCTCTTAAGATTTCCCGCCCACATCACGAGGGCGCTTTCGTTGTCGTCGCTGTAATACCCGCGCCTCATCGTGACGGTCGTAAACCCGTATTTGCGATACAGTTGCTGCGCTACCGTGTTGCTTTCGCGAACTTCGAGCGTCATCCAGGCGGCGCCGCGTTCGAGGGCTTCGTCGACGAGCCGAAGGAGCATGACTTCGCCGAAGTGCCGGCCGCGGCACGCCGGATCCACCGCGAGCGTCGTGACGTGCGAGTCCTCCAGGATCACCCAGATGCCGCCGTACGCGACGATGCGATCGCCGATGCGGCCAACAAAATAGTGCGCGAGCTTGTTGGTACTAAGCTCGTTGAAGAAGGCGTCGGATGGCCACACCGTCGAGAACGACGCGCGTTCGATACGCATAACCGCAGAAATGTCGGCCGACGCCATCGGAGCGATCGACAAACGATCGGGTTCCGGCGCCGGGCGCGGGTCGAGCTCCATCTTCATGCGCGCATCATCGACGGTCGAGCTTCGGGACTTTGGCGGCGGGAAGCTCGCCGTAATCGGCGCGCACTTCGTGCAGGCTCCCCGGCGGCACACGCGAGCAGGCTGCCAGAGCTGCTGCTGCGGCTGCGGGTGTGACGGCCGGATTGACGGAACGCACCGAACTACCGCGTTCGGCGAGTGCGTCCAGAACGTCCTTCGACGCGCCTACCACGTCGAGCGATTTGAGTCCAGCCTCTGACGGCGGCAACAGCTCGTTGAGTACCTCGGCGATTCTTCCCGAGGCACGCTTAGTTTCGTCCTCGCAGCGATACCGTGCCGAGATGACGCCCGGCCGGCCCACGACGACGGCAAGAGAGCGTTCGAAACAGCTTCCGAACTCGAGCAGATCGAACG
>PLLA01000106.1:0-146 GCA_003140835.1 Candidatus Tumulicola scandinaviensis | reverse complement strand
GCCACTCGATTTTCGCTAGCGACCGCGGCGGAGAAGCCGCCCAGCGCTCCGTCCAGGGCAAGAACGTTCAATACGGTTCGCGAAGGGAAAGAATGCGAGGATTGTCGCCGGCGCCTTCCATTTCTATCTCGTAGCGGCGCGGCGGG
>PLLA01000038.1 GCA_003140835.1 Candidatus Tumulicola scandinaviensis | reverse complement strand
AGGGACAGTTCACCCTTGGACCACGCGACATAGAAGGGATGACCAAGCAAGTGCCGGTCATCGACGATTGAGCGCACCTGAGTCTTGAACGGCATCGAACTGATTGTTTTCATGGTGGCGTGCCTTTGCTAGTGTTTCCCAACTTCCTCGTTGATTTGATCTTAGAATGTGGGTCAAGAGTTAGGGGCCGCAGAAGAGTCGCCAGAGCATCCGTTTCGGCAAGGAAGGCGTCGTGGCCGTGAGTGCTAGGCAGTTCATGGTAGGATGCGTCGAAATCTCGAGCAGCGAAACGTTCTGCTGCGGCACGGACGTCCTGTGGGCGGAAAAGCCAGTCCGACGTGATCCCAACGAATGTCAGCCGCGGTTGCGATTTGGGACTCGGATACGCGTGGCGAACATCGAATGAATCCATGACATGCGTCAGCGTAGCGTAACTCGCGGTGGGCCCGGCATGGCTTGAGCCGGTGAGGAAGGCGGTGATCATTTACATGACGGTCGATTCGCGAGCACTGCCGGCTCGTTTGGCGTCGAGCGCGATCAGGCCGGGCGTACTGAGCAGCGGAGCCAGAGCTACTGTCTTCGGTTGCTCCATGATTTGAATCTCGTCGTCTGCTACGCGAAGTGTTCGAAGATTCCCCGTCGTGGGTGCCGGCATGAGCGGCACGAGGCGCCGTGCTGGAAGTTCGATGCCCCTTTCCGCGGGGAGCGTTGAGATCATTCACTGCACCGTAGCAATATTACGATTTCCATCCTGCCTTTCGGTGGTGACGTCGTCGCGGCGAGCGCGCCGCGCACCAACAATATCGGCTCGACGCGAGGACACAGTATTACGAACCTCGGCACCGTCTACGGCGTTAAGGCGCAGCTAGCCCACAAGAACATACCCTTGAGCTGGAACCGTGACGAGATAGCGTGGGTTGTCTGGATCGGCCTCTATTTTTTTGCGGAGGTTGTGCACATGCACACGGAGAGCAGCAATCTCTTCTCTGCCGTCCGCGCCGAAGAGATGCCTGGCGGCCTCCTCGGCTTCGACAACGCGGCCAAGGTTGTTGACAAGGAATTCCAGGAGCTTCGCCTGACGGGAGCCGAGCCGTCGTTCTTCTCCGTTGACACGCACCTTACAAAGCGCCGCATCGAAAGTAATGGGCGAGCTCATGGATGGTCTACTGACGCTACTAAGTAAATAGTGCAGGAGTCTTTCGACTTCAGTACTGTTTGCATCGGAGACGATGAAGGACAGGTTTACGTTACTATCGCTGAAGTGCAACACAGGGATTCCACGCGCCGCGAGTCTCGTAAGCATCTTGTAGAAGATGCCGGCAGTCGTCCGAACTGTGTCGCTGACTATGCATACTTTCGAACAGTACGGAACCAGTCGCCAGGCCAAGCCACAATCTTGTATGGCAGCTTGCGCAGCTTTGACGAACCTTCTATCAACAATAAAACGCATGCGCCGCGGCATGAACTGAAGCATTTCAAGCGGAACTCCGGCCGTCGCGATCCCCGCCAGACATTCAACTCGTAACTTTAACCACCGCCCTTCCTCTTGTTCGCGGGGGCGCACGCTGAAGAGGGCACACCCCTTCGAAACAGTAGTAGATGAGTCTGCTCGGTAATCGACTTTGGGGCGCTCGCGACGAGCGATCGGTCCCTCGTTGTCACCTTCCACGAGGTTACAAGTCTCGTTCGAATTGCAGCGGTCGGCGCCGCATAAATAGCGGATACACCGAGCAGTCACGGATCTGAGCAAGCTCGCTAAGGCTCGGCAATAGCGGGCGCAAATGCACGACCAACTCTTTGCTCTCAACGAGGAAGGCATCGTGGCCGTGGCTACTGGTTAACTCAATGTACTGTGAAGGCAAGCCGCGCAACCGGAAACGTTCGGACGCGGCTTGAACGTCTTCCGGGCGGAAAAGCCAATCGGAGCTGATCCCGATGAACGTGACTCGAGGGGGGTTCGAGCTGCGTATCAGCGCGTTCCTGACGTCGAATGAGTCCATAGCGTGAGTGAGTGTTGCGTAGGTGGCAGCATCCATGCGGCCCTCGAAACGATCGGCTTGATATTCGAGATAGCCTTCGACGTCAAAGCGCGATTGGCCGAGGCGATCAGACCGGCGACCGTGGCGCTCGTTGAGTAGCTCTTGGCTCTTATAAGTGAGTAGCGCGATTTTGCGCGCTAGACGTAGACCTCGTATGCGATCGAGAGCGAGACCCTCGCGCTGTACAGCGTTGAGCGCGATACCCATTGCGCTGTGATGGTCGTGAGCGCCTATCACGACGGCGTGGTTGATTCGGTGCGGAGCGTCCACAGCCCATTGGAGTGCTTGCATACCTCCGAGCGAACCACCGATGACGAGCGCCAGATGTTCCAGGCCGAGGTAATCGATAGCGCGTTGTTGGGCACGCACGATGTCTCCTACCGTGATGCGAGGAAAGGCGTTGAGGACGTCCTTCTCCACGGTTGAGGCAGCACCGATCGTGGACAAGCTTATGGTTCTAGGGCCCGTTGAGCCGTAACAGCCGCCGAGAGCATTGATACCAATGACGCACCAGTGGTTTGGGTCGAAAAGGGCGTTTTCCCCGACAATGGCCGGCCACCATTCGGCGACGCGGCTCGAGCCAGTGAGAGCGTGCGGGGCGAGAACTACGTTGGAGCAATCGGCGTTGGGTTCGCCATAGATCGTGACGTGTTGCTCGACGGCGGGGAGCGTTTCCCCGCATTCGAGCTCCAAATCGCCAACCGGTATGGTCAGCTCGCGCTGTCGCATTGCATCTAGGCCGCTCTTGGGAAGTTCAGCCCGACAATCTGTCGAGTGCTTGCGAGAGGTCGGCAAGGATGTCGCGTCGATCTTCGATGCCAACCGAGAGGCGGATTGTCGATTCGTCCACGTCGCTGCGGAGGCGCTCTTCGACGGCCAGCTGTTGGTGGGTTGTGGATGCCGGGTGGATAACCAGGGACTTCGCATCCCCGACGTTGGCTAGGAGCGAGAATAAGCCCAGACGATCGATGAACCGCTTTGCATCGTCGCCGTTTCCTCGGATGCGGAACGTCAGAATCGATCCGGCACCCTGCGGCAAGTACCGTTGCGCACGTCCGTGCGCCGGATCTTGCGCTAGTCCCGGATACGACTAGCGCATGACATTCGTGATTGAGACTGCGCCGATCGGCAGGTCAAAGCTTCCCGAGAGGGTCGCGATGGCCGAACCGCCAGCCGGGTATGCGAACACTGTGGCATTCTCGTTTCCGGCATCCGGGCAGTACACGAGGTTCTTGGCGATCCACGTCTGCACGCAGTCGGACGTGCCGTTGAGCGCAACGGTGCCCTCGAGTGTCGCGGAGTCGGCCGCGATAGTGTACTGATAGATCGCGTGAGCTCTCTGGTCGTTCAGCGTTACGTACTTGCCGTCCCACTGCATGCCGCCCGGGAACTCGATCGTGTTGGGCAGCGTGACTGCCTTGAAGCTCGAGCTACTTGAGGCCATTTCAACGACGCCATAGGTGCCGCTCTCGGTGATACCATCGACGAAGAGGTCGCCGCTAGCATCGTAGGTGGGGAAGTACGAAAAGGAGAGGCCATCGGCTACGGTGCGGCCGGTGCCCGTGCCGCCCGTGAAGACCACGACGTCGCCGGCATTCAGGATCGAGACGGCAAGGTTGCCCGTGCTCGGATCGATGGTGCAGCCGGCCGCCTCGCCGGCCGATTCGCTGAGGGTCTTGATCGGGATCGTTCCGCCATAGGCGAACTCTTCAATCTCATCATTACCCGAATTCACTACCCAGAAAGCCTTCTTGCGATGCTGGGCGCATTCGCCTTCAGGTACATCTCCGGAGATCGATCCGATCGATGCGTCACCCTTCGGATAGTCGAACTGGAGAATAGTGAAGTTGTTGAAGTTTGAGATGTACTCGTAGGGTTTCCTCATCCTTTTCTTGTCGGGCACGATCGGGACGTGGATGGGCTTCACCTGAGGAAGCATCGCCGATGCCACGAGCAGGCCGCCAACTTTGAGCGGTTGCAGGTGACCAGAACGAACGGCGTTCTGCGTTCCCGTCGAGGGGCTGAGCGCCGAGCTACCGCCGCTGCTGCAGCCTGCGAGCAGAGCGCCGGCCACGGTTACGCCGACGGCGTACTTGGCCAAATTAGAGATGTGCATTATGGGAGTTTTGCTCCATTCTTTCATGAAAGTATGTATAACCGTCAGACTCTCCCGGGAAGCCTGACTGGGGACCTTCGTGGTGGGCAGACCGACCAGCATGAGAGGCGGATAACGTATACCTCCTCCAGCAAGCGACACGCGTGCCGCACGCGCGCCATTGGGGCGCCTTTGTTGCACTCGTCGAAGGGGACGCATCTTAGCGAACTGTGCCGCAAACCGGCGCGGACCCGCCCTTACCGAAGTAAAACCGTGAACCGCGTCAGTTACAATGGCGCCGGTTTGCATGTGCTACCGACACGGCGGCACGTGGCTATGCCAAAGGGCCCGGTGCCAGCCGCAAACGGAGACCCCGCCATCGGCGTCAGCGCGCCGCTGGTCGCGTTAATGGTATAGGCAGAAACATTGCTGGAGCCAGTGTCGGTCACATAGGCGAACTTGCCCGTAGGATCAACTGCCACACCAACGGGATTGCTGCCCGCCGCAAACGGCGATCCCGCCACCGGCGTCAGCGCGCCGCTGGTCGCATTGATAGTATACGCGGAAACATTGTCGGAGCTCAGGTTGGCCACATAGGCGAACGTGCCCGTAGGATCGACTGCCACGCCATAAGGATTGCTGCCCGCCGCAAACGGCGACCCCGTCACTGGCGTCAGCGCGCCGGTGGTCTTGATCTTATAAGCGGAAACATTGTTGGAGCCAAAGTTGGGCACATAGGCGAACTTGCCCGTAGGATCAACCGCCATACCTTCGGGCTGGGTGCCAGCCGCAAACGGCGACCCCGCCACAGGCATCAGCGCGCCGGTGGTCTTGATCTTATAAGCGGAAACATTATTGGAGACAAAGTTGGGCACATAGGCGAACTTGCCCGTAGGATCAACCGCAACACCTTCGGGCTGGGTGCCAGCCGCAAACGGCGACCCCGCCACCGGCGTCAGCGCGCCGCTGGTCGCGTTGATCGTATAGGCGGAAACATTATTGGAGCCGACGTTGGCCACATAGGCGAACTTGCCCGTAGGATCGACTGCCACACCAACGGGCTCGGAGCCCGCTTCAAACGGCGATCCCGCCACCGGCGTCAGCGCGCCACTGGTCGCGTTGATCGCATAGGCGGAAACATTGGCCGAGGCCAAGTTGGCCACATAGGCGAACTTGCCCGTAGGATCAACCGCCACGCCAGTGGGAGCGGAGCCCTTTCCAAACGGCGACCCCGCCACCGGCGTCAGCGCGCCGCTTGTCTTGATCTTATAAGCGGAAACATTGTTGGAGCCATTGTTGACCACATAGGCAAACTGAACGTGCGCGACGTCGATGCGTACCGCGCTTTGCGCCAGGCGCGTTTGCGAATCGGGGGCTACGCCGGACGGCGTTATCTCCCCTGACGATCCGGAGCTGGAACAGGCGGCGAAGAGTGCTGCAGCCGCGAGCGCCGACAAAGTGCGAACAAACAGGTGGATCTGCCGCATGTGAAGTTAGATCCTTTCAGCATAAGCACGGCGACTGGTAGCGCCGGCACAGGTACACTGGTTTAGCCTAGCATGTCTGGCGAGCCGATTTTTGCGCAGCCACGTCAGTCGGACTGACGTAATCGTCCAGCGGGAAGCAGGCCCCAGACTGGGCAAGGTAGCCCCTGATGCACAGAACGGCGGGCGCGGACGGTGACGATCTAGGCTCATGCCGAGAATTGCTCCGCCATTTGAATCACCCGCGCCGGCTGCGCGAGAACGCTATCGTGCAACGCATCCTCAAATCCGGGGGTCAGGATGGCGCCGGACTCTCCGACACCGTGCTCGCCGAATTTGTGCTGCGCGCGGTCGAATTCGCGCTCGACGGATTGTCGACACGTCAGCAAGCCATCGTGCTCCGCTGCAACATTGGCGGCGAGCGCTACGCCGATGTTGCTCGCTCCCTCTCCATCTCTGAACGGCACGCATTTCGAGAACGCGACGCCGCCGTGCGGGGCATGCTGGAGCGCTTCGTTCCGGGGCTCCCGGTCGCTCGGACTCGCGTGAGTTCGGCCGACGACGGCTTGTGGCTCCAGGTAGCACACGCGCAGGCCTTGGAGCACAATGGCAATTGGCGGCCGGCGGCAGATGTTCTCGAGCGTCTCGGGTCGGTACTCCCCGACGCCGATCGCCGCTGTTTTGTCGAGACACGACTCGCACATCTCTATCGAGAAGCCGAGTGCTTCGCTAACGCTGAGCATCACCTAAACGTGGCGCGGCAGCTCGCCGCGAGGGTGGAAAATCGGCGCGGCTGGCAGCTTGCCGAAGTCGAAGTCGCCGCGGCACGACTCGCGGACGCGACCGGAGACTCGCGTGGGGCTGGTCGGCTCGCGAGGCGCGCATGTGCCGAACTCCAGTCTTGGGCCCATACGACTGCCGAGCGCAGGATCCGTAACGCGCTGATTGACGGGCTCACGCTGTGCTCGGAAGAAGCCTTTGGCGAAGATGATCTCGCGGCAGCCCGGTTCGCGTACGCAGCCTGTGAAGCGATCGGCAATGCTCGATTTATCGATCCGCAGTTTGTGATAGCGGCGCGCGATGGTGCCGCAATGGCAGGCTGGGTACACGGTAGAGATTCGCGGGTGTGCGAGCTGGAACTGCGCGCCTGTTACTCGCTTGCGACCCAGGATGGTTTAACCCGCCAAGCTGTCGTGGTCGCGGCGCACATAGCGGGTTGCCTGCGAATCGCTGGCCGTTCCAGGGCTGCGATGGAATTTCTGACGCCGCTCGTTGCAATCGCACGAATCGTCGGCACCGGCGAACCGGCCGCCGCACTCATCTTCGAGCTCGTCATGGCCAATCTCGAGTCTCGCGATCTGGAGACTGCCCGCTTGTACTTGGCAGAACTGCGGGAGCGCGCCGTCGCAAACCCTTTGACGCAGGGCTGTGTGGAGTTCGTTGCTGCGAAGACGGCTCTCGCGCAGCGCAACTACGCCTTGGCGCTGCGTTGCTCAGAAGCCGCCGAGTCGATTTTTATGCGTTTAGGTAAGGGCCGATTCGTCGGAGCATCGCTACGCCGGCAGACCGAAGCGTTGCTGGGACTTGGCCAAAGGGAGCGTGCGCTCAAGACGATTAAACTGGAGATCGAACTGTTGACCGCCGGTCGGAGCCATCCGACGAGGCTGGTTGAAGCGTACCGCATTCTCAGCAGGCTATCGGGCAACGCCAAATACGCCGCCACGGCCCGGCGCCTACTCGCCTCGCGGTAAACCACCGCCCCGCCCGGCACCGATCGGCGGCCCCTCGTCGCAATGCAGTTGCCTTCGGTCGAAGCCGTAGCCCCCGGGCTCTATCTTCATTCACAGCCCCTTCGCCGCGACGACTATGCGCCGAGAGCCTGAAGCGCCGCCTCGATTTGTGCAAGCTTTGATGGATGAAGCTTCGTCCCGTGACTAACGAACCGCTGAATCGTACTTAGGCTCACGCCGATCCCCCCGCGTGACGCGCTTGACGCCGGCCGCCCCGACTCTGGCGCGCAAACTCTCGATCCACGCACACTCGTCGCGGTAGACCACCGGCGCGGTCGCGTTGAGCTCTTCTGCCGTGAGGTCTTCGCTCGTGTCAGTTGGATCGACGATGACTTCCTTACCCAAGTGCGAGATCAATGTGGCATGCACCGGGCGCGGAATCGTCAAGCCGCGCATTGTTTCCGGCGTCGGCTGAGCGCCGCTTGCGGCGAGCCGTTTGAGTTCGATCGATTGTGCGAGGTTCGCGACCACGCGGCGATACATCTTGAAGATCAGTAGTTCCGTATCTGCGAGGTACGGCTCGATCGCGGTGCCGCAACTGAGGCATCGCCAATCCTGCTCGGCCCACGCTGCGACGTTCTTGAAGAGCAGACAGGACGGCCGCGGCGCCTCGCAGCTACGCAGCATCCCGGGATACGCGAGTTGCGCGACCGCAAGAAAGTCAAACGGGTTGCTCGTCTTCCTATATGCTTCGTCAGGTTCCAGGTCGTCAGCGTAAGCTGCGAGGTTGCCGGGAACTCGAACCACCACGGCGGCTCGACCGTCTGCCCCAGTGCCTCGCGAATCGTCCGAATCCACGCCTCGGCGATCCAGCGGCGCTCACGATCGCGAGGATAGGGTGAACGGTACTGGCCGATCGTGTGCGCGCTCTGCTTGGCGAGCACGAGTTCGTCATCGCCGTTCACGGCGTAAAGTGCGTACGATTTCTCGCGCGTACCGTAGAACCAGAGTTCGCGCCGATGGCCGCCGGCAGGGTCGAAGTTCTCGTCTTCGATCTTGAACGATGAACCGGGAACGATCGTTGGATCGTAGACGTTGAGCGCTGCGAGGTCGTTGAGAATCCGATCGAGCTGCGCCCACGAGAGCGCTCGCACAGCGCGGCGACCATCGCGCAAGCGATACGGGCCGCCCTCGCACGGAACCAAGCCGCCGTCCTTGCGCGTAATCACTATAAGTGAATCGGTGTCGCAATAACACGCCTCGCCCTGCGCCTCGCGCACGAGGTGCTCAGCCGTGGATAATAATAGCCTTGCCCCGGCCGTGACGAGCGATGCGATCGGAAACGAGCAGAGCGGGCTATGCCACTCTGGGCGATCGACGACTGCCTCGAACGCACGCAAACTGCGCACCGCGACGCGCGTGGAAGGCGGCGGTGCGTCCGGGTCGATGTCCTCTGGCGTGGTTTCCACGAAGCATCCGTAGGCGCCGCTGTTCGCGATGGTTTTGTAGCCAGTCGAACGCAGCTCTTCGTCGAGTTTGTTGCCGCTCTTGCGCTTGCGTAGTTCGATCAGCCGCTGGAATGGATTGGACGTCGCGGGATCGATGAGATCCTCGCCGCGGAACTTCACCGGCTGCAACGTGCTTTGCATGCCCTCGGGCCGCAGGCGCCACGCGCGCACGACGCGCGGGCGCCCCGAACCTACGATCGCGGCGGCCGCGAGGTCCGGACCGGCGAACCACAGCGGTTCCGTGGACGTGAGCGGACCGATCGTGACGAGACGGTGCGAGGCGGGATCGCCGTCGCTCTCGGGTACTTCGGTGGTGGCCAGTTTGCGCGCGGCCAGCATCGATGGCCGTTCGTGCGCGCAAAGGAAGGCCAAGACGTCGCCCATCGTGAGGTCCGGATCGCCGAGCGCGCCTGCGAACGCTCGAAACGCGTGGTTGCAGCGTCTCCGCGAACGAGCGCGTCTGCTGCTGCCAAAGATGCGACGCTCAACGGGTACGGAGCAACGACCCGACGCAACATTCGAACAACCGCTGGGGTTGCCACCGCGAAGCCAATACGCATGCCGGCCAGCGCCGAGACCTTCGATAGGGATCCGACTACCAGCACATTGGGAAGCGCTCGGGTTAAACGAACTAGAGAAGCCTCACGAAACGAAAGGTACACTTCGTCGACGACGATGAGCGTTTGCGGCAGCGCATCAGCGAGAACTTCTAACATCTTGAGCGTCAGCGGCTCACCGGTCGGGTTATTAGGGTGACCGAGGTAGAGCAGTTTGGTCCTTGGGTCGACCAGTCGAAGCAACTCGCGCATGTCAAGTTTCCAGCGTTCACGATAGCGGAGCTCGCGAATCGTAGCGCCGGCGACGAGAGCCGCTCGAGCGTACATTCCGAACGTAGGACGAACCATAACGGCGTTGTCACCCGGGTCAATGGCCATGCGCGCCGCGGCCATGAGAAGCTCGTCGGCTCCACTGCCGATAACGAGGCCGTTGAATGGCGCGCCGAGCCGCATGGCTAGCCCTTTGGTAAAGCGGCGCATGAGGTCGACTGGATAACGTCTGAAGGACTCTGCGTCAAGGAAGCGCACTGCATCTACGACGTGTTGGGGCGGTGGTAGTGGCGCTTCATTGCGGTGCGCGAAGGCCCACCCCCGAGTCCGTCAAATCGCTAGCGTCGAAGTCGCTTAGACTCGCGACTGCAGAGCGAACGGCCTGCACTATCGGGACTCCAAAACGGCGATGTCGCTCGTAGAAATCACGCGTAGGACCTGTAAGCCGGCGCCTTTGATCGTCCTCCCGCTCACGACGATATCGACCACCAGGTCGGCCACACCGCTTAGGGCGCAGGTTTCGAGCGATCCCTGGATCGGGAGTGATTCGAGCAGCAAACCGTCATCGCGTAAGGCGCAAAGAAATCGCTCTGTTGTTTTCCGGTAGCGCTCGCATACTACGATCCGCAGCCGACGGCGCTCCGTGAGCAGGGTCGGCGATGCTCCGATCAGGCAAAGGGCTGGAGCTCCGTAAATAGCCGCGGGATCGTACCAGGCGATCCGCCGACGATTCAAGCGTTCGTCGAGTAGATTGCCATCGGCGAGCCACTCCTCGAGCAGGTCATCACCAGTAAAGCCGACCACCCGGCGCCCCATCACGGCCAATTCGTTCGCGAGCAGCGGCACATCTTCGCCTCG
The DNA here is from genome assembly GCA_003140835.1 of Candidatus Tumulicola scandinaviensis. Lineage (GTDB taxonomy): Bacteria > Vulcanimicrobiota > Vulcanimicrobiia > Vulcanimicrobiales > Vulcanimicrobiaceae > Tumulicola > Tumulicola scandinaviensis. The sequence goes on along the minus strand of PLLA01000038.1, from coordinate 6,768 downwards.
AACGTTAAAGGATTGGGTGTCCTCGGGAAGTCGATAACGCTCCCGAACGCGGGTTAGTTGCCGGCGAGTCCGGAGTTCTTCGGAAGCAGTGCGACCATCGTTCGCTCTTGACTCGATGGTTCTAGGCCTACCATTGACGACGTCTCCTCGGGTTATAAGAAAACGGGACCGCGAACATGCGCGGTCCCGTGCTTGACTATGAAAGAGAAGGGTTAACTATTCACAGCACGGGCCCGGCGGTCCGTGATGATGATGATGACGACTTGCTACCAACAAACTGTATTCATCCATGGTGTGAACCAACATATACCAGACTGTCAGGCCGCCGTCAACACAACAAGCACTCGATTAATGCACATTAAGCCTAATCGCTGGCGGGAATCCACATCGCATGAGTACCTTCATGAACAGCGACGACCGTCGGTGATGGAAATCGATTGTAACGACTAGACATGCTATGCGTGTAGGCCCCGGTCGTGCAAACGGCGAGCAGATCCCCGCGTTCAAGGTTGCGCGGAAGCATGGAATCGGCAATGAAGTCCTGCTCGCACGCCCGTCCGAAAACTCTCGTCGCGCGAAGGGCCTCGGAAGTCTCGACTGCTGGCACGACGTGATGATACGCACCATACATTGCGGGGCGAGGGTTATCGGCCATTCCACCGTCAACGATGACCACGTTGCGACTCGGCCGCCATTTTACGGCCAGGATCTCGTAGAGCGTTGTTCCGGCGTGGGCGACGATAGCTCGCCCTGGTTCGAACTCGATGATCGGCAGAGCAGGGGCGCTTTCCGATCCGACCGCGTTGTCGGTGCACGCGGCGATTGCTGCGCCAATATCGAGTGCATCCTGCGGACGACGAGGGTCGGACTGTACACCGAAGCCGCCACCAGCGATCAGCGTTCGGCAGATCAGCCCATGCGCCGCAAAGCGATCAGCGGCTGCGCGTAGCTGTGCGACGTTGGCAGCCAGTGAAGCGCAGTCGAAGATCTGCGAGCCGGCGTGGGCATGGAGCCCGGCAAACTTCAAAGCGGGCTCATTTTGAATCGCCGCAATGGCGTCGGGCTCCTCCCCTGGAACCAAACCGAACTTCGCATCACCTCCGACGGTTCGCACGTGCGAGTGGGTATCAATACTTACGCCGGTATTCAAGCGGAGGATGATTGAGACGGCTCGCCCTCCTTTGGCAAGCTCCGCGAGCCTTCGAAGGTCCGACAAGCCATCAAGAACGATTCGGCCTGCGCGGCCCGCCACCGCCGCCTCGAGCTCCCCATCGGTTTTGCCTGCACCGTGCAAGGTCAAGCGCTCCGGGCGAAACCCACCGCTTTCGGCGACACGCAGTTCTCCGAGAGAACAAACGTCCATCGCGAGGCCGCTTCCGGACAGCAGGCGCGCAAATTCAGCGCAAAGGAACGCTTTTGCGGCATATGAGATGCGCAACCCCAACGGATCGCACGACGACTGAAACATATCTATGGCGCGCTGGATCATCGCGATATCCATCACGACGAGTGGAGTTCCGTACGCGGAAGCCAGCACGTCGGCCCGAATGCCGCCGAGGAGAAGCCTGCCTACAGCATCGCGCAGGTGACCGGGGGCCGAACCGTTATTCCATGAGAACATGGTAGATCGCGTGTGCGCGTAGTACTCCGCCCACTCCTCTTGCACGCTGACATGCGAGACGCGTTGCTTTAATGCGCGTTAACCTGCTTGACTTTCAAAAAGTGACAATGCTAGCGTAGCTGTCATGTTGCACCGTCGCAAAGGTAGGGGGATGTGTTGCTGTGTCTCTTCGTTCTGCAAAGGAGCGGAAGTCATCGCGACATAGGGTCAGGCTAGTTAGTCTCGTCGAACATGTTCGTTAGCTCCGCACCTGAAAAGATGCGGAGCTTCTTTTATCCCCTACGACACTGAGAGGTACGTGCGAATGATCGATCCGATTACTTGCGGCAGTGCGTTCGCCATTGCACGGGTGGCGCGCGAACTTGAACACGCATCTCCCGAGGAAATTCTCGCATGGGCCCTTCGAGCCTAGCGTGGGAAAACGGTGTTGGCCTGCTCGTTCGGAGGGCCAACGGGAATCGTTGCCATCGACATGGCGGTCCGCATTGACCCTTAGACGCCAGTCTACTACTTGGACACGGGATTGCTCTTTGAAGAGACACTGGCGCTGGTCGCGCGGATTCGGGAGCGATACGCGATCGAGCCGATTGCCGTCCAGCCGCGCCTCTCTTTGACCGGACAAGCCGACCTATACGACGAGGCCCTATGGACGCGCAACCCAGATCTCTGTTGCAAGCTGCGCAAGCTTGAACCGCAAGGGGCCTTCTTGCAGCACTATGATGCGTGGATCAGTGGCATTCGACGTGACCAGACCAAGGCTCGCAGTCTCGTACCCGTCGTCACGTGGGACGACCAGTTTGAGCTGGTCAAGGTCAGTCCGTTCGCACGCTGGACCGAGGAGATGGTCTGGCGCTACGTGCGCGCCCGCGATCTCCCGTATAACGAGCTGCACGATCGCCAGTTCCCCAGCGTCGGGTGCACGCCATGTACACGCTCCATTCGACCTGGGGAGGGTTTGCATGCTGGCCGATGGGCTGGCTCCGAGAAGATCGAGTGCGGTCTTCACGTTTCATTGGTGAGTTTGGGAAGCGCGCTATGAGCAACAACTTACATAGCATCGGCCTCGGCAGCGGCAGCGGCAACGGCAACGGCAACGGCAACGAGGCCATAAAACTTGAGAGCGACCTTCTACGCGGCGCGCTCGCCGCTGCCTTGGCCGACGATACGTCGCATTTCCACGAAGAGAACGTTCAACTCTTGAAGTTTCACGGAAGCTATCAGGAGGACGATCGGGATCAACGACGCTCCCGTCGCGCCGCGGCCTTGGAAAAGGCCTACGAGTTCATGGTGCGCTCACGGATTCCAGGTGGTGTCCTGACCGCCGAACAGTACCTTTCGCACGACGAACTCGCGGGTCGATACGGCAATGGATCATTGCGCTTGACAACCCGTCAGGGCATCCAACTTCATGGCGTCCTCAAGGGTAATCTCGTCACGACCATTCGATCGATTAACCTCGCATTGTTGTCCACATTGGCAGCCTGCGGCGACGTCAATCGCAACGTCATGGCCTGCCCAGCCCCGCTTCAAAGCCGCCAACAAGCCCAGGTTCAGGAGCACGCGCACCGGATCGCCATGCACCTCGCGCCACGTACGCGTGCTTACCACGAACTATGGCTTGGGGGCGAACGGATCACCTCGCACGAGGAAGAGCCAATCTACGGGGAGACGTACCTCCCCCGTAAGTTCAAGATCGGGGTGGCATTCCCGGGTGATAATTGCGTCGACGTCTACACCCACGATATCGGGTTCATTGCAGTCGTACAAAACGCTGAACTATTCGGCTTCACCGTCGTTGTCGGCGGTGGGATGGGCTCGACCCATGGGAAGGCCGAGACTTATCCACGACTAGCGACGCCACTGTGCTTCGTAACTCCTGATTACGTTCTTGACGTCGCTGAAACGATCGTCAAAACCTATCGCGACTTCGGCGACCGCGAGAACCGCAAGCACGCGCGCCTGAAATACCTGGTCGAAGAACGTGGGATCGACTGGTTCCGTGCCGAGATCGAACGAAGGCTGGCCGTACGGCTTCAAGAGCCACGCCCATTCCGCTTCGAAGGCGTGCACGATCACCTTGGCTGGCATCGGCAGTCCAGCGATCGATGGTTTCTCGGCCTTCACATTGATGGCGGTCGCGTTGTCGACAGCTCTGCCCAGTTGCTTCGCACGGGCCTGCGCTGCGTTATCGAGTCCCTCTCGCCAGGGGTGCGAATTACCGGCCAACAAAACCTCCTCGTCACCGATATCCCAGAGGCAGCGCGCCAAGACGTCGAAGCCGTCCTGCAGAGGTTTGGCATCCAAACAGAACCGTCTGAGCTTGGCATCCGGCGAACGTCTCTGGCCTGTCCCGCGTTACCGACCTGCGGTTTAGCGGTGGCCGAAGCGGAGCGTGTCTTGCCCGAGGTCCTCGAAGCAGTCGAAGGCGAGCTCGTTGCGCTTGGCATGGAGCGCGAAGCGGTGAGCGTTCGGATGACCGGCTGTCCGAATGGCTGTGCACGCCCGCGTATGGGCGACATCGGCATTGTCGGACGGTCGTTGGACCTCTACGATATCTACATCGGCGGCGATGCGGCAAACACGCGGCTGAACGTCCTTTACGCGCAGGGCGTTAAGCGCGCGGCGCTGGCCGAGACACTCCGCCCTGCCTTCGAACTCTGGCAATCAGAACGCTCGCCCGGCGAGGGCTTCGGAGATTTTGCGCACCGGCGTGGTGCCACAAGCTTAAACATCGCCAGAGCGGCGCTGCAGCGTGCATGAGGCCCTCAGCGAGCCTCTGCATCACCGAAGATATTGCGAATCGTCCAGGCTTGACGGTCGTTGACACGTATGTTAAAGTGCTTGCAATGTCTTCGCACGCAACCACCATGATGTACCCTCACTGCTGTATGCACATGCAATCGGCGGGGGAGTTCGTGCGAAGAGCCAGGTAAGTCACAAAAGCGAAAACCGTTTAACGCACGCCCCCCGCCATAACAGCGGGGGCGTTTTGTTTCCTGCTTTCCCATCTCACCAGGAGGCTAGGAAGAGTGAAATTTACCGTGGGCATTGGATTGCTCGGCTGCGGAACCGTCGGCGCCAAGGTCGCCGATCGATTGCAGGGCGAGCACGATGCGCTCGAACGCCGCGCGGGTACGCACTACGAACTTCGTGCTGTCGCGATTCGTAGCATTCAAAAGCAGCGCCCACGCTCGCTAGACCCGCATCTCTTCACATGCGACGCGCGGAGCATCGTCGACGACCCAGACGTCGACGTCCTCATCGAATGCATCGGCGGAACGAATGAAGCGGCCGAGTTCGTAGAACGAGCCCTCGACCGGGGTCGACACGTAATCACGGCCAACAAAGACCTGATCGCAACCCAAGGCCCCCGCCTGCAAGCGTTAGCGGCTGCGCGGGGTGTAACGCTGCGCTTTGAGGCGGCTGTCGCCAGCGCGATTCCCATCGTGCGCACCCTGGATGAAGCCCTGGCTGGCGATGATATCATTTCGGTCGCCGGCGTGGTCAGCGGAACGTGCACGTCCGTTCTCTCCATGATGGAGGAAGGCGCCGATTATGCCGAGGCCCTATCTGAGGCGCAGCGTGCCGGTTTCGCTGAAGCGGATCCGTCCAACGATGTCGATGGCATCGATGCAGCTCATAAACTCGCGTTGCTTGTTCAGCTCGCCTTTGGCCTTGCTGTCATTTCACCTCGGATCCGGCGCACTGGTATCGCTGGAATAACGCGCCGCGACGTTGCGCGCGCGCGGATGCTCGGCCAGCGCATTCGGCTGGTGGCCGCGGCCACGCGAACAGTCGATGGTGCCCGGGCCGAGGTTTCGCCCGTGCTCCTACCCGAGAATCATTCCTTTGCGCAGACCGCCGGTGTCGAGAACGTCGTACGGATTTTCGCCCGCGACGCCGGCGTGCTCGAATTGCGCGGCACCGGCGCCGGAGGCACCGCTTCGGCGTCGGCGGTCCTTGGCGACTTCGTCTCGGTGCTACGCGGCATCGGCGAAGGCCGTGATATCGCGCGTCGGCGCCGCACGAACACGTTAGAGCCCGCGATCGCCGTGAACCCCCTTTTCACCTCGCTGACACGTTCATCAGACCTCCCGCAGTACCCACTTTGGGACGATAACCTCACCGACACTCCGGCCGCGCACGCACTGCTTGCATTGTAACGACCGGGAAAGGCCTTTCCTCATGACCGTAATCGACGAAAAACTTCAAGAACCACTTCACTTCGACACTGTTGCGCTTCACGGCGGCTTCGCGGGAGATCCAGCGACCAAAGCGCGCGCGGTCCCGATCTATCAAACGACGTCGTATCTCTTCGACTCGACCGAGCATGCCGGCAAACTCTTTGCGCTCGAGGAATTCGGGAACATCTACACGCGAATAAATAATCCGACCACCGATGTTCTGGAGCAACGGCTAGCTGCGCTAGAGGGCGGGGTCGGCGCGCTCGCTGTCGCCAGCGGTCAAGCGGCCGTGATTTATTCCATCTTGAACATCGCGCGTGCCGGCGATCACATCGTCAGCTCGGCTTCGCTCTACGGCGGAACCTACAATGCCTTCACCCACACGCTTCCACGCTTCGGGATAGACGTCAGCTTGGTCGACTTCACCGATCCCAAAGCGATTGGTGCCGCCGTTAGGCCCAACACCAAGGCGATCTTCGCCGAGACCATCGGGAACCCAAAAATCGACGTCCTCGACATCGAGGGTGTCGCGAAGATCGCTCACGCATATGGCGTTCCGCTCATCGTCGACAACACTCTCGCCACGCCTTATTTGCTCCGGCCGATTGAGTGGGGCGCCGACATCGTCGTGCACTCGGCTACGAAGTTCATTGGCGGACACGGAACCGCCATCGGCGGAGTAANNCGTCGATGGCGGTAAGTTCGACTGGGTCAAGAGCGGACGCTTCCCAGATTTTATTGAGCCCGACGAGTCCTACCACGGCCTACAATACGTTTCTGCCTTCGGTAACCTTGCCTACGTCGTGAAAGCGCGTGTACAGCTGCTGCGTGACGTCGGCGCTGCACTCTCGCCTTTCAACGCATGGCTGCTACTCCAGGGCCTCGAAACGCTTGGTGTCCGCATTGAGCGGCACGTGGCCAACGCACAGGCAGTTGCCGAGTTTCTCTCGACGCACCCCCGGG
>PLLA01000072.1 GCA_003140835.1 Candidatus Tumulicola scandinaviensis | reverse complement strand
AGTCTTCGCGAACCGTTCCCCACTGTCGCTCGCTGACGTACGGGCCCCACTGCCCCCAGTGCTCCTGCTTGAGGCGGCGCTGCTCGAGGCGCTCCCGTTCGGCGATGCGTTTTCCTAACATGTAGAGGTCCAGCCGATTTGTGGTAGCCGGGGCCAATCCTTTATACTAAGCCAATGAAACGACCGTTGCTCGTCGTCTGCATTCTCGCCGCCGGGCTCGCGGGATGCAGCGGTACGACCTCATCGACGCCCGGAAATCCGCCGCTTGCGAAAGGCGCCGCAAACGCGAAGTTGCCGCGTAGCGCAGCGGCCGTCGTCGTGCACCCCGGCAACGTGGGTGCCGCCGTTTCCGGCCTGGTGATGGGCGCCAACATGGCGACCTGGTACGACGTCACGCAGTCGGGCATGACGCGTGCGTTCAAGACCGCCGGCATGGCGGCGACGCGCTGGCCGGGCGGCTCGGAGTCCGACAATTTCCACTGGCAAACCAACAGCCTCGGCCAAGGCGCGTGTAGCGGCGGCTACGTGAATCCCAACTCCACGTTCGACAATTTCATCAAAGATATCGTGCGCCCGGTTCACCTCGACGTCGCGATCACCGTCAACTACGGATCGAATCCGGCCTGCACCGATGGTGCCGATCCTTCGGAAGCAGCCGGCTGGGTGGCATACGCGAACGCCAAGAAGCACGATAACGTGATGTGGTGGAGCGTCGGCAACGAAGAGTATGGTTTTTGGGAGACCGACAAGCACTCTCAGCCGCACGACCCCACGCAGTATTCGCAAAACGTCGCGTCCTACTTCTATCCGCAGATGAAGGCAGCGTCATCGTCACCGATCAACCTGTGCGTCGACGTCGATCCGAATACGTCCGGATGGGATTCGACCGTGCTCGCTCAGGCGAAATACGATTGCGTCGAGCTGCACTACTACCCGCAGGGTACGACGGTAAACGACGATTTTCTCATCCGACAGGCTGCTCCGGGAATCACGACCTACCTCAACCAGCTCAAAACCGAGCTGCAAACGGCAGGCCACGGTGGCACGCCGATCTACGTGGGCGAGATCGGCTCGACGTACGGCACACCCGGCAAGCAGACGATGTCGATCACGCAGGCGCTCTACGCGGGCCAAGTCTTGGGCGAGCTGCTCCAAGACGGCGTCACGCGCGCAACCTGGTGGCTCGGGTACGGCGGCTGTAACTCCAAGAGCGGCGGAGGCGACTTCGACTCGTCGCTGTACGGCTGGCAGGACTTCGGCGGCTTCATGGTCTTCTCCGACGGCACGCTGCAAGACGGTTGCACCAGCGAAAACGTTCCGCGCGGTACCATGCTGCCGACCGCGCGCACGTACCAAGTTGCGTCGCACTTCGTGCGTAACGGCGAACACATGCTGGGCGTCAGCGTAAACTCGCTTCCCGACGTCCGCGCATACGCTACGACCTACAACGGCGGCTACGCGCTGATGCTGTTCAACCTCAACAAAACGACCGCCATGGACGTTCCCGTTCAGATCGACGGTAAGACCGCGGGGTCGGGCGGCAGCATCGTAACCTACGACAAAACGCTCTACGACGCGTCCAAGAACAACGTTTGGAAAGGCCCTACGTCGGCAACGCTGGCCGGCTGGAACGGAAGCTTCACGGTGCATCTCCCGCAGTGGAGCATCGTCGTCGTCCAGACGAATTAACCCAACTCTTGCCGTCTGAGCGCATCAGCGTTGGCGATCGCGAGTTGGAGTTCGTCCGAATCCCCGCGCGAAGGCGCGACGTGCCGGTGCTCGTGTTCTTGCACGAGGGGTTGGGATCGGTCGGCCTGTGGCGGGATTTCCCGGCTGCTCTAGCCGAGCGAGCGGGTTGCGGTGCGTTGGCGTACTCTCGATACGGCAACGGCTTCTCGATGCCACTGTCCGGCGCGCGCGAGCCGCGCTACATGCACGACGAAGCGCTTGTAACGTTGCCTGAGTTGCTCGCTAAGCTGGGAATCAAAGATATAGTGCTCTTCGGACACAGCGACGGAGCGTCGATCGCGTTGATTTACGCAGCGGAACACCCGGAATTCGTCCGGGGACTCGTGCTCGAGGCGCCGCACGTCTTCGTCGAGGATCTGTCGATCCGGAGCATCGCCGCTCTTAAGACAGCATATGAAACCACGGGCTTGCGCGAGCGTATGGTCCGCTATCACACCGACGTGGATCGCACGTTCTACGGATGGAACGACATCTGGCTCGCACCAGTGTTTCGCGACTGGAACATCGAAGCGTACGTCGAGCGCGTGACGGCGCCGATTTTGGTGGTGCAAGGACTCAACGACGAGTATGGAACGCTAGGGCAACTCGAATCGATCGCGCACCGCGCCGGCGCCCCCGTGGATCGGCTGTTGCTAGCAAACTGCGGACACGCGCCGCACCGCGATCGCGCGGCCATCGTCGAAACCGCCACCGCTGCCTGGATAGTCAGCTTGTCATCCTGAGCGGAGCACGCTTTGTCATCCTGAGCGGAGCACGCTTTGTCATCCCGAGCGGAGCACGCTTTGTCATCCTGAGCGGA
>PLLA01000057.1 GCA_003140835.1 Candidatus Tumulicola scandinaviensis | reverse complement strand
TATCGCCATAATACAAGGAGTTAGACCCCTAAAATTGTGCGCCCCCCTCCCGGCCGGCTAGGCCCAAGCGCCGCGATCTCAGCCGCTGAGCTAAGCCAAAACTGCGAGGCTGCTGCGAGCTAATCTTCTGGGATGCGAGGTGCTCGCAGCTGCAATGGCGCCACGATTCGGCGGTGTGGCGCGAAGCGGGAGGGTAAGGTTGGGTCTGGTATGGCCGGCGTCCTAAACAAAGGGTTGAACGACCGGCGCCTTAAGCCATATCGATGGCTGATTTCGGGATGGAGCTCTTTGACTATGTACGGACTTTGGTTCCTTATTGGCGTGTTAGCGACGACGCGTGGCTACTAAGCGACGAATCGCATCTTTGCGGCTTGGGCGTCCTGCGAAACTACGGTGGACAAGTAATGGTGATGGAGTGGGATCCGGATGTTCACCAGCAGCTGACTAGCCTTCGAGATTCGGATGAGAAAATCGATTTCAATCGCGTGGTGGTAGTCGTCGATGATCGCGCTATTACTCATTGGGAAAAAATACAGACAGACCTGGCACCGGTCAATGTGACTCCATGGTCAAAGCGGGAGACGTTGGCAGAGATACTAATAAGGGACCAGCCGTGAGCGAGCTCATGCAGCTGTAATGGCGCCGCGATCGGCGGCGTGGCTGCGAGGCAGCTTGGGCAAAGAAAACTAGGATCGCCTCAACTCCCTCTGAAGGGACAAACGAGGTCCGTCGGAAGGATCCCGGCAATGGCTCGAACTTATTGGATTATTGCTCGCATCGCCGCCGCCGCCGCTGGTACCATCGTTGTAGGCATTGCGGCTGCGGTCATCCTAACTGTTGTTGAGGCATTAACATGCGGGCCCACATGTGCATCGATGCAATTCAACGGGAGCGGAGCTGGTCGGTGTGTGGCCTACAGCTCAACGTGCAGCGACTTCGCGAATCTGTTGTTGTTTAACATTATCTGGGCGCCCACAATTTGCGTTCTGCTAGGAATAATACCGGGCGCTGTGGCGCTGACTTTCAGTCCGGCAAAACAACACCCATGGCGATCGCTCCCGGCCCTCGTTCTTGGGACGCTGATTGGATTTGTGACATGGTTACTCATTGGGATGCTTATCAAAGGGGAGGTTAGCAGCATTACTTCCCTCGGCGCTTTGTTACTTATTCCGACTATTACGGGACTCGTGACTGCCTGGAATATAGACCGTCTACCGAAGTTGTTGCGTTTGCAATCGAGCCGGGGGTAGCAAGGGATAAGGAGCGAGTGCTGAAGGCGCAAAAGACGGCGCCTCCCGGCTTCCAGGCGCTAAACGCTGCGGCGACCTAAGGGGCTAAGTTGCGAGCCCGCTGGGGAGGCGCGGCTTCCGGAATGCGAGGCGCTCGCAGTCTGCAATAGCGCCGCGATCGATGGCGTGGCTGCGGAGCGGCTGGGAGCTTAGCGTGGATGATGCGAGGCTGCAATGTGCCGTGCGATCGGCGCCGTGCTGCGCAGCTGCGAGGGTGCTAAACCGCTAAGCGCCTAACGCGATGCGGCCTTGCGAGCGCGAGACCGTGCAAAGGGCAGAGGCGCGGGCGGGAGCGGGGTTCGCCGTTACTGGCAGCGCTGCAGAGCACGACGCCTGCTGCGCATTCGCAGTCTGACGGATCGTGGATGGCACTCGATGCCGCGACACAAGACCTGCTTTATAGAGTATTCTTATAGATCATTCCATCTTTCATAATAACGACAAAACTCTTCTCTGGATTTGCCACGAGCGTGATGTCCTCTAGAGGATTGCCATCGACAACCAACAGGTCGGCAAGCGCACCGTCTTCAATGACGCCCAGCTTTCCAGGATACGGGTTGCGCGGGCCACTTAAGCTCAGCAGTTCACCGTTCGCGGCGGTCGCCTGTTTCAAGATTTCGGCGTTTGTGTACCAACGGGTCAGATGGGTCAGCATGACGCCCTGCCGCTTTGCCAGCGTTTGGGAGAAGAGTAAATCCGAGCCAAACGCCGTCTTGATGCCGTGCTTTATGGCCAGCTTGTATGCGTTGTTGGTACCTTCGAAGATTTCAAACATTTTGGCGCGGCTCTCACCAGTTTGAGGGAGCTGGTCCTCTTCAGTCAGGAATGGCTGAATACTGAGCCATACGCCCTTCTCGGCCATGATCGCTGCTGTCGCGTCGTCCATCAGGTGAGCGTGTTCGATACACTTGGCTCCCGCGGCAATCGCTCTCTGGACCGGCCTCGGCATATACGCATGCACCGTCACGATAGTGTTCCAGTCTCTACAAATGTCGACCGCCGCGCGCAGTTCGGCTTCGGTGAAGGTGGCCGCGTCGAGTGGGCTGCGCGGCGATGAGACGCCACCGCTTGCTACGACTTTGATGTGCGACGCGCCCTGTGTGAGCTGCTCGCGTACGCGCAACATGACCTCGTCGGTCCCATCGGCGATCATCGCACCTTCGGCTTCACGTATAGAGCCGAACGGGCCGCCAGACGCCCTCGGCAGCTCGCTGAGCGGACGCATGTCGCCATGTCCACCGCTGCTCGTAATCATCGCGCCGCACGGATAAATGCGTGGCCCGATGGCCAGACCTTGGTCGATCGCCTGCTTCAACGCAAAGGTAGGGCCGCCGAGGTCGCGGATCGTAGTGAAACCGCGCATCAGGGTGCGCTCCGCGTCGGCCGCGGCGGCTAGATTGATGAAGCCCGCGTCTCCTTGCAACAATACCGGGAGCGGCAAACCCGCGAACATGGCGTGCCAGTGCGAGTCGATCAGGCCCGGCATGATGACTCGGCCGCCGCAGTGGATCACGCGGGCGCCGTCCGGTGCTGCGGGCGTACCAGTGCCAACGGCCTTAATCCGCGTGCCTTCGACGAGCAGAAATAGCCCATCGCGCAAGCTGCTGGACGTCCCGTCGAAGAGCCTAAGATTCGTAAACAGGATCGGGCGCGGCGACTCTGCGGGCGCCGCCTTGGCGCTCGTGAAAAGCCCGAGCGATGCAACCGAGGCGGTCATTCCAGCGACGAATCCGCGTCGTGAAAGATCTGCGTTGACGCGCTGCGTTGCGCACACAATTGCCGACGTATGACAGTGGCACGACTTGCGACGGGTTACATCTACTTCATCACGCGATGTGCGGGAGGACATAGGTCACCTCCGGTCGGCGTAATTGCAATATAGCCCGCACGAGGCGAACGCGCAAGCCTGGAGAGGGCTTGGTGAACGGTTCGAGAGAGACTGTGGGCTCAAATCGAGCTGAGGAGCGCACGCTGTTGATGAAGGCGCTGACCGATGACGCTATTGCCAGGCTAAGTCTGAGTTAGCCGCCTCTTCCCCTTTCATAATCGCAATGAGCGCCTCCCAATGCCGCGGGTGCGGGACGCGAGTCCCGGAGCCAATCTGCGAGCAGGCCGCGAGCGATAAACCGGTTGCGGCGCGAATCGGGGCCAGCGTGGACGTGTCGAGCATTGGAGGATCTCACCAAAACATTTTGCGCGGACCGGACACACACCCTTTTGAAAAATTGCGGAAGCGCTTGGGGGAACACCCCCTGGGGGCTTGCGCCGTTACGCTTGAGCAAGCGAACTGCATGATAGCAGGACCATCGGCGGGTCGCATAGGCCTGCCGGGCGCGGCGTCTTATAGAACCTGGCTCCGAGGCAGTTCTTCAGGGGCTCTTACTCATTGAACCAACCGAGAAACGCGATCGTGGTCACCCCAGGCCAAAGTCGCACGGTTGCCAAACGGTTGCCGTCGAAGGCAACCGTCGTTGACCGCTCACGGCCCTTTATAATCCGAAAAGCCATATGAAATAAGACTTCTTAACCGCTGGTGACCGCGGCTGACCCCGCACGGGCGGATTCGAATCCCGCTGGGGCTACATTATTTCGTGCTCATTACTTCGTTCAAGACGCGTTTTGGGTAACGGATGGGTAACGGCTTCAATAAAGGACCAAAGCAAATGGGACAAATCGTTATCAAGTGCCCCACCACCGGAAAAGAAGTTTCAACCGGTATGGGCGCGGACGCGGCGAGTTTCGCCTCGAACACCTACAGCGGCAATTCTGTTCAATGCTCGGCTTGTGGGCAAACGCACACCTGGAACAAAGCGGACGCAAGGGTGAAAGACTAGGGCTTCGGAACCTACAGCGCCTTCCAAAGGTGTCGCTCGACTCGATCGCGCGCACGACGCGCCATAAGTCTCTTGCCGTTCTCATGGGCTACGTTCGGCCGGTACAAACCTTCGACGACGTCGCACTTACCTCCATGATCGCATGATCGCCGAAGGCTTCTCCGCAAATGGAACAGCGACAGCTATGACGCAGCGACTGAATGCAGCAACCTTACTTGATCGTGCACTCATAATGATGGAGCGGCATCGGCGCATCCCCGCGATATGGGCGGCCCTGACCGACGGGAGCATCACCGCCGATGAAGCCGCCAAGCTCATCGGAGAATGGTGGTCCGACTCCGAGTCTCCGACTTCTAACCTCGGGCGCAACGGGATTCGATTGGTTCTCGTTCTGTTTCGCCGCTTGCAGGCTCTTGAACCGCCTCAGAGACTACCAGACGTTGTCACGGTCTACCGTGGATGTTCACCGCGCGAACGGAAGCGTCCACAAGGTATTTCATGGACGCTGTCGCGCGATAAAGCCGAATGGTTTGCCAGACGCTATGCGTTCGGCAAGCCTATGATCGTGCTGCAGGCGACCAATCCGCGAGGAAGCGTGCTCTGCTTCATCGGCGATCGAGCAGAGCGCGAAGTCATCGTCGACCCCAAAGAGATTACAGAGTTTGCCATTCGTGACATCACTTGACTCCAACCGGCCATTCCCTGCGCGCTGGATTCGCGACGGCAACCGCACTTCATCTGTACTTGGAATCGTACTATGAACTGCAGCGTTATAAGGCGCGTTTCAAGAAGTAACAGGGTAGGACGGTCGAGCACTCGCTTCGCGCGGGTTTCGTTACGAGCGCGGCAAAGGCGAAGGTGTCGCTTGACTCGATCGCGCGCACGACTCGACACAAATCTCTCAGTGTTCTCCTGGGTTACGTTAGGCCAGCGCGTGCGTTCGATGACGTCGCACTCGCGCTGATGATCGATTAGCCGGTCAATCGAGGTAATGCGTCGTCCACAACACACGGCATCATCAAAGAAAGAGCCGCCCGTATGGTCGAGCGGCTAGTTGGTCTGTTAGGTACGGGCGACGAGCACAAGACACGCGCCTAAGAGGTTACGAGCGAATCAGAATCCCGACAGTGAGTAGACCGTGCCGCATCCCGACACCCCGCACGCCCCGCCGCCGCCGTAGTAGGTCGTGCCGTAGAGCGTACCGTTCACGTCGGCTAGCCCGGCCTGGGGCAGATTCCCGTCGCTTCCGCCCAAGAAGCTGTAGAGCACCGTTTCCGCGCCGCCCGTGGTGACCCGAAAGACCGCGCCGAGCGCGTGCGCCCCGCCGGAGCCGGTCGTACCGTAGAGCGCACCGTTCAGCTTCGTCAACCGGGCTTGCGGAAACGCGCCGTCGCCCGAGCTTCCAAAGCTGTGGAGCACCGTTTCCACGCCGGCGGTCGTAATCTTAAAGACCGTTCCGCAGCCTGTTGTACCGCAGCCCCCGCCGCCGAAGATGGTCGTGCCGTACAGCACGTTTTTTACATTGGTCAGGGCGGCTTGCGCGTACGAGCCGTCGCCCGGGCCTCCAAAACTATGGAGCACCGTTTCGACGCCGGCGGTCGTGAGAGAAAAGACCGTGCCAGCACACGACGGACATGTCCCACCGCTGCTGGTCGTGCCGTAGAGCGTACTGCCCACGATGGCGAGGCCGGCCCTTGGGTAGTAGCCGTCGCCGTCGCTCCCGCTCCCGCCGGCGAAGCTGTGGACGACCTTTTCCACGCCGGCGGTCGTGATCGAAAAGACCGTACCGAACCCGTTTGCACCGCCTCTAAACGTCGTGCCGTAGAGCGTGCCGCCCAAGTCGGTTAGGCCGGACTCGGGCACAGCGCCGTCGCTCCCGGGTCCGAAGCTGTGCAGCACCGTTTTCACCCCGGCAGTCGTGATTTTAAAGACCGTGCCAACCTTGTGAGCGCCACCGCCGGCGGTCGTGCCGTACAGCGTGCCGTTGACGTCCGTCAGTTCAGCCACCGGGTTCTTGCCGTCGACGCTGCCGGCGAAACTGTAAAGCACGGTTTCCGAGCCGGAGGGAGCGATGCTAAAGACCGTGCCGAGTCCGTGCGCACCGCCTGAATAAGTGGTACCGTAGAGCGTGCCGTTGACGTAGGTCAGGCGGGCAGCCGGGTCGGCGCCGTCGCTGCCGTTGAAGCTGTGAAGCACCGTTTCCGTCACGCTTGCCTTGCGAACGGCGGGCGAGAGCGGCGCGTTGGCTGGGGTGAGATTCGATGACGGTGCGCCCGAACAGCCGGCCAACGTAACCACGATCGCGGCGGCAGCGGCAGAGAATCGTGTTGCGTGCATCAGGGCTCCTTTTAAAAACACCAACGGCGACGGGATACCGACGGTTCCCGCTATCGGCGGCTGATTTGGACTTCGGGTACTATCGCACGGATGGCACGCGGACCTGCCCAGTACTGCGAGTCGTCGTAGACGAGGTGGTCAGCGCCAAGAGCCTCGAACGGCCCGCGCTGAAAGCACTCCTAGCCGACGTGCGGCGTGGCCTCGTCCATAGCGTCGTGACCCTGAAGCTCGACCGTCTAACACGCTCCGTTTCGGGACCTAGCCGACCTCTTGGACCTCTTCGAGAAGTACGGTGTTGCACTGGCGGCAAGGGACGACCAGATTCTTAAATGCATCAGGGCTCCGTCTCAAAACGCAAAACGGCAGTTAGCCAATAAAGTATTCTAAGCAAGTGGGAAGCGCGCCTGTAATCGCCTTGCGCGTCGCTCATATCCGTCATACTAAGCTCCTCCGTGCTGAACTTAGCCCATTCTAGAGAGGCGGCTACTGCATCTTCTGGCGCAAACCGGCCAATTGCTGCCGCAGCCGCCTGAGCAAGTTAGGAACAGGCGTGCTTCTCTTGAACTGATACCACGAAACGAACTGCAGACCAAAAAACAGCAGCGACACCGTAACCCATTCGATCGTTTCGGACGTAGGACTGAATAGAATCACAATGTACGCGTAGAGGGCGACGAAGTTCAAGTACGCGTGCACTAGTCGCTCACGTTTAAAGCCTGCCATTGTCGGCGCCAGAGCCGGCAGCATCTGCTGATCCCTATCGCTTTCCGTCCCTATTGTCCACAAGCGCCAACACAGCCACAAATATGCGACCAACAAGATCACCATCAGAATTTGGAGTGCACGGCCAACGATAAAAGTGCCGACCAAAGCCAGCATGAACGACATTTGCAAATAATCGAGCGTTGCCGTGTAGGCGCCATCAAACACAACGACGTCCTTAACGGGGTTGGCGTCGGAGACATCACCAAACTCGACTTCCAGCTCGCGTTGTGTGCTCGCAAGTTTTATCTGCCTGGCAATAAGGGCGCCCGTCCAGACTACCGCCGCGACGGCCGCAATCCCGATTAGGACCTCGCGCTGCTCCAAGTTATCACCGTCACCCTAATTGGTTGTCGCCGATTGGCCACCCAGCTTCTTCAACCAGTACACGTTTAGTCATGGCACTTGCACGGGCACTTTCCGTCAACTTCGCAAAAGCCAGCGCACTCCAGATTCTCGCACGGGACGTGCCAAACGCCGCCGATGCGGCCGCTCATACCGTAATCGACGGCGCATCCCTGAACGTCATGGACACTGCCTATTTCGCCGCACTGAAACTCGCCCATCGCTACGTTTCGGCGGCTTCATCATCGGTTTGTGCTGATGGTGTTTGGCTTTCAGTGAGAAACGGGACGAGTTTTCTGTGATGAAAGACCCATAATCGGCGGTGCGGCAGAAAACGCCTTTGCTGTCGGTGGAATACCGGAAGGCGTCGCCGTTACCCCGCCGCTCGTTCCGTAGCGCAAACGCTAAAACACACGCATCTGCGGACCGATTAAGGGCCGTGCGCTACGCACGGCCTTTTCCCCAACCGGACGCGCCCAGGAGCGGACGCCTGAAGCACAAATCTATAGTATCCCAAGGTAATTCCCCGTAGTTTCCGTCAGATACTGAATCTGTTTCATTGTTATGTTAACTGCGCCAACGACTTCCAATGCCGCCGATGCGGAATCAGATGTCCGTTTCGCACTTTCGATGCGTGCGAGATGCTCGCGCCCATCGCTTCGGCGATAATGCGTACAGGCAAGCCTTGCAGCTTCGGCAGAATGTCCCTCCGGAAATCTACGCCATTGAGCGATCCGTCATCGCGCCACGCGACGCCGGCTGCGCGTTGCTCCGAGGCTGATGCTGCACGTCGGCTTTTGGCTTCGATTGTCGCGGTTGGGTCGTGGCCGGCTGCTCGCATGGTGGCGAGCTTCGCTGGCCCGGCGGCTTGGAACGCTTGGAGCTTGCAGCCAGGGGTGGGGGGCGCCACCTTTTTGCGGCCAAAACGGACCCCCCTCCGCTCGGCCGCTGGGCTGCATCGAATCGAGGTGGAGCGATCCAGGCGCCAAGCATCCAGAATCTAAACTGCAAGCACTGCGTGGCAACTGCGAGGCTTTGTCTCCACGCTGCGAGGCTGCAATCCTTACGCGATCGGCGTGGCGCATTGCCCGCTCGCAGCGGTGCTCGCAGTCTCGCCGCTTTGGAACCTAGCGCCGCGACCGAGGCAGTTTAGCCGGCGAAGGGCGTTTTGCTCGGCCTAACTCATTGCCCCCTGATGTACAATCACAAACCGTCCGCGAAAGTGGGTCAGCTCCACTGCCTTAGCTGACCAATTCTGCATAGTAGCTGATCCAAACATGCGCATTGGCGTGCCCCGTATAATGAACACGCACATTGCCTGGAGTTGCAATCAAGAAGTAATTGTTTCTTGGGGCTGCATTTTCTATTGGCACGACCGCTTCAATTCCCGGCAGCGACGGCGTGGTTTTGCCTAGCAAGTACTCTAACCACAGGGTCCCTGCCGGCTGCGCAGGCTGCCGGTATTCCTCCCATGCGATGGTAATCGTTAGTCTAAATTCTTTTCCATTCGGGTTGTCGATATCGATCAGCTTTTCATCGTTCGCGCTTGTAAGGATAAAAGCATCGCTTCCTGTTTCTACACGAATATTTGTTCCAGCCATCGCATCGTCTCCCCATTAGTAGCCTAGTTGGTTACCAGCAAATATTTGTCAGGTCGAGCGGACCACCTTGAAATCAATGAAGAATCGTTCCGTTTCCGGAAGTGGTAATCTCGAGAACAGTACCGCGCCCGTTTAAACTCGGGGCAGAGATGGGTCAACTTTGAGCGCTCCCGAAGAGCGATTTGCGTCTTCCTTCAGCTTCACCGGGAGTACGAGAATTTGTGGGGTCGGCGCTGCTCAGGTCGTGCCCTCGGCGTGGATGCCAAACGCCTTGCTCCCGCCAGAGCTGCCCGTGAGGCATGCGGTGCCCGCGCCGCAATTGTAGACTTTTGTGTCGGGCGTAAAATGCTCGGCGCGACTGATGCCTAACCTCGAGATCGCGACGGCAACGCCAATGAACAGCACGCCCATAATCGTTCGCCAGGTTATGTTGATGGTTATACTCAACATTCGAAACGCTCCCTTGCTCAAAGTTAGGGATGCGCTGATC
>PLLA01000081.1 GCA_003140835.1 Candidatus Tumulicola scandinaviensis | reverse complement strand
AGCGCGCGGTTGCTCACCTCGTCGCTGATCGTGGCGAGGATGCCGTGGCGCGGGTTGAGCACGTCGTCGCGGGTGTCCGTGCGCAGTCCGAAGACGAGGCTATGCAGACGATAGGTCTGGTTGTTGTTGACCTGGGCGATCGAAGGCGCGGTGACGCCGTAGGCGTTCGAGAGCGAACTGCACGACGGATCGAGCGGGTTCGAAGCGCAGGTCGTCGCCGAGACGATGTTCTGGTCGAGCGGGAAGTAGTAACCGCCGGGGAGCGAGGCGCCCGCCGCGACCGTCTGGATGTTGGCGCCCAGCTGAACGGTGAAGATGTCGTTCAGGCGGCGTCCGACGGTGGCCGAGATCCCGGCCGAGCGCGAGCTGTAGGTCGACACGATGCCGTTGACGATGTTGGTCGACACCGTCGAGAGCAGCGAGACGGGGAACGCGCCGGTGACCGGACAGGCCAGCGTTGTTGCCGTCGAGGCCGACCCGCCCAGCGGGGTTGCGATCGGCGCACCGATCGAGGTCGCAGCGCCGGCGCTCCCGACGCAGGCGTCGTAGACCGGATAATAGTTCCGCTGCTGCTGGGTGAAGATCGTCGAGGACAAACTGTACTTCTGCGACGCTTCGGTCTTGCCGAGATACGGCACGGTGAACGACAGCGACACGTCGCTGACCTGACTGCCGCGCTCGAAGCGCAGCGAGCCGCCGTTGCCGGTGCCGTTGATGTTGTTCTCTTGGTACGAGAGCGTCCCGGTGAGGCCGGTCCCCGTGATGCCGCCCGAATACCCCGCGCCGACCGTGGCGGTGCCGGTGCGCTGCTCCTTGACCTGCCAGTTCAGCGTCACCAGACCCGGGCGTTTGGGATCGGGTCCGGGTTTGGCCGTGAAGTCGACCTTCTCGAAGAAGCCCAGGCCGTTGAGCCGGTCGTAGTCGCGCCGCAGCGCCGCATCGGTGACCACCATGCCGGGACGCAGGCGCAGCTCGCGCCGGATCACATCGTCGTGGGTCTTGGTGTTGCCGGTGATTTCGATCGCGCCGACGCGCAGGACGCTGATCGTGTAGCGCACGTCGGCGGTGCCGGCCTTTTGGTCGATCGAGGACGGATCGACGCCCGCCTCGACGTCACCGATCTTGAGGTCGTACTTCTCGTAGAGCGCTTTGAGCGCTTGAACGTCTTTATCGCGAAGGTCGTCCGAGTACTCGACGCCGGGTCTCACGTTGAGCGTCGGAAGAATCAGCGTCGGTGGAAGCAGCGGATCGCCGCCGATGATGATGTCCTTGACCACCAGGCCTTCTTGAATCACCAAGGTCAGCGCGCCGGTCTTCGGATCGAGGTTGAGGTCTTTGACGTGCGTCGGAACCTGGCCGCCATACCCTATCCGCTCGTAATAGTTGTTAATCTTGAGAACGTCTTGGCGGAAGGTATTCGTGTTGAACACTTGTCCGACCGAAAGGTCCATCAGCGCCAAGAGGGTATCGCTGGGCACCTTTTGGTTCCCGGTGAACGAGATCTTGGTGATCGTCGGGTTCTCGATGACGCGGTACGTGATAGCGATGCCGTTCGGGCGTTGCCGCACGAGCGGTGGAGCGATGTCGGCGAAGTAGCCGAGCGCGTTGATACGGGCCAGGTCTTCTTGCACGACCTTCGGATCGTACGGCTGGCCGGGCCTCGCTTGGACGACTGCCATGATCGTCGCCGTCGGGACGTGCAGATTTCCGGTGATGTCGACGGAGACGATCTTTGGACCGGCGGCGGCATCGGCCGGTCCGATCGCCGGCGCAAACGCGACGACAAGAGCGAGCAGCGCGCCCGCCCCGCACGTCAGTGCGCGATGGGCGCGCCGTAGGTCAAAGATCATGCGAAAAAGTTCGTCCTCGAATTAATAAGAGAGGCGCTGACGGCGTCAGCGAAGGGCCGGCACAAATCCTCGCGCCTGTTCAGACCCGGGTCGCCCTGTTCGCCCTGCCGGACTCGGGTCCTTGCCGCGTAGATTAGGGCCGGATTGAGCTTACGGGCTTCGCCTGAGAAGTTAGCCGGGCGCATCCCTACAAATATCGCTGAAGGCTGAAGCTGAAACCGCTGTTTCCAAGCAGCGGCTGGCCCACCAACAGCTGGTTGGACGAACCCAACGCGGTGACCGGCTGCTGAAAGAGCTTGGTTGGGCTGGTTTGGTAGTAGAAGCTCATAATGGCCGACGTATAAGCGCTGGGCTCGAATTTGATGCCGAACGACTGGATTGCCGGCAGGCCGAAGGTTGTTGCGTAGATCGCGCTGACCGTCTTGCCGAGGACCCGGGTCGCCGTGAAGCCCACGTTCCCATAGTAGCCGAGGGTGAGGTTGACGCTGGAAAGGCCCAGGCCTTGCCCGAGTGCATTCTCGACCGGCGAGAGGAGGCCGGCCGTGAACTGGGCGTTGAGGATATTGAAGGCCTCCTGGCCGGCCGTGATGCTGCTGCTGCGAGTCTGGTAGGCACCCGCCGGAAGCGGTGAGAGGGTGCCATAGGGGGTGATGCCTCCGGGCGACTGCACTTGGTAGGGCGACTGGCCGTTGAACGCGATGCCGTTGATGAACCCGCCGAGCGGCGCGATCATCGCAATGACCTGATCGCGCGAATAGCCGGGCGGGTTGGTCGTGAAGTCGATCTTCAGAGCCGCGATCGGGCCATCCACTTTGATGGTGATGTCGGCCGAGCCGTACGGATTGCGGGCGCGGTCGGGGTCGGGGTTGACGACGCTGGTGGTCGCGACCGCGTGTATCGTCGGCAGCACGCCGTCGGCTGGATCGAACGCCACGCTCCCTTCGCGCACGCGAAACGCGCGGTCGAAATACGTGAGCGTACCGCCGGTCGACGCAATCGTGCCGGCCAGTTGCGGCGATGCCAGCGTTCCCTGAAGATGCACCTTGCCGGCCACGCCGATGTCCAGCCCGGCGCCGTAGCCGCTCCCGCGCACGCGGACGTTCTTTCCGGCCCCTGCATTCAAATCGAAGGCAATCGGCGGCAGCGGCAACGGGCCGGCGTTCGACGATTGCGTCGCCGCTTGCACGAACGCGGAAAACGGCAGCGTTGCGTTGTTCAGCGTGACGCTTCCCGAAAGGAGGGCCTGCGCGGTCGGCGTTTTCGTCAGCGCCAAATCCGCGTCGAGCGTGCCGCTACCGTAAGCCGGGAGGTTCAGCTGCGCGCCTTTGGCGACCGCTTTGGCAACGAACGCATAGCCGCTCGTCTGTCCGAACCCGCGGGGAAACTCGATGCGTCCCGAGCCTTGCACGGTGCCGGCTCCCAGCTTCGCCGATATGCGGTCGACGGACGCGTTGGTGCGATTGAAAACCAGCCGCGCGGTCGCGTCGGTAATCGGCGTCCGCTGAAGATCGCTGACGTACGATCCTTTGACTAACTGCGCGTGCCCGACGACGACCGGCGCGCGCATCGTTCCGGTCAGTCCGAAATGCCCGTCGATCGTGCCGCCGAGTTTGGTGTTATTGCCGAGTATCCCGTCGAATACCGCCGGATCGAGCCCGACGACGTCGACGTCGAAGTTCACCGGCTGATTTGCTGGGTCGATGCGCAAAGGCGACAGTTCCAACGGCAACGATCCCGCCAAGGAGGCCTCGCCGTGCGCGAAGGTCGCTCCCGCGTTCGATAACACCAGGGCCTTGCCGTGCAGGCGCACCTCACCGAAGAGCGATGCAATCGCGATGCCGTATGCTTGAACGTTACTCGCGTCCACGCCGGCAACCAACGTGGGAGATTTAAACGTGCCGCCAACCTGCAACGTCGACTCGAACGATCCGCTGACCGGAATTTTAGCGCGCGTGAACTGGTACACGAGCCGCGGAAGATTGTCGGTCGCCGCGCGCACCTGCACGTCGAGTTGATCGAGCGGACGCAACCCCAACGAACCCGACGCCGACGCCGTCAGGCCCGGCGTAACCATCTCCGCGCTATCGATCGTCACGCGCGAGCCGTTCGAGCGTACCGCCGCCTTTGCGGTCTCGAGCGTGAGAGGACCGACCGTGCCGCCGTCAATTTCGGCTTTTCCACGGAGATCCAGCAACGGGAAACGGCCGTGCACGACGGCGTCTCCGGACGCGCGCCCGGTAACCGGGACGGTGGGAAATCCCAGGGCGGCAACCCACAACGACAAGTCGAGGTCGCTGATGGCCGCGCGTACGTCGTAGCGCGAACGCGCGAACGTCGACATCAAGTCGGGCCCGGGAGCGAATCCGATCGAACCGCCGGCATGCAATCGCCCCTCGGCTCCGCCGACCGACACCGTCCCGCGCACCGCTTCGCGCGCGCTCGACCACGTTGCGTACGTGTCGCCGATCGGCAAGTTTCTATAACGGAAGCTCCGCACCGCGACGTTCCCGCTGGTAGCCAGCCGACCGGAACGCAAAGTCGCAGCCATTCTCACCGAACCCACGCCGTCGAGCGTGTCGCCGGTGTCGAAAAAATTATTGAAATCCGAGAGATCCGCGTGGGGCGCAGAGACGTCCGCGGTCGTGGTCCCGGGGCGCGTGGCGGCATTGAAGCGCACGCCCGTCGTCGACACCACAACGCGGCCGTCACGCGCGCTGACGCCGTGCGTATCGGCCGCCAGCGTTGCGCTGCCGTCGACGAACGGCAAGCCGNNCCCGCCGGTACCCCGACATGCCCGGTGACGACCGGCGATGCGGCGCTGCCGCCGACGTTGAGTTGCGCGTTAAACGAACCTTCCGTCATATACGTTGGAAACTGGAGCGACCGCAACGCGCCCGCAATGTCGGCGGCGGGAACGTTTGCGGACAGCGCGTAGGCAGGCTCGCCGGACGCCAGCGCGCCGATGCTGCCGTCGACCCGCGCGTACGTCGTTCCTAATGCGCCGACGACCTGGCTGAGCTTCGCCGTTTGACCGGCCAGCCGGACTTCGCCGTTGCCGGCGATGGCGAAGTGTTGGACGCGGCCGGCGGCGATCGTTACGCCTCCGCCAAACGACGGTATCGGTGCGCCCGCCGCCAGATTGCCGCTCGCCCACAGGCGTCCGCTATCGAGCGGTAAGCCAAGTCCGCGCAGTTGTGCCGCGTCGAGATGATTGGCGATCAGCGATAACGCGCCGGCATGGGCCGACGAGGCGAGCGGGTCGAGCGAAAACGTGCCGGCAGCCACGACGTCGCCGCCGGCGGCCCGGGCGTGCGCCGAATACACCGACAGCCGGTCGCCCTCGACGCCCAGCGTGATGCTCGCGTTCGAAATCGGTATGCCGCGCAAGGTTGCGCCCTGCATCGCCAAGTTGGAAGCTTGAACGACGATGCTCTTCGGCAACACCGCAACCGACGCGCGCCCGGCCAACCGGCCGTGCGCCGGAATCGCGCTGCCGATGAATGGCTGCAAGCCCTCGAACGTCCCGCGGTAGTTTCCGGTCGCGACGAACGCCTGCGACGAAAACGCGCCGTTTCCATCGAACTGTCCCCACGGTCCGGCGGCGTGCAGCAGGCTGATTTGCGCGTTGACGAGGGTGCCGGCGAAGGCCGCATCGATGCGATCGAACTTGATCCCGGCGATATTGGTGTCGTCACCCGACACCAAGCCGGCGAGGGCGACGTTGGTGCCCGATCCGCCGCCGGCGACCGCGATACTGGCGATCCGTCCGTTCACCTTCGGGATCTCCGGAAGCGACAATCCCGGAAACGCTTTGTAGGTTGGCGCGTGCATGTGCAAGCCGCTCGCGAGCGCCCAGAATCCGCTGGTCTGGTGCGGGCGGTCGAGGAGATAACCGCCTTCGAAATTGCCGCGTTCGGTGTGCAGCCAGAACGGGTCGACGGCCGCCGTGCCTTCCGGATCGAGCGCCACCAACGCGGCGACGCGCCCGACGCCGCGAGCCGAAGCCACCGCGCCGCGCACCCGGAAGTCGGCGTCGGTGCCGGTGGCGGCCGCGTCGACCAGCATCGGTTCGTGCCCCAGCATTTCGTCGAGATACGGCAAGCGGTCGGCACTGCCCGCGATGTGGACGGCGAGCAGCGAGTGCAGATGCTTTCCGATCGCCAGCGTGCCGCGAATACCGACCTCCGTGCCCCCGTAGTAGGCGTGAAGCGGCAACAGCGAAACGACGTTGTCGCGATACACGATGCCGGCGTTGAGCGAATCGAACGGGAGCTTCCGATAGACGGCGTGCAGCGCTTTGGCCTGGGCGACGATGATCGGATTATCGATCGGGCCTTCGACCAAAACCCCCAGGCCGACGATGCCCGAAATCGGCTCCTTGCGGGTAAACGAAAACGCCCGGCGCAGATTCGCGAGATCGCCCGTGCCGTAAATCCCCAGACGTAACTGGGCAATGCCGGTAAGGTCGCCGGTGAGATCGTAAATGCCGCCGCTCATATGCAACGGGACGCCCGCCAGCACGGCGTGGATGTGCCGCAGAAAGAAGGCGTTGTCGACCAACTGCAAGCGACCGTGAATCGACTCGATCGGCGCGTCGATCGCCGAGAACGCCAGCGATCCGCCATCGATGTCCAGTTGCAGGTTCGCGTGATAGTTCGGGGTCACGTTCGGCTGCACGTCGAGAGAGAAGAGGCGGGCGTCGAAGTTTCGCGCCCGCCCCTTGATGATCCGAACGATCGGCGTGTCGGCAAAGTAGTTCGCCAGCGCGCGCAGCGGAAAGCGCGCGGCGTGGGCGCGATGCATCGCGTAGCCGCGGACGGCGTCGATCGTGCCGACGATGGTAAACGGATCCGGGCGGGTTTTTTCGACAAATGCGCCGCGCGCCGTGTAGTGCGTGCGGCGCGCCGTGTCGATGCTCGCGTCGACGTCGAAATTCTCGATCGCAATGGTCTTGGCGCTCGGGTCGTAGGCGTCGGGCTCGCGCAGCTCCAGCGACGCATCGTGCATGCGCAACCCGAAACGAATCGGTACCGCACTCACCGGCTGCGGGACCGGCGCCTGAGGCAAGCCTTGCGGTTGCGAGGGGGTGATGAAGTTGTAGCTTCCGTCGCGGAATCGAACGATGGTTACTTTGGCCTGATTGACTTCGAGCGCCACCAGCCCGAACCGGCGGGTGCTTCCGGGAAACAGGTCTCGGAACGAATACCGGATATCGATACGGCTCGCATCGAGCAGCGGCACGCTTGAGCGTGAAACGTGAACGTTCAGCAACGCGGCGCGATCGAATCCGATGCGCTGGTCGCCGATGGCTACCGTGTAACCGCTTGCCGCGCTCGCGAGCGTTCCAATTGAAAGACGCAGCAGCTCGTGACGGCGCGCGCTCGCGAGTCCGACGAGGATCACCGCGGCCGACAGGCCGATCCACAACCAACGCTTGCCCACGTTAGGCTTCATATACCCCTCGACGGCAATCGCCCCCCTGCAGCGGCGGCCTTACGATTCGATGAGCGAGCCGCGCCCCTTGCGTCATCCTGAGCGGAGCGAGCGAAGCGAGCGCAGTCGAAGGACGTCTAAAGGTCGAGGTTTTTGACGCTCTTCGCGTATTCGAAAATGTATTGCTTGCGCGCTTCGACTTTATCGCCCATGAGATCGGTGAAGATTTGTTCGGCTTCGACGGCATCTTCGACGGTGATTTGTTCCAGGCGCCGATTTCCGACTTCCATGGTGGTCTCGGCCAGCTGGTCGGCGTCCATCTCGCCCAGCCCTTTGTATTGCTGGATGGTGAAATCTTTGGGATCTGCGTCACCGATGATGTCTTTGTAGTCGGCGTCGCTGAACGCCCACCACTGTTTTTTCCCTTTGCGGATGCCGTAGAGCGGAGGTTGGGCGATATAGACGTAGCCCTGCTCGACCAACGGACGCATTTGGCGGTAGAAAAACGTTAATAGCAGCGTCCGGATGTGCGAGCCGTCCACGTCGGCATCGGTCATGATGATGATTTTGTGGTAGCGCAGCTTTTCCAGATTGAACTCGTCGCCGAAGCCAGTTCCGAACGCCGTGATCATGGTTCGAATCTCTTCGTTGGCGAGGACTTTGTCGAGGCGAGCCTTTTCGACGTTGATAATTTTTCCGCGCAGCGGCAGAATGGCTTGCGTGTTGGGATCGCGGCCGCCTTTGGCCGTGCCGCCGGCCGAATCGCCTTCGACGAGAAAGATCTCGCTCTCAGCCGGATTGGTGTTCTTGCAATCGACCAGCTTGCCGGGTAGGCCGGAGCCTTCCAGCGCGTTCTTGCGGCGCGACAGGTCGCGGGCTTTCTTCGCGGCTTCGCGCGCGCGCTGCGCCTGCATGCATTTATCGACGATGGTGCGCGCCTGTTTAGGATTCTCTTCGAAGAAGAACTCCAAACGTTCGTTGAGCAGGCCGTATACGATACTGCGGACCTTGTTGTTCCCCAGCTTGGTCTTGGTCTGGCCTTCGAACTGCGGGTTCTCGAGCTTGACCGAGACGACCGCGGTGAGGCCCTCCATAATGTCGTCGGACGAGAGCGACGGCTCCGACTCCTTGAGCATTCCGCGCTTGCGCGCATAGGTGTTAACGGCGTTGGTTACCGCGGTCTTGAAGCCGATTAAATGCATGCCGCCTTCAATCGTGTTGATGGTATTGGCATACGCAAAAATCTGGTCGGTGTACGTGCCCGTCCACTGCATCGCCACCTCGACGTCGACGCCGTCGCGTTCGGCGTTGGTCGATACGATCGGATGGAGCGGATCTTTCTTTTCGTTGAGCCACTCCACGAACGAGACGATGCCGCCGTCGAACTTATAGTTGCGCTCGCGCGGCTCGTCGCCGCGTTCGTCGCGCAGCGTAATGGAGAGCCCTCGGTTGAGAAACGCGAGCTCGCGCAAACGCTTCTGCAGGATGTCCCAGTGGTAGTCGAAGACTTCGAACATCGTCGTGTCGGGCTTGAACCACTGCGTCGTGCCCGTGCCATCGGTTCTCGAGATCTTCTTTAACTTCTGCACGGTTACGCCGCGCTCGAACTTCATCTCCCAGAGCCAGCCATCGCGCTTGACGCGCGTGATCATCCATTCCGAAAGCGCGTTGACGACCGAGATGCCGACGCCGTGCAAACCGCCCGAAACCTTGTATCCGCCTTTGCCGAACTTGCCGCCCGCGTGCAGCACCGTCATGACGACCTCGACCGCCGGAAGTTTCTCTTCGGCGTGAATGTCGATGGGAATGCCGCGGCCGTCGTCCTCCACCGAACACGAGCCGTCTTTGTAGAGCGTGACGCGGACGATCTTGGCGAAGCCGGAGAGTGCTTCGTCGACGGCGTTGTCGACTGCTTCGTAGACGAGTTGATGCAGTCCGCGCTCGGCGGTGTTCCCGATGTACATCCCGGGACGCTTGCGTACGGCCTCCAGCCCGCGGAGGACCTCGATTTGTTCGCCTGTATAGTTACTCGACATTCGTTTTCGTTTGTTGTTCCGTTCCGTAAATCAATTCGTTCAGTTCGTCACCGAGCACGTTTCGCAGCGTAGCGGGATCGATCGCCTCGGGCGGCAGTTGACTCTTGAGCACGACGTACGAACTCGCGATCAAGCGTTCGCGACCGTCGCGCGACAGCCGCTTGGAAGCGCGAGCCCGAGCCAGCGCCTCCCACCAGCGTGAGAGCAAACGCGTTCGGATCGACGTGTAATCCTGCAGCGTTAGTCCGTCGACCAGCTCCGCCGTACCGGCGTAGCCGAGCCAAGGTGCCTCGAAGAGCAGTCGCGCGGCCGCAGCCATTCGCTTCTCGGCACGCGCGTTGGCGCACGTGACGCACAGCGCGCCGGCGCGCGGTGCGATGAGAGCCCCGCAACCCCCGCATTCTTTCCACCCGGCGTCGCGTTTGGCCCGCTCGCGCTCATCCACGCCGTGACGAAAGCGAGCCACCGCTTCGGCAGCGGTTGCTGCCGGCGGACGCGCCACGTCCCTGCGCGGCGCCTGAACCGCTCCGCGGGCGCCGTCCGTGCGCGGCGTCCGGGACACGGTGGGCAGCTTCCCTACCCTAAACCGCAGCCGCACCACCGACGTTTGCGGAAACCGGGCGCGCACGGCCGCGACGATTCGTTCTTCCAAGAAACTGAGCTGTTGGCTCCAGGCGCTCGACCGGGTGGTCACCAGCAGTGCGCCGTCGAGGATCCGCGTTGGATGCGAGTTGCGCGCGATGCCGGCGCCGACGATCTCGTCCCAACCGGCCGCCAGCAGCACGAGCGGGTCGTGCAGCCGGCGCGTCCGTTCCTGCGGCGTCCATTCGGCAAAGGCTTCGTTCAAACGTCTCAACATGCGGCAACTCCGGTATCGACGTGCGCGTTGCGCACGACGTACGTCCGCGCGCGCTGCGGGAGCGTGCCCGGCATTTGCGTGGCGGTAACGAAGGCCTGCTCGTAGTCCCCAACGCCGGCCAGGAATGCGCCGGCGCGTTCTTCGTCGAGTTCGGAAAGAACGTCGTCGAGCAGCAGCAAGGGCGCCTCGAGCGAGCGTTCGCGCAGGACGACGTATTCGGCGACTTTTAGCGCGAGCACCGCGGTGCGCTGCTGTCCTTGCGAACCGTATGCCGCCAGCGAGTGACCGTCGAGCGCGAGGCTGAGGTCGTCGCGGTGCGGTCCCGCAACGGCGGCTTTGCGCGCTCGTTCCGACTCGGCGACGTGCTGGAGCCGGGCCTCGAACGCCGCCGCGATTGCGTGCGGATCCGGACGTTCGAAGACGATGTTGGATTCGTACCCGGCGTCGAGCCGCTCGGCGCCGTGCGAAAACCGGGCGTGCGCCGCGCGGCCGGCCTCCGCAATGGCTTCGACGAAACGGTGGCGCGCGAGCATGATCTGCGTGCCGGCGTCGACCAACTCACGATCGTAAATCGCCAGCAGCTCGGGATCGATCGTCGTGGCCGTCCGCAGCAGCGCGTTCTTTTGCTGCAAAGCCTTTCGGTAGCGCACCAACTCGCGGTAGTAGCGCGGCTCTTCTTGCGACAACGCTACGTTGAGGAACGCCCGGCGCAGGCTCGGCGGACCGCCCGCGAGGTGCAGGTCGGCGGGGACGAAGGTAACGACTCGCAGTTTGCCGAGGAAATTCGAGTAGCGTACCCCGCTGCCGTTGAGCGTATATGTCTTGCGCGTGCCGGCGTGGCTCTTAGCAACCGTGCACGCCAGGTTGACCGAGCCGGCACGCACGCGGGCTTCGCCACCGATCACCGCGGCGTCGGCCCCGTACCGTATCGTATCGACGTCCTTACTGGTGCGAAAAGACTTTCCGGTGCCGAGCATCGCGATCGCTTCCAAGAGGTTGCTTTTCCCCTGCGCGTTGGCGCCGACGAAAACGTTCAGCCCCGGTTCCGGTTCGATCTCGAGCTCCGCATAGTTGCGAAAACCTGAAAGTGCGAGGCGCGTTAACTGCACGGGCCGCGCGCCGTTTCGAACGCTACCGCTGCGCGCCTCCGCCCGGCACGACGCGACACGTCATTGCCGCAACGGCATGAGTACGTAGAGCTGCTGCCCGGATTCCAACGGCTCGAGCGGCCGAATCGCCGCCGGCGAAAGCGGCCCGAGAAACTCGACGACCGTTTTGTCGCTCTTGACGTGGTTGAGGATCTCCACCAAATAACGCGCGTTGAAAGCGATCGTTAGATCTTCACCGGTTTGTTCGATCTCGAGTTCTTCATACGCGGTGCCCGAAATGTCGGAGTTGGCGGTGACCACCAGCGTTTGATTGGAGATAGCCAGCTTCACCATGCTGGCGCGATCGCCGGCGACGAGTTCCGCGCGCCGTAAACTGCCGATCAGCGCCGACGTATTCACCGTCATCGTGCGATCGAACTTGGCCGGAATCACCTGTTGGTAGTTGGGATACTGCCCGTCGACCAGCCGCACCGTGATCGACACGTTGCCGGCGGTGATTTGCAGCTGGTTGCTCTGCGCTCCGAGGGCACTCACCGCAATCGTCTCACCGCCTCCGAGATTACGTGAAACCTCGGCCAGCGCGCGCGACGGAACGATGTATTTCTCGCTTCCGGTAATTCCGTCGTCGAGCGTCGTTACGAACTTGGCGAGCCGGTAACCGTCGGTCGCCACCATCGTCAGCGCGTCGCCCTCGATTTCGAGCAACGTGCCCATAAGCACGGCGCCGCGAGCCTCCTCGTTGGAGGCGGCGAAGATCGTGCCGTCGATGCCGTCGCGAAACTTCTTGGCGGCGATGGTGAAATGCGAGCCTCGGGTGGCGGCCGGAAGCGGCGGGTATTCGTCGGCCGGGAGGGCGTGGAAGTCGTAGTTGCTCCGCTCGCACTTGACGCTGGCTCGCGTCGGCGTTCCGGTCAGTTCGAGCGTTCCGGTGGGCAAGTTCCCGAGATAACTCGAGAACAGCTTGGCCGGAATCGTCACCGATCCGCCTTCGCCGATATCCGCCGGGAAAGCGTGCTCGAACGTCAGCTCGAGGTCGGTCGCACGAACCGCGATCTTGCCGTCGTCGGCTTGCAACAGGACGTTGGAGAGGATCGGCACGGTCGTATGGGCGTTGACCACCTTGCTGGCGGCCCCGACGGCTGCCGAGATATCTTTGGTGTTACAGGTGAACTTCATTTTCTACCGTTCTACAGCGGAGCGCTTTTTCGTAGTAAAGATATACATAAAGCCGTAACAGCAGTAGGGCGGTGTATTCTGTGAAGAAGTGCCCATTTGCTTGCGACGGTGCGGCCTTCCGCCAAGAATAAGCTGTGGACTGGGCGCCGCGTGGGATACACATTTCCACTCCATGAACGCTGGAGGACACTTATCCCTGTGGGCGCGAGCGCCCTGTGCGCAAGCGTGTGATTAATGGGGACTGGGCCGCCGGCTCGCGAGGTCGCGGCGCTACGGATTTTGGCACATCGCGATAAGCTGCCGAATCTTATTGCGATAGGCTTCGTCGCGCTGCATTTGGTCCTTGATCTTATCGCGCGCGTACATCACGGTCGTATGGTCCTTCTTGCCGAACTCGCGGGCGATCTGCGGCAGCGAATAGTTCGTAAGCTCGGTGGCGACGTACATGGCGATCTGACGCGGCGCGGCCAGGCGTTGGTCGCGCCGGCCGTTGTCCATCTCCTTGACGGTCAGCCCGTGGGCGCCGGCGACCGTTTCTTTAATCTTTCCGATGGTGATGCGCTGCAGCGGGGCGTTGGCAACGGCGCTCTTGAGCACCTCGGCCGCTAAGTCGATCGTAATCGGCGAGCGCGTCAGCGATGCGTACGCGACGACACGGATGAGCGCGCCTTCCAGTTCGCGGATGTTCGACGGAATGACTTTGGCAATAAACGACGTGACTTCGTCGGGAACCGGAATCTTTTCGCTCTCGGCTTTCTTGCGTAAAATCGCTTCGCGCGTTTCGAGATCGGGCGCTTGAATATCGGTCAGCAAGCCCCATTCGAAACGCGAGCGCAGGCGCGACTCGAGCGTTTGAATCTCTTTCGGCGGGCGATCGGACGAAATGATCAACTGCCGCCCCGATTCGTGCAGGGCGTTAAACGTATGGAAGAATTCCTCTTGGGTGGTCTCTTTACCGGCGAGGAACTGAATGTCGTCGATTAACAACACGTCGACTTGCCGGTAGCGGTTCCGAAACTCGGGCGTGCGGTTGTTCTGTAGCGCGATAATAAACTCGTTGGTGAACTTCTCGCAGGTCAGATAGACGACGTTCGCGCTGGGGTTGTCGAGCATCACACGATGGCCGATGGCGTGCATGAGGTGGGTCTTTCCCAAACCGACGCCGCCGTAGAGGAAAAGCGGGTTATAGGCGCGCGCCGGGGCGCTCGCGACCGCTTGCGAAGCGGCGTGGGCGAAGCGGTTGGAATTGCCGACCACGAACTCTTCAAACGTATAGCGAACGTTGAGGTTCGCGGTGCGCAAATCTTCGGGAGCCCGAACCGTAACCGGAGCGCCGGAAGCGTTCGCGGATTCGGCCGGCTCTGCAACCGACAGTCGCAGTTCCAACTCGGATCCGAATATTTCCCTTAATACGTCGATAATCTGCGCCTGCAGCTTCGTGCCGACCCACTCGCGCGCAAACTTGCTATGCACGGCAAGATGCAACTCGTTGCCGCGAAAGCCGACAAACCGCATCGGCTTGATCCACATCTCGAAGACGGGCTTGGAAAAACTGCGTTCGAGAGTCTCCAACGCCGCCTGCCACAGTTCGTTAGAGATGTCGGAATTGCCGAGCGCAAGCGCCATCTTCTGCATCCTCTATAGTCCGAGAAGTTGGGCTGCCCCAGCCCCGGGAGGGCGCAATCTCTTGGCTTAATGAGGCGGCGCTCCTGCGGAATCTATGCACGACCTTATACACTTATCCACAGGACGGCGCCAACGAAGTTTCCGGCTTTTTGGCGTTTTATGAACCGCAAAACCGACGCGTTTTCTAAGCCTTAAATTCGCATACCCCGTATGCGTTCCGAGGCCCGCCCAGCATGGCTCGGCGCTCGCTTCTCCACAGGGTTGTCCACATATGTGGAGAGAGCGGTAGTGGTCCCTTTTGACAAAGTGCCGTAAAATGGGCGCAGGCCAGTGTGTGCTGGCACACGAGGGGCGCGAATCCCCTCGTGAATTTTCCCGTCCTAGCGCGATCTCTTTGGACGTGCTAGTCTTAGGCTATGCCCAAGCGCTCACGCAGCCCTATGTCCGACCCGGATAAAGAGCCGCTCTCGACCGTAGAGCAAGCTACCGCTGACGAGCAAACGATTCAGGCCGAGATCGAGGCCGACGCTGAGGCGGCCGGAAAAGACCCCGCCGCGGTGTCGCTCGGGCGTCGTGGAGGTCTTAAGGGTGGCGCGGCGAGGGCTAAGGCGCTAACACCCGAGAAGCGCAAGGAGAGCGCCCGCAAAGCCGCCGCTGCCAGGTGGCGGAAAAGCTCATAGCGACTTCTAGGCCGCCGGAGGAGTAAGGCGAGCCCCGGCCTAACAGCCGGGTGCCCGTTCCGGGACGCCTTTATCGTGCCCAAAATTCTTACGCACCCCGCCTAGGCGAAAGGTTTTATTCGACATGGACAAATTGGAGAAAAATGAGGCGCTTGCGCTCGAGCTGACCAAGCTCGTGGTGGCCTCCAAACCAACGGTTTCACCCGACGTCTTCCGCGTCTGTACCGACTATCTGAGCGTTTACCGCTACCTCCTCAAGGATCTGCAAGCGCATTAGGTCCGACGATCCGGCCGTCAGCCGGGCCGGGCGGCGCGTTCCTCCGGGCCGCGCGGAGCGGTTGCCAGGGGGCATGGCCGCCTGGTATACTCGGCCGGCTATGTTCCTCTTCGATCTCCAGTTGTTCGCCTCTAAGAAGGGCGCCGGCTCGACCCGTAACGGCCGCGACTCCAACTCGCAGCGCCTTGGCGTCAAGCGTTTTGGCGGCGAAAACGTGGTCGCCGGCAATATCATCGTGCGCCAGCGCGGAACGCGCTTCTATCCGGGGCAGAACGTCGGCATCGGACGCGACCACACGCTCTTTGCGCTGGTCGACGGCATCGTGGAGTTTACGAATAGCCGTAACCGCAAACACGTCAACATACGGCCGGCAGCATAAACCGCAGCGCGCGGGCCAAATAACGCGGCGCCGTGCAGTTCATCGATGAAGCCAGCATTGCCGTGGCTGCCGGAAACGGCGGCGACGGCATCGTTGCGTGGCGGCGCGAGAAGTACGTTCCCAAAGGTGGTCCGGCGGGCGGCGACGGCGGTCACGGCGGCAGCGTCTATCTAGAAGCCGTCGCGGAGCTTTCGACGCTCGTCGAGTTTCGTTTCCGGCGCAGCTTCGCGGCCGAAGCCGGCAATGCGGGCGGCACGTCCAACAAATCCGGCAAGAGCGGCGTCGACCTCAGCGTCGCCGTGCCGGTCGGCACGATCGTGTATCGCGCCTTCGAAGGAAAACCGGAAGCGTATCTGGCCGATTTAACGGAGCCCGGCGCGCGCGTTCTGGTGGCCAAAGGCGGCCGCGGCGGACTTGGCAACCAGCACTTCGCGACCAGCGTCCGGCAAGCCCCGCGATTCGCGGGGCGCGGCGAGCCAGGCGAACACTGCACGCTGCGACTCGAACTCCGGCTGCTGGCCGACTGCGGCGTCGTCGGCGTTCCCAATGCCGGAAAGTCAACGCTCCTGTCGGTGATGTCGGCCGCGCGGCCAAAGATTGCCGACTACCCGTTTACGACGCTCGAGCCGCAACTCGGCGTGGTTCGCGTTTCCGACGAAGAATCGTTCGTGATGGTTGACGTGCCCGGCTTAATCGAGGGCGCTCACGCCGGCGCCGGCCTCGGCGATCAATTTCTCAAACACGTCGAGCGCACGCGCGTGCTGGTGCATTTGCTCGACGGCGCCAAACCGCTCGACGACATTCTTGCGGACAAGGCGACGATCGACGGCGAACTGGGCGCGTGGAACGCCAAACTGTTGGAAAAGCCGACGCTGCTGGTGCTCAACAAACTCGACTTGCCCGACGCGCGCGAACGGCTGATCGAGCTGCGCGAGCGCTTTCCCGACGTCCACGGCATCAGCGCGGCCACTCAAGACGGCGTCCGCGATCTCACGTTTGCGATCGCGCGCGTTATCGAAAGCGCGCCGGTGCCCGAAATCGTCGTCCCGCCGCCAGCGGCCATCGAGCTGGTTCCGGTCGACGCGTTCGTCCTCGAGCGCGGTCGCGACGGTGCTTTCGAACTGTCGGGCGAACGAATCGAACGGCTGGCGGCGATGACGAACTTCGATTCGGACGAATCGCTCCTGCGCTTCGAGCGCGCGCTGGGAAGGATGGGCGTCGACAAAAAATTGCGCGAAATGGGCGCGGTCGAAGGGGATACGGTGCGCATCGGCCAGTACGAGTTTACGTATTCGTGAAACCAATGCAACGATGAAGTTGGGAATATTCGGCGGGACGTTCGATCCGATCCATAACGCCCATCTCTTCGTCGCCGAGTCGGCGCGTTTGACCGAAGGACTCGATCGCGTGCTGTTCGTGCCGGCGAACTCGCAACACTACCGTGACAAGGCGCACGCGCCCGTCGAGCATCGCTGCGCGATGATTCTCGGAGCGATCGCCACCAATCCGGCGTTTGCGCTCGACGACACCGACCTGCGCGACGACTCGACCGGCTATACCGCCGATTTGATCCCGCGGCTGGCACAGCGCTATCCGACCGCGTCGTTCACGTTCATCATCGGGGCGGATTCGTTGGTGAATACCGCCTGGGTGCGCTTCGACGAAGTGCTCGAGTCGCTCGAGCGATTCGTCATCGCGCCGCGCCCGGGCGTGCGCGCCGACGCGCTCGGCCGGGTTCTCGAAGCGGTGCCGAATCGGTTGCGCGACCGCGTGAGCTCGCTCAACCTGCCGGAAATTCCCGAGTCGGCAACCTCGATTCGCTCGCTCTTGTCGCAAGGGCGCAGCGTGCGCTATTTGGTGCCCGAGCCGGTGTGGCAATACATCGTGACGCAAAACCTGTACGGCTTGGCTGAGGATGCGTAGGATCGTTGGCGCTTTCGCCTGTGCGGCGACGGCCCTTACGGGTTGCTCCGGGGGCGCTGCCGCCACGCCGAACGATGCGGCGGTGTGCGATGCGTTTGCGGCCGGACGGTCGCACGTCGAGGTCGTCGCCGACGGGCGCGTGACGCGCGTGCTCGGCGTCGCGCCGGGACGCACGAGTCCCCACGAAGGCTTCCTGATGCGGCTAGGTTCGGGCTGCAACGTGGTCGTTCGCGTCGAGGCGAATACCGATTTCACCGGCACGTTTCCAATCGCGCCCGGCGACGCCGCGGTCGTCAAGGGCGAGTATGAGTACTATCCCATTGGCGGCGTCATTCACTGGACCCATCGCGATCCACGCGGACGCCACGAAGGCGGCTCCATCGAAATACGCGGACACACCTACGAATAGTCCGGCGATGACGCTAGCGCGCCCCCTCGAGCACATCGTTTTGGCCAGCGCGTCGTCGCGCCGGCTCGAACTGTTGCGTTCGCTCGGCCTGGCGGTCGAATGCGCGCCCAGCGGCTACGACGAACCGACGCTCGCCGGCGTCTCGCCCGAGCGCCTGGCAGTGCTCCACGCCCGGGCAAAACTGGCCTCGGCCAGGGCGTCCCGGGACGGCGCGGGTCAAGAGAACGCGATCCCGATCGTGGCCGCCGACACCGTGGTGGATCTGGAGGGGACGGCGTTGGGCAAGCCGCGCGATGCCGCCGATGCCGCCCGGATGCTGCGCTTGCTCGCGGGGCGGGAGCATCGCGTTCACACGGCCTTCGCGCTGTTTGCTCCCGGTCGCCAAGCGCCGATCGAGGAGATTTCGACCACGCGGGTGCGGTTTTACCCGCTCGAGGACGCCGAGATCGACGCATACGTCGCAACCGGCGAACCGCTCGACAAGGCCGGGGCGTACGGCATCCAAGGCCGGGCGGCCGCATTGGTGGAGTCGATCGACGGCGACTTTTATACGGTCATGGGCTTCCCGCTCGCCCGTTTCGTTCGTGCGCTCCGTCGGTTGGGATTTTCGCTGCCGGTCGCGAAAGGCACGGCTCCCTAACAGCGGCCTCGTCGCTGCGGATACTTGTTGGAGCGGCCGAATCTTTACGTACCGGGACGAACGCAGACTCTTTGCGCTGATCAGCATCATCATCGTGACGGCGCTGGTTGCGCTTTTGCAAATCGGCGCGCAGCGATCGAAAAGCGAGAGCCCGATTTCCGTCGTCGCGACGTCGCTGTTGAGCGCCGCTGAAAGTGCGGTGACGCTTTCGATTGACGGCGTGCGTGCGGGCGCCGCGGCGGTCGTAGCGCTGCCGCAGCTGGAACGTGACAACGCCCGCCTGCGTTCCGATAACACGGCGCTGGTCGCGGAGAACGCGCGGCTGCACGAACTCGCCGCTCAATATGCCGCCGAAGCCGGCGTGCGCGTGTGGGTCGATCTCTATCACGGTATCGATGCACGGGTCATCGGTTTTCCGCCCGAGAACGAATCGCGCGCGGTCACCATCGACCGCGGCGCCAATGCGGGCGTGCATCGCGACGACGGCGTGGTGGCGTCGGGCGGCGTCGTCGGACGGATCGCGTCGGTCGGTCCGTTTTCGAGCACCGTCGTTTTGATGAGCGACTACACGAGTAGAATTCCGGCGGTCGTCCGGCGCGGACGTTGGTGGGGCATCGCGCGCGGAAATCTCGGCAGCGTACGGATGGAGTTCATCCCGCAAGATGCGGTGCTGAAGGTTGGCGACGTCGTCGTCACCGGCGAAGGCCGTTCGTTCCACTCCGGCGTCCCAATCGGAACGATCTTGCGGACCGAGCGCGGCGACGCAACGCTTTACCAAACGGCAATCGTTACTCCGGCGGTGGATTTAGGCGCCCTCGATCGCGTTGTCGTCATTCCGCGATAAACCGCACGTTGCTCCGTTCGTCGGGCCGCCGTGGTACGTTGCCGCGGTTTGGCTGCTGGTTGCCGTTGTGGCCCAGGCGACGGTCGTGCACTTCCTCGCGATTCGCGGGGTCGTTCCGAGTTTGGTCCTGGTGGTGGTCGTGTGGTATGCGATTCGCGTCGACGTGCGCCGCGCGGTGCTCTACGGTTTGGCCGCCGGTCTCTGCGAGGACGTGTTAGCCGCCCAGTCCGGCGCCGCATGGACGATTTCGACGATCGCGACCGCCGCGCTGGCGAGCGTGCTCTCGCGCGGGTTCTTCGCCGATTCGATTCCGCTGGCGGCCGCGGTTGCAGTCATCGCCACGCTCGTACGCGCCTTGCTCTTTTGGACGATCATGTCGGTTGAAGGCTATCCGTCCGGCTTAGGCGCGATGCATCTGCGCGAGGCGCTGTTCTCCGCGGTTCTGAACGTCTCGGTGATGATTGCGGCCATCATCGTTGCGCGCCGCTTCGACACGAGCGCTGCGTGACGGCACCGGTCCGGCAAACACCCAAACGCCCCGTCTGGGAACGGCCGGTTTGGCGCATCGTCGCCTTCGTCGCGGTCGTGGCCGTCGCCGTCTTGGCATTGGTCGCGCGCTTGATCGCCGTGCAATTGGTGGACGGCGAGCGATATCGCGCGGCCGCGCTCGCCAACCAAGTGCGGCTGATTCCGGTCGCCGCGCCGCGTGGCATCATCTACGATCGTCACGGTGCCGTGCTGGTGCGCAGCCGGCCGTCGTTCGTCGTTGGTTTGATTCCGTCGCAAGTGTCCGACATCACCGGCGAGCTCGCAACGCTCGCATCCACCCTCGGCATCGATGCCGGCGTTTTACGTTTTCGGCTGCTGCATCATCGCGGCATCGATTACCACGACTTCGATGAGGTCGTTACCAGCGAACCGTATGGGCCGGTGATATTGGCCAAGGATCTCCCGGTGGCAACGGTAGCCCGGCTGTCGGAGTTGTTGAGCGAACTGCCGGGCGTGGATTTGGAAGTGCAGCCGACGCGCGACTATCCGTACGGTCCGCTCGGCTCGCACTTGTTCGGCTACGTCGGTGCGATCACCGAGCAAGAATACGAAGGTCTCAAACACGAAGGCTACTCGCCCAACGACGTGGTCGGCAAAGACGGACTGGAATACACCTATGACCGGTATTTGCGCGGGGTGCCCGGCGGGCAGCGCGTGATGGTCGATTCGACCGGCGCGGTGGTGTCGAACGTTTCGTCGCAGGCGGCGGTTTCCGGCGACACGCTGGTGACCAACCTCGACTGGCGCTTGCAAGAGATCGTCGAGCAGGCGTTGTCGGACGGTATTCGCAGCTGGGGACACGGACGCCGGCTGTCGGGCGCCGTCGTCGCCGAAGATCCCTGGACGGGCGGAATCTTGGCAATGGCCAGTTATCCGAACTTCGATCCGCGCGACTTTTCGGCCGATCGATTCAAGCGCGTACGATTCGATTTGACCGACGCGAGCGAGCCGCTGTTCGACCGCGCGATTGCGGCCGCGACGCCGACCGGTTCGACGTTCAAAATGGTCACCGGTTCGGCGGCGCTCACCGAAGGCGTCGTTAAGGTCGATCAGGTCGTCTACGACACCGGCGGCTGGGACTGCGGCGGATACTACGCGCGCGACATCGCGTCCGGCGGCCTCGGCAATACGACCTTCGTTCCCGCGCTAGCGGCATCCAGCGACGGATATTTCTTTCGGCTCGCGTGGTGGCTCGGAAACGTGCGGCTGCGCAAATATGCGTTGGCGTTTGGATTGGATGCCAAAACCGGTATCGATCTACCCGGCGAAAACGAAGGGAACTGGCCCACCAACGCGTGGGAGTTACGCACGTTCGGCGTGCCGATGGAACCGAGCGAATCGTGTTTTCTCGGCATCGGTCAGGGAGCGATGCAAGCGACGCCGTTGCAAATGGTCAACGTGGCGTCGGCCGTCATCAACGGCGGAACGTTGTATAAACCTCAAATCGTTCGCGAAATTCGCAGCCCGAACGGACGCATCGTCAAGACGTTCGCTCCGGAAGTGATCCGCGACGTTCCGGTGACTCAAGACGCGCTCAAAGCGGTTCGCGAAGGCATGGCCAAGGTGACGGATCCAGGCGGCACGGCATACGGACTCGCCATCGACGGGCTGAAGTATTCCGGCAAAACGGGAACCGCCGAAACGGCCGGCGGGAACGGGCCCAACACGACGTGGTTTGTGGCCTGGGCGCCCAGCGACCATCCAAAACTCGCAATCGCGGTGTTCGTCGACCGCAGCGGCGGCTACGGCGCCCAGGTGGCAGCGCCGATCTCGCGTCAAATCCTGGTGAACGTCTTTCACAAGAAACCGTGACGTGCGGCTCTGCGAACGAGCCGTCATTCCAGGTTCTCGCGCGCAGTCGGGCGAAGCTGCGATGACTCTTTAGCCCTCGCCGGAAGGAACTGTTCGATGCTCGCTGTCAACGAAGACCGTATCGCCGCCGCCGTTCAACGGCTCGGTTCCGAAAACGCTTTCGAAATACTCGCTCGCGCGCGTCAACTCGAAGCGCAGGGCCGGCGCGTCGTGCACATGGAGATCGGCGAACCCGATTTCGATACGCCCGAGCACATCAAAAAAGCGGCCGCCGAAGCGCTCTACGACAGCCATACGCACTACACGCCGTCGGCGGGCATTCCGGCGCTGCGCGCCACCATCGCCGAATATGCCAGCCGGTTCCGGCATATTTCGCCCGTCTATACGATGGAAAACGTCGTGGTTGCGCCGGGTGCGAAGCCGGTCATCTGGAACGTTCTTTCGGCGCT
Organism: Candidatus Tumulicola scandinaviensis; assembly: GCA_003140835.1. Classification (GTDB taxonomy): domain Bacteria; phylum Vulcanimicrobiota; class Vulcanimicrobiia; order Vulcanimicrobiales; family Vulcanimicrobiaceae; genus Tumulicola; species Tumulicola scandinaviensis. The sequence goes on along the minus strand of PLLA01000081.1, from coordinate 21,953 downwards.
GCTCGACCCGGGCGACGATTTCATCTACTTCGATCCGGCGTATCCGGCGTACGCATCGTGTTCGAGCTACCTGCAGGCCAACGTGCACGCGATTCCGTTGCTCGAGTCACGCAACTGGCGGATGGATCTCGACGAGCTGGAAAGCCGCGTTTCCGACAAAACCAAAGCGATCGTCATCAACTCGCCGCATAACCCTACCGGGGGCGTACTGACCAAGGGCGACTTGGAGCGCATCGCCGAGATGGCGCAGCGCCACGATTTCGTCGTCATCGCCGATGAAATCTACAGTCGCAACTTTTACCTCGATAGCGACTACGTTTCGATCGCGGCGCTCGACGGCATGCGCGAACGCACGGTGATCGTGGACGGTTTTTCGAAAGCGTATGCGATGACCGGCTGGCGCCTCGGCTATGCAATCATGCCGGAAAAGCTGGCCAAGACGGTGACGCTGTTCAACAACAACACGTTCAGCTGCGTAACGGCGTTCGTGCAGATGGCGGGCATCGCGGCGCTCACCGGTACCGACGAGCCGGTCCAGCGCATGAACGAAACGTTCCGCCAGCGTCGCGATCGCTTGGTAAGCGGACTTAACGACATCCACGGCATGTCGTGCACGCTGCCCGAAGGCGCGTTCTACGCGTTCCCCAACGTCACCGCAATCACCAGCGACGATCGCGCGCTCGCGAGCCATCTCTTAGAAGTAGGCGGCGTGGCGTGCGGCGGCGGGTCGTCGTTTGGTGCCGCCGGCAAAGGCTATTTGCGATTCTCGTACGCCGCGTCGCTGGAAGACATCGACTGGGCCCTCGAGCAAATCGCCAAGGTGTTGCCGGCTTTCAAAGGCTGATCCGTGAGCGGGCCGGGCGTCGCGGTTCGCATGGTCGCGGCGATCGGTCTCATGCTCGTCGTCGCGGCCCTGGTGTATTCGATTTCGAACGGCCGTCTCTTCATGTTTCCCTTCCTATTGCTCTTGGGTTTCCCGATGGCCGCGGTCTTCCGTCCGCGCCGCGCCCCGTTGCCGCCCCCCGCCGACCCTCCGCCGGAGCCCCCCTCGCGCATGTCGCTCAATTGATTGTGAGGCAGGGTAGCTCGTGAGGCTGCCATACTGAAGCATAGATGTTGCAGTAGCGTAGCTTGTATGCTAACATACACGCGTGGAAGCGGATCGCTCACTGCGCCTTTTCGGCAGCGAACTCAGGACCAAAATTCTTCTCTATCTCGCCATGCTGGGCGAAACGTACGCGGGCGAGTTAGCCGCGCTCATCGGTGTGTCGCGCGTGACGGTTTACCGGGCACTCGGCGACCTCGAGCGCGAGGGTTACGTGGCAAGCGTGCTGAGTGGACGCGAGCGCTGGGTTCGGCTCAGTCCCCGTAACGTCGCAGTCGAGTCCCTTTCGAACCTGCTAACGCTGCTGGCAGAGAACCGCCCCGAGATCATGGCCACGCTTTCACGTCTGCGCCGGCGCCCGCGACGGCGTGGCAAAAAAATCGATCGGCCCGAACGAACGTGACGCTCGAAGACGTGTGTTTTGCCGTGTGTACCGCACTCGATGCCGTCGGCACCACGGCCGTACTCACCGGCGGCAGCGCCGCTACGTACTACGCGCCGAGCGTTTATCAATCCATGGATGCCGATTTCGTTATCGTCTTCGGAAACTCTGAATTGGGAGTGCAGGCACTCCATCGAATTGGATTTGCAGAAAGCGGCGGAATTTATCGCAGCGACTGGAGTCCGTACGTCCTGGAGTTCCCGGTCGGCCCGCTGATGATTGGGCGCGAGCACATCGCCGATTTTGCAACCGTTCGCCGCGGCCGGGAAACGTTGCACGTCTTGCATCCAACCGATTGCGTTCGAGACCGCCTGCTATGGTATTTCCATTACGGTGATTTTTCGGCACTCGGTGCCGCCGTGGGCGTCGCTGCCGGCCACGAAGTCGATATGGAAGGAATCCGCGACTGGAGCGAACGCGAGCGTGCCATTGCGAAATTCGAGTTATTCAATCGCGAGATTGCGAGAGCCGAAGGCCACGGATCGAAGACGGCGCACCTTCCCTTGGCCTAGTTCGCCTGCGGCGCTCCGCTCAGCATGACAAAGCTACGTCAACCGCATTGCGTCTTTGACGTCGGCGAGCACTTCCGATGCGATCGCGCGGGTGCGGGCCGTTCCCTCCTCGATGATGCGTTCGACGCGCGCCGGATCGTCGCGGTATTCGGCGTAGCGTTCCCGCACCGGGCGGAGATACGCGTTGAGTTCTTCGGCAAATTCGCCTTTGTCTTGCACGCATCCGAGCGCGCCCGAGCGGCACGCTGCCGCGATCCCGTTGAGGCTTAGCGGATTCACGAAGCGCCAGAGCGCGAAAACGGGGCAGATTTCAGGCCTGCCGGGATCGCCGCGCCGAAGTTTTTGCGGGTCAGTGATCATCGAGCGCACCTTTTTGGTCGTCGTCTCTTCGTCGTCGGAAATGAGGATCGCGTTATCGTACGATTTGCTCATCTTGCGCCCGTCGGTGCCCGGCACTTCGCGAAACTCCGAAAACGTGGCTTGCGGCTCGAGCAGAATCTGGCGGCCGTTGCCGTAGAGATGATTGAAACGGCGCACGACTTCGCGCCCAAACTCGAGATGCGCTTGCTGGTCGCCGCCGACCGGAACGTATTCGCCGCGAACGATGGCGATGTCGCACAGCTGCAACAGCGGGTACCCGAGAAAACCGTAGGTTGCAACGGACTGGCCCAGCGCTTCGATCTGCCCTTTGTAGGTTGGAACGCGCTCGAGCCACGATACCGGCGTAATCATCGAAAGCAGCACGTGCAGCTCGCCGATTTCGGGTACGGCCGATTGTAAGAAGATCGTCGATTTCTGCGGATCGACGCCGGCCGCCAGCCAAACGGCGACCATCTCGTTGCGCGCGTCGCGGATCTTGCTCGGATCGTCGAATTCGGTGGTATATGCGTGCAGGTCGGCAATTTCGAAAAAGGCGTCGGCGTTTTCGCAAAAGGTCACCCATTGCGTAAGCACCCCGACGAGATGGCCGAGATGGAGGCCGCCGGTCGGGCGCATGCCCGACATGACGCGCGGCTTTCTTACAACGCTAGCGGGGACGGAGGTCATGGGGCGACCCGTTTGCACGCCCTTACAGCACCGCCCTTTTCGAACGGCGGTTTGCGGAGGCTAGTGACGAGCGATTTCGGCGCGAACGTACCCACGCGCCGCCGCGACGGCGGCTGCGAGCGGCGTTTCGCGAGCGAGTTCGCATGCCAGCGCCATCGCAAGCGTGCACCCGATGCCGTGCATTTCGCCGGCGATGCGCGGTTCGCTAAACAGTTCCACTCCGGCGGCGGTGGCGAGCGCGTCGACCGGGTCGCCGCCGAGATGGCCGCCTTTGACCAGGACCGCGTGCGCGCCTCGCGCCTGCAGGGCCGCTGCCGCGTCGCCGATGGCTTCCCGTTGGATCGGGTGCGTGCCGAGAAGGGTCGCGGCTTCGGCGAGATTTGGCGTAAGAACGACGCTGGGCAAGGTCGCCAGCTCCTCGGCGATCGCCCGGCGCGCGGCTTCATCCGCGAGTTCCCCGCCACGGCTGGCCGCAAAGACCGGATCGACGACCGCCGTTAGTGCCGGCCGGGCACGCAACGCGGCGCTCACGGCTTGAACGTTTTCGCGCGTTGCGAGCGCGCCGACGCGGACCGCACCGGCGGCATCCCAGGGTAGCGCCGAAAGCTGTGCGCGCACGATGCCGGGCGGAACGGCGTGCAGGGCCACAACGCCGCCGGCATCTTGGGCGCTGACGGCCACGATTGCGGTGAAAACGCGCGCGTTCAACCTCGTTCCGACGATGAGGTCGCGCCCGATGCCCGAGACGTTCCACGGGTGGCTCGTGCCGATCGATAGGACGATCACGCTGCGGTTTGCGTCCACGTTCGGACCAAGCGGCGGGCCGCGAAGGCCGGGTCGGGGTCGTTCGCAATCGCCGATATCACCGCGGCCATCGCCACGCCGCTGCGGGCCACGGATGCCACGTTCAACGCGTCGATGCCGCCGATGGCGGCGACCGGAACGCGGCTCGCGCGCGCAACGCGCTGCAGGCCGTCGATGCCGATCGGTTCGCCGGCATCGTGCTTGGAGGCGGTCGCGTAGACCGAACCGACTCCCAGGTAGTCGACGTCGTGACCGCCGGCGGCGAGCGCCTCGGCGACCGTACCGCACGAAAGGCCGATCAGCCGGTCGCCCAATAATGCGCGCACCGGCGCGACGTCGGAAAAATGCGGATCGTCGGGACCGAGATGCACGCCGTCGCAGTCGAATCCCACCGCCGCCTCGGCGTCGTCGTTAACGATCAGCAGCGCCCCGCACGCGTGTGCGATGTCGCACACGCCGCGCAGATGACCTTCGACGATTCCGTGTTTTGCACGGTATTGCAGGATGCGGATGCCGGCCTCGGTTGCGGCACGCGCGACCTCGAGCGGATCGGCTGGGCCTTCGTTGACGATCGCATAAATACCGTGCAACAACGCCGCGCGCCGTTCGCGCGTGCGAACGGGGTGGCTATGCACGCCGTCGCATGCGCAGCCATACCAGCACGTTGGCGCCCAAGTAAAGAACGAAAATCGTAACGATGGCGGCCGCCAACAACGGGTTGTGGCGTTCCATTGCGAGCGGCAGCAGTAACGCAAAACAAATCACCGCCATCATCAGCATCGTCACCATGCGCGTCACCGGCACCACCGTCGCTACTCCTCGCCGAGCAACAGGTCGCCGAGACGAATCAGTTCGTCATCGCTGCCGAACCGTAGCTCGATGCGCCCCCCGCGCCCGCTGCGCACGATCGAAACGTGCGTGCCGAAGCGCTGACGCAAGCGCGACTCGAAGGCGTGCTCGTCGGGCGAGAGCGCGCGCAGTTTGGGCGCCGCTTTTTCGGCTTGCGGGGTAGCGACGGCGCCGGTGAGACGCTCGAGCGTGCGAACCGACAGCCCTTCGTTAACGGTCCGCTCCGCCAGGGCTATGCGAGCGGCCGGAGGCGCGGACAGCAAAGCGCGGGCGTGTCCGGCCGAGAGCCGGCGGTCGGCCAGCATCGCCTTCACCGGATCCGGCAGCGACAGCAGCCGTAGCGTGTTCGCAACCGCCGACCGGCTCTTCCCCAGGCGTCGGGCCACGTCGTCTTGGGTGAATGCATGGTCGTCGATCAAGGCCTGGAAGCCGGCGGCCTCCTCCAAGGCGTTGAGATTCTCGCGCTGGAGGTTTTCGATCATCGCGACCTCGAGTGTGTCGCGGTCGTCACCGGCCCGCACGATGGCGGGGATGGTCGTCAGCTGCAGGGCGGCGCAGGCGCGCCAGCGCCGCTCGCCGGCAACCAGTTCGAAAGCGTCGCCACGGTGGCGCACGATGATCGGCACCAACACGCCGTACTCCGCGATCGAGGCTTGAAGCTCGTCGAGCGGTTGCCGCTCGAACGTCTTGCGCGGCTGAAATGGATTCGGGGTGATGCGATCGACCGGAATTTCGCGCAGCGATTCGCGCGCGTTGGCGGCCGGGGACGACGCCTCGCCCAGCAGCGCGCCCAGACCTCGCCCGAGGCCGCGTCGCGGCGTGCTCATGCGTGCACTTCGACCGGTTCCAGAAGCTCCCGCGCCAGCGCGAGATAGGCTTGGGCGCCGCGGCTTTTGACGTCGAAGACGATGACCGGCTTGCCGTATGATGGCGCCTCGGAAATGCGCACGTTGCGCGGAATTTGCGTTTTGAACATTTGTTCGGGAAAAAACTTCACGAGTTCTTCGAGCACTTCGGTTGCCAAGCGCGTGCGTCCGTCGAACATCGTCACCACCACGCCGCTGACATGCAGCGCTGGATTGAGCGCCTCGCGTACGCGGCGCACCACGTTGGTTAATTGCGATAACCCTTCGAGCGCGTAATACTCGGCTTGCACCGGAATGATGCATTCCTCGGCGGCGGTCAAGGCGTTGATCGTGAGCAGTCCGAGCGACGGCGGACAGTCGATGAAGACGAAATCGTACCGCGATGCGACTGGCAGTACCGCGTTGCGCATGCGCGTTTCCCGCGACATTGCCGAAACGAGCTCGATCTCAGCGCCGGCCAGGTTGATCGTTGCGGGGACGAGCCATAAGCCTTCGAGTTCGGTCGGAACGATGACGTCGTCGATGGCCGCTTCTTGCAACAGCAGATCGTAAACGTCGCGCCGTAGTTGCGTTTTATCAATGCCCAGGCCGGTGGTCGCGTTGCCTTGCGGGTCGGCGTCGACGAGCAGCACGCGTTTGCCCAGCACGGCTAAAGCCGCACCGAGGTTCACCGCGGTGGTGCTTTTGCCGACTCCGCCTTTTTGATTGACGAGAGCGATGATGCGCGCCAGTATCGTTCTCCCTCAGGAACCGTTCAGCGTGCCATTGCGCGTTTGTGTATCGAGATACTGCTCGAGCAGGCCTAACAGGCAGCTGCGCTCGTTGCGATCGGGGGCGTCGGTGACGTACTCGAACAGCCAACGGAGGGCGGCGCCGACGCGGCCGTCACCGCGAAATTCCCGCGGCGCCATTCCGCGGCGAATCAGCAAGGCCACGACGTCATCGCCCGAAACGTGTAAATCGGCGACGGAAAAGGCGGGTTTTCGGGCGATTTCCTCGCGAACGCGATCGGCGAACCGCTCGTTGTGGTCGCCGCGCTTCGGCAAACCCGAGCCGGCCACGTCGGCTTGCCGTAAAGCGAACAGGTGTTCGATATTTTCGATCTCGATCCTGCGAATGAAGCGGCGAACCGCGGCATCTTTCATCTCCGGATCGGCCGCAAACATGTGCTGGCGCACCAGCCGTTCGACCCGATCGACGACGTCGTTCGAGAAACGGAAGCGCGTGAGCATCGAGCGGGCCATGTCGGCGCCGACGAGTTCGTGGCGATAGAAGTGCGGCCCGTCCTTGGTGCGCGGTTTGCCGACGTCGTGCAAGACGGCGGCTAATCGGAGGACCGGATCTCCCGGCGGGGTTGCGTCGAGCGTCGCCATTGCGTGATGCCAGACATCGTAGGCGTGCCACTCGTTCTGCTCGACGCCGACGCCTTCGAGCAGCTCCGGCCAGAGGTGCTGCAGAACGCCCGTTTCGCGAAGCAGTTCCAGGCCGATCGACGGGCGCTGCGCGTGGTCGAACAACTTGGTGAGCTCGTCGTTGACGCGCTCGGCCGAAACGGTCCCGACGAGTCCGGCGGCACCCTTCATGGCCGCGCGGGTTGCAGGGGTCGGCTGATAGTCGAAGCGAGCGGCGAACTGCGCGGCGCGGAGCATGCGCAGCGGGTCCTCGACGAAAACGTCCGGCGTCAGAATGTCGATGCGCCGCGCGCGGATGTCGGCTTCGCCGCCGTAGGGGTCGACCACGTCGCCGGACGGCAGCGACCGCGCGATCATGTTCATGCGGAAGTCGCGGCGCGCCAGGTCGTCTTCGAGCGGAATCTCGGGGCCGCTCTGGACCGAAAAATCGCGGTGTCCGTGGCCGATCGAGCGCTCTCGCCGCGGCAAACCTACGTCGACCGTCTCGCCGCCGGCCGTCAGCTTCAAGACGGCAAACGCGGCGCCGACTAGGTCCAACCGGCCTAGCGGCGCGAGCCGGGCGCGAAGATCCTCGAGCGGGACCCCGGTGACGAGGTAGTCCAGGTCTTTCTTCGGGAGCTCGATGCCCTCGGTGCCGGCCCGCAGTTCGTCGCGGACCCGGCCGCCGACCGCAAACAGCGAGCCCGGCGGCAAGACGCCGGCCAGCTTCGCGTCGAGCGGATGGGGGCTATACATCCCGTTCATCGTACAACATCGAGGCAGCCCATCCGAGATGTTTCACGTGAAATCCGCGGCTCCGTTTCACGTGAAATACGGTCGCGCCGTTTCGGGCGGCCGAGTTCGTCTAGCCGGGGCGATTGCGGCCTCGGAAGAGGAAGAAGGCGCGTGGGACGTGGGGATTCACGCGCGTTCTTCCATGGTGCGGTTCCGTACATAGCCGGATTGACCCCTTGGTTCTATGGGTTTCCGCGAAAGGAAAATAAAAAGCCCCGGGAGGGCTTTGGATTAACCGCCTTGCTCCAGGAGCTGCTTATCCTTTTTCTCTATGGTCTCCTGATGCAATGACGGGTTCGCCACTTTGGTGGCCGTAAATATAAAAATCCGGGCGATCCGATTGGCTTACAGGAATATCTCCCTCTCGCTCTATCGCGCTGGCCAAGTCCCTCATGCCCTGACTCACTTGTGGTGACATGCGATAAGTATATCACCTTCGCTAGACCAGCGGCGAGAGTGCCCAACGTAAGGAGCGCGAGGGAAATCGCGGCCAAGTGCCGTTTGTAGGTCCGAATCGGCTGGTTCGCGGTGAAACTCAACGATATAGCCGAAATCGTGTCGAGGAGCGCCTGTTCGCCTTTAGCGCCGACCGCCCAAATAAATCGACGGGGAATGGGAGCGTCACGTTCCTCTTCTTTCCCGTACCGGAAGAGCTTGCGTAGTAGCACGTCGTTGCCGCGAAGCCAACCGGCGATCGCGCCAAAGAAGGCCAAAATCAATAGGGAAATTGCCGTCCAGCCGAGCGGGACGTCGGGGAAAGGGCCAAAGAGCCGGAACCGATCTAGGGCTAGCAAAACAACGGCCAGCACCGCCGTCATTAGGACACCAAAAAACGCGTCTAGGGCATCTATCCGGTCCAGGAGTCGGTCGTTCGCGCGCTCTACGACCTCAAGAACGAAGCCTGTTTCAACGATGGGCTGAGATGTTGGCGCCCCAGCACGATCAGAGTCGCCCGGTCCGCTCGCTGAAGGGGAGTCGCTCATGCCAAGGTATTAGGCCGCGCCTCCGAGCGGCGTCTAGCTCCTGCGGCCTTCCGCGTTAGTCAACGGGCTCGGACCATACCGCCAAGACATTCCCGCTGGGGTCGGAAAAATGGAATCGCCGACCGCCTGGGAACGCGAAAATCGGTTCCACGATCGTCCCGCCGGCAGCGCGAACCGCTTTTTCGCTGTCTTCCAGATCGACGGCGTAGAGAATCACCAAGGGTCCGCCGGCCGTCGAATGAGGCTCGAGGCGCAGGCCGCCACCGATGCCGCCGTCGTCGAACGACGCATATTCATCGCCGTAGTCGGTAAATTTCCAGCCGAAGGCGCTCCCGTAGAAGGCCTTGGCTTCGACGATATTTCGAACGCCGATCTCGATATAGTCGATGCGCCGGTCTTTCTCCGGGTGCGCCATCTGCCGTACCTCCACACACATGAGGGAAATGCGAACATGTGTTCGCATTTCCCTGTGGTAACCCTGCTCCGCTCAAGTGTCCCTTTGACTAGGCGCCTTCGGCGCTTCGCTCGGCATAACAAAGAGCGCCTTCCTCAGGATGACAACGAGGATTACGTGCAGAGCGGTCGCTTTTCGGGAATGCCGGTTCGGCGCGGAAAGCGGAGCGGCGTGGGAGCGCGTTTGTTCACGAAAATGATGCGGTGATCGCCGTCGAGCATGCGTTCCTCGCCGATTTCAGCGGCCAGAACCAGCGCGGCATCCGAAAGTGCGCTTCGCTCGGACTCACTCATCGTTCCGCGTTGTAAGATCGCGACGCCGTCTGGTTTGATGAAGGGCAAGAGCAGTTCGGCAACCGTCGGCGCGGTGGAAACGGCGCGCACCGTTCCGCATGCGAAGGCATCGCGCAGGCGTGCGTCGCGGGCGGCAACTTCCGCACGTTCGGCGACGACTTCCCCTGCAAGGTCGAACGTTTCCAGCATGCGCTGCAAGAAACGGGCTTTTTTGCCGGTCGATTCGATCAGCGTAATGGGAACGCCGGTAGCGATCGCGACCGGAATCGCCGGTAATCCCGCGCCCGACCCGACGTCGACCAACGACTCGGCTACGAATGGTACGACCGTCAAGCTGTCGACGATGTGCGGCGCCAAATCCGATGGGCTTTTCGCTCCGGTAAGATTGAACGTTCGGTTGGCTTCGAGCACCGACGCACCGTAACGCGCGAGCGGTGCGATCAGGTGCGGTTCGACGCCCGCCGCGGTGAGCAGCGCCTCGAGTTCGGCGTTCACAGTTGCGTCGATACGGTTTCGCGCGCGCGATGAACGAACAATCCGACGATCGCGATGTCGGACGGCGTGACGCCCGGAATGCGCGCGGCCGACCCGAGCGTTCGCGGACGCTGCTGCGCGAGTTTTTCGCGCGCCTCGCTCGACAGCGCAACGATGCTCGCGTAGTCGAAGTCGTCCGGAATGAGCTCGTTTTCGTTCTTGGCGGCCTTCTCGATGGCGCTCATTTGCCGTCGAACGTAGCCTTCGCATTTCAGCTCGATCGCAAGGCGTTCGCCGATGCCGGCCTCGAGCGGCGGATCGAACCGGCCGGTGAGGTCCTCGAACTGCAGTCCCGGACGGCGCAGGGCATCGGCGAGCGTCGCACCGGCATCGAACCGGTCGTTGCCGATGCGATCGATTCCGACGCGAGTGCGCCCGGCGCGTTCGATGGCGTTGCGTAGCGCCCCGCTTCTGCGTTCGAACGCGGCCCATGCTCGGTCGTCGACCAGCCCCGCATCGCGGCCGATCGGGGTCAAACGCGCGTCCGCGTTGTCATGGCGCAGCACGACGCGATGCTCGGCGCGCGAGGTGAGCATGCGATAGGGCTCGTCCACGCCCTTGGTGATGAGGTCGTCGATAAGGACGCCGATGTAGGCCTGGCTGCGTGCGAGCCGCACGGGCTCGGCGCCTGCGGCCGCGCGCGCGGCGTTGATGCCCGCCATCAAGCCCTGAGCGGCGGCTTCTTCGTATCCCGACGTTCCGTTGAGCTGGCCGCAGTGGTAGAGGCCGGCGATGCGCCGCGTTTCGAGGGTATCGCGCAGCTCGGTCGGCGGCACCATGTCGTATTCCACGGCGTAGCCCGCGCGGATCATCGTGCATGCTTCCAAACCGGGCAGCGTGCGCAGCATTTGCAACTGCACGTCGGCCGGCAACGACGTCGAAAAGCCGCCGACGTAGTGGGTCGGCTCGTCCCAGCCCTCGGGCTCGATGAAGATTTGGTGCGAAGGATTGTGCGCGAACTTTATGACTTTGTCTTCGATCGACGGGCAGTAGCGCGGACCGACGCCGCGGATCAGATCGAGCCCGTAGAGCGGCGAAAGATGGAGATTTTCGCGCACCAGCGCGTGCGTGCGGTCGTTGGTTTCGGTGAGGTAACACGGCAGCTGCGGCCCCGCGAACGTCTGCGCGCTCGTGTAGGAAAACAGCAGCGGCGTCGTGCTTGCCGGTTGCAAGCGCATCGCGTGCGGGTCGATCGTGCTCCGGTCGATGCGCGGCGGCGTCCCCGTCTTGAGGCGTCGCGTGGGAAATCCGAGCCGCCGCAGCGCGTGGGCGAGTCCGATCGCCGGCTCCTCGCCGAAGCGGCCTTCGGCTTTAACGACGTCGCCGCGAAACGACTTTCCGCCGAGAAACGTGCCGGTGGCGAGAATAACGCGGCGCGCACGGTAGCACGTTCCGTCGACGCAGCGCACGCCCGCAATCGCGCCGGCGTCGACGATCAAATCTTCGACCAGACCGCGTACGATCGTCAGATTGGGCTCGCTCCGCAGCTCGGCGACGGCTTCCCGCGCGTAGGCAGGCTTGTCCATTTGCTGGCGCAGCGCGCGCACCGCCGGCCCCTTACTTTCGTTCAGGAATCGGGCGTGAAGGCTGCAACGGTCGGCGAGCCGTCCCATGGCGCCGCCCAGTGCGTCGATCTCGCGCACGAGCTGGCCCTTCGCGCTGCCCCCGATCGACGGATTGCACGGCAGCGTGCAGATCTTTTCGGGATCGCCCGTTACGATCAGCGTGGGCGCGCCGATGCGGGCCGCCGCCAAAGCGGCTTCGACGCCGGCGTGGCCGCCGCCGACGACGATCACGGCCGCATCATCTTGCTTTCCAGTCACGTTGAAGTTTGGTCCATCAAAAGCGTGACGCAACCATACCAAACGAGGCGGCGTTTGGGGAAGCGAGTCATGCAATCTGACGGACGATCGAGGTCGCGGCCGCCGTCACGGCGGGATGCCGGGTATGCAGCGGCTCGGGCGCCGACTCGCGGCTGAGCGTCGCGATCGTCCAAACGCCATAAACCGCCCATTCTGGATTGTAAAAACTCCACCAAGACGCGCCATCATATCCACCCATTTCGAAAATCTTGCGCGCCCAGGCGCGAGTGATTTTGCGTTCGCGGGTAACCACGTCCGTAGGCTTGGCGATCTCCAGCTTTTTGAGCGCAGCGATATCGTTGAGGTCGAAGAGCTTCGCCGCGGAGTTTAAGCGGTACGCAGCGAGGGCGAGTGGATTGCCGTCGGCGTGCGTGAAGTCGGCGGCTTTCCACATCGGCAGGCGGCCAAAGGTTTCAGCCACCGCCGCCTCCGCGGTACCCGCGAGATAGAGTTCCGCGTAGAGTTCCGGGTTGGAGATTCGGCCGCTATTTGCTGGCGGCACATAAAGAGCACCGCCCCTTTCGGTCGGGGCGGCGTTGGAATCGTACGGAAAAACCCGGTAAAGTGTCACGCGTATGCCGTGGCATCGATAGCGTCGAGGGCGGCTACCAAGGGCGCAGCCCCTTCGAGCGCAAGCACGTCGAGCGGGCGCTTGTGATCGAGAAACGGTTCGGCGCCGACGAGCCAGCGCATCGCCGTCTCGGGCTGGAAAACTTGAAACGCACGGTTGAGGACGTCGTGGAGATCGATGACGCGCTTGGCGTACTCAATGTCCATCTTCCGTTGCCGCAATCGCCATCGCGCAACCGTGCCGTTGTTGACGTTCAGCAACCGAGCAACCGCGTTTTGGCCGAACGCATCGATCAGACGCTGAAGCAGGGGTTGGACGTCGGATAACGCCGACGGGTGCTTCGGCATTTCGAGTTCCGGTATTTCCAAGGTCCACGCCATGGTGCCAGTATAGCACCCGCGAGCGCGCCCGGCAACAAATATTGTTGCCGGGCGCGCTCGGCTTTCGGGTTTACGCCGTAGCGGCCGGTGGCGCGCTCGTCGCGGCGTGCCCGCGCAACCGGAAGGCGAGCGCGATCATGATGATTCCGAAGACGCACGCGTAGGCAGCGATGATGTAAATAATTGCCAGCGCCGCGGCGATCGGATGCCAGATCATCAGTACGCCGAACAGCAGCGAGCAGATTCCGGCAAGGATGAGCAGCCATTCGTTGGCGATCGCCTTGCGAAGTTGAATCGCGGCGGCGATTTCCAGGATGCCGGTGATAAACGCCCACGCCGCAATGGTTAGATACAGCGCCAGCAACGTAATGCCGACGTCGTAGACGGTAATCGCCGCGATGGCCAAACCGACGATGCCTTCGAGCAGAAACGGCCACCAGCGCTCGTGCGACTGGGCCGCCCGAACGGCCGCCACGATCGCAAAAACGCCATCGACGAAGGCGTACGCTCCGAACAGAATGCCGATCACCACCAGCGTCGCCCCTGGCCACGAGAAGGCGAGAATACCGAAAATAACCGCCGCGATGCCGCGGATAAGAAGCGCCCACCAGTTGCGCGCTAAGACGTTTACCATGCCGAAGCCCCTTTCAGAAGCGCTACTGAGTAAGAACTTTTCCGTTTGCCAGAACGACCCGTTGAACGGTGCACGTGTAGGGTTGTGGTCCGTTCCACGTGACGCCGACGAGACCGTTGGTCAAGTTGTGATTGATCTGCGCGCCATTTGTGAACGAGCCGCGATCGACGAGCACGGCTTTGTGATAGTGGTAGCCGATGTAGAAATCGACTTCAGTCGCGGGTGACTGGTGAGTGTTGTAGTAGACGACGTTGACGCCGTTGGTAACGCCGTTGTTTTCATTCACCACGCAGCTTTGAATGGCGATGCCGAGTTGCTGGACGATTTTGGCCTGAGCGGCCGTCGGGGCGAGAAGAACGAAGACGGCCAGAAGCATGAAAAAGGTGCGTTTCATCGTAGAAAAGCCTTTCCTTTGCCGGTCATTTGCCGATGCAGAAACGGGCGAAAATCCCGTCGATGACTTCTTCGGCGGCTACACGCTCGCTTACATGCCCCAACGCCGAGAATGCCGTTTGAAGTTCCCCGGCGATGAAGTCGCTGGGCTCGCCGGCGGCGAGGGTGGCGCGCGCCCGCGCGAGCGCGTCGAGCGCCTCGTTGACGGCAGCAAACTCGCGTAAGGCCGCCAGATGCGGCCGCTCCAAGTCGGGAACTTCGCCGCCCCATCCCACCTGCGCAATCGCCTCGCGAAGTGCGGCCAGCGTTGCCGGGTTCCGAGTGCTGCCGACGATCGCGTCCGCAACGCCCGCTTCGCGCGCGCCGGCTTCCCCAAGATCCGCTTTATTGAAGAAGACGACGCGCGTACGATCGCGCGTGGCGGCGAGCAGGGCGCGAGCCTCGGCGTGGACGGGTTGCGAGCCGTCGATGACGACGATGGCGATCCGCGCCGCGGCCAGGGCGCGTTGTGCGCGTTCGATGCCGGCGGCCTCGAGGCGGTCGGCGTGGGCGCGGATGCCGGCCGTGTCGACGAGCCGCACGGCCACGCCTCCGACGGCGATCGACTCCTCGAGGGTATCGCGGGTCGTTCCGGCCAATTCCGAGACGATCGCGCGATCTTCCCCGAGCAGCGCATTCAGCAGCGACGATTTGCCGGCGTTGGGGGGCCCGACGATGGCCGCGGTCACGCCTTCGCGGACCAATCGCCCGCGTTCGCCGTCGGCGCGAAGTTGCTCCAGCTCGGCTGCGACCGCGGCGAGCGCGGTATCGAGCCGCTCCTGACCCGGATCGGGAACCTCGTCGGGAAAGTCGATCGCAGCCGCCAGCTCCTCGAGTACCGTCGCCAGCGCGACGCGCAGCGCGCGCACCTGGTTTGCAAGCCCGCCGCCCAAGTTCGCGAGTGCGGCGCGGGCGGCCGAGCGGGTTTCGGCGTCGATGACGTCGGCGACCGCCTCGGCTTCGTGCAAGTCCATCTTGCCGTTGAGAAACGCACGCCGCGTGAACTCTCCCGGCTGCGCGGGCCGCGCGCCGCACGCCAGCATGGCTCGCACGATTTCGCGCGCCACGACCGGCGAGCCGTGCACGTGCAACTCGAGAAGGTCTTCGCCGGTATAGCTTGCCGGCGCTACGAACAGCAGTGCGAGGCCACGATCCAGCGGGCGCTGGTTTTCGTCGACGATGGTGGCGGAGGTGGCGACGCGCGGTTGCAGCGCATCCTTGGTGCGGACGAGACGGCGCGCTAGCTCGCGAACGGCCGGGCCGCTGACGCGCACGATGGCGATGGCGCCTTTCCCCGGCGGCGTTCCGATGGCCGCAATGGTATCGTCAGCGTGCACGCTGAATCGCTGCCAGCATGACAAGCGCGGCGCTCAGCATGACAAGAGGTCCCTAGACTGGGAAGACGACGACCCGCCGTTCGGGCTCTTCACCTTCCGATTCGGTGCGCACGAGTTCCGACTCGGCCAAGGCCAAGTGCACGATTTTGCGTTCGGACGGAAGCATGGGCTCGAGCCGTTGCGGCGCGCCTTCGCGAACGCAGCGTTCGAGCGTCGCCAACGCGAGATTGCGCAACTGCTCGGCGCGGCGCGCGCGATAGCCTTCGGCGTCGATCGTGTAATAGCGGCGGTTGTTGCGCACGCCGGCGTTCAAGATGTTGTTGAAGATGAGGTTCAGGGCTTCGAGCGTATTGCCGTGCCGGCCGATCAACATGCCGAGGTCGGGGCCGCTGACTTCCAGATACTCGCCTTCGGAGCGCGGAATATAGTGAATGTCGACGTGTTGCAAGCCCATCAAGCCGAGGATTTCGGTCAGGAGCTGGCGAGCCGGCTTGGCATCCTCGGGAAGCTCGAAGTGCTCGAGCGTACTCGGACCCGTGTGATGTAACGGCGGACCGAAACGCCGGCGTCCGTCGCCGGGGGGCCGGCCGCCGCCGCGGCGCCGTTCGCCGCCGTAGCCGCGTCCGCCGCCGGTTCCGCGGCCACCGCCGCCACCGCCGCTCGATTTTCCGGGTATCGCTCGGTCGCGAATGTTGGCGGGTTGTTCTTCAAACTCGAAATCGTCTTCGTACAGCATCGGTGTCGCGGTTACGCGCCTTTCCTATTTTTCTTTTTGGACCGGGCCGATCCGGATCGCGGAGTCTTTGATTTGGAAGCGCCGTTCGAACGGGCCGCCCCGTCGCCGGGCAACGCTTTTTGGTTCGCGGCGTCTTCGGGCGCCGGAACGTCGGTAATCATATGCGAGCTGTCGGCAAACGAAAGCGGCTCGTGAGACTTACGCAGCATATAGAGCGTTTGCGCCATCGTAAACGCGTTGAAGGAGAACCAGTAGAGCACCATGGCGGACGGCCAGTGATACTTCCAGCCGAAGAATCCGAGCATCAGCGGAGAAATAAACGACATCAACCGCTGCGTTTGAGCTTGCTGCGGATCGGTCGCCGGCATGCTGCCGAATCGCACGCTGAGATACATCGACGCCGCGTACAGGACCAGCAGCACGACGTCGCTATGGGCGAGACTCGTGGCGAGAATATTGGGATACGCTTGCGAGATCGAGCTCCCGATCCACATCCAATCCTGGTTCTCGAACAAATTCTTGTGGTTCATCACCACGTAGTAGACGCTGAGAATGAACGGCCACTGCACCAGCATCGGCCAGCAGCCCGCGAGCGGATTGACGCCCTGCTGCTTGTAGAGCGCCATCGTCTCTTGTTGTAGCTTTTGGTTGTCGTCTTTGTAGCGCGCCTGCAGTTTTTTGATTTGCGGTGCGATGCGCTGCATCTTCATCATCGATCGGAATTGCGCCGCATTGAGCGGCCAGAAGACGCCTCGAATCAGCGCCGCCAGAATGATCAGGCTCCAGCCGAGATTATTGACGTACTTGTTAATGAACAACACGACTTGTGCCATCGCGTTGACGATTGGATCCAGCCACGACGTGGCCAGGACGAGGTGCATCATATTAGGAGTGGTGCCCGTCTACGAAATCGACGCCGCCCGGGTTCCAGGGGTGGCAGCGGGCGAGACGCGCCAGCGCGAGCCAGCCGCCGCGCAACACGCCGTGTTCGCGGATGGCGACCAGCGAGTATTGGGAGCAACTGGGATAGAACCGGCAGGCCGGCGGCAGAAGCGGTGAGATCGCGAGTTGGTACAGACGAAGCGCGCCCACGAGCAGATAACGCATCGAGGTGTTAGGCGCGGCCCAACGCCGAGAGAACTTCGTCGTGGAGCGCGGCATAGGCGAGCGCGGCCGCGGCGGGACGCGCCACGACCACCAGCCGCGTCGCGCGGCGGGAGTGTGCGAGCGCATCGTTGACGATCGCCGCGAGGCGGCGGCGCAGTTTGTTACGGACCACGGCCTTTCCGATCGATTTGTTCACGGTGATGCCGACCAGCGACGTCGCGTCGCTTGGAAGAGCATCGGTAAGGTACAGGGTGAGCGTTTTGGTCGCGATGCGCCGGCCACGCTGCCGCAAACGGGCAAAATCCGCCCGGCGGCGCAGGCTGGCGAATCTGCGCATCAGACCGCCAGGCGGTGGCGTCCCTTCTTCCGGCGCCGCGCGAGCACTTTGCGCCCGCTTTTCGTGCTCATCCGCTCCATAAAGCCGTGCACGCGTTTGCGCCGGCGATTGTGCGGCTGGTACGTCCGCTTCATGTAAACTCTTTCCTATTAACAAAAACAACTGCCCCAGGCCGAACCCGCGGCAGACAGCCCCTAAGTATAGCCAGCCCGCGCCGTGAGCGTCAAGGACACCAGGCGGGGGCTGTGCCCGTCCTGTAGAGGGGAGTCCTCCCGNNAGCTCGCGCATCGACACGCCGGGGACGTACATGTCGACCGCTTTTGCATACAGGTGCTGGCTATTGCGCGCGGCGCCTTCGGTGCTGGCGTTGGTCTCGGGCGAACGGTAGCCGCTGGTAATCACCATCGGTCCGTTAATGCCGTGCAGCGTCAACGCGCGCTGCACCTCCCACAGCACTTCGATGGCCACGATGTCGAAACGAACGTATCCTTCGGCGAACGGGACGCCGTGGTCGCGCATCAGCCAGCAAATTTCGCGGTAGCCCGGCTCGTAAACCGTGCGACCATCGATCGAGAACGGCGCGCGAACTTCTTCGTTGAATCCTTCGCGCCGCAGCCATAACACGCGTTGCGTGCTCGAAGGCGCGGCCGCGCGCACGGCCGCCGGCGACAAGCCGGCCAGCGCCGCAGCGGTTAACGCGGTTAGAAAATCAGGGCGTCGCATGAAGGTTCTCGATTGAACTGCGCGCGCCACTGCCGGATGCCCTCTTCCAGAAGTCCCAATTGGTCGGCACCCCGTGGCCGCTCAGCCCGAACTTGCGGCCGAGCGCTTGACGCTGCCTAAGCACTTCCAGATAACGTCCGGCCAGCGCACGCGCTTTCTTTCCCAGAGCGCCACTCGCCGCTCGATCGCCTCCCGCCGCGCGCGCCATACCGCGTCGTCGGTCGCGAGAGCGACGATTCGACTCGCAAACTCGTGCGGATCGTCGGCAATGTCGATCTCGACTCCGTCGCTCAATCCCATGCCTTCGGCGCCAACCACCGTCGCCACGACCGGCACGCCGTACTGGAGCGCCTCCATCGTCTTGTTTTTGACGCCGGCGCCCATCCGAATGGGGGCGATGGCGATAAGGGCCGAGTTATACAGATCCCGAATCGAGCGGACGAATCCGGTGAGGACCACGGTCTCGTCGGCGAGGCGCATGACCGACAGCGGCGGATTCTTTCCGCTCACCAAGGTGCGAAAATCCGGGAGCGCCGCCCACACGTGAGGGAGCACGTGCCGGCAATACCAGCGCAGCGCATCGACGTTTGGAGAATCGTCTCCGCCGAGCCAGCCGGCCACGAAGACGGCGTCAGCGCGGCCCACCGGCGTCGGCGGCCCCATCTCGATGCCGCTTAGCAGCGGAACCATGAGTTCGAGCGGTGCGTGCCCCGGGATGGCCGCGAGCCAGTCGAATTCCTCTTGTGAGATTGCAACCACGGCGTCGACGGAGGTGGCGATGCCCAACTCGAGGCGTTCCATCGCGGCCGCCTCGGCCTCGCGCACTTTTCGCTTGGCGGGATCTTCCTCGAGATGCGCTTGGATCCACAGGCGCTTGTGGTACAGCGCTTCGGCATCGTAGATGATCTTCGCGCGCGGCAGCGCCGCCCGCACCGATTTCAAGAAGACATCGGCATTGTGGGGCCGGGAGATCACGACCGCATCGTAGGAATTTTCGGGACGCGCGAGGTGCTCTTCGAGGTGTTCTTCGACGACGTCGACGCCAAGCGCGCTTAGCGAGTTTTCTTTCGGTACGTCGCTGCGGTCGCTGGGGTAGACCGCTACCGCGAGGCCGGCGCCGCTCAGCTCGGCAAAGAGTTCGTGCGCGCGCACGAAACCGGAACCGAGGCCTCCGTGTCCCTTTCCGGGATCCGGCAAACGGTCGTCGATCACGAGAACGCGTTTGGGACTCCCGCGCCGGCGAAAAACCGCGTTGGTGACGGCCACCGGCGAATCTGGTTCGGGTCGAGCGTACGTCGCTAGAACGTCGGCCCATTTTTCACAGAGTAACGCCTGATTTCTCCGGAAGAGAAACGAACGAAAGGCGTTATCTTGCGTGCTGGCCGCCTCGATGTGCTTAATGACGGCGCGTGGTTCGTAGACGAGTTCCAATTCGAGCCGGTGACGGAGCCCCAGACACAGGTCGGTGTCTTCGTAGTACGCGGGAAAGTAGCGCGGGTCGAATCCGCCCAAGGCGTCGAACGCGTCGCGGCGCACCAGCAGCCCGTTCGCCGAAATGTAGTCCACCGGGCGCCGGTAAGAAAATGCCAACGAGCCCGCCGGGGCGTTGCGGCCTAAGGGCCGCGTCGAACCGTCGGACCAAACGATCCCGCCCGCCTCCTGCAGGGAGCCGTCGACGAATAGAATGCGGGAGCCGACGGCACCCGCGCGCGGGTACGTCGTCGCCGTCTCGAGGAGCGCTTCGAGCCACCCCGGTTCGACGACCGCATCGTCGTTCAACAAAACCAAGTACTCGCCGCGCGCTTTGGCCGCCGCAAAGTTGTTGCCGCCGCCAAAACCCAGATTCAACGGTAGCCTCAGCGCGCGCACGCCGCTGACGCTCTTGAGAAACGTGTGCGCGGCGCTCGGCTCGGTGCCGTTGAAGACGAGGATCGCCTCGTAGGGCATTTTAGAAGCGTCGATGGTGCGTTCCAACGAGGCGAGACAGCTGCCCAAATGCTCGAGCTGATCTTGGGTTAAGATGATTATGGAAACGCGGGGGCGATCGGCTCGCGCAAGCGTGATCATCGGGGTGTCGGCTCCTTGATCCGGGAGGGCGGCCCGCGGTGATGGCCGTCTAGCCCCGGAAGGCTTTTTTCGCGCCTCTCGAGCGCCTTCCCCGAAGGCAAGAAGCCATTGCGCCCGAAGTGTCTTCGACCTCGAGCCTTTTGGCCTTCGTGCTCCTGCAGGAGTTTTGGGTGAACATGCAATCTCGCACGCTGAAACTGCGAAAAAACTATCCCAAGCACGTCGAGCTGATGACTTCGCCACCCGATCCGAACACGAGCATCGCTCACATGCTCGAAGCGGTCGGCGAGCGCAAGAAAGTGCTCGACGTGGGATGCGCGAGTGGCTATTTCGCGAGCTTGCTGGGCAAACAAGAATGTGACGTCGTCGGGGTCGACATCAACCCGATCGCCGCCGAAGAGGCGCGGAAATACTGCACCAGCGTCCTCGTCGCCGATCTCGACGAGGTCGTGCTTCCCGACCTCCTCGACGGCAAGCAGTTCGATGCCATCGTATTCGGCGACGTGCTCGAGCATCTTCACGAGCCGGCTCGCACGCTCGACGAATCGCGCGCTCTCTTGGGCGAGCGCGGTTACGTGGTCGCGTCGATTCCAAACGTTTCGCACGGCGCCATACGGCTGGCACTGCTGTCGGGACGTTTCGACTATCAGGAACTGGGAATTCTCGACGACTCGCACTTGCGGTTTTTTACCGCCAAGACGATCGACGAATTGTTCCTTACGGCCGGCTTTCGCAGCGAAATCATCCAGCGCGTGACGCTGCCGCTGTTTGCAGAGTCGGATCTGGTCCCGGCGTTGGACGCGCGCGACTTCGACGAACGAGCGATTGCCGAAGTACGATCCGACCCCGAGAGTGAGACGCTGCAGTTCATCGTTAAGGCGTTCCCGCTTTCGAACGATCAGCGTTTGCGAACGGTTTCCAAGCGATTCTTAGCGGCCAACACCGAGCTTGCGGCGACCAAACAGCAAATCGCGCATCGCGAAAGCGAGTTGCAGGCTCTCCGGGCGGCAGTGGAATCGCAAGACGCCCTGGTTCTCGAGTTGCGCAGCGAAGCCGGACGCACCACAACCGAACTCGAGGCCGCGTTAACGCAGTTCAAGCGGCTCGAAGATGCGTACCGCGCGCTCGAAGTCGATAGCTTTGCCAAACAAAACGCGGCTATGGAGCGGATCGTCGCCGCCCAAACCCAACACGCGCAGTCGATCGAAGCGATGGCCGAACTCAAGGGCGGCATCGAACAGCCCGGGGCGGCCGTCGTCGACCTCCGCGCGGTCGAGTCGCTCGATGAACTCGAACGCGAAACGAGCGTGCTGAGGGCACAACTCGAATCCGAACGCGAACGCGCTGCAGCGATGGCGGCGACGCGCGACGAGGCCCAGCAGCTGCTGGAGAACGAACGCCGCCGAGCCGCGATTCGCGAGCTACGGATGGCCGACGCCGTGGCGGGCCAGAACGAGGCACGCCTCCAACTCGAGCTGCTCCAATCGAGCGTTCTTGAGTTGAAGGCCGAGCTCGGCGACAAGGCGCAGCTCGAAGACGCGCTGCAAGCCGAACGCGATCGGGCGACCGAATTGCAGCGGTTGGCCGATTCGCAGCAGATGAACGTGGACGCCTTGCGCGACGAGATGCTCGCTCTCGAACGGGGCACCGTGCATCTCGAATCCACGTTACAGACCGAGCGCACCCGCGCCG
>PLLA01000085.1 GCA_003140835.1 Candidatus Tumulicola scandinaviensis | reverse complement strand
CGTTGAGCGCCTTCGCCCCGCTCCAAGCCCGTCGATCGGCTAAGACGCCGGCCGGTGCACGCAAAGAATCGCGCAGAACCGTCCCGTCCGTCGTAGATCTCAATGCCTGGCCTGTCGCCCTGCTTGCCTACTTTGCGCGATCGCTCGATCGCGCCGTACATCAAGACATGGACCCCGCGCCCGCCCGGCGATGTCTCGGCATAGCTATTTAGCTTGAGCGCGTCGTGGCCGACTTCGTGGAGCTTACCGCTGGCGGCGAGGCAGCCGTCGATGTCGATGCCAATGACGCCGTCGCCGATCACGAAACCGATTCCGGTCGCGCCCTCGAGCAGCAACGCGCCAAACGCGTGATCGAAGCTCAACCACGAATCCGGATCGGCCGTTGACTGGCGTGGTTTCTTGGTGATTCTGCCCTCGCGTTCGACGGCATCCCAGAGCACCCAGCGCCGCATCGCCTTGATTTCATCCGGGAGAGCGTCGAAATCGGCACGAGCAGATCTCATGACTGCGGCCGTCACGTAAGCGTTCCCGCGAGCGGTTGCGTGCGGCAGCCGCCGTATGGTAAGGTCGTTTCAGACATGTGATTCCCCGCCCCGCCTGCAAGCGGGGTTTTTCTTTGCTTAGAGTTCGATCGATGTCGTTAATGGCGAACGACGGTCAACGGTGGTGGGCTCTGGTGGACGCTGTGTTACGTCAAACGGCCTGCCCGTCTTCGCCTCTTGTCTCTTCAAAAATGCCGTGACCGCTTCGAAGTCGGAGACTAACGCCGCAAGGTTATCACGTCGAAGAATGATCTGCGCCTCGTAAATCATCGGCGGCCTCCACAAAACAAATAGGGGCGGTGACGCACGATGCGCACCGCCCCTTACATAACAATTGTATCATAAAGCGTAACGCAAATGTCAAGCTAGCGCTGGCTGGAAGAATGATACGGCGGGACTGTGGACCGATACTAAGGCAACAAGCCGAAGCGTTAGCCCGATCCGATGGTTGGCGTCGGGCACGACAGCCCGGCAGTCATCAGGAAACCGATGGCAAGTTGGGCACACCTCGCCTACCACTCCGACGACGTAACGTTTCCTACTTATGGCGAGACGCCGCCGCCGCAGTTCTGTAATTTCCCTGACGCGCTCGAAATGATCCAAGAGTATGGCAATGCGATTTGCTCTCTTACGCTGCTTGGGATCGCCATGTCGTGCACAGCACGAAGGATCCAAATCAAGTCGCGATCTCGGCGAAGGCCACCATTTCTCGGGCTCATCACGACTCGGCAATCGACCCAATTCTGCCCCGCCCTCTTGAGCCCGCGTTGCCATCCATGCAGCGGTAGCTCGCGCTTGGAGACGCGCCGTGGCGGCGCTAAAGCTGAGGGATCGGCCGAATCTGGTTGCGTGAAATACATTCCAGGCCCTGATCTCTCTGTCGCTGATTATCCAAATCGGTAGATCCTGGCGTTCTGAATCTGGATCCTCGGCCGAATCGTCTTCCGTCGGGCGGTCGACCTCTACAAGGCTACTGTCAACTCGGAATCCGCGTAGTTCGTCGATCGCATCGGTTGAGCACCCGACGCGAACTTCGTCATTCTTGTCGTAAGGAAGGATGGGCTTTCGCTTTTTCTTGTGCCGAGCGCGCATCTCGTCGGAAAGCTTGCAGTCGATTACGCCTCGCTCTGATTTGACGTCGACGCTGATCCAACGACTGATATGCGTCCACATACGACTGCCTCGAATTCGGTACTCAACGCGCTCGCTGTCCTTTTCATCGTAATATCGCTGAGCCGCAGCCTGGAGCTCGGCCGTCAGCTCGCAATCGTTAAGCTGCTCTCGAGTTACTTGACCAACTTCGACGATGAACGAACTGGCTTCAGACTTGCGGCGCATCCGATAAGCGTGTTGTCTCGCTGCATTGGCATGACGCTCGCAATAGTTCTTCCGCTTTGGGGTTAGCTCGATATCACATCCAAAGAACGCGCAACAGCGTGCGTCACTCTTCATCTACGAGACAGCGTCGTTGTTTTCGCGCGTTGCGCGAGCTGCTTACCGACTGCCGTTCCGGGCCGTGACGAACCCGGTCGCTTCACCGTGGTCACCGCGAACCTTTGCCGCCAGCGAGGTACTCGTCGATCGCCGTGATCGGGACCCTTATCTCGCCACCAGCGAGTCGGACGTATCGGAGGAGCCCGGCTTCGATCAGGCGGTAGACGCTATTTCTATGGACTCCGATGGCCCTAGCCGACTCGGTAACGCTGAGGGCTCGGCGCTCAATGGCCCGTATGGACGGTTTGCGGCCCCTGGGGCGGCTGAGGGGCGGAGAGGGATTCGACATACGAACAAGCGTACTTGCCTATAGAACAACAATCTACGACCTGGAGACTGCCAAAATGCCCAGACGATCGAGCCTCCAACAATACGTCGAGGATTCAAAATGGCGATCCGTCTTCATGACCGAGGTGGCGCGTATTGCCGTCTATCGCGGAATTGGGCAATCTCAGCTTGCTGAACTTTACAGCAAGGCCACGCGCACGGATCTTCAGAGTTGCCATGTGAAGCGGCATTTCGAGGCCAAGGCAACGCAAGAGCGTGTGCGCGAAGGGTACGCGAAGGCTCTCGGCATGTCGAACGAGTATGTGCGGCTGCTCTTGGAACCGGGCGTGCCGTATCGCCGCCCGCCAAAGAGGAAGCCGAGTGTCCTAGAGGCCGCTATTCTAGACCCGTTGCGCGATTTAGAGCTCGTCGAGCCGCTATTCGAAAAGGGTGCGTTGGGAGACGCGCTGCAGGTCATGCTTGCGGACGAAACCCTGCGCGACCAGTGTCGCTACGCGGCGGAGTTGGCGAACGAACGCTGGCGTTTGATGCCTGGCTCCGAGTGGATTCCGACTCTTCCGATTGAACCCGATGCAATGTTGGCGTCGAATGTCCCAGAGAATTACGTCGTACCGTGGGCCGCGGTTGCGAATGTCCTACGGGAGCGGCGAGGCTTCGATCTTGCTTCTAAGGTTAGGCAAAAAGACGCGCGCCGTATACGACGTGAAGAGTTGTTATCGTTGATTTGGGACAATCTTTACGGTGCGCTCCACGACTTTGACTCGGCGGAGTTCAGAGAGGGGAAAATCGATTTTGCTCCATTGGACTGGGACGAATGGTTGGCGGTTGAACATCTCTTGAAGCTGATATTTGGTCATCGTAGATGGCCAGTCGACAAAATGGTGGAGCGCCTGCACGCTCATCCAGTATGGCCCGACTTCGAAATGAACGACCCTTCGCGTCAAAGTGAGTTTTGGTCTGAAGCCCGCGAGGCTTTCCCGGAGCAACATGTCCAATAGGCGACGCGCAAAAGGCGAAGGCACAATCGTCCGACATAAGAGCACGGGTCTGTGGGCCTATGCGGTAGAGTTGCCGGCCGGAACTAACGGCAAACGAAGACGGCGTTTCATTTACGCCAAAACAAAACCGGAACTGATGCGCAAGATCACCGACTTGCGCGCCGCCGGCGGTGGTACGATCGCGCCCCGAGCCACCGGCACACTTGGCGAATGGGTCGAATCATGGCTTGAGACCGTGCGGATGCAGCAGCGATTGAACACGTACCTCGCCTACAAGAATGCTTGGGCGCTTCACGCAAAGCCAAAACTGGGTCATTTGAAAATGGAGCGGTTCGAGCCAGACGACGTTCGGCGACTCTACTCAGGGCTGAGTAAGAGCCGCGTCTCCCAAGCGACGATACAAAAGGTCGGGGTCGCCATGCGTCGTGCTTTCAATGTCGCTATACGAGAGGGCCGTTACCGGCGAGCGAATCCGTTCTCACTTGTTGGCCTTCCGAAGCACGACCCGAAGGAAAAGCATGCGCTCGACCCTGCCCAGGGTGCCGCTTTCCTAGAAGCCGGCCGAGGGACGCGATACGAGGCCGCCTGGGTGATTATGTTGACCGCTGGTACGCGGATCGGTGAAACGTTCGGGCTCGAGTGGAAAGACGTAAACTTCGAGCGCCGGACGATCACCGTTCGCCAGGCGCTAGTCGAGATCGGAGGCCGGACCGAAATCGCCCCGCCGAAAACCAAAGGCTCGCGGCGGACAATTGACATCGGCAGCCTAGCCGTCGAGGCGCTGCGCCGGCGCAAGCGTGAGGCTGAGCGTGAGGAACACGGCTCCCGCTTCGTCTTCGTTACAAGCATCGGCACACACCCAGCGCGGAAGACCCTGCGGCGAGATCACTTCGACCCGATAGCCAAGAAAGCGAAAGTCTCGGGAATGACGCCGCACAGCTTACGGCACAGCTCGGCGACGATGGCTCTGATAGCCGGTACGTCCCCCAAAACGCTCGCAGCGCGCCTCGGACACTCCAATCCGCAGATTACGCTTGCCCTCTACCAGCACTACGTTCCAGAGCTAGGGAAGCAGGCGGCAAGGGACATCGACGCCATTTTGAAACCGCGACGCGGGGCGAGCAAGAAGAGATAGGTTGTATGTTGGTTGTAGCCGCCGATCTGGCGTCTGGTTCTGAATTTAGAAAACCCCGGTGGTTACGAGGTTTTTTATGGTCGGGCTGACTGGATTCGNNCCCCAGTCAAGCGCGCTAACCAGACTGCGCCACAGCCCGAACGAACTCGCGACGTCGACTAGCGGCGGCTAGATTTCCTCGAATCGACGGCGTCTTTCAGCGACTTACCCGCAACGAATGCCGGAACCTTTCGTGCGGATATCGTTATCTTCTCACCCGTTTTTGGGTTACGCCCTTCGCGCGCTTTGCGCGCGCGTACGACGAAACTGCCGAAGGGCGTCAGCGCAACTTTGTCGCCTTTTTGTAGAGCACTTTCGATTTCCTCGAACACGACGTCGACGACGCGATTCGCCTGGCGCTTCGTAAGCTCCGCTCGATTGGCGATGGCTTCGATCAAATCGGCTTTCGTCAACTTCGTACTCCTCGAGGCGGTACGAGGTATGCGCGGCTGACCGCCTGTGAACGGTTATACCCTGGTTGGGTAGCTGCTCCTCCCAAGCGTCGAAGCCGGGGCGCCCCTATTTTTCCAGGGTCTCCGCCAAGGCCCGCAATGCCAAGGAATAGCTCGCCGCACCGAAACCCACGATGGTTCCGCGACACGCTCGCGCCGTAACGCTGCGACGGCGAAAGTCTTCGCGGCTTGCGAGGTTCGAAAGGTGAACCTCCACGACCGGAATCGCGATCGCGGCGATCGCGTCGGCGATTGCGTGCGAATAGTGCGTGTAGGCGGCCGGATTGATCACCACCGCATCGTAGTTCCCTCGCGCGGCGTGCAGGGCGTCGATGATGTCGCCCTCGCCATTGTGCTGTTCGGAACGCACGCCGATGCCGAGATCGTTGGCAGTCGTGCTAATGAGTTCGTCGATGTCGGCCAATGTTTGCGAACCATAGACGTCGGGTTCGCGATTGCCGAGCAAGTTCAGATTCGGCCCGTGGATAACGAGAACGCGCATGGCGCCCACTTCATTGGAGGAAAAGCGCGAGCCTCTGTTTGAACGGAACGCGCCCATGCCCGATCTTCTCCTCGGTGCGACGGCCGGTTCCGGAGCCTCGATTTTCGCCACCGTCACGACCGACTTGGTCGCCGAGGTTCAACGCCGGCACGACCTCTCGCCCACCGTGACCGCGGCCGTCGGACGCCTGGTCACCGGTGCGGTGCTGTTTGGCGCGAGCCTGGCCTTACGGGAACGGATCTCGCTGCGGATTTCGGGCGACGGCCCTATCGGGACGCTGGCGGCCGACGCCTGGCTCCTCGACGATCGGACGGTAGGCGCACGCGGATATGCCCGAAACGGTCGCGCCGAGTTGCCGATCGACGCGCGCGGGAAGTTCGACGTCGCCGGAGCGATCGGCGACGGCCTGCTGCAGGTGACGAAGTCGTTCGAGGTCGGGCAGCCCTACGTCGGTGTCGTGCCGCTGCACTCGCGCGAGATCGCCGAAGATCTCGCGGCGTATTTGGCAAAATCGGAACAGGTCCCGAGCGTCGTGGCCCTCGGCGTGCTCGCGAATCCGAAAGGCGTCGTCGCCGCCGGGGGCGTGCTCGCGCAAGTCTTGCCCGGCGCCGGCGAGAGTGCCATTGCGGATCTTGAAAAGCGCGCGCGGGCCATGCCTGCGGTAACGAAACTCATTGCCGAACGCGAGGACGCTCGGCACCTGCTGCATCAGCTTTCCGGCGACGTCGAACTGCGCTCGCAGCGCGAAATGGACGTCCGTTTTGCATGCTTGTGCACGAAGCAAAAAGTCGAAGCGGTTCTCCGCGGACTCGGACGTTCTGAGCTGGAAAGCATGAACCGCGAACGCGACGAAACCGAGGCGATCTGCGAATTCTGCGGACGGCGTTATGTCTTTACGCGCGACGAAATCGAAGCGCTGATTACGAGCGTGTAAACACGGCGCGCACGCTGCGCGGCGTGCGATACGGTTCGATGCGCTGGTTATACGCCTCTCGAATATTACCGCCGTCGTTGAGGTACCACCATCCGCATTCGCAACGGATGGGCCGATCGCCGGGCTGCGGAAACGCATACGTGCGTTTGCAGCGCTTACAGACGAACGTCTTGCCTTCGATCGGCGGCTCCGCCGTATACGTGACTCCGGGTTTAGACATGCTCATCCTTTCCGCGGTAGAACCCGAACGAACCTGCGCGAGCCCACCGAAAGCACCGCGGGTGCGCCCGCGCTCCAGGTGGCGCGCGGATCGCTTACGACCGCGCCTTCGACTTTCACGCCGCCCCCCGCGATAAGTCGCTCCGCCTCGCGCCGGCTCTGCGCAAAGCCCGCTTTGACCAATAACTCCGCCACCCGCGTGCACTCGCCGAGTTCGATTTCAGGAAGGTCGCCGCTGGGGATTTCCTTGCGCTGCACGGTCGCCTCGAAGTGCTCGCGCGCGGCGCGAGCGCTGTCGGAACCGTGGTAGCGTGCCACGACTTCCTCGGCGACGGACTTCTTTTCGTCCATCGCATTGGCTTGCCCCGACGCCAGGTCGCGCTTCAGTCGCTCGAACTCCGACTGCGGCCGGAACGCCGCCAACCGCGCGTACGTTGGAATCAACTCGTCGCCAATTTTCATCAGCTTGCCGAACTGGTCCGAGGGCGCCTCGGTGATTCCGACGTAGTTGCCGAGGCTCTTACTCATCTTCTTCTGACCGTCGAGCCCGACGAGCAGCGGCACGGTTGCGCAGATCTGGGGCGGCTGCCCGTATTCACGTTGATAGTGGCGACCTAGCAACAGGTTGAAAAGCTGATCGCTGCCTCCTAGCTCGACGTCCGCCGACACCGCAATCGAATCGTACGCTTGAGCGACGGGATAGAGAAATTCGTGCAGCGAGATCGGCGTCCCGGCGCCGTATCGATTGTGGAAGTCGTTGCGCTCGAGCATTTGCGCGACCGTCGTCTTCGCCAGCAACTTCACCAGGTCGGTAATGGTCAGCTTGTCGAGCCACTCGGAGTTGTACCGCACGGTAATCTTGTCGAGGTCCAAGACTTTTGCCGCTTGCCGTTTGTACGTTTCCATGTTCGCCTCGATCTCTTCAGGCGTGAGCTGCGGGCGCGTGATATTTTTCCCGCTCGGATCCCCGATGCGCGCCGTAAAATC
Organism: Candidatus Tumulicola scandinaviensis; assembly: GCA_003140835.1. Classification (GTDB taxonomy): domain Bacteria; phylum Vulcanimicrobiota; class Vulcanimicrobiia; order Vulcanimicrobiales; family Vulcanimicrobiaceae; genus Tumulicola; species Tumulicola scandinaviensis. The sequence continues at coordinate 110,232 of PLLA01000085.1, read as the reverse complement.
TCCGATGATCCAAGTCACGCGATGCCCGGCTTCTGCGAACCGCTGAAGCTTGTCGAGCACGACCATGAATCCCAGGTGTAAATCCGGGCTCGTCGGATCGATTCCCAGCTTGACGTTGAGCGGACGACCGAGCTTTAGGCGCTCGCGCAGATCCTCGCGCGTTTCGACGTGTTCGAATCCGTCGAGCAAGAACTCGACGTCGGAAAAGTGCGGATTGGCTGGCGGGTCCGTCATGCGCGTAACTCCACAATCGTCACGCCGGCCGACCCTTCCTCTTCGTTGCCATAGCGCACGCCGGTAACCGACGGATGCCCACGCAGATATTCTTGCAGCCCGCGCCCTAACATCCCGGTGCCCTTTCCATGAATCAACCGCAGCGGTGAGTTGCCCGCGAGGACCGCTTCATCTATCCAGCGCTCGACCAGCGGCTCCGCTTCGACGAAGCGTTTCCCGCGGACGTCGAGTTCGGCTTGACTCCGCGCGACCGCGTCAAGCCGAGCGTCGCTTCCCGAAGCGGCTTTCGGTCGACGTTTGCCCGGTGCGCGATCGTGCCTGCGCACGTCGGACTTTTGTGCAACGGTTTTCATTGGGCCGATTGCCAGCAGGAGCGTGTCGCCGTAGTCTTCGACGACGCTGGCGTCTTGCTGAAGCGACAGAACCCGAACGAACTCGTCGGGCGCGAACGTTCCGTCGTCGCCGGCCGGTGCCTCTTCCGGACGAATTCCCAGTTCGCGACGCATCGTCTCGACGGTCTGCGACAGCAACGCGGCCTGCGATGCGCTCACCTTGCGGCGCAACGCGCCGCCTTCGTCGGCGCGCCGCTGCAGTTCGCGTGCGAAATCGCGCAGCGCTTGCTGCATACGCTCCTCGGCCCTCGCACCGAACGCGCGACGCTCCGTATCGAATGCGCTGCGTTCGCCCGCTAACGCCGACGCCGCCAGCTTACTTCGCCGGCGTTCCTCCGACAGCGCGTCGCGTTCGCTCCGCACCTCCGCCGTGCGCGACGACAGCTCGGCAAGGGCCGTTTCATAGTCGCGCTCCCGGTTGTCCAACAGCTGTTGTGCACGCGCGACGATCGCGTCGTCGATGCCGATGGTCCGCGCCAGCGGAAACGCCAACGATTGACCAGGCGCGCCGATGTCGAGGTGAAAGGTCGGCGCGAACGTCTCCGGGTCGAAACGCACGCTCGCGTTGGCGACCGCCGGGGTAGCGTGCCCGAACAGCTTCAGCTCGGTCGCGTGCGTCGTGACCAGCCCACGCGAGCCGCACTCCAGGAGACGCTCCAACATCGCGATCGCCAGCGCCGCGCCGGCGCCCGGTTCGGTACCGCCGCCGATCTCGTCCACCAGCACCAGCGTTCGGCCACCGGCGTTTTCCAGCATCTCGCGCATCCGCTTGAGGTGCGCGGAGAACGTCGACGTGTTGGTCGCAATCGATTGTTCGTCGCCGATATCCGCCAGTACGCGCTCGAAGCGCCCGATCGACGTCCCCGGGCCGGCCGGAATTTGCATGCCGCAGTAGGTCATCAGCGTGAAGAGGCCGACCATTTTCAGCGCGACGGTTTTCCCGCCCATGTTCGGGCCGCTGATGATCAGCAAGCGCGTCGCTTCGTCGAGCACCAGCGATTGCGGAACCGCGCGCGCCCCCAGTAACGGATGGCGTCCACGGTCGACCACGATCGCCGGATCGTCGGTTAACTCAGGCGCGCTCGCATCCATCGCCTGGGCGACGTCCGCTTTCCCGACTAGCACGTCGAGCGCAGCCAGAATGTCGACGTTGCGTTCGATTGCCGCCGAATCGGCGCCGACGCGGCGCGAGAACTCCTCCAGAATCCGCTGAATCTCGCGTTCTTCTTCGATTCGCAGCGTGCGCAGCCGGTTATTCGCATCGAGCGCGGCCAGCGGTTCGATGAACAGCGTCTGCCCGCTGGAACTCGTGTCGTGCACGATGCCGGGAAACTCGCCCGAGAATTCCGACTTGACCGGTACGACGAACCGCCCCTCACGAATCGTGACGATGCTATCCTGAATCGCCTTGGCGTACTTCGCCGACTTCAGAATCGCGCCGACCCGGTCGCGCGCATCGACTTGCGCCTGCGACAGACTGCGCCGGATCCGTCCCAGCGCCGGCGACGCGCGATCCAGCACGATGCCGCGCTCGTCGATGCCGTCGAGAATAGATCGCTGCAGATCGCGCAGCGAAACGTAGCCGCCGGCAACTTCCGCCAGCGTCGCATTTTCGCGCACCGCGTTATGCGCCGCCGCGGCGGCCGCCAACGCCTCTCCAACCGCGCGCAGTTCGGGCGCTCCCAGCGTTCGCCCGAGCGCCGCAGCTTGCGTCAGTTCGGCGGTATCCACCGCCGGAAGCACGTGGAAATCGGCAGCCGCCACCAGATCGCGCGCCGCGTTGGTCTGCGTTTGTGCGACTCGCACGGCGGCAAACTCAACGAGCGGTTCCATGCTGCTTGCCAGCGTGCGCCCGCGGTGCGTTCGCGTCGCCCGCACGACGCGCTCGCGCACGCTTGCGAAATCGAGCGCCTCGAGCGTTCGCTCGTCGGCGAGCATTCCCAGTCGATCCGGCACTACGCCAGCTTCTTGAGCAGCAAGTCCTTCACGAGGGCCGGATCCGCCTTGCCGCTCGACGCCTTCATGATCTGGCCAACCAGAAAGCCGGCGACGTTGCTTTTGCCGGCGCGATAGTCCGCAACCACTTTCGGATTCGCGGCGATCGCATCGTCCACGAATTTCTCGATAACCCCGACGTCGCTGGTCTGCGCCAAACCCAACGAATCGACGAGCGACGCAGGCGAGCCGCCTTCCGCCCACATACGCTCGAGCAAATCTTTGGCGATCTTGGAGTTGATCGTTTTTGCCTCGAGCAGCGCGATCAACTCGGCCAGCGCCTCCGGAAGCACTTTCGACTGGGCGATCGGCACGCCCGACTCGTTGGCCAGCCGCGACAAGTCGCCGAGCACGAAGTTCGTCACTTGTTGCGGACGCTTCGTCAACTCCACGACGCGGTCGAAATATGTCGCCAACGCACCGGTCGCAACCAGTTGCGTCGCCTGCTTTGGGTTGATCCCATACTCCGCCGTAAACCGCTCGAACCGCCGCCACGGCAGTTCCGGAATCGACGCCGTCACGCGCTCGACGGCACCCGCCAAGGGTTCCATCGGAACCAAGTCCGGATCCGGAAAGTACCGGTAGTCGTGCGCCTGCTCTTTGCTGCGCATCGAATGGGTCTCGCCGCGCACTTCATCCCAACCGCGCGTCTCTTGCACGATCCGGCCACCCGATTCGAGCAATGCCGTCTGCCGCGCGATCTCGCTTTCAATCGCGCGATGCACCGAGCGGAACGAGTTCATGTTCTTAATTTCGGTTTTTGTGCCGAGTTCCGCCGCGCCGTGCAAACGAATCGAGACATTGGCGTCGCAGCGCAGCGAGCCTTCTTCCATCTTGACGTCGCTGACGCCGAGCTGCAAAAGCGTGAGCCGGAGCGCTTCGAGATACGCAACCGCTTCCACCGCGCTGTGAATTTCCGGCTCCGAGACGCACTCCATGAGCGGCACGCCGGCGCGGTTGAAATCCACCAGCGAGTAAGCGCTACCCGCGATGCGCCCGTCGCCCGAGCCCGCGTGCGACGACTTTCCCGTATCTTCTTCCAAATGAATGCGCGTCAGCCGGCACGTTTTCATCGTACCGTCCTCGAGCCAGTACTTGACGGTGCCGCCTAGCGTCAACGGCATGTCGTACTGCGAAATCTGGTAGTCCTTGGGCATGTCCGGATAAAAGTAGTTCTTCCGGTCGAACTTCGAAAACGCCGGAATCTCGGCGCCGAATGCCAGCCCCGCGCGAATCATATGCTCGATTGCAACGCGATTGGGAACCGGCAACGCGCCCGGCATCCCCAGGCACACCGGGCATACCTTCGTGTTGGGCTCGCCGCCGAACTCGTTGGGGCAGCCGCAGAACATCTTGGTCGCCGTTTTCAGCTCGACGTGACACTCGATCCCGATGACCGCTTCGTACGAGACCGTCACGCGCGCGCACCCGAAACGACTAACGGCAGATGCTTGACGGCATGCATCGTCGCGCGTTCGTACGCGTGCGCGGCGCCGAGCAACAGCGGCTCAGCAAACAGCGGCGCGCAGAGCTGCAGTCCCAGCGGCATCGGCTCGACGCCGCCTGCCGGCGTGACCCAGCCGCACGGTACGGACAATGCCGGCAAACCCGCCAATGACATTGGAATCGTATAGTAGTCCATCATGTACATGCTGTACGGGTCGCTCTTGGCATTGAACGCGAACGCCGGCGAGCTCGCGGCCGGGCACGCGATAAGATCGCACGACGCAAACGCCGTCTCGAAGTCGCGTGCGATCAGCGTGCGCGCCTTCTGCGCCCGCACGTAGTAGGCGTCGTAGTACCCGCTCGACAGCGCGTGCGTGCCGATGAGAATGCGCCGCTTGACTTCCGATCCGAATCCCGCCGCGCGCGTGCGCTCGTACATCGCCTGTACGTCGTCGGCGTCGACCCGCAACCCGTAGCGTACGCCGTCGAAACGCGACAGATTCGACGAACATTCGGCCGGCGCGATGAGGTAGTAGGTTGCCAAACCGTAATCGGCCGTCGGCAGCGACACCTCGACCAGATCCGCGCCGAGGGCTTTGAGTTCCGCATACGCGCGATCGTACGCCTTGTCGACGTCCGGCCCGAGTTTCTCCGTATCGAACTCGCGCACGAGGCCGATGCGCAGGCCGTGCAGATCGCGGCGCAGCGAGGCGGCCGCCGGCTCGACCGGCCGGTCGATCGAGGTCGCATCCATCGGATCGTGCCCCGCCATCGCGTCGTACGCCAACGCCGCATCTTCGACCGTCCGCGTCAGCGGGCCGATCTGGTCCAAACTCGACGCAAATGCGATCAACCCGTAGCGCGAAATGCGGCCGTAAGTGGGCTTGAATCCAATGAGATTGCAGAACGCGCCTGGTTCCCGAATCGATCCGCCGGTATCGCTGCCCAGGCCGATGGCCGCTTCGCGCGCCGCCACCGCGGCCGCCGAGCCACCGCTCGATCCGCCCGGCACGCGAGATAAGTCGTACGGATTGCGCGTAATGCCGAGGGCCGAATTTTCACACGAGCTGCCCATGGCGAACTCGTCGAGGTTCGTCTTGCCGATGGGTACGCAGCCCGCCTCCAGCATGCGCGCGACCGCCGTCGCGGTATACGGCGCGATCCAGTGCTCGAGAATCCTACTTCCGCACGTCGTTCGCGTGGCCGTCAGGCACATGTTGTCTTTGACCGCCAGCGGTACGCCCGCCAGCGGAAGACGCTCCCCGGAACGCACCCGGGCGTCGACGTTTGCCGCACGCTCCCGGGCGGCGTCGTGCAGAATCGTCAGATACGCTCCGACGCGCGCATCGACCGCGTCGACGTGCGCGAGCGTCCCCTCGACAACTTCGCTCGCCGAGATCGTGCCGGCGTTGACGTCGCGCGCGATGTCGGCCGCGCTTCGCTCGATCGGATCGTTTTCCAATGCCACGGCAGCTTACTCGGCGATGATGCGCGGGACGCGAAAGAAAGCGCCTTGCCGTTGCGGCGCCTGCGATAGGACGACCTCACGATCAAGCCCCGGAATGACGACGTCGTCTCGTTCGACGTTACGCGACTCCACCACTTGAGCGGTTGCCGGCACCAAGCTCGTGTCGAGTTCGGCCAGCGCGTTGACGTGCGCCAGCAAGTCGCCGAGTTGTGCGCCGAACTTGTCGACCTCTTCATCGGTTAGGGCGATTCGCGCGAGTTTAGCGACGTAGCGGACGTCGATCGTATCGGAAGACAACAGTGAAACGCTCTCAAAAGTCGGTGGTGAGGGCAAGCGTGGCCAACGCCTCGACGTGACCCGTCTGCGGGAACATGTCGAACGGCACGACGATGCCGGGACGGTATCCTTTGGCTGCCAAGAACTTCAAATCCCGGGCCAGGGTTGCCGGGTCGCACGACAAGTACCAGATGGTCGGAACCCGCGCCTCTGCAATCGCCCCCAGCGTCCTTTCGTCAGAGCCCTTGCGCGGTGGGTCGAGAAACGCGACCTGCGCCGACTCTAACGCCGCGCGCCCCGGGCCGCCCGCGACGGCCACCTCCACCCGCGCGGGTTGAAAGCGGGCCCACTCCTGCAGCCCGTTCAGTTCGGCGTTGGCCCGTGCCTCGGCAACAGCCCGCGCACTCTCCTCGATGCCGTAGACGTTGCACCCGCGTTTTGCAAAAAACAACGCGAACGTACCCGCGCCGCAATACAGATCGACGATCCGCAGTGGTTGCGACAGTTGGGTCGCGAGCAGATCGAAAATGCGCGCGACGATTTCGACGTTGACTTGGAAAAACGATCCGGCCGAAACGCGATAGCGGATGCCCCCGATCGATTCTTCGATTTCCGCCGAGCCGGCGACCGCGCGTTGGTGCTTGCCAAAAATTGCGTTCGCGCTGCCAAGATCGAACGAGTTCGTGATTCCGACGGCACCCGGCAGCGCGGCCATCAGAGCCGGCGCCCCCTTCGCCACCGCATCCGATTCGCGCGCGGTCGTGATCGTCACGACGGATTGACCGGTCGCGTGCGCGCTTCGCGCCACCAAGTGCCGTGCTTCTTTCAACGCGCCGGCGGTTTTCGGCGTGACTCGCGCTTGCTTTAGACGCTCGACGTACCCGCTGAGCTGCGGCGTCACGATCGGACACGCATCGATTGGAACGACGTCGTGCGAACGCTGCCGGTAAAACCCGATCGCCGGCGGCGCTTCCGGCGCTCGCGCTCCTTCGATCACAAGCGACATTTTGTTGCGATAGTCGCGCGGAACGTCCATGCCGACGGCATCGCGCACCTCGATCTCGCTGAACCCGCCGATTCGCGTAAGGGCGCCCCGCAGCACGTCGCTTTTCCACGCGAGTTGCGCCGGATAGCTCAGATGCTGCACCTGGCAGCCTCCGCACTCGCCAAACACCGGACAGAACGGCTGCGCTCGAAACGGCGACGTCGAAAGCAGTTCCAGCAGCTTCGCGACTGCATACTTCGGCTTGATGCTGACAATCGCGACTCGCGCGCTTTCCAGCGGCAGCGGTCCAAAGCAGAACACGACGATCCCGCCGGTCCGGCCAACCGCCTGTCCGTTGGCTAGCAAATCGGTGAAGGCAACCTCCGCCTCGTCGCCGACCTTCACCTCAGTGAAGGACGGTCGCAGGCAAGCGACCGCCCCCCCGAAGGGGACGGGCTGAAAGTAGGAGGTTGCTCATGCGTACCCCATCATTGGCTCGAAGACAACCCTCAATGCCTCGAGCGTATGCAGCGATCCATTAGCGTCGCAGGCGCGCATCCGAAAGGGAGCGCGCCTACGCGCTGTGCTTTTGATCGTCCAGCGTCTTGAGCAACGAGTTTGCTTCGTCGATCAGTTGCTGGATGCGTTGGCTCGTCGGATCGTCGGGTAACCGCCTCGCGCCGACGACGGCGCGAACGATCGAGTAAGCGACCGCGGCTCCGAGCCCGGCAACGCTGAGGCCAACGCCGATCCAAACCAGCGCGCGCGACACACCGCGGTCGCCGCCGCTGTCGGTGCGATGATTCGTCTCGCCGGGCATCGATTCGGACGGTTGCAACGCGTTCTCTCCCTCGTAAGGCCGTTCGTTTCCGTTGCTTCGCGAAATGGTCGCAAGAAACCCCGGCGCCGCAGCGTACTTCGACACCATGCTCTCGGTAGAGCGCGACGAGGAGCCGCACGGACGCCCGCTACTCTGGGCCGCTCTGTTGTCGATCCTCATTCACGCGATGCTGATCCCGCTGGCCGCCTGGCTGGGATCGGTCACCTTGCATCTCGTTGTGCCCAAACCTACCCGGCGCGAAATCGTGGTTACGTCGACGGCGGTTCGAATAGACCGCCGCCCGATCCCAGAGCCCCGCGCGCACGCCAAGCCGCCGGCCATGCCGCCTCAGCCCCGAACCCTGCCGCAGGTGGTGCGGCGTCCGCAACCGCCGGCCGCGCGCCCCCACGAACTGGCGCGCGAACTGCCGAGCGCCGCCCCGCAGCCAACGCCGCTACGCGTCGAACGGAAACGGCAATCCACGCTCGCGCAACAAATCGCCGAGCAAGAACGCGCGTTTTCGCAAGAGGTCGCCCAACTGCGCGCGCGCGACAATCCGCTCAGCCTCGCGACCAAAGCGCCCGAACCGGCCGCTGCTTTTCACCGCACCTACTTCGACGTTCCCGGTCATCGCAACGTCGACGCGGTCCAAGTGCAGCTGATTCCGCTTCGGCGTTGGTACACTGCGGCCGCGGTTTGCTGTAACGTCCGGTACGTCGCGCAATACGTGCACGGCGGCAACGAAGAAGGTGTCATTCCATGGCCGGTTTGCTATCCGGCCGACGACGACAAAATCGCGCGTCCCGCATACGTGCACAACGTGCCGATTCCGGTCCCGCCGCCGGATTACGTTTTGCCGGCCGGAACCTACCTGACGCCGCTGCTTGCGAACATCTACGCGAATCGCGCCAGCGACAAGAATTGAATGTCGAATGGAGTCGCTCGATCGAGCGCCAGCTGCGCGCCGATTTCGCCCACGACGCTCGCGAACTTGAATNNTGAATCCGTGTCCCGAAAATCCGCCGCAGACGACCACGTTGCCGTGACGCGGATGGCGGTCGATGACGAAGTGGCGATCGGGCGTCAACGAATACATGCACGCCTTCGCCGCACGGAACCGCGCCGCAGCTCCGGGCATCCATCCTTTGAGGGCCCGCGTTACGGGGAGCACGTCGTCATCGTCGACCGTCCGGCGCAGCGCTTCCGGTTCGGTCAACTCTCCGTGTTCGTGGAAGGCCGCCTTCACGCCGTCGCCGAGGTCGGGAAAGCCGTACAGCCGAGGATGCTCCGGCCGGTCGATGAGGAAGGGCGGAAACTGACCGGCGTCCCAACTCGAGGAATCCGGCTCGAACCACAGCTGAACGTTTCGCTGCACGCTCAATGGAACGCCGAGCGCACGCATCTCGTGCGCGAACCACGGACCGAGCGCGAAGACCGCCGACCGCGCTTCGACGACGGCCCCGTCCGCGAGGCGCAACCGCACGATTTCGCCGGCTCCAACTTCCCACGACGTCACCGTCCGCTGCTCGAAGATGTTCGCGCCGAACGTCTCCGCCAGCTTCAGATGCGCGTCGACCGCCGCCTCGGGGAACACGATTCCGCCGTCGTGCTCGTAGACACCGACTTCACCGTCGCGCACGCGTAAGCGCGGATACTTCGCTCGGAGGTCGCGCGCCGACAACACATCGATCTTCAAGTCGTACTTCTTTGCCGCGAATCGCGCACCCGCGATGACTTCGCTCGATTCCGCTCCGGCCAATAAGAGGCCGGTGACGCGCACCAAATTCGATCCCGTCCGGCGCTCCACGTCATCCCACAACTCGTACGCGCGCAGCAACAACGGCACATAACCGGCATCTTCGAAGTAGGCCTTTCGAATGATGCGGCTCTTTCCGCTCGAAGCGCCCTGATCGTGCCGAAGGTTAAACTGTTCGATGCCGGCCGCCGTCGCGCCGCGCATCGCGCACCGTGCCAAGACCGCGCTTCCCATGCCTCCGAGCCCGACCACCGCAACGTCGTACGTCACAAGGGGCTGCACCTGCAACGGCTAAGGTTCGTCGATGACCGCTTCGACCGCCTCACGCGTCGACGACCTCCTTCGAACTGCGATCGTGTGGGACAACCATACGTGCATGCCGCTCGATCCGCGCGACGACCGCTTTCTGCCGCAGCTCGAGCGCTTGCGCGAAACCGGCGTGACGGTCGTCGGCATGAACGTCGGCTACGGCGAACAAGGCATCGAACCGCACGTCCGAATGCTGGCACATTTTCGTGCGTGGATCAAGTCCCATTCCGAGCGATACCTGCAAGTCGAGTCCGTCGACGACGTCGCCCTCGCGAAGCAAACCGGCCGCCTCGGCATCTTCTTCGACATCGAAGGCGCCAATGCCATCGACGATCAGCCCGCGTTGATCGAGCTGTACTACGATCTTGGCGTTCGCTGGATGCTGATGGCCTACAACTTGAACAACCGCGTCGGCGGCGGCTGTTTGGACCACGATCCCGGCTTGAGCGATTTCGGTCGCGCCGTCATCGTGGAGATGAACCGCGTTGGCATGATTCCCTGCTGCTCGCACACCGGAAAGCGCACCGTGCTCGACGTCATTGCCGCATCGGCAACGCCGGTCATCTTCTCGCACTCGAATCCGCGCGCCGTATGGGATCATCCGCGCAATATCGACGACGAGGTGATTCTCGCCTGCGCTCGACGCGGAGGCGTGATCGGCATCAACGGCGTCGGCGCGTTTCTTTCGGCCGGTGATCCCGGAAGCGCGACCCTCGCGCGCCACGTCGACTACGTCGTGCAACTGGCCGGCATCGACCACATCGCCATCGGCCTGGATTACGTTTTCGATCAAGAAGAACTCAAGGCCGCCTTTGCGGCCACGCCGCACCTATTCGGAGACGCCCATCGTTACGGCGACCGGGGCTGTCCGTTTGCCTCGCCCGAGCAAATTCCAGAACTTGCGGCCGAATTGGCCGGCATGGGCTACACCGACGCCGACCTTCGCAAAGTTCTCGGCGAGAACTGGCTTCGCATCGCCCGCATCGTTTGGAAGCCTAAGGCGCGTATCGATAGCCGCCCGCAAAACGACCGTGGCTAACGGCGAATACCTCCAGGCCGTTTCGAGCGACGGTGTGCGGCTGTGCGTGCGTTCGTGCGGGCCCAAAGACGCACCGGCAATCGTGTTCGTCCACGGCTTTTCCCAAAGCCATCTCTCGTGGAGCAAACAGTTCGACGGCAATCTCGCCGAGCAGTTTCATCTCATCGCCTTTGACCTGCGCGGACACGGCTGGTCGGACAAACCCGACGATGCCGCCGCCTACCACGAACCCCAGCGTTGGGGAGACGACGTCACCGCGGTGTTGCACGCGTGCGGCGTAAGGCGCGCCGTCCTGGTAGCGTGGTCGTTTGGCGGACGCGTGGTTCTCGACTACGTTGCGACCCACGGATCCAGAGCTATCGCGGGAATCGACTTCGTCGCCGCCGTCATCGGGAACGAGAACGCCTACTACGGTAAGCACATTCGCACGCTTCGACTGACCTGCTCCGCCGATCCGGCGACCGGCATCGANNCTTTGCGACGCAACCCGCCGAGGACGATTTCGAACGCATGCTGGCATATAACGCCATGGTTCCGGCCACGATTCGCAAGAAGGTCCTGGGCGGCGAAGGCGATACTTCGGAACTCAGTCGGCTGACGATCCCCGTGCTGTTCAGCCAAGGCACCGACGACGGGATCATCGCGCCGGCCATGAGCCGATACGGCGTCGCGGCGGTTCCCGGCGCGACGCTCTCGCTGTATGAAGGCGTCGGACACGCACCGTTCTACGAGTCGGCCGAACGCTTCGACCGGGAGTTGGCCGCCTTCGTCCGAACCTGCACTCCGTAAGTTATCGCTCTGCAGGAGGACGTATGTATTTCTCGCGAGTTTTTGTCTGTGCGCTGGCCGCAACGCTCGCTTTTTCGCTCCCACATCGGGCGGCCGCACAAACGAAGCCCGGTATGCCGCCCGCCGCGCGCCAAGCGCTGGCGACGGTGCAGCAGTTCCTAGGCGCGATCAACAAGGGTGACCTGAAGGGCGCGATCGCCACATGCGCCCCCCGGGCGTCGATCATCGACGAATTTCCTCCGCACGAATGGCAGGGCTCGACGGCATGCGCCGACTGGATGCACGATTTCATTGCCACGAGTAAGGCTGCGGGCATCACCAACCCCGTCGTGACGCTGGGTCCGCCGTGGCGAATCGACGTCAACGGCAGCCGCGCGTATCTGGTCGCTCCGGCGGCCTATGACTATAAGGTGCACGGGAAACCGATCACCGAAACGAACTCAATCCTAACCGTCGCGTTGCAAAGGCTCGGCGGCGTTTGGCGTATGACCGGCTGGGCGTGGACGGCTCACTAGAGAGCCCGCTCCAACCCGTCTCCAGCGAGGGCGACCGCCTCAGCGCGCTCGGCTATCGCCAAGAACTCTCGCGCGTATTGTCGCTCTTCGACAATTTCTCGGTCGCGTTCAGCTATCTCAGCCCGATGGTCGGGATCTACTCGCTCTACACGCTCGGTTTAGGCACCGGCGGCCCGCGCTACATCTGGACGATTCCGATCGTGGTCGGCGGCATGATGCTGGTGGCGCTGGTGTTCGGCGAGCTGGCCAGCGAATATCCATTGTCCGGCGCGCTGTACCAATACGGAAAGTACACCATCGGAGCGCGTTACGGGTGGTTCATCGGCTGGATCTACGGTTTTGCGCTCTTGGCCACCGTGGCGTCGGTCGACTCCGGAGCGGTCGGGTACGTTGCATCGCTCTCCAACATTTGGTTCGGGACGCATCTCGACCCGGCCAATCACGTCGTTATTTTCGGGATCGCCGGCGGGATCATCGTGCTATCGGCGATCCTCAACTCGGTCGGCGCCAAAATTATGGGGCACGTCGCGCGCTTCGGCGTGTACGTCGAAACGATTGGAACCTTCGGGGTCTTCGCGGCGCTCGCCATTTTCGGATTCCATCAAGGCCTCGGATTCATTTTCTCGTCGCAAGGCGTCGAGCACCTCAAAACCAATCCGCTGGGTTTAAACTTTGCCGGCCATTGGTGGACCGGCGCGGCCTTGGTGGCGGTCCTCGCCAACGTCTATATCTTTTACGGCTTCGAATCGGCCGGCGACATTTCGGAAGAGACGCTTGACGCTCAGCGCCAAGTCCCGCGCGCGATGCGCAACGCACTTCTCTACGGCGGGATCGCGTCGTTCGTTTTGGTGCTGGGACTTCTGCTGGCGACGCCGCCCGGCGGCATCGGCGGCGTGGTCAGCGGCGGCATCAATACGATTCTCGCCGAGCTGCCGGGCTGGTTGCAAGATTTCTTCTTGCTGATGGTCATCGTCGCGTTCTTTAGTTGCGGGACGGCAGTGCAGGGCGCGGGCGCGCGCGTCGCCTTTGCCCTCGCGCGCGACGATGCGTTGCCGTTAAGCGCCGCGATCAAGACCGTCTCGCCGCGCCACCACACGCCGGTCAACGCCATCGTCGTCGGCACGGTCGTCCCGTTTCTGTTCTTGCTGTTGGTTCTGGTCAATCCCAGCAAGACCGTTCATATTTTGTGGTTCGACTATCCGGCCAACGTGAATGCGCTGTACGCGCTGGTGTCGTTCGCCACCTCGGGCATCTACCTCGCCTTCTTTCTAACGGTCCTGGGCGCGTTCGTCGCGCGCCGACGTGGCTGGAAGCCCACCGGCGTATTCACCCTCGGCAAATGGGGCGTGCCGGTCACCACGATCGGCGCCGCGTACCTGTTCTTCATGTTAATGAATATCGTGTGGCCCGGTCCGCTCGCCGGTGGTCGCGCGGTTTTTGATTACGGATGGGTGACGCTGCTCGTGATGGCTGTGATCGTTGCAGCCGGCGCCGCGTATGAGGCGCTAGCTCGCCCCGACCGAAGCATCGCCCGGCACAGCCTCGAGCGATGAGTGGTTTAACTTCAGACATTTTTCACAAGCAGAGGCTCGCTTTGACGGTACATAACCGTCTTTCTCGCAGAGGGTGAGCCATGACGATTTTTCGCCGCACCATCACGTGCCTGACGATCGGTTTGTTAGCTGGCTGCGCGAACCAGACGGCGTCATCTCTGACGCCGGGCATTGCTTCGAATCCAGGTCAAGCGACATCCAACGTGCTCGCCGGCAAACCCGGTACCGGACGCGTTCTCTATATCGCCGACATCGACGGACAACCTGGCGTGGGACAGATTCACGTGTACACGGCCGACATGAACAATCCTCAGTTGCTCCGCACAATCACCAACGGCACGGGCCGTCCCTTCGGATTATGGGTCGATAACAAGAACGTCCTCTACGTCGCGAACGAGCCGAATAAGTATCCCGCCAGCGTTACCGAGTTCAAGCCCGGCGCCTCCAGCCCGTTCTTCCAGATCACCAGCTTCAAGGGCTACCCGCAAAGCGTTGCGGTCGACGCCAAGCAGAACGTGTACGTCAACGAATCGTACTCCGACGAAGGGTACGTGCAAGAGTTCGCGCCGGGAAGCACTACCGCCGAGCGCACGATCGATACCGGCGTCGGCGGCTATGCGTTCAGCCCCGGGAGCATGGCCTTCGATCGGCGGGGGAATCTGATCGTAGCCGAGCAGGCCAAACTGGAACTGCAGATCGTGAAAATCGCGCCCGGAGCTTTGAAGGCCGTGCCCCTCAATCTCGATTTGAAGGGGAACAATATCACTGGCCCCGGCATGGGCATCGACAAAGCCGGGAATCTGTACGTCGCCAGCAGCGAGGGTTTGACGGTTTCGGTCTTCCTGCCCGGCCAAACCGAACCGTCCCGCACGATTTCGCCGGTTACCGCTTATGGATTGATGGGCGTGACGTCGCAGGGAGCCGTCTACGAGGCCAGCGGCGAGGGCAGCGTTACGGAAATCGCGCCCGGGTCGAATTCGCCGACGTTCACGCTTTCCTGTGAGTGCTCCGCGCAAGGCGCGGCCGTGAGCAGATAAGGCGGAGCATGAGCCCAAAGAAGACCGGCAGGAGTCCCGCCGAGAGCTTCGATCTGTACGATCGCTTGATCCGGACCAACCCCAAGATCGAACGGAAGGGCGCAACCAATCCGTATACTTCTGCAAACGGACATATGTTCACGCACATGAATCCGGAAGGCTCGCTAGCGATCCGGCTCCCGAGCGACGAACTCGAGAAGTTTCTCAAGAAATACAAGACCACGCGCAGCGAAGCATACGGGGTCGTCAGGAAAGACTGGGCCGTCGTTTTTGACGACCTGCTGGAGAAAACCAAGGAGCTCCAGAAATACCTCGCGCTGAGCTTCGAATACGCTAAGACCTTAAAACCGAAGAAGCCCGCGAAGCCTCGCTGAGCAGTTAGAACGTCTCCGTACGCCACGTCATTCAAAGACATGTTTCTGAACCAATCCATCGGGGGAATTAGCGGCGTTCAATGGGATAATGCGCGCCTGGCAATTGGAGACTCTTCGCTGGGCATCTTTACCAGTTCGCAATAAAGCGAGCTTACGCAACCAAAGTCGGCTCGACTCCGCTCGGCCCGACGCCCGTTCTCGAGGTCTCCCCAGTTATCCGCAGTACTCTACGGTCGAAGGAGTGCCTTCAAGATTGCTCCGTCGTCTTCCACGGCACTCCACCACTTGTTCGCGTCGGGTAAGGTATTCCACGTCCAATACACCGTGCCCGCGAATCCCAACTTCAGCGCTTCTTCTTGCTGACGCCGGACTGCCGCGCCGGCCTCGCGCGCCGTTGGAAACTTGCGCTGATTGGCGCCGAATTCGCCCAGAATGAACGGCGTGGAGCGGAGGTCCCAACTCGCAAGCTCGTTGGAGTCGAGATCGCCGGCGAGCGTGTAGCCCGGGTCGGTTCGCGGGTAGGCGTGCATGTCGATGAACGACAGCGCGTGAGCCCGCTCGACCGTCAGCGGGCGTGGCGGATAGCGCGAGTCGCTTCCCGGCGTTCGAATCACGCCGTTCGGTCCCGGCTTGTGAACGGCATGATACGTCGCGAATCCAGCCGTCACTAACGCGCTGCGATCCTCCGAGCGGACTGCGGCCGAGACCTGTTTTGCCCAGTTAACCACGTTTGCATCCATGCACTGCTGACGCGACGCCGTGTCGCCCATGTCGTACGTCTGGCCGTCGGCGGTTGTAACCGTCCCCGAATGCAGCGAAAACGGCTCCCAGATGTCGCTTGCGAACATTTCAATTTGAATCTCCCAAGCCAGGACCGTCGACAGCAGCGATCCGCCGTCGACCGAAGCGACGTCGTGCACCAGTTCGCGAACGTAGGCGACCTTCGCACGAATGGCACCCGGCGCGAAGTAGTATTGGTTGGTGCCGGTTACGTGCGGGAGCGTGCCCGACCCCACGATGGTTTTGAAGCCGCGGTTCTCCGGAAACGCGTGCAGCGTGAGCATGACGTAGACGTGCTGGTGCCGGGCCCGTTTAAGAAAATCGACCACATTGTCGACGTAGGGCCTGTAAAGGCCCTGGCTCTCGGCCGGTCCGGCAATCCCGTACTGCCCGCGCGACTGGTGCACGCTGTCGCCGCTGTCGAGAATCACGCGGATGAGGTTGAAGCCGTTGTCGTGAATCGATGCGAGCGCCGCGTCGATCGCATGCGGATCGTAAAAACCTGGATCGAAGGTCACATGAGCGTACGTCGGCGTGTACGGAAACGTCGGCCGGTTCGCGATGGGGTCGAGAATCGTATAGCTGAAACCGCCCGGCGAAAAGCGCTCTCCCGTCGCGACGTTATAGAACTGCGCGTAAGGCTCGCCGGCCCGCACGCCGATGCGCGCGAGCGGTAAATCGCCCGCGGCACTCGATGCAGCGCGGACCGACGTGAGTGCGAAACCGATCGCCAGAACGAGACCCAGCGCTGCCAGCCGCATACGAGGGGGTTCGGCAGCGCCGCTCCGGGTCTTACCCGGCGACGAAGGTCTTGACTGCTGTTAGGCGCCCGGAAGCATATTGCAGTCGATCATCTTATCCGCGTCCGAGTTCTCCTAGGAGCGGGCGCTGTTCTAGGAAGCAAGCGAACCCCTAGTGCAAGAATAGCCCGGAATGTGGGTACAAGGGGTTAATCGAGCACTCGCTATTATTCTAAGGGAGGCCCCGTGCGGATCTTCAGACTCATTCTTCCAATCGCTCTGGTCGCGCTCAGCGTCTTCGCGCCCACGCGGACGAACGCGCAAGTCTACATCAGCTTTGCCGCACCGCCGCTGATGCCCACCTACGTTCAACCGCAGGTGACCACGCAGAACGCCATTTGGACGCCCGGCTACTGGGCCTGGGGCCCGGCCGGCTACTACTGGGTCCCCGGCACGTACGTTACGCCGCCGTCGATGGGATTGTTGTGGACGCCTGGTTACTGGGGCATGAATACTGGCGGCGCCGGTTACATGTGGAACCCCGGCTACTGGGGAAATTCCGTCGGTTACTACGGCGGCATTAACTACGGCGGCGGCTACTATGGAAATGGCTATGCCGGCGGCGCCTGGCAGGGCAACATATTCCGCTACAACACCGCGGTAACGCCGGTCAATCAGACCTACATTCGTAACGTCTACGTCAACAAGACGGTCATCGTAAGAAACGTCAACCGATACGCGTATAACGGTCCAGGCGGCGTACGAATGCACCCAGATGCTCAGCAGATCGCCTACGCCCGCGAACGCCACGTTACCATGACGCCAGCGCAACGCGCGCACGTCGAGGAGGCCCAGCAAGACCGCAACCTCTACGCAAAAGTCAACAACGGAAAGCCGGCCGACACGGTCGTAGCGCGGCCTTTGAGCGCGACCAATCGTCCCACCAACTTTAAGCCGCTGACGGCTGCCGACAAGACGCCTGCGAACAAGCCCGCTGCAAAGCCGGCGACCACCACCGAGATGAAGCCTGCGGCGAAACCAGCCGGCGCGAGCAACCCGCAGACCAAACCGGCCTCGGCAACCAACCCGCAACCTAAACCGGCCGCGAAGCCACCGGAGAAAATGAAACCGGCGACGGCGCCACAGACAAAGCCGGCTGCCAAGCCGCAACCGGCTGCCAAGCCGGCCGGAAAACCACCGGCTGCCAAGCCGGCCGGAAAACCACCGGCGGCCAAGCCGGCCGGGCAGCAGCAAAAGGCGCCGGAAGCCAAGGCGACCCACGCCCCACATTCGAGGTAATCTCAACTCGTACGTTTGGCGAGGTTGCGCTGGAATCAGCGCGACCTCGCCTCATTGTTAGGCCTGAAAGAGCTTCAGGTACTCGTCCGTCTTTCCAATCAGCTCCTTGAGGAGCTTTTCGTTTTGCCCCCAGTTCAAGCCGACGTGCTCGACGTGCGCGGAGAGATGCGTCGACGCACCGCGATCGGCGATCGCAATGGTGACCGTGAACGCCACAGACAGCAGCGACAGAGGCTTCTTCGTTTCGAGAACGGCGCCGCTGGCGGTATCGAACGCCGCGCTCACCACGTAGTTACAGGCCTGTAACGCGAGAATCAGCGCGCGGCCACTCGTCTCGTAATCGGCGGCGAGATCGTATTCGGCGTCGGCTTTTGCCGACAGGCTTGGGAATCGCTTCGCGAGTTCGTCACCGAGCGCTTGCGAGACCGTCAACACGCCGGCCGGCGTCCCGCTGACCGCACTCACGGCGGCAACCAAATCGCTCTGCGACGTCGCCGGTTGATCCGAGCCCATCTTTCCGCTGTCGCGGATGATGTCGGCGATCCTGGCGCGCGGCGTCGGTTCCGAGCTCACCTCGAAAGGGTTCGGCGGCGTCTTCCGACATCCTTAGTGCATGAGATGGATCCCGGAAGGTTGGCACAGCATCACATCACGGCTCGTATCCGACGACCCCGCGAAGCTCGTGCAATTCCTCAAAGATGCCTTCGGGGCGCAGGGCGAGTTCAACGACCGCGCTCCATCCGTTCTGAAAATCGGCGACTCCATCGTGATGGTCGGACCGACCGGCCCGCGCGCCGCGACCTCGTCCTTGCTCTATCTCTACGTCGCAGATGCCGACGCGACGTACGAAAGTTCCATCAGATCCGGCGCCGTTTCTCTCGAGGAGCCGATCGACGTTCCATACGGCGAACGGCGCGCCATGGTGAAAGATCCCAGCGGCAACGACTGGCAAATCGCCACCCCGATTGGCACAACGGCGTGACGCTCCTCGCGCTCGTCCTGGCCGCAACCAACGTCGTGCTAGTAACGCCGTGGTCGCACGCTGCCCTGCGCCCCGGCTTCGCGGTGTCCGGACGAGTAACGGGCTCTTGCTGGATTCGATCGCTGGTTACGGACCGGTCCGACGCATGGCGATGCATGGCCGGCAACGATATCTCGGATCCGTGCTTCAGCACCTCGTCGAGCGCCACGACCGTCGCCTGTTTGGCCGGGCCATTTTCGAGGAGCGTCGTTTTGATGCGCACGACCAGAGCGCTGCCGCACACGCCCGACGTCGTCGACTCGTCGGCCGAACTGCGAGGATTACGATTGCGCGGACAGCCGTGGGGTCTTCGTCTGGTCGACGGCGAGGAATGCACGTTCATGACGGGCGCCACCGACGTCGTAGCCGGCATGCGGCTAAACTATGCGTGCACGAAAGGCTGGGGCATCGGAGTACCCGATCGCACGAAAGCCGTATGGCAAATTTCTTACATCGTCTCGCTGCAAAACCGCACGCTGCGTAAAATGGGCGTCGCCGAAGCCGCGTTCTAACCCCAGCATTGTCATCCTGAGCGGAGGCGCGAAGCGTTGCAGTCGAAGGACGCCTTAACCCCGATCGGCGTCAACGCCCAAATCGATCCGAAAGCGAAACACGTCGGCACTTCCGTGCACCGGCAGTTGCCGAAATCGCTCAACGACGACGCCACCATTGGCAATCGCAACGCGCTGCGAGGCAACGTTGTCGACCTCGGTCGTGATGTCCACATACGGCAGTCCGCGTTCGCACGCGAGCGGCAGCATTTGCGCCAGCGCTTCGGTCGCATAACCGCGGCCGCGCTTCCACGGAACGACGCCGTACCCGATGTGCCCCGGACATGTCGCCGGCAGCGCAGCCGTTCCCGGCGCCCAGCGAAAGCCGATGCTGCCGCAAAACTCGCCGTCCCACATCCATCGACGAAACCCCGGCAGCCGTTGCGCGAACGATCCGTCGAGCAGCCGAATCGGTCCGCCTCTAGCCTCCGGATCGTCGAGCGACCCCAAGAACGCCTCCGGAGATTCTCGAATCGCCGCGAGCTCCTCAGTTCCGGCCTCGTCACGTATGTTGTCTGGCGACCAGCCGCGCTCCAGCGCCGCAACGTAGCTCGAGAGATATTGGGACGCCGGTTTCACCAGAATCATGCGGCAACGACTACGCGGCCCTCGGCTCGCCCTCCCCGTTTGGCATATCTAGCGCGGACGCCGGCAGGGCCGGCTCCAGCAGCGACGGAGAACGCGGAATAAACGTCGCGAAAACGGCCGTGGTCGTCGTTCACGGAATCCACCCGACGCCACGTTTCGAAATACAAGATCTGTACGCGACCCAATTGCTCCGCCGTCTCAACGACGAGGGGTCCGGGACGGCATGGAAGCTGAACATCCCTGTGGCCGGCCATCGCCGAACCCGACGCGCAACCCGGCGACGTGCACGCGACCGCGTTGCGCATCTGTCAGAGAGACGACAACGCCGACGATCCCGCATTTCCTTTCTTTGACGTCTTCGAAGCCTATTGGAGTCCCATCGACAAGAATCAGACGACGCTGCAAAACGTGCTTGCGTGGCTCGCCGACGCGATCTTCGTTCCCCTGAACGCCAGCGCGAAACTCTTCGCCGACACCGCGAAGGTCATCTTCGACCTAGGGCTCGTCGCCTGTGTAATCGCTGCCAGCCTCGTTTTCTTAGCGGGGGCGGCGGTGGCCGCGAATGCGGGCTATCGCATCTTCGCACGAGCGGCGATCTGCGCAACTTCGGGTAAGCCGCCCGACTGTGCTACACCGCTGCCGTCGTTTTTTGATTTCGTCCTGCACCCTGCAACCACGATGCAAGGATTTGCGTGGCAAGCACTGATGTACGCGGCGATCGTCTTCGCCGGAGCTTACGCGCTAACGCAGTTCGCCATCAGCGCGTATCATACGTGTGCCGAGGCCTATCGCCGCAACCGGGCGCGCAAATGCGGCGACTCCGGCCTGCTGCAGCAACGCAGCATTTGGCGCGTGTGGTTTCAAGGCGCTTTGTTGAGCATCGCCATTATTGGTCTGTGGGCGTGGCCGTGGTTCTTTCCATTCGTACCCGACCCGAGCCATCGCCTCATGTATTCCACGCTGACGGCCGTTCTTTTGGTGGGTTTCCTTCGGTCCGCTTTGGGAACGCTCAACGAGTTTTTCGTGAACACGCTCGGAGACGTTCAGATCTACACGACGCACGACGAGAACTCCGCATTCTATAAATTCCGTAAACAAATTGTGGAAACCGTCGAAGCCATTATCCTCCAGGTCCTGCGCGCGTCGGCCGGCCCGTTGACCACGCTACCCGTCCCGGGTAAAGCCGCGTTCGCATCGGCCGCCGAGGCGGCCCCGCCCGCGCTCTACGATCGCGTGATCGTAGCCGGCCATAGTCTTGGATCGACCATCGCAATGGACGCGCTGCTCAACATCCACGAGATGTACTCCGAAGGCGGCGTGTCGAGAGAACAATGGCTCCGCCTGCGCGCCCTGGTTACGTTCGGCTCTGCGCTCGAGAAAACGAAATTCTTCTTCGACGTCAAGCAGCCGACCGTCTCCGCCTCTGCCGACCACTGGAGAAACGACGTCTACGGTAAACTTTTTACGAAAAACTTCGCCACGCTGGCAGGTGGCCGGCGCACGTCCGACGCTGGAATCTTCTGGGCGAACTACTGGTATTTTCACGATCCCGTCGCTAACGAAATCAAGTCCTTCGCCGGCGCCGACGGTCAAGCAATATGCGAGAACTCGCTGCTGAAATCCCGATTCTCCTTACTTCATCCCTGGATTCACAGCGACTATCTTTGGGACGGCACGTTCTGGGCGCGTCGCACGAGTTCGCAGGGCCACGGCATGCTCGACATCCTTTCCCCGAAGCCACCCCGTTAGCCACCCAGGATCGCGGTAAGATGACCGCATGGCCAGCAAAGAGATGGTGAACGGCGTCGCTGCCGCCGAAACGATAACCATCGGCGGCGACCTGACGGTCAATCGGTTTGGCTTTGGCGCGATGCGCATCACCGGCAAGGGCATCATTGGGCCACCGCCGGATCGCGAAGCGGCCAAAGACCTGCTGCGCCGCGTCGTCGCGGCCGGGATAAACTTCATCGATACGGCCGATTCCTACGGCCCGAACGTCAGCGAAGAACTCATCGCCGAGGCGCTGTATCCATATCCGTCCGGCCTCGTGATCGCAACCAAGGGCGGCTTCCTGCGACCCGGCCCGGACGAGTGGACGCCCGACGGGCGTCCGGAATATTTGCGCGAGGCGCTCGAGGGCAGCCTCCGGCGATTGCGCCTGGAGTGCATCGATGTATATCAGGAGCATCGGCCCGACCCGAAGGTTCCCTACGCCGAAACGATTGGCGCCCTCGCCGACTTACAGCGCGCTGGAAAGATCCGCCACATCGGCGTTTCGAACGTCGATCTGCAGCTTTTGGAAACCGCGCGCGCCGTCGCGCCGATCGTTTCGGTTCAGAATCGCTACAACCACGAGGACCGCTCGTCCGAAGACGTGCTCGAGGTCTGTCAACGCGACGGGCTGGCGTTTTTGCCCTGGGCGCCGGTTGGCGGCAACTCCAACCTGCAACGACACGCCCTTGCCGAAGTAGCGCGCGCTCATAAAGCCACGGTGACGCAGGTCGCGCTGGCGTGGCTGCTCCGGCGATCGCCGGTTATGCTACCCATCCCAGGCACGGGTTCGGTTCGCCACTTCGAGGAAAACATCGGTGCCGTTTCGCTGCATCTCAGCGACTCGGAGTACGAATTCTTGATGCGGTCCTAGTGTCGCTTTCCGCGTTGCGCTACAGGTGCACGATGACGGTCCCCGCTGACTGCTAGTCCGGTCGCCGCTTGAGTTCGTCCAGCTCCTCCAGCGTTCGCGGCCAATCGCTTTTGAGGAGCCGCGACAAACTGCGGTCCGCTAAGAGTTTGCCGCCCGTCTGGCAGCGCGCGCAGTAGTTCGTCTCGTTGTCCGCATAGCGAATGCGTTGGACGGGTTCGCCACACCGCGGGCATGGTTGACCGAAGCGCCCGTGGACCGCCATGTCTTTGCGGAACGCCGTTACATGCTCGGGAAACGTGCCGGCAGCTTCAGCACGCAACCGGTCGATCCACAGCTGCAGCGTGGTGCGCGTCGCCTCAAACAACCGCGTCCATTCTTCGGGCGAGAGTTTCTGCGTGAGCGCAATCGGCGAAAGCTTCGCGGCATGAAGGATCTCGTCGGAATACGCGTTGCCGATGCCGTCGACCATTCGCGGATCGGTGAGCGCGCGTTTCAAGGTGCGATTCTCGACCGTAAGCGCGCCGCGAAACCCATCGAGGCCGGTCGTAAAAACATCGATGCCGCCCGGGTCGATCGCACGAAGTGCCTCGTCGCCGCGCAAAACGTGCAAAGACGCGCGGCGCTTTCTGCCGGCCTCCGTCAACGCCAGGGTTCCGTCGGGGAAGTCGAACGCCGCCAGCGTTTGACGCCCTGCAATCGACGCTCCCGCCGGCCGCCAGTGCAAACGGCCCGCAATCATGAGATGCAACACCAGCCACAGCTCATCGTCAAATCCGATGGCAATGCGCTTGCCGATGCGCCGCACTTCACGAACGCTTCGACCGGTCACGTTCGCGAGCGGCGGGTCCGCTGTTCGCAAGAGCGACGGACTCGCAACTCGTACGCGCTCGAGCGGCCGGGCATTAATCCGTGCTGCGAGCGCTTCGATATAGACGACGACGTCGGGCAACTCCGGCATCGAAATTGGGTTCTTCCATTCGACCCTCGGAGGCCTGGGCTAAACAACGGAATTCTACTGCGGCCCGCGTAACGTAGCAAAAACCCCTTTTGTCTGCTTCATGAGGAGGCACGATGCTCGTCTTTACCCGCCGCGTACTTTTGTTGTGCCAGGTTGCCTTGCTCGCCGCCTGTTCGTCGACGGCCGGCAACAACGCGACGCCTGCTGCGCCCGCCGCGCCCGTTGCGCCCACCGTTTCCAGCGACATCGGCACTGCGCTCGACTCCGCACCGGAGGCGGCGAACGGCCACCTCGTGATCAGAAACCTTTCGATTCATCCGGATGCCGGCTCACCCGCCATTTTGATGAACTTCGTGTCCGACGGTCCGGCCCAAGGCGGCGTGCCGTGCATCGCGTGCGTCAACGGCGCGCAATCGAACGATACCGTTGGCTTGACTGGGCCGTCCAGCTACATTCCCAAAGGTGCCGTATGGCAATATAGCATGTCCTACAGCGACATCGCGTACAAGGGCAAATGCAAGCTCGCGTGGGTTATTTCATCAGGAAAAAAGATCATCGATAGCTTTTCGGCCACCATCAACCTGACGAGCGCGGGTGGTTTCGTTCTCTACGCGCTCAATCGTAATCGTCCGGCCTATTCGGGTTCCGCGACGCTTACGGGAAAAGTAACCTGCAGCGTCCATTCACAGTCGACGACTGCGCCGCTGTACTTCCAATAGCGTAAATGGGATGAGGTAGCGCCGCAGCAGCGGGTCTGCGGCGCTACTCCAGACTGAGCGGTACGCCCTCGAACGACGTCGAGAGAACGACCAGCGTAACGATGTGTACCGCGGCCGGCTCGAGATGATCGAGCAGTTCCTCCAAGTGTTTGACGTCTCTTAACGCGGCACGCGCAATGAACGAGAACTCTCCGGTCACGCGGAAGCATTCAAGAATTTCCGGCCTTTCACGCGCGACTTTGACGAAGCGCGCGTCGGGCCCCTTCGGCCGCGCAAGTACGAACGCCGTCACCGGGCGGCCGAGTTTTTGGGCTGCGATCCGTACCGTGTACCCCTCGATCACTCCGGCCTGTTCGAGCCGGCGAATTCGTTCGGCCACGCTGGTCGCCGACAGCCCCACTTGCTTGCCGACTTCCGCAAACGACTCCCGCGCATTTTCCTGAAGGATGCGCAAGATCGAACAGTCCGCTCGATCTAAGGCGTGGAAACCGCGCGGATGCGCCAACGATTCCTCCTAATTCACGGCGACGCCCTGGATATTCGTCGCCTTCCGCCTGTTCCTTTACCAGGACTCGATGCTAGACTCGAATGGTGCCCATCGACTGCACCCTCGTTACGTGCGAGCAATTTCCGGCACTCGATCCCGACGATCGCCTGCTGGCCGACGAACTGCGCAAGCGCGGCATGCGCGTTTCGATCGCGACATGGAGCGATCCCAAAGTCGACTGGTCGGCGAGCCGGGTGTGCGTCGTACGCTCCACCTGGGACTACTATCGCCGATATGACGAGTTTATCGCGTGGCTCGACCGCACGTCGGAACTCACGGCCATTCGGAACGACGAGCGCCTCATCAGATGGAACGCGCACAAATCCTACGTGCGCGACATCGAACGCGCCGGCGTATCCGTCGTGCCGACCGAGTGGGTCGAACGAGGCGCGTCGCGCAGCTTGGCAGATCTCTGCGAATCGCGCGGCTGGCCGGCCGTCGTCGTGAAGCCGGCGTTAGGCGCCGCCGCCAGCGACGTGCTGCTGGTGCGTTGCGATCGCGCGTCGTTGGCACGCGGTCAGGACCACCTCGATCGCTTGAGCCCGGCACAAGACGTTCTCGTGCAGCCGTATTTGAAGTCCGTTTCAACCTACGGCGAACGCGCGCTGATGTTCTTTGGCGGACGCTACTCGCACGCGGTCGTCAAAAAACCGTTCGATACCGTGCTGGTCGTCAGCGACGAGCGGTCGTCGCTCGTCGAAGCGACCGCTGAAGAACTCGACGTCGCCGGCCGCGCGCTTAACGCCGTACCCGGGCGAACCGTGTACGCGCGCGTCGATCTGCTCCACGATGACGACGGAAACGCCCTCGTCAGCGAAGTCGAAGTCATCGAGCCGGGACTTTATCTCGGCGTGCACGAGCCGGCCCGTTCGATGCTCGCCGACGCCATCGAGCGCGAACTGCAAGCATTTCCTGCGTTTCGCCGGAATCGGCACCGTCACGGACACGATTTCCTCTCCAACGACGCCGTCGACGGTGCTATCCTGTAAGCACACGTACCACTGGCGACGGGAGGCTCCGATGTCCATCCTGCATTCGGTTCGATTGGGTTGCGCCGCGAGCGCGACGTTTGCGGTTCTGGCCGGCTGCGGCGGCGGAGCGGCCTTGCAACCCGCGATTGCGCCGCAACCGGCTGCGCAGGCCCGCGTCACGCAATCGTGGGTGTCTCCCGCTGCCAAAAACAGCGATTTGATGTATATTTCCGACCTGAGCGATCAGGTCGTTACCATGTATTCCTGGCCGAAGGGTAAGATGCTCGGACAAATCACCGGGTTTTTCAATCCCGAGGGGCTGTGCGTCGATAAGACGGGCAACGTCTGGGTCACGAACGACACGAGCGAAGGCGTCCACCAGATTACCGAGTACGCGCACGGCGGCACGACGCCCATCGCCAATCTTATCGACAATGACGGACGCACTAACGCCTGTTCGATCAACCCGGTCACCGGCGACCTTGCTGTCACCAACTTCTTTGGGGCAACCGGTCAGGGCAGCATTTCGATCTACAAGAACGCTCAAGGCACTCCGACCCGGTACGTTTCTCCAGACGTCTATTACTACTATTATTGCGGTTATGACGACAAGGGCAATCTCTTCGTCGATGGGTGGAGTTCGGGCAGCACGTTTGCGTTCACCGAACTTCCCAAAAATAGCAGCAAGCTCAAGACCATCATGCTCAACCACGGGATATCCTACCCCGGCGGCGTGCAATGGGACGGAAAACACGTAGCCGTCGGCGATCAATACGGCCCAATTTACCAGTTCGACATTAAAGGCACGAAGGGAACCGAGGTCGGTTCGACGCCGCTGAACCAGGAAACGCAAATCGTGCAGTTCTGGATTCAAAACGGCAAGGTCATCGGCCCGAACGAGCACAGCGCGAACGTGATGCTCTGGGACTATCCAGCCGGAGGATCGCCGATCAAAACCCTCAGCGGACCCGGCGAGGGCGCAACCGTCAGCCTCGCAAAACCCTTGTCATCCTGAGCGGAGCGCCGCGGGCGCGTAGTCGAAGGACCGGCGTTTCACGCGCGGCGAATCCGGAAATAGCAGTCGCATGCATCGATTTATGTTACTTCTTGCCATCGCGCTGGCCGCGACAAGCGCTTGCTCCTCGTCCCACCCCGCGTCTTCGGATGACAACGGCCGATCGATCTTCCAATCGGGACACGACGCGAATGGAACGCAGATCGTCGCCGAACCACCGGCGTTGCGTCCAAACTGCGCCGCCTGCCATCGGATGAACGGATCCGGGGGCGTGCACCTGCCGAATGGAGCTGTCAGCGCGGACTTGCGGCACAAGGCGCTCGTAACCGGCCAAAAGCACCCGTATACGCTTGCACTGCTCGAGCGCGCAATCTCCACCGGCGTCGACAATGAGGGACAAGCGCTCAATCCGGTCATGCCTCGTTGGAAACTTTCCGGTGCCGATCTGCACGACGTCGCGTACTACGTGCTCACGGCACTCAAATAGGTGGGAAATGCGCCGCAGCCGTCGAATAGCCACAGCATCGCCTTTGATTTCCAGAAGGCGCGCGGCTCCCAGCCTCGGGAGCGAGAATGAGTAAATCCAATCGAAACCATAACGCCGGTCAAAGCTCCCCCCAAAAAGCGCGCGAAGGTTAAAAAAGAGTACGCTCCGCACGAGCATTTCGGAAGCCCGCTCAACGTTTGCCGCGTGTGCGGCGAAAAGTATAGCTACGTCCAGAAGCCGTACGATCAGCTGCGCGTAAACAAAAACTGAGGGAAAGCCGCTCCGAAGCAGAACCACGACAAATCTGCTACTCTCGGAGGATTACGATGAATCGGCTTCTTCTCATTGTTATGCTGGCGGCACTCGCCGGCGTCCCCTGCGCGGTCCAGGCACAAGGCGGCTCGATGTCGTCTTCGGCGATGTCCGCATCCACGGTCGGCGTCGGGCCGCACGGCTGGGATTTCCTGCTAGGCACGTGGTCGTGCGTCAACAGCACCCCGTCGGAGATGGGTGGTCCCGCCAACGTTTCGCTGACGTTCACCCATAGCAGCGTCGGAAGCGCTCTCCTTGTGCACGTAAGCGGAAGCGGTACGGACGTTTCCGGCTACGTTTCGTACGTTGCGAAAACCAAGACCTGGTGGAACCCCGGCGCAGCCGCGAACGGCGACCTCAGCAGCGAGTCGACCACGCAGACCGGCAAAAAGACGCTTTGGACCGGCTCTTACACGAGCGCAGCGTCGGGCAAAGCGACGGCGATCCGCGACACGTACACGGTCCTCAGCCCCACGAAATACACCGATCTCGGCCAGTATCAGTCGGGCGCCAGTTGGAAGACGTCCTCGAACACGACCTGCACGAAGTCGATATAATCTAGCTTCGCGTCCGGGCAACGTAGCGAAACTGCCCGGGCGCCCACTCGCACGTGCTTCCGTCGTTCATCAGGAACGATTCAAAACCGTCCACGTCGGGATTGAAGTCGGCGTTGTGCGCCTTGGTCGCGGGCCAGTTTACAGCCGGTTCCTGACGCGCCGCGGCACGGGCTTTTCCGTTTGAGAACTGCGGCATCTTGACGAGCGCGTTCAGCGCCATCGCGAGCCTTTTTGCGTCATCCATCGGTCGTTCTTTTCTCCGCAGCGGCGCTACAACGCTTCAACTCCTGCGCAACCAAGACGCTCGCCGGCACAGGGATATTCACTCTGCATAGACCATTTCACGCCAAAAGGAGTTCACCATGCGCACTTTGCTTAAATTCACGCTGCCCGTTGAGGCATCCAACGCCGCCATCAAGGACGGCAGCCTTCCGAAGGTCCTCCAGTCGCTACTCGAGCGCCTGAAGCCCGAGGCGGCGTACTTTTTTTCCGATTCCGGGCGCCGCGCCGGCTTCATCGTCTTCAATTTGGAATCGCAATCCGACATTCCGCCCACAATCGAACCCCTCTTTTCCGGACTGAATGCAAGCGTCGAACTGACTCCGGTCATGAATGCCGACGATCTGAAAGCCGGCCTTGACAAAGTGATGCGAGGCTAGCGGGAACGCGCCCGGAAAAACCCAAGACGAGCGCGCTTCGCGGCTGCATACCCGTCGCAATCGTATGCTGCATGCTCGGCGTTTTCGCCGGGTGTGCGCCGGCGAGTCGCGGCGCCTTCGAATCCGCGCGCTGCTGGCCGACGCTGCCGCCTAGCGTTAAGGCGCGATGCGGATATCTCGTCGTTCCCGAGAACCGTGCGCTGCGCAACGGCCGGACGATTCGCATCGCCGTCGCCGTCATACCCGCAGTAAAACGCGCGATCGCCGACCCGCTCGTCTACGTCGACGGCGGGCCGGGCGGCGCTCCACTGCTTTCGACCGCGGCATTGATCGGCGAAGGTTTGAACGCGCGAAACGACCTGATTGTCGTCGACCAACGCGGCACGTATTATTCAAAGCCGCAACTGACGTGCCCGGTCATCGACCGATTCTTCCGGCGTTTAGTCGGCGTCGTCTACGATGCACCATCGACGCGCGCCGAACACGTCGCAGCAACGCGTACGTGCCGAGCCCAGCTTGCCGAGCGTGGCATCGATCTCGCAGCGTATAACACTACCGAGAACGCTGCCGACTTCGCCGATCTGCGGCGCGCGCTCGGATACCAGCAATGGAACGTCTACGGCATCTCGTACGGAACGAATCTCGCGCTGAATCTCGTGCGCATCGACTCAGCCGGCATTGGCAGTCTTATCCTCGACTCGACGGAACCGCCGAACCTCGTCTCGTTGCCGGCGTTCTGGCCGCAGGCAAGCGCCGGTTTCACCAGCCTGTTTGCGACGTGCGCGGCGCAACCGATTTGCCGATCGCGTTACCCACGACTCGAAGAACGTTTTTCCGCGCTCGTTCGTAAGCTCGAATCCCATCCGGTCACGACGCACGTGCCGAGCCAAGCAGCGGGCGGAGAGGTTGCGGTTACGACCGACGGCGGCGCGCTGGCGAACTGGCTCGTGAGCATGAGCTTTGCGACGGCGGAATTCAAAGAAGTCCCCGCCTGGATCGACGAACTCGCCGACGGTAGACCGCAGCACATCGCCGCTTCGCGCGCGTCGTCGATCACGCCGCCCGGCCTAATCGGCTACGGCCTAACCTTCGGCGTCATTTGCAGCGAGTGGTATCCGTTCGCGGCATACCCCGAGATTTTATCCAAAGGCCGCCGCGTATTGCCGAGTTACCCGTCGACGGTACTCGAAGAGCCCCCGCAGTTTACGTACGTCACCGACGACTGCCGCGAATGGGACGTTCCGAAAGCGCCCGCGACGGTGCGCGAACCGGTTCGCAGCTCCATTCCTACCCTTATCCTCTCGGGAACCTTCGATGCCGTCACTGCGTCACCGTGGGCCAAAGCCGCCGCTGCGATGCTTCCCAACGCGCGGCTCGTGATGTTTCGCGGCGTCGGCCACGGCGTCGCTCCCGCATCCAAATGCGCGCAAGCCGTAGTGCAATCGTTTCTCGCGCGCCCACATGCACCCGACCTCCGCTGCTTAGCGTTGTCATCCTGAGCGGAGGCGCGAGGCGCCGCAGTCGAAGGACCCCCAAGCCGTACGCCTTTACGGAAGTGGTTCGATAAGGGTGGTGGGTGTGGCTTCGGGGGCAACGAGCGGCATATCGTAGATGGTCGCGCCGGCTACCGCGACGTTCTCAAACGAAATAAGCGCGTCTCGGACGACTTGGCGATGCGCGAGATAGAGCGTTGCGTTCGCGCGTTCGTCCCGGATAAACGGAGCGCCACGTACGACGGAAAAGTCGATCGTCCACGGGACGTCGACGAACGGTGCGAGGGTAAAGTTTCCCGCAACGATCGCCCTTCGTGGCAAATAATCGCTCGTGCCGATCCAAAGTTCGCGCAACCGGTTTGCCTTCGGCTTACGAAGCGGCGTTAACCACAAATGATAGCAGGGACCGCCGTCAATTACTGGCGAGTCGACCAGCGCAACTGTATAATCACGCGAGTTTGATGATACCACCGCAATGACCGGGATGTTCGACGGCGGAACGATCTGCGCGCTCCGCTCGCCCCGGCGTTGGTAGGTCAACCCAAACATATAAGTCGGCGCGAGTAACGGAACGCCAATGAGATCCGGTGATGCCGCCGGACGCCCCGCCGGAAACGCGAGCGTATCGCTGCCGGTTTCGCACCGGCCGCCGCAGACGCTGGCGGTAAACACAAAGTTAAACCCGTGCGGGACCAGCGGAGGCTTTGCCGCTTCTTCCGCGCTGATCGGCGCGAGGTTGACCTGATCTCCATCCGCGCGATAGCTGGCGCGATAGTGATTGCTCCGCGCGACCGTACCGTCCTTACCGCTGACCGCGATCGTGTAGTCGATTCGATGCGGATACTGCACGCTGGTCACCGCCGACCGTGCCCGCAGGAACAGGGCGTACGGATCGAGGACGGGCGGGGCGGATGCAGCCGCTTGCACGTAGGACATTTTAGGTCACTAAGGCGCCGCGCCCTGCGCATGGGCGTTGAGGAATGCGTCGGCGAAACATCCTCAATTCACCAGCTGGACGCGGGGCAAGATCCGCCCGCAGGAGATATTTCATGGCCGCTTACGTCATCGTCAACGTTGCAACCACCGACCCAACGCAGTACGAAACTTATAAGGAGCTGGCGCAACGCACCGTGGCGCAGTACGGCGGGCGCTACCTGGTACGCGGCGGCACGATGAACGTTCTCGAAGGGTCGTGGCAACCCACGCGCATCGTCGTTTTGACGTTCGAGAGCCTTGAACGCGCTCTCGAATGGTGGAATTCGCCGGAATACGCACCCGCCAGGGCATTACGTCAACAGATCAGCGAGACCGACCTTATCATCGTCGATGGCTACGCCGGCGCGCTTCCACCGGGCAATACGTAATGACTTCGCGTCGTTGACAAGCGTTAAGGTTCCGCGTGCTGTGCAGCGCCCTCGGCAATCAGCGCCTCCATCGCAACGTTCGCATCCGACAGCAGCCACTCCACATCGGAGCTCTCCAAGAACGTTGACATACCCATCGCGACGCGCAGCGCCACCACGACGTGTTCGTTTTCGAACAGAAACCCATAGACTAAGAGCCCGTCGTCTCCCGTCAGATCTTTGAGCTTCGCGATTTCGCGAAAGATCGCTACTGCCGCCACGTAGTCGTCGTAGTTTTCCGAGAAATCCAGTGCTGCCAGCGTCCACGTTTGCGTCTCGTCGTCGTAACTGTTGCGACCCGGCATCGCAAGCCCGTGCGGCGCCGGCGCCATGAGGCCGTCGACCCAGGCGCCAATGGTCGAGTCCGACGCGACGCGCTCTCGGATCGATTCGGGTGTGTAACGCTCGCCGTAGTAAGAGGATTTCGAAAGCCAAGTCAGGACTTCTTCGTCATCGCTTGGATCCGGAAAGGCGCTGCTAAGAAACTCATCGAGCCGATGGCGACTAAGGCGAACGCGTGCGTAGAGTTGACTCGGTTCAGACATGCAAACTCCCAGCCCAGAAAGCGGCGACGTGAACGAGAGGAGACATCGTGTCGAAGAGCGGCGGCATCATCGGGATATCGGACCACGGTGGTTGGGCGGTACTGATGACGGTGGCGCGCGATGGGACGCTTCTCGACCGCCGCCGGGTAGAACTTGTCGACGACGACCTGCCGGCAATTCCCCACCACCACGAAGCCCAGGGGCTCCCGCTGGACGAAGCCGTAGCTCTGGTCGAACGCGTACGTGCTTCGGCAGAGAAGCACGCAGCACTTGCACTCGACGCCATCGCCAATACCGTGCAGCCGATCTCGGGCATCGCCCTTCGCACGTGCCCGGAGCTGCCGCCCACGATTGCCGAACGCCTCAACGACTACCGCGCACGCAACGTCGCCGACTGGGTGATGTACCGCCAAGCCCTGGCCGCCGCTGCCGCCGCCCGCGGCTGGCCCGTCTATTGGTACGATCCGAAGAAAGTGTTTACCGCCGCAGGCCAGGCGTTGCGTATCGAGAGCTTCGACGCTCATTTTCTCGATATGCGGAAAGCTGTCGGACCGCCATGGACCCAGGACCATAAGCTCGCCATGGCCGCAGCCATCGTGGCAGGGAAGGCACTCGCGGCTACTAGAGCCTAACGGTTAACGGCATAAACCTCAGCGGCTTTTACGCGGCCGCTTCTCCCTTGTCTGTTCATCGCTGGGTCCAGGGTTATCGCTTCACCTAAAATTGTGTGAGCGGACGCCGTTGGCGATGCCTTGGCCGTCGAAGGCGTGGATGCGGTGCGCGATCAGATCGATGCAGCCGCTTTCTTTTTGCAGCTTGCCGTGGATGACGAGCATCGAAGCGCTGCGAATCGTGCGGCGATAGCGTTCGTAAACGTCGGGGCGAACGATGACGTTGACCAGCCCCGTTTCGTCCTCGAGCGTGAGAAACACGAAGCCTTTGGCCGTCCCGGGACGCTGGCGCGTGATGACCAGACCGCCGACGCGGCAGATGAGGTTCGGCGGCATCTCCGCCAAACGCGCCGCCGGAATGACGCGCTGCGCGTCGAGTTGCTTGCGGAAGTGCGCCATCGCCTGGGCCTTCGGCGTCACGCCCGTCGACCACAAATCGAACGCCGTCTCCTGTTTGGGCGCGACCGGCTTGAAGCGCACCGCCGGTTCCTCGACGTCCATCAGCTTACCGAGTTCCCCGCGCGCTTCGCGTTCGTCGATGGCGCGCAGCGCCCACATCGCTTCCCGGCGCGATTTGAACCACGGCGAGAACGCGCCCGCAATCGCCAGGTTTTCGAGCGCCTCCTTCTCCAGCTGCGTTCGTTGCGCAAAAGCGAGCATATCCGCAAATACCCCGCCACGCAGGGCAGCCTCCAGACGCTTGCGCTGCACCTCACCCAGCCCGCGAATCAAATGAAACCCAAGCCGCAACGCCCCATCGCAATCCACGTGCGACCAGTACTCACTCTCGTTCACCTCGACCGGCTTCACCACCACGCCATGCCGTCGCGCATCGTTGACCAACACTTCCGTCGAATAGAAACCCATCGGCTGAACGTTGAGGATCGCCGCGGTAAAAATCGCCGGAAAGCGGCATTTGACGAACGCCGATGCATATGCGAGCAGCGCGAAACTGGCCGCGTGCGATTCGGGAAAGCCGTAATCGGCAAACCCTTCCAGCATGTGAAACAGCTGCTCGGCCGCCGCGCGGTCGATGCCGTTGGCAATCATGCCGTCGACCAACCGCGGATAAATGTCGAGCATTCGCTTGCGCGAACGCTTGTGTCCCATTGCGCGGCGCAACTGATCGGCTTCGCCCGGCGAAAAGCCGGCGGCTTCGATCGCCATCCGCATGCCTTGCTCCTGAAACAACGGCACGCCCATCGTTCGTTCGAGCACCGCCTTGAGTTTCGAATGCGGATAGCTTACCGGTTCCAAGCCGGCGCGCCGGCGCAGAAACGGATGCACCATCTGCCCTTGAATCGGGCCCGGGCGTATGATGGCGACTTGCATCACGATGTCGTAAAAACATACCGGCTTCATGCGCGGCAGCATCGACTGCTGCGCGCGTGACTCGATCTGAAAGACGCCGACGGTATCGGCGCGCTGAATCATCTCGTACGTGGGCGTGTCGCCGACTGGAATCGTATGCAGTGCGAGATCCGTGCCATAACAGCGCTTGTGCAGCGAAAACGCTTCACGCAGCAGCGACAGCATCCCCAGGCCGAGTAGGTCGATCTTGATCAAACCCAGGTCTTGGATATCGTCTTTGTCCCACTGGATGATCGTGCGGTCGCGCATCGTCGCCCACTCGACCGGCGCCACCCGCACCAGCGGATCACGCGTAAGCACCATTCCGCCGGAGTGAATCCCCATGTGTCGCGGAAAGTTTTCGAGACGACGACAGATCGAAGGGAGCCCTTCGACAGCGGCACACGCGTCGTCGAGCGACTCGCTGGCTTCGAGCTCACGCGCGAGCGCGTCGACCTGTTCGAGACTCAAGCCGAGGGCCTTGGCGACGTCGCGCAAGGCCGAACGCTCGTGATAGGTAATCACTTCGGCGGTCATCGCCGCGTTGGAACGGCCGTAGCGGTTGTAGACGTATTGAATGACTTTTTCGCGGTCCTGATGCGCGAAGTCGATGTCGATGTCGGGAATTTCGCGGCGCTCTTCCGACATGAAGCGCTCGAAGAGCAGCTTCATGCCGATCGGATCGACGGCGGTGATGCCGAGCGCGTAGCAGACCGCTGAGTTGGCGGCCGACCCACGCCCCTGGCACAGCACGCCGAGCTTCATCGCCTCCTGCACGATGTCCCAGACGATTAGGAAGTAGCCGGCGAGATCCATTCGGGCGATGATGCCGAGCTCGTATTCGAGCTGACGCTCGACGTCGGATTCTATCGGCGACCCGTACCGCACGACGGCGCCGCGGTACACCAGCTCGCGCAGGTACGACTGGCGCGTCTTGCCGTCTTCCACCGGAAACAATGGAAACTGTCCGGTAATTCGCTCCAACCGGAAGCGGCAGCGTTCGGCAATTTCCACGCTGCGCGCAATCGCTTCGGGATGGGATCGGAATAAACGGCGCATGGCCGCAGCGGATTTCAGGTGATATTCGGTATTCGGGCGCAGCAAATGCTCCGCGCGCGCGCGTTCGAGCGTGGTGCCGTGCTTCACGCAGCAGAGCACGTCGGCGAGATCGGCGTTCGCTTTTTCCGCGTATGCGACGGCGTTGGTCGCGACGCACGCCACATGCAACTCGCGCGCCAGCTCGACCAGGCGCTGATTGAGCTGCGCATCGTTTTCGGTTAAGTGGTGCTGCAGCTCGAGATGAAACCGTTCGCTGAAAATCTCGCGTAAACGGCGAATTTCGAGCGCGGCCGCCGCCGGACCGTCGTTTGCGAGCGCACGTTCCACCCGTCCGCACGGACCGCCGGAGAGCGCGATCAGCCCGTCGGCGCGCCCCGCGAAGTCGTCGAACTGCAAGCGCGCGTCGCCCTTCCGGCCGCGCAGCTGGCCACGCGAAATCAACTCGCAGAGATTGGCATAACCGCGCTCGTCTTCGACCAGCAGCACGATGCGGGCGCCGTCCTCGAAGGTTAGCTCGCTTCCGATGATGGCCCCGATGCCGCGCAGCTTGGCCCGTCCGGCAAAGCGGACGGCCCCGTAGAGGCCGTCGCGGTCGGTTAGGGCAATCGCCGCCAGACCGAGGTCGGCTGCCCGGTCGACCAGTTCCTCGGGGTGCGATCCGCCCTCGAGAAAAGTGAAATTCGACCAGCTATGCAGCTCGGCATACGACGCAGGTGCTGCCATGGGAGCCAGAATAGCGAACATATGTTCGTATGTCAATCCGCTCTGCGGCTTCATCTGGGAGGGGCGCTCGATACCGGCCCGTGAACCCTGCCGTCGTGACAGACGGCGAGCTGCGACCCTTCCTCGGCCGGCGAGTTTCCGTCCATTTCACCAGCGGCGATGTGATCTCCGGACGCTTGGTCGTGGGCGAGGCGCACCTCGTTCATAGCCAGCCATATGCCATCGAGATGCCTGGACAGTCACCCGGAGAAACCCCATCCTGGTTCGGCGTGCCGCACGCGTCCGCCATCGGTTCGATCCGAGCCTTGGACGACGATGAGGTTTCGAACGAATAGACCCGTTACCCGTGACCGCTCGATCGCCTGACCGCGAGTCGCTCCGCGCGCGGATTAGCGTCGCGGTAGATCTCGCGATTGGCAATGCTCCCAAGCAGGCGCAGCACGCGCTGCAACAGGTAGCGACGATCGTTGAATCGGGTGACGACGAGATCGTGGCGCTCTATTTTCAAGCGCGTGCGATCGCCCACATCAAAGCAAGAGCGATCGGCGACGGGTTCGCGGCGTTCGGGCTCGCGCTTGCAGCGGCCCGCAAGCACGGCGAACCGGCTTTATGCGCGCGAATTCTGATTAATTACGGCACGGCTGCCCTGCAAGACGACAGCGTTGCACTGGCGATCGCATGTCTCGAAGAAGCACTCGAGACGTGCCGCAAAATCGAAGCACCCGAACAACTTGCCGCCGCGCTCGAAAAAGCACATGCAATCGGAAGCGCCAAGCCGATCGCGATGGTGAGCCTGGCCGAAGCACTGTTTGCCGCCGGAGAACTCGAACGGGCAGCAGCGCTCCTGCGCGAGCTGTATGCTATCCGTAGCGGCAGTTCGGCGCATCTTCTCAGTGCTGCCGCCGTAGGAATTCCACTCGGAATGATGCTCGGCGACGACGCGCTCTTGGTGCAGAGCAGCGACCTCAGCCTGCTCGAACTTGCTTTTGCGCGGCCTGAACAGTGGCTGCTCGGTCCGCTCGTCGAGTCGTTCTGCGCGCTCTACGAACACCGCGGCCGTCGCGAGGAGCACGACGCGCTGCTGAACCGCAGCCTTGAGTCGTTATCGCTGCTCGATAACAGCTTGCAGCTGGGGATTCGGGCCGCGCGGCTAGGACCGGCGGCCCAGCTTCCCCGCGTCGCCGCCATGATGGCACGACAGTGCGGGGTGAAAACGTCGAGCTTCTTGCACGCGCACCAAGACCTCTTCGAAAGCATCGTCGCTCGCCGCCGCCAAATGCCAGACCGCGCGAAAAAGCTCGCCTTGCAAGCCGAACGAGACTTCGCGACGGCGGCCCGGCCGTTAGCCCAAGCGCTGGCCCTCTCGGCGGCCGGACAGTCCGCCGAGGCGCGTAAGGTTCGCGAGCGATGCGGAGCGCGAATCGACGCGTTACGCCCGGTCTGGAGCGGCGACCGGGTGAACAAGCGGCTGGCCACGATGCTAACGCCGCGCGAGTTCGAAGTCGCGCGGCTTGCCGCCGCCGGAGCGCCCAATCGAGAGATTGCGGCCACTTTTCGCTTGAGTGAGAGGACCGTCCATCATCATTGTGAGTCGATCTTTTCCAAACTCGGCATCCACTCACGGTGGCAGCTGCCCCGGGCGCTTGCGGAACGCCCGTCCGAGCCCGTCCGATCATCTTCATCCTAGGCAAATTGCCCATGCATGGCCCACGCCGGCCGAGTATCATCGTCACGTACGCGATCGTTTTTGATTGGAGCATTCGTATGAGGTTAGCCGCATCGGCCACGTACTCGCTCGGCATCGCTGCCGCCCTCAGCCTATTGACCGGCTGCGGAAACGGCGCCTCGACGCTTCCTCCCGCGAGTTCGGATCGGCCTTCCGCCGGAGCAGCCGCGCGGACTTCGTGGATGGCGCCCGACGCCAAGAGCATGGACTTGCTCTACGTTTCCGATCTGAACAACGGCGACGTCAACGTCTACTCCTATCCCCGCGGCCGGCTGGAAGGCACGCTAACCGGATTCTCGGCACCGCATTATGAGTGCGTCGACAAAGCCGGCAACGTGTTCATCGCCAACGGTGGAAAGAAACAGCTCGTCGAGTACGCACACGGTGGAACGAGTCCGATCAAGATCTATCACGAGCCGGGCTTCACGCACGGATGCGCCATCGATCCGACCACTGGAAATCTCGCCGTCTTGCACGATCCGCCGACCAGCGGCCCCGGCGGTTTTTCCATCTACACGCATGCCAAAGGCAAGCCCGCCGAATACACGACGCCCAACGTGTTCCGCGTCTATTTCATCGGCTACGATAATCAAGGCAATCTCTTCGTGGATGGCACCGACATGCACGTCGCCTTCGAATTTGCTGAGCTTCCCGCCGGGAGCAAAACGGCCAACGCCGTCACTCTGAATCAGAGCATCGTTTTACCGGGCGCGATTCAATGGGACGGTCAACACTTGGCCGTCGGCGACCAAGTATCGATCTCCGGCCCTTCGAAGATCTACGAGTTCACCATTTCCGGTAGTTCCGGAACGCTCGCCGGCACGACGCCGCTGGCGAATTCCTGCGACGTGCTGCAGTTTTGGATCGACCAAAAGCGCGTCGTCGCCAGTAACGTGTGCTCGCCGAACGTCATGTACTTCAACTATCCCGGCGGCGGTTCGGCGACCAAGATGATCGGCCAATCGCTGAGCGAACCGGTCGGCGTAACCATTAGCCACAAGTAGACTCCGGCGAGCAGAACATAGGGGCATAACCCCGAAGCTCTAGCGGTGAGCGACCGCTACGTTTGGCTCGCGCTGTTCCTTCTCGGTTGCTATCACGGCCTCAACCCCGGGATGGGATGGCTCTTCGCCGTCGCGCTGGGACTCCAAGAACGCTCGATGGCGGCGATCTTTCGGGCCGTCGTGCCGATCGCACTCGGGCACGTCGTGTCGGTCGCCGTGGTCGTGCTGCTGGCCGCGTTGGCGGCGGTAGCGCTCCCACATGCGGTCGTCCACGATGCCGTTGCCGCTATTCTGCTGTCGGTTCGGCGCGTATCGTTTGCTACGCGCGCGACACCCGCGCTGGGTCGGCATGCGCGTCGGCTTTTGGGGCCTCGCGGTCTGGGGATTCCTCATGGCCAGCGCGCACGGCGCCGGCTTGATGCTGGTGCCCTTCATAACGGCCTCGCCGGCCTTCGCGTCGATGGCGATGCCGATGCCGGCCGTCCATGCCGGTCAGGGACAATGGCTGACGGGCATCCTCATGGTAAGCGTCCACACGCTCGGTTACGTACTTACGATGACGGCGATTGCGCTGGTCGTCTACGCTAGGTTCGGCGTGAGCTTTTTGCGGCGCGCGTGGCTCAACGTCGACCTTGTCTGGGCGGCGGCCCTCATCGTTGCGGGACTCGCGGCGCTGCTCACGTAACTGCTCCATCCCGCCGAAGCATCGTACCGGCGCCTGACCGGAGAGAGGTCACGGCAAATGCTG
This sequence comes from Candidatus Tumulicola scandinaviensis, assembly GCA_003140835.1. Lineage (GTDB taxonomy): Bacteria > Vulcanimicrobiota > Vulcanimicrobiia > Vulcanimicrobiales > Vulcanimicrobiaceae > Tumulicola > Tumulicola scandinaviensis. The sequence goes on along the minus strand of PLLA01000085.1, from coordinate 70,674 downwards.
CTAAAACCCGATCCAACATTCTACGCATCGGCCAAAGATGCGATGCAAGCACCGGCTGAAACGCTCGCCTACGTCGCGCTTCTCAGCGCGAGCGGAAACGGCAGACCGGATGCGTTGGCCGTTATCGACACCGACCCAACCTCGAACGCCTATGCGTCGCAAGTTGGACGCCTCGACTTTCCCAACACCGGCGACGAGCTTCACCATTTCGGATGGAGCGCGTGCAGCAGCGCGCTGTGTCCCAATGCACCGCGGCCGCATGTCGAACGGCGTTACTTGGTTGTGCCCGGTTTGCGATCGTCGCGCATTCACATTGTCGATACGAAGCCCGACGGCGCAAAAGCCGCGTATCGTCCGCACCATCGAGCCCGGCGAACTCATCGCTCGATCCGGCTATACGCGACCGCACACCATTCATTGCGGTCCCGATGCCATCTACGTGAGCGCGCTCGGTAACGCAAGCGGCGATGGACCCGGCGGAATTTTTATGATGGACTGCGATACGTTCGACATTTTGGGCCAATGGGAAGTCGACCGCGGACCGCAGTACTTCGCCTACGACTTCTGGTGGCATTTGGGTCACGACGTCATGGTGACCAGCGAGTGGGGGACGCCCAACATGATCGAAAATGGTCTCGATCCCGCGTTGCTGCTCGCCGGCAAGTACGGCCATCACCTCCACTTTTGGGATCTCCGCGCGCGCCGTCACGTACAAGCCATCGATCTCGGCGCGGAACAGCAGGCGATTCTCGAACTGCGTCCGTCGCACGATCCCAACAAAACCTACGGCTTCGGAGGGGTCGTCATCTCGATGAAGGATCTATCGAGTTCGATCTGGGTCTGGCACCGCGATAACGGCAAGTGGGGCGTCACCAAGGTTATCGAGATACCGGCCGAGCCGGCCGATCCCGCGCAGTTACCGGATTTGTTGAAAGGCTTCAGTGCGGTGCCGCCGCTCCTCAGCGACATCGACCTCTCGCTCGACGATAAATATTTGTACGCGTCGTGCTGGGGGACGGGCGAAATGCGTCAGTACGACGTGAGCGATCCGTTCGATCCCAAACTCGTCGGCTCGGTTCGCATCGGCGGGATCGTCAAGCGTACCGCTCATCCCGCCAAGCCCGAGCAGCCGCTCAATGGCGGCCCGCAAATGGTCGAGATCAGCCGCGACGGCCGCCGGGTATATTTCACGAATTCGTTGTACCGTGCATGGGACGACCAGTTCTATCTCGACGGTATCAAGAGCTGGATGGTCAAACTCGACGTCGGAAGCGATGGCGCCATCGGCTTCGATCCGAAGTTCCTTATCGAGTTCCCACCGGAGTATCGATCACACCAAGTCCGCCTCCAAGGCGGCGACGCATCGTCCGACTCTTACTGCTTCTCGTAAGACATCGTTTTCATCCTGAGCGGAGCGCCGAAGGCGCGCAGTCGAAGGACGAACGACACACAACAAACGATGAAGCGCGGCAAGATTGCCGCGCTTCATGTGTACTGTCACCTAAGCGGAGCCCCGCTCTTGTCATCCTGAGCGAAGCGCCGAAGGCGCGCAGTCGAAGGACGAAGGACGCCCCCTAGAACGCACCTACGCCGTTCGGCGTGCCCCAACCGGTTACGCCGTCGTACCCTGGACCGGCATTGCAGATGTAGGAGATTTTCTTCGGACAGGTGCCGTTGCTGCCGGTCGTAACGTCGTTGAGCGACGACGAACCGCCGGCGGCCCAAATGCCTGCTGCGTAGTTTTGCGACGACGCGTTGCCGGCAAGTGCGAACACCGAGGCAATGATCGGCGACGATACGCTGGTACCGCCGACGACGCCCCAGCCTCCGCTGGGATAGCTATCGTAGAACGCGACGCCGGTGCTCGGGTCGGCAATCGCGGAAACGTCGGATTCGGAACGCTTCGTACAGCCCTTGTCCGTTTGCCACGACGGCTTCGCGACTAAGCTGGCGCACGCGCTTCCGGCGCCGCTCCAGGCCGATTCGCTCCAACCACGCGTTCCGCCGCCTTTGCGCAGCGACGTTCCGCCGATGCACACGACCGTCGTGTAATCGCACGGTGACGATGCTCGATAGCCGCCGTCGCCCGAGCTGGCGGTGATTATCGTTCCCGGATGATCGTAGTGCGAGTTCGTCGCGCCGCCACCGCCGCCGCCATACGAGTTGCTGACGACGGTCGCGCCCATCATAACCGCGCGATCGACCGACTTTCCGAGACTCAGGAGTTTGTTGTTATTCGCTTCGACGAGCAGGATCTTGCACTTCGGACAGATTGCCGAGGTCATGTCGAGATCGAGCGAGATTTCTCCGGCCCATCCGGGGTCGGGCTTCGGGAGTTTTGTGGTCGAGCCGCTCTGGCCGACTTTCGTAAAGCAGCCGGTCTTCGACGTGCACGCCGGCAAGCCGAAGTTGGAACGATAGACGGCCAGATCGCTTTCTGCATTCGGGTCGTCGTACGCGTCGACGATGCCGACGGTTTGGCCCTTGCCGTTGGTTGAAGGAAGGTTATAAGCCGAGTCGAGATCGGCCGGCCCGTAGCCGCCGACGAATGGTTGCTCGCCGCGCGTGGGCGTCACGTCGGTACGGATGAGTGCGTAACAGCTGGCGTAACCGGGCGGTTGGACCTGCGGACAAGCCGCGCGCACGTTTCCGGCGCCGGAGCGCATCGCCGTCCCGGCGCCGCTCGCTCCGTTCGGTAACGTCTGGTTCCCGGCGCCGCCCGAACAGGCGGCAATCAGGGCAATGCCGGCAACGGCGAATGCCCGAACGTATGGTGCGTTCAAGAGAAACATCTCCTCAAAGGAATCCGGAGTGACTGGTTCCCCAGTATACCACGGCGCCTGCGACGCCTTCCTCCGGCAGCCTCTTGCGCAGGCCGACACTTTGTGATACAAAGTTAACACTTTGCATTACAGAGTTACCGCACGTCACGCCGGAGTACTAAAATGACCCTCAAACGTCTAGTCGCCATCGCCGTCATCTTCTGCGGAGCGAGCATCGCCTGGATGATCTTGGGGACCACGCTCGTTCAGCGCACCGCCGAGTCCGACTCCAGCCAAAGCCAACGGCTCACCTCACAGTGGGGATCCGCGCAGACCCAGGCCGCTCCGCAACTCAGCGCGCGTGTCGCGGTCGACACGTACAACAAGGATAAGAAGCGCACCGAACGGGGCTACGAAGACGTCGTCGTTCCGATTCGCAGCAGCCGCATCGACGTCAAGCTCGATCTCAAACAGCGTCGAAAAGGGCTGCTCTGGTATAACCTTTACGACGTCCACTTTCTGGCCCACTACCACATTCGAAACGACACGTCGAGCAGCCGGCTCTCGTTGCACTTTCCCTTTCCGTCGACCGACGGAACCTACACCGACTTCACCTGCGTCATTGGCGGGCGGTCGTTTACCGATGCGAGCGCGCTGAGCCAAAACGCGGTGACGTTCGATCTCGAACCGGGAAGACAGACGACCGTCGAGATCGGGTACCTCTCGCGCGGCATGGAGTCGTGGACGTATCGCTTTGGCGACGGCGTTCAATCGGTCAACGATTTTGCCCTGACGATGACGACCAACTTTAGCGCCATCGACTTCCCGCCGCAAACGCTGCTGCCGAGTGGCGAACAGCTGCTGGGCCAAGGCTGGCGGCTACAGTGGCACTACGGCACGCTCGTTACCGGTAACGGCATCGGCATGGCGGTTCCGTATCCCATGCAGCCCGGTCCGCTGGCACAGCGCATTACGTTTTGGGCGCCGGTGGCCTTGCTATTCTATATCTTCGTGATGCTCATGATCACGACGCTTGGAAAGATCGATCTCCACCCCGTCAACTATTTTTTCCTCGCAAGCTCGTTCTTCGCGTTCCACCTGCTGTTCGCGTACTTAGTCGATCGCATCGCCATCGAGGCCGCCTTCGTCATCTGCTCGCTGGTCTCGCTATTCTTGACCGTCACCTATCTTCGTCTCGTCGTGGGCTGGCGCTTCGCCGCCGTCGAAAGTGGGCTCGCGCAGCTCGTGTATTTGATCCTATTTTCATACGCGCTCTTCAACAAGGGATGGAGCGGGCTGACGATTACGATCGGTGCCATCCTCACGTTGTTCGTCGTCATGCAGCTGACCGGCCGCATCCGCTGGGGCGAACGTTTTGCGCCGGTTCAGTCATAAGCGCCGCGCAGATACCAGTGCGCACCTTGGTGATAGATGCGGTACAGGTCTCCGTCGGCCAGCAAGACGTCGTATTCGTCGCGCGCGACGGCGTCGACACCGGGCCACCGCTCCAACTCGATGCGCCAGGGGCCGGCACATTCCAACACCGCTTGCGGCGGATCGCCCACGAAGGCTGGTTCGCCGCCGCGCACGCGCACCGGAATCTCGGCGACGGTGAGCAGTCGCAGTTGCGGTACGATGTCGCGATCGAATGCCGGCGTTGCATCGTCGTCGAGCATCAGCGTGCGTTTGGGAGGCTCGTAGCGCTCGTACGCAAATCGTTCCTCGAGCACGTGGGCGTTGCACGTGCTGGCTTGACGGACCGTTTCGCCGAGGGCGGCTTCGATGCGCGCGATCGTGACGGCCACGGTTTGCGGATCGAAGTCGTCGCCGCTCAAAAGCCCGAGCGCTTCCCCTCCTTCTTCGAGTTCGGCGGCCCGCACGCGCAAGCCGACGATCGCCGCCGGAAACGTCACGCCTTCGAGTTTGGCGCGAACGACGTCGAGCATGGCACGTTCCTGCGCGGTCGACGACGCCAGCGGTACGTTGAAGCGTTGCGTTTGCGCGTCTTCCAGCTCGACGTCGAGGGTCAGCGCACCGGCACGCTTTCCGCAGCGTTCGAGATCGGCAGCGATGCGCGAAAGCAGCATACGCAACGCAAAGATCACCTGCGCTTCGTCTTCGGCGCGGCCTTCACCATACATCGAGGCTTCGATGGCGACGGCGTGCGCGCGCGGAACGAACGGCGTGCGATCGACGCCTTGGGCGAGGGCGTGCCAGCGCGCGGCTTCCGGGCCGAATCTCCGCACGAACGGTCCGTGCGGCAGACTAGCGAGATCGCCGAGCCGTTCGATTCCCAATACGCGCAAGCGGTCGACGATTTTGGGATCGATATCGAGGAACGACAGTGCAAACGGCGCCAGCAGCGTGCGTTCGCAACCGGGGACGCACACGCCGCCGTCATCCGATTGCGCGGCGGCACGCGCGGCAATCTTGGTGTCGCCGGCGCCCATGCGAAGCGGCAGGCAAAACGGCGCGGCGATCGCGCGCGCTTGCGCCATCCAATGCAGCGGCGTTCCGGCAATGCCGCGCATGTCGAGAAACGCCAAGCCGGCCCGCACGTCGTCGACCAGCGGCGACACCGCATCGAGGGCGTCGAGCAGTTCTTCCCACGCGACCGGAGACGGAACGCCTTTGAGGCTAACGCACAACAGCATGTTTTCGTTCTCGACGCTGCGGCGCTTGCGTCTGTGACCCGGGTGCGATCGCGCGTTCGCGGGCCATTGCGCCGGCGGGTACGTTGACGGCCCGCACGTGGGCGGGCGTCGCACCGGTTGAGAATCCGTGATGTTTGCGCACGTGCACGCGTAGGTCGTACCCCGCAAACGTGCACCAGAGACCGCGCGTTCCGTAAACGAGCACGCGCTCGAGAGTGCAGTCGAGGCGCAGAGCGGCGGCGCCCGCAAGGGATGCGCTCGCGCGCGTAGCGATCGCAACCAGCAGCACGCCGGCTCGCTGCGCGAGCCGCGCCAGCCGCATCCACACGGCGGCGCGAAGGTCCGGCGCCGTCAGCACGAGCACCAGCCGGCACGCCCGCGTGCGCAAGAGGATATCTACCGCGCGCGCGATCCCCAGCGGCGTACGGGCGGGAGCAATCAGTACGCGGTCGAGACGGGCGCCGGCGCGTTCCAAGCTCGGAGGATAGAGGCCGCCGTCGTCCACGATCGCGGCCAGCGCACGGTGCGTCACCGTCGCCACCAATCTAGCCGCAATGCTCCAGCGCCCGGCGTTGCCTTCCAGCATCACCAGGGCACCGCGGGGAAATCCGCCGCCCAACAGACGGTCCAAAGCCGGAATCGCCGTGGGAATGACGCGGTCGGGCGGCAGGGCACGGCGAACGGCGACCGCACTCGCGCTTAGCCCGGATTTCAAGGCCGCGAACGCCTCCTGCCGCCCCCCCCTGTCATCCTGAGCGGAGGCGCGAAGCGCCGTAGTCGAAGGACGGTCTAACGGTGCATCCGGTGCCATGGGAGCATCAGCGTATCGAACATATGTTCGTATGTCAAGGGCCGCTTTCGGGGCGCCGATTTGGATCGCGGAGAATCTTTACGAGTGATGGTTTCGGCCCTTAGCCTCTGCGCCGCACTTGCCGGACCACTGGTGGATTCGCGCGCGCAAAAGCTCGTCGCATCGATGACCCAGGCCGAGCGTCTCCAGCTGGTGCGGGGGCACTTGGCCCGGCCGTTTCGGGATCCGATTCCGCCGGGGGCGATCGGTTCGGCGGGCTTCGTTGCGGGCGTCGCGCGTTTAGGCATTCCGCCGCTGCAAGAAACCGACGCGATGCTCGGCATCGCCAATCCGGGCAACGTTCGCCCCGGCGACGTTGCGACCGCGATGCCGTCCGGCCTGGCGCTCGCGTCTACCTGGGATCCGCAAGTCGTTTACGACAGCGCAGCGGTCGTCGGCGACGAGGCGTGGCGCAAGGGCTTCAACGTGCTCCTCGGTCCGGGCCTCGACCTCGCGCGCGATCCCCGCAACGGCCGCAACTTCGAATACCTCGGCGAGGATCCGCTGCTCGCCGGAACGCTCGCGGCCGCGGCGATCTGCGGCATTCAATCCCGGCACGTCATTGCGACGGCAAAGCATTTTGCGCTCAACGACCAAGAAACCGGGCGCAACGTCTTGTCGGCCGATATCGCAGAATCCGCGATGCGCGAAAGCGATCTCCTCGCTTTCGAAATCGCGGTAGAAACCGGGCAACCCGGAGCCGTCATGTGTGCGTACAATCGCATCAACGGCATCTACGCGTGCGATGACGCGCACCTGTTGCACGACGTACTCAAGCGCGACTGGGGATTCAAAGGCTGGGCGATGTCCGACTGGGGCGCCGTCAACGATTCCGGCGCCGCCGCAAACGGTCTCGACCAAGAGTCGGCCGCCGAACTCGACCAGCTCTTCAACGGCGCGGAGTATTTTAACGCCGTTCCCGCTTCGCTGCTGGCAAATATGGACGAGCGCATTTTACGCTCGATGCTGGCAGTTGGCCTATTCGCGCAGCCGCCTCGCGCATCGCCGATCGATTACGAAGCACACGCGCAGGTTGCACTCCGTGCGGCAGAGCGCGGTATCGTGTTGCTCAAGAACGACGGCGTGCTCCCCATCGCCGCCGCGACCACGCGCATCGCCGTCATCGGCGGCCATGCGAATTCGGGCGTTCTATCCGGCGGCGGCTCGGCCCAAGTAATCCCAGTGGGCTCGGCTGCGGAAAACGGCGCGGCGCGCGACGGCGTCGTGTACGATCCGTCATCGCCGCTCGATGCGATTCGTGCCGGCGCACCGGATGCGCGAGTCGAGTTTGCCGATGGGAGCGATCCCGGCCGCGCGGCAGCGCTCGCGAAGCAAGCCGGCCTTGCGATCGTCTTTGCAACGCGCTGGGACGCCGAGAATGCCGACGATCCCGACTTGACGCTTCCCAATGGTCAAAATGCGTTGATCGAAACGGTTGCGGCGGCGAATCCTCACACGATCGTGGTGCTCGAGACCGGGAATCCCGTCACCATGCCGTGGCTCGATCGCGTACGCGGCGTGCTCGAGTGCTGGTATCCCGGGCAAAAGGGCGGCGAAGCGATTGCGAACGTGCTCTTTGGCAACGTCGATCCGAGCGGACGGCTGCCGATCACGTTTCCGGCTACCGAACGGCAACTCATGCGTCCGGCGTTGCCGGGGCTCGCCGCATCTGGAAAACCGGCTTCGGCGCCGTTTTCGGTGACGTATTCGGAGGGCGGCGACGTCGGATATCGCCGTTACGCCAAGCAAAATCTCAAACCGCTCTTTGCATTCGGCTACGGCCTTTCGTATACGAGTTTTCGCTACGGCGGTTTTCGCATTCAACAAACGCGGCCGCTCACGGTGCGGTTCGACGCAACCAACATCGGCAATCGAGCCGGAACCGATACCCCGCAGATCTATCTCACGCAAAAAGCCGGCGTTCCGGAAATGCGATTCATTGGATTCTCGAGCGTGACGCTCGCGCCAGGGCAAACGCAGCAACTATCGCTCGTCACCGATCCCCGCCTGCTCGCGGACTTTGATGCCGCGGCAAACGTATGGCAGATCCGTGCCGGAACATATACGGTCGCGCTCGGCGCGGCCTCCGACGATCTCGAAACGAGCGCGACGGCGGCTCTCGCGGCACGGACCCTACCGCCCTAAGCGCCATCTTGGCATCGGCGGCAGGTATCGGCGAACTCCTGCGGTGCATGTAGTCGAATCATGGCCAACCAGGACGTGAGCGTATCTGCCGACGGTGGGGGCATTCTCGAATTCGTACGTGCGGCGAAGTCGCACGGTGCGGACGATCGGTTCCTGGTCGCGTTGTTGCGTCAGAACGGTTGGTCCGAACGCCGGATCTACTCGGCGTTTTCGGCGTACTATCACGAAGCGACCGGACTGGCGGTACCGATTCGGGGCGGCAGCGCCGAGAACGCCCGCGACGCGTTCTTCTACCTCTTGGCATTCGTAACGCTGGGCATCTGGGCGGTCGCATTCGTTTGGCTCGCGAATATCCTCATCGACCGCGCGTTCCCGAGCCCGCTCGACGTTCACGACTACGCGATCGAGACGTTCCGTAGCGGCGTAGCGGGCCAGCTCGCGAGTCTCATCGTCGGGTTTCCCATTTTCATCCTCGTCAGCCGGGCGATCGTGCGCGAGACGCGGCAACGGCCCGAGTCGATGGAATCGGGCGTGCGCAAGTGGCTCACCTACTTAGCTCTGGTCGTCACCTCGGTAGCGCTGCTCGGCGATGGCGTCTGGTTCTTGCAACAGTTCCTGCTGGGCGATCTCACCCTGCGCTTCGTCCTCAAAGCGATCGTGTTGTTCGCGGTCGCCGGCGGCGTGCTCTGGTACTATCTCGGCACGGTTCGGCCGTTGGCCGGAAACTCATCGCGCGACGGCATTTTTGGATGGACCGCCACCGCCGCCGTCGTGCTCGCCATCGTTCTCGGATTTACCGGCGTCGGCACGCCTGCATACGAGCGCGCGGTGCAGCTGGATCAGCAACGCGTGACCGACCTCCGCGCCATCGCGAGCGGAATCACCGACACGTACCGCATCAGCCGTCGACTGCCGAAGGTGCTTCCGGCGACCACAACCGCGACCGTCGATCCCGCGACCCACAAGCCCTACGTCTACGTGCCGGTCGACGCCACGCACTATAAGCTTTGCGCGGTGTTCGACACCGCCGACGAACCCGTCGACTCAAGCTTTTGGAAGCACTCCAGCGGCGAGACGTGCTACGCGCTCGATGCGCTGACGTTTTCCTACTAGAGGGCTCAGCACCGTCTTGAAACTTCTTTCCTTCGCGCTCTTGGCGGTTCTGCTCGCACCTCAGACGGTGCTGGCGCAAGGGTTGTCGTTGCCGATGCCGCCGGCATCGAACGCGAACTCCTACGGCTTTACGATCAAACGCGTCGGAAGTCTCGATACCGCCCCCATCGTATTCGAAGGCCAGCGCCTTTTCGTCATCGCCGCGCCCGCGCCGGCCGACACCGCTGCGGTTCCGGCGATCGTGCAACGCGTCGACACCATCTCGGATAACCTGCGTCGCATCGTGCCCACGCCAACGGTGTTCGGCGGAGCGGTACCGCCGCCGCACTTCGATGCGAAGACGTTCAAAGTCGAAATCGGAACCGAGAACGGGTATCCGACCCTCTATGCGACCGACGCCGCCAAGCGTCAGGTCGACCCGATCATGACGCTGACCGAGGCCGACGCGACGCTGAGCGGACTCACCAAGCCGGAGCTCGCCATACAGTGGCAGGCCGTACTGCAGTCCGCGCTCGGGCGCGCCATCCAAGCCGCCGAACCGGAATACTTCCACGACCAGCTCCGCAAGCTGCCCTACGTTCTCCTGGGCGGCGCGATCGTGACGTCCTTGTTGATTCTGTTTCGCCGCCGCCTGCGAAAGCAACGCCGAGCCGTCGAGGAAGCATCGGATCGTTTCGATCCGCGCGAAACCAGCGCAACCTCCGAGGCTAAACGCTTGCGCAGCCGTCGGGCGATTCTCTCGGGTGCGTGGTGGTTGCTCACCTGGGCGCTCGTGATAACGTGGGCGCTGATCGCGCTGTGGGTATTGTCGATTTTACCCAATACGCGCACGCTGTCGAACGAACTTTCCAGCCGCTTCTACCGAGTCGCGGTGTTATGGATGATCGTCGCCGTCCTAGACCGCCTGCTCAGCGTCGTGATCGTGCGCGTGACCGACGCGTGGGAGGCCAAGCTCTTCGTCAATACCGACGAGCGGGCTCGCATGGAGCTGCGGCGCCCGACCTTGGCCCGCGCCGCCGACAACCTAAAATTCATCCTGCTGTGGGCGATCGCGATCGTGGGAACGCTCGCGATCTTGTCCGTTTCGGCGACCTCCGTCTTGACGATCGGCGCGGTGATCGCCTTTGCCGTGTCGTTTGCCGCCCAGAGCTTGATTAAAGATTATCTCAACGGATTCTTGATCTTGGCCGAAGATCAGTTCGCAATCGGCGATCGGATCACGATCAACGGCATCACCGGAACCGTGGAAGACTTGACGCTTCGCATCACCCAAGTACGCGTCGACGACGGCCGGCTGGTGACGATTCCCAACAGCACGATTGGCGCCGTTGAAAACTCCACTCGCAGCTGGTCGCGGATCGACTTTCGCGTCGCGCTCTCGGCTTCGAGCGACGTCGAGAAATCGATCGCCGTCCTGCAACGGGCGCTCGACGGGCTGGCGTCGGATCCGCATTGGCGCCCCGCCATCCTCGAGCCGCCGCAAGTCCTCGGCGTCGACTCGGTTTCTCACGCCGGCATCGTGCTGCGCGCGTGGATTCGTACGCTGCCGTCGGAGCGAGCAGCGGTCGAGCGCGAAGTCAATCGGCGTGCGGCCGACGCGTTTCGCGGCGCCGGCATCGAGATCGGCGTCCCGCAAGCCGTGGTGGTCCGGCGCTAGGGGTTACGGCTTGGAAGTAGCGGCGGGCGCGGGCGGCGAGCCGGCGCATTCGGCGGCGCTGTTCATCACCGTTTTGGCCGCGTCGTTCTCGCGCGCTTCGGTTTCTTGGATCGTCCAATGCAGCGCATCGAGCAACCGCGTCACCGGATTGTATCCCAGCGTGAGACCCGGGACCGCTGCGAGATTGAGGTCGTAGGGATTGGCGGGCAGTCCCGCTTGTTGCGGATCGTATAACAGCGGGTTCGGGGTCGGCGTCGACGTGCTGCTCCGGCTATTCTTCTGATCGCTCTGGTTAACCGCCGCGATATACTCTTGTCCGGCGTGTTGAAGGTCGCCCATCTGCTGGGTCGCTACGAAACCGCTGATGATGTCGAGCGCCGCGTTCTGCGTTGCGAGCGCCTTGAGCAGTTGGGCTCGAATGTCTTTGAGCTGCTTGTCGTCTTCGACGTTACCCGTACCTTGGGTGAGGGCGGGCGTGTCGAGCATCTTTTGCGTGGCGATGATATTGTTTGCGATGGGGCTAACGAGATTCTCCATCCCGAGTAACGCCATGTTCTGCGACGGCGTCATGCCGTTGGAATCCGACATCGTTACGCCACCGTTCGGACCGGCTGCATTACTCGCCGAGTTGTCGGGGCCGTCGAGCGCGCCGAGGTTGTATCGCGAGAATAGGTCGGGACCTTTCTTGATGTTCCGGTCGTTCTCGAGCATCAACGCAATCGCGGGCGCGATGTGCCGGTGAAGCTCCGAACAGAGCGGCCGCGTGATGATGTGATAGATTTGAGGCGGCGGGGTACCGCTCTTCGGCGTCGGCGTTACCGCCGTTGCGGGAGCGGCTGCGCTCGGGGGCGGCGACGCGATGACGGCCATTGCCAGGATCAACATCGCGGGGAGAGCTTTGTGCATTGGACTCATACTACTCCACCAACGCCCGAGCGGGCCTGCTTGTTACGCCCTCCTGCCTACGTTCCTTTCTCGGCGCCGGCGTAGAAGATGACTTTGAAGATCTCCTGCGGAACCGTGATGAGTGCGTTCGGATTGCCGTAGGCGAGGTAGAACTCGGCGTGCCGCGTCAGCAGATGGTACGCAACCGTGATGTTCGAGCACGTGCCGATGCAATCGCCGCCGCCGTTGGGATTCGGTGGCGTGCCGATCACGCGCCGCACGCCCAGTCCGAGCGACGAGTTCGACGATATCTGGTAGGCATAGCTGACGTTTTCGAACCACTGAATGTTGGCCATGGCGTGCGGAAACCACTGAGCCGTATCGTCGAGCACGACCGTCAGCGCGCCCCGGTTCCCCACCCGCATCGTGGAACTGCGAAACCAGGTGTCGAGTCTGCCGTTTCCGTAGCGCCCGGTATTGTAGGTAAGGGTGGTCGGCGTCGACGACGTTCCGTGATAGGGGAAGTTTCCGGGATTGTTGGTCTGCAATCCGCTGTGATACGTGAACGAAAACCCGGCATTTTGCGATACCGGCGTCAGGATTCCAAGGCCGGTCGAGGGGTCGTTGAAGCGCCAGTAGTTCGATCCGGTGAAGAGCTGGAGATCGAGCGCGCTCTTGGTGAGGATGTCGAGCTGGAGCGAGTTGTCGCTCTGGGCGATTCCTTGCGTCGGACCTTGATAGCGGTCTACGAATCCCGCGATGCCGACCGCTGCCAGCGCGCTCGACGGCGCAAACGTCCAGATCTTGGCGCTGTAGAGCGCGTATCCGGCGATGCCCGGGTGTGAGATGAAGCCGTCAGCGGGGTTGTAGTATTCGCCGAGCTTACGAACAGAGCCGAACAAACCGAAGGTTTGGTTTGCCCAGCCGCCACCGAAATCGTAACGCTGCGCCTGATCCGGAACCAGCACGTTGGTTCCCGAATCGCTGCCGTAGTTGAAATACGCCGACAGATGCTTGAGATCGTAGTATGCGATGCCGGTCGTGGTGACGTCGTCGACGAACGCGTCGGTATTCACCGAAACGCGCTGCACCGATGCATTCCAGCGCTGATCCGGCGACGTGTAGTTCATCGCGCTCGCGATGTCGCTGCGACCCTGATCGCCGAGCGCGTCGAAGGTCGCGAACGAGAACGGACCTTGCTTGCCTTCCACGGCGTAGCCTTCGCGGGGCGTCGGAATGGCGGGCGTATACAGCTCTTGAATGTTCGGGCACGCGTCGCAGTTAAACTGGCCGTAAAAGTTCGCGCCTTGGGTGAAGAACGGCCGAACTTCCGAATAGTACCGCGCGTACACCGTCGGAGAAATCGATTGCTGATCGAGTTCGACGTTCGAGTAGTCCGGATGGAAGGTCGCAACGAACGCGGCCGTCGGCGTAATCGGTATCGAGAGATCGGCACCCACTCGGCTGGTCGATCCACCGATGGTATGCGACGCCGCCTCGACTAGCGCGTACGTAGCCAGGCGCGGTTTGGGTCTCGACGGTCTCACATTGATCAGCGGCATCGTCATGGTGCCCGCGCGCGCGACGTCGTCGGGGTTGTTTTGCGAAGCGTCGTACGACCACACCAGCTGCTCGCCGGTCGCATGCACGTACCGGACGAACTGGACTTTCCACGGATGCGACGCACTGACGCCGCGCATGATGTCGAGCGGAATGCTCATCGTGACGGTATATCCGCCCTCGTGCGTCGCGCCGAACGACTCCCACGACGGCGTATAGCTGGTATTCTCCGACGACGTTTGGTAGTGCGTGCCGTTGGGCGTCGCCTGAAACTGATAGTAGTAGCCGCTGGTGCCGTTCGGCCATAAGTCGATCCACACCGCGTCGTCGTTTCCTTGACCGATATTGTTTGTATGCTGCGCGGCCGCGATCGCTTCGCGCTGTTGGGCGTCGAACCGCACGAACAGCGCTTTTCCGTCGGTCGATATGGCCGCGCTGGTGGCTTCGCTGGCCGGCCGTTCCGCCAGCACGTTCCACCCGAGCTTGACGCCGGCGGCTTTCTCCCATGCAGCCGCAGCCGCCGTGGGATCGGTCGGCGGCGTGAACGCAGGGACGGCGATGTGCGGGTATCCGCTGAGCGCTTGCGCCGATTCGGCCGTCAGCGCAAAAATACACGCGAAGGCGGCGGCCGAGCGTTTCACGGCAATATCGCTCCGGCCAGGTCGGAACGGGCGTGCGTGCGCAGCGTCGCCGCATCGACGGGCGTGCACGCGCGCGGCTCGTGTCCGCTGCAGATGAGGGTTCCGCGAAGATCTGCGCCGTGGACGTCGGCGTCGCGAAACACGGCGCAACCGATGCCGTCGCCGTTGTCCGAATCCCCGCTGTTGCGCGAGCATAGTCTCACGCCGCGGAAATTTGCGTTGCGCAGGTCAGCGCCCTGAAAATTGACGCCTTCTAAATCGCCGTTCTGGAAACGCGTCGCGCGGGCCTTTGCGTCGCGCAGATTGGCGCCGATGATCGCGATGCCGTGCAAGTCGCGGCCCGCCAGGTTGGCCCCGGCTAGGTCGCACCCGACGCAGTTTCGCAGGACGTTCTGCGCGTCGGCGTCGCTAATCCCATCGATCGCATCGCGGAGGTCGATGCCGGCCATGGTCGCGCCGTCAAAGCGCGCACCGGCGAGACGCGCGCCGTGCAAATCGATTCCGGCCATTTTGGAGTCACTGAAATCCGCGCCGCGCAGGTCGGCGTCGCGGAAGTCGGCTCCGGCCAGGTCGGCATGCCGCAGCTTCGCGTTGCGCAGGTCGGCCCGCGCGAAATCGGCGCCGACATAAGCGACGCCCGACAAATCTGCGCCGGCAAGGTTGCGACCCGAGAACGAGCAGCCCACACACGATCTGGGCAATCCGGCCGTTACGGCTCGCGCTATCGGCGGCGTCGCAACGATCGCGACGACCAGCCCAGNNCAGCCCAGCGATGAACAACGCGGTTTTCATGGTTGACCGATCCTCCTATGAGCGAGAAGAGAGCGCAGGGAACCAAGGCCTCGGGTCGCGAGGCCGCACCGTGGGTCGAACGAGCTGGAGTTCGGAGTTAGCGCTTCATCGGCGCGGGATTCCCTGACCCGAGAGATCCGTTCCGATAAACTTCGCTTTCGAGAGATCGACGTGACTCAAGTCGACGCTTCCCATATCGCAACCGCTAAAAACCGTGTTGGTGACGATGGCACCGCTCAAACGCGCGCCGCTGAAATCGACGCCGGTGAACTGCGAATCGCTGAGATTGGCGCCGCTGAGATTGGCGCCCGAGAAGTCGATCCCGTTGACGCGCACGTGCGTCATGTCGAGTCCGCTCAAGTTAGCGTGCGTGAAATCGCACCCGGTGCACGTGTTCAGAATCGGACGCATCTGCGACGACGTGAGCTCCGCGCCGCTGAACTGACATCCGTTGAGGTTCGCACCGGTGAAGTCGGCGTTCGTGAGATTGGCGTGCGTGAAATCGCATCCGGTTAGGCGTGCGTTACGGAAGGAGGCTCCGTGCAGGTTTGCGTGAGAAAAGTCGACGCCGTTGAACGTCCCACCCGAAAAATCGGTGCCTTGCAGATTAGCGCGGCTGAGATCGCTTCCGGTCAAGTTTGCGCCGCGCATGTCGCGACCGGCCCAGTTGACGCCGGCCATATCGCAGCCGTTGCACGAGTGCATCGAGTTGGCGTCGGCCACCTTTGTTCCGTGCGACGAACCGAATCCGTACGCGACGCTCGTTGCGGCCGCGACCGAGGCGCTCACCGATTTTTCGGTGGCAGTCCTGGCGATGGACGGAACGCTGACGTCGATCCGCGGGATGGCGATCGTCTGCCCGGGTACGTGGATCTCCGTCGCCGGTACGTGGACGTTGATCTCCGGCACGCGGACGTTCGTTGCGGGAACTTGCACCTGCGCCGCTGCGACCTGCGTGTGGCCCGTCGCGACCTGCGCGTGCGGTTGCGCCGGCTGCCCGGCCGAGGTGCGTGTGGCGGTCGATTCGTTCGCGGCTACGCGCACGTACTTGATGACTTCCCTGGTCTTCGCCGGTTCGCTCGCCGCTTTGGCCTGGACGCTTTCGGTGGGCGGTTTCGCAGATTGAATCGAAGCTGCTACCGACGGCGCCACCAGCTGCATGGCGAACGCCAGCGCGCCGACGATGGCCACGGTTACCGCCGCCGGTCCTAGCGACAGATTCGTTGCCGCGTTCCGGCCGGCACCGAGCAGCCGCTCGATCCGCAGCGAAATGTGTTTGCGCGTTGCGAACACGCCGGGCGCCGGCATGGGCCGGTGCGGCCAAGACGACGTCTCCGCCATTTTAGCCAGGCACACCGCGTACGGCCGCACCATACCGGTCGACGCGAGCACCCAGTCGTCGCAGGCGACTTCGCGCTCGAGATCGAGCTGCTGGCCCACGAACAGAACGCCCGGATTCCAAGCAAAGAGCGCCAGCGCCAGCCGCTGAAATCCGTTAGTCCAATCGTCGGCGCGGCGTAGGTGCGCGAGCTCGTGCAGGCTGATCTGATCGACTTCACTCTCCGAGAGCCGCTCGAGCAGCGATCGCGGAATCAAGATCATCGCATCGAACAGCCCGACCGCGACCGGCACGTCGATATCGTCGCTCACGCACAACCGCACCTCGCGCGAGCCTTTGCGCGCGTCGGTCCAGCGTGCCATCGCGTCGCGATACTCGACCGGCAGCGGAAGCGCGTCGCGCTTGAGCTGTTCGAGACGAAACAGGCCGATGGCGAGGCGCACGAATGCAAACGCCGCCAGCAGGATCCAGATTGCCAAAATCGCGAGGGCGACTTGAAGCGGGAGCGTCATGCGGAAACGTTCGGGAAACCGCGGCGCGATCGCAGCCGGCTGCGTGCTCGCTGCCACCTCGCCGGCACCAAGCGATTGCGGCTTCTGCACCACGTGCGCCGCCGGCCGTGGCGCGGCGGTGAGGGCGTGCGTCACCATGGGAATGGGCACCCTCACCGCCGTCGCCGTCGCCGCCGCTGCGGGCGAAGACGACGACGCGAGGAACGGCAGCGTCGTCGCGATTGGCACGACTACGGTCGCGACCAGCGTCGCGCTCCAAACGATGTATCGTGTTGCGGCGTTGAGTCCGGGCCAGGCGCGCAGAAGCAACCAGACGCAAACGACCAACAGTGCGTCTTCCCACAAAGAATTCAATGCGATGGCGGTGGCGGCACCGGCGACGGTCGCGAGGCCTTGAAGCATCGGCGCGTTCACGAAGCGCCCTCCTCGTACTGTTCGATGAGCGCCTTCAGACGAAGCAGTTCCTCATCCGAAGGGCGCTCGTTTTCAATCAATCGTAAGGCCAGCGAACTCGAACTGTTTTCAAAGAACCGTGAAAGCAGGTGGCCGACGGCGTTTTGAGCGGCCGCGTCGTGCGCGACCAGCGGCCGGTAAACGAACGCACGCCCGGCTTCTTCGTGTGCGACGTAGCCTTTTTGCTCGAGAATGCGCATCGTCGTGAGCACGCTGTTATAGGCGATCGGCGGGGGCGGTAAGGCGGCGGTCACTTCGGCGACGGTGGCTCGCCCTTTGTCCCACAGCACGTCCATCAGCCGGAGTTCGGCTTCGGTGAGGGTTTTCGAACGTTGACGAGCCACGCAAATTGCCTCCGAGCGGGTATCTCTTAATAAGTTAGTTGTAGTCTAGCTCACGGGCAAGCGCCTTGTCAACTAAAGTCTTAGGAGCTATCTCTTCGGTTTCTCATGAGGCGCTGCGGGAATGCGACAGCGGCCTGCCAATAAGGGGTGGCTGAGATGAGATTGCCGATAACGGTGCGCGGGCGCGCCTCCGCGATAGTTTTTGCCGCCTTGCTTGCCGCGTGCGGCAAGGGGACACCGCTGACCAGCGGCACGGCCAGCCCGCCCCCGCCGTTCGTCCCGCGGGTTACCAGCGAATACGCGATTCCAACGGCCAACTCGCAGCCGG
Organism: Candidatus Tumulicola scandinaviensis; assembly: GCA_003140835.1. Classification (GTDB taxonomy): domain Bacteria; phylum Vulcanimicrobiota; class Vulcanimicrobiia; order Vulcanimicrobiales; family Vulcanimicrobiaceae; genus Tumulicola; species Tumulicola scandinaviensis. The sequence goes on along the minus strand of PLLA01000085.1, from coordinate 52,639 downwards.
TCGGAATCACCTTGGGCTCCGACAGCAACCTCTGGTTCACCGAGTTTCACTCCAGTAAGATCGGCCAGCTCAATCAACAGGCGAAGTTCACCGAGAACGTGACGCCGACGGCAAAGGCCGGCCCCAATGGGATTGCCTCAGGCCCCAACGGCCTCGTGTGGTACACCGAGACCAGCGTGTGGAAGATCGGCCAGATTACGCTTGGAGCGCTCCCGGTCTTCACCGACTTCCTGCTGCCGAATCCGGCGGCCCGCCCGGTCGGCATCGCGCTCGGTTCGGACGGCAATATGTGGGTGACCGACCCGGGAACCAGTTCGATTTGGCGCATCGATCAACGCGGGAACGCGACGTCGTGTAAGCTCACCGCGAATTCGCAGCCGCTCGGCATCACCAACGGTCCCGACGGCGCGTTGTGGTTCACCGAACCCGGAACGAACAGCATCGGCCGTCTACCGGTTAGCGGAAAGTGTTTGTTCCTTGCCGAGTTCAAGATTCCGACTGCCAACGCAAGCCCGGCTGGAATCGTCACCGGAACCGATAACGCGATCTGGTTTACCGAACAGAAGTCGCTCAAACTCGGAAGAATCGCCGTCACCGGCCAGGTCACCAACGAATATCCGCTGGCTGGCGCGAAGTCGCCGGACGCGATCGTCGAAGGCATCGACGGAAACTTCTACTTTACGGATACGCTCGGCGATCAGATCGGCCAGTTCAAGGTCAAGAACCTCAAGGTCAAGTTCTTTGCCGTGCCGACGGCCAACGCGCAACCGACGGCGATGACGCTCGGCCCCGACTCGGAAGTCTACTTCACGGAAACCGGCAGCGACCACCTCGGCCAGTTCAAATACTTCTAAGCTAACGCGCCGCGCTTGTCATCCTGAGCGGAGGCGCGAAGCGCCGTAGTCGAAGGATCCTCAACCTCAATTTCCGCCAGCGCTGAAATCGCACCGGCACTTACGCCGACCAAGAAGTACCGCGACCCAGCCTTCACGACGTGCACGCTTGCGTGCTGCGACAGCGCGATCGATTCCATCACCGCAACGAACCGGTTCGCCGAACCAAACGTGCGCCCGCGCGCGAGCCGCCGCACGAACAGCTGCAGACAGGCGAGCACTAAGGTGACTGTCGCCAGCGCGAGCGCGTAGTTTTTCCAAAAGCTCCAGGGCATTGGCCGTCCTCGCGCCGCTACGGCGCACGTTCGCAAGTGCCCCGCGCGCCAGGTTGCGGGCGCTCGCCCCCGAAGCGAAGCAAGGATCGTGCTGCACCATATCGACGTTCACGTCCGAAGTCTCGACGCCGTCAGCTTCTTATTCGACGGCCTGGCGGAGCACATCGGCTACCGCCGCCGTGATGACGAAGAGCCGGATTTCGTCGGTTACGAAACCGCCGGCGGCGGCCGGCCACGTTTCGGCCTCATCCTCGACCCGAGTTCCACTCCCGGTTCGATGCGGTTCGCATTTGCCGTCGGCACGCACGAAGCCGTCGATGCAGCCGCTCGCGTCGCGCGCGAACGCAACGCGCAAGCCATCGAGGGCCCGCAGCTTAACCCCGAATACGGCGACGACTACTACGCTATGTTCTTCGAGGACGTCGACGGCAACAAGTACGAAATTCTAGCGATGCCGTAACCGCGCAAGGCCACGCCGCTCCGCCGACGAAGCGATGGAACGCAGCTGGAGGTCCTCATTATGCATTACGCAGTTTTTGCCGTCGCCGCAGTGCTCGCCGGTTGCTCCAGCTCGACGGCTGCGCCTCGAGACGCAACCGCTCCGGGCGCGCCCTTCGCACCGGCCGGTGTCGCTCCCCTGACGGATTGCGCGCTCACCGAGTGCATGTACGTCGCCAACGGCGGCGTGGCCAGCGAACCAGCGACCGTCACCATCTACGCCGCAACGGCTACCGGCAACGCGGCGCCTGTGCGCAGCATCGGTGGCTCCAAGACGTTGCTCTCCGGCGCAAGCGGCATCGCGGTCGACGCCGTCCGAAACGTATACGTTATCAATAAAACGCCGAGCGTTACGGTCTACGCTGCCGGTGCGAGCGGCAACGTTGCACCAACGCAAACGATCGTGGGATCGAAAACGAACTTGAATAATCCTCACGGTATCGCCGTCGACGGTGCGGGCAAGATTTACATCGAGAATACTGCCGATCCGGTTAGCGTGCCGGCCAGCGTGACGGTCTACGCTGCCGGCGCGAACGGCAACGCCAAGCCGGTGCAAGATATTACCGGTTCGAATACGCAACTCCGCGGCCCCACCGGCGTTGCCGTAACGTCCGGCGGCACGATCTTCGTTACCAATCTCGATCCCGGCAAGATCACCGTCTACGCCGCCGGCGCCACCGGGAACGCCAAGCCAATCCGAACGATCGCAGGTTCGAAAACGCAGCTCGGTGACCCGGAAGCCATCGGGTTGGACTCGGCTGGAAAAATCTACGTGGCGCAGGGTTCCGGAAGCGCGACCAGCGTGAAGGTATTCGGATCGAAAGCCAGCGGCAACGTAAAGCCAATCGAAAGCATCGTCGGCTCGAAGACCGGAATAGATTCGCCGTCCGGCATCGCCACGGATGCCGCCGGCACCATGTACGTTGTCAACGCGTTTACCAGGTGCGAGTGCGCCAACAACTCGAGCCTCGTCGTCTTTCCGGCCCGATCGAGCGGCAACGTTGCCCCGAGTCAAGCCCTCGCAGGTTCAAAGACGCTCCTCGACGTTTCCCTCGGCATCGCCGTTCGTTAGGAGCTATTGTGCGTCGGGTACTTCCGCATACTCATTTTGCACGAGACGCAACGCATCTCTTACCCTTAGGGTTTTGGCGAACGGCGTAAACTTTTGCGGAGACTGGCTGAAGTCGAAGCAGTCGAGGGCTGGGGAATTAGCACGCTTGTCGCTCGCCGCCAATCGCGGAAGCGCAAAAGTGTCTTCGATGAACTTTAAAATGCTGCCGTGTTCGTACTGCACGTGTGAAACGTAACCTTGTTTGGCAAATGGCGAGATGACCAGCATCGGAACGCGAAATCCCAGGCCGTCGAAATCGACGTACGGCGGCGGGACGTGGTCGTACCAGCCTCCCCACTCATCCCACATGACGAATATCGCGGTGGAGTTCCAGAATGGGCTCGACCCGATCGCATCGACGACGTCGGAGACCCACTCGGGACCGCTTCGGCTCCCGCAGGCGCCGTGATCGGAGTTCTTGCACGTCGGCGTAACCCAGGTGACGTCGGCGAGCTGGCCGTTCGCGATATCGACGATCGCTTGCGCCGACGAACCGATGACGTTGTGATTCCAATCGGGACCGTAACGAATATGGTGGACGGAACGATACGCGACCCACGACGTTTGCGCGTACTTCGAGGCGCTGTAGAGACGCCACGTACGCCCGGCGGCGTCGAGTTCGTCATCGAGCGTTTGATAGTCTTGGCAGGTCGGGATATACGCGCCGTACGTACGTTGATCGGTCAACGTACTGATGACGTTGGTGGGGCCGGTGCATCCCCATGCCCCACTAGGATAATCGACCGCGCTATTGGCTTGGCCGGCGATCATATACTGATGCGATATGTAGCTGAGATCTAAGTTCGATGCAAACGCGCGATCGGCCAAGACGTATTGCTGCGCCATCGCGAAATACCGTTTCGATTCCGAGTGAGGAACGTAGCCGTACTGCGCGTTTCGAGGGCACGGCTAATAGCAGTACCGGTGCTCGTTGTTGAAGCCGTTCATTTGGCACTGCGTTCCCCGAATGCTTCCCGTGCCATTGCAGGCCGCAAAGTGCGCCACCGACGCGTGGTCGATATCGTAACCGACCGCCAGCGAGATCGGCGCCAACGTAATCGTATTCCCGTTTGAATCCTCTCCGGTCGAACTGATATCCGCGCCCGGATATCCCTGAAAAAGATTGTCGAAGCTGCGGTTCTCTTGCATGATCCAGACGACGTGCTTGATCTGATGCGAACCCATCCGGGCGCGGTCGGTCGCGGTCCCTGCGCCCTGCGGCCCGAAGCGAACCGCCGGCGAGGCAGCCGGGCTCCCCGCGCACGCGGCCCAGGCCAACAGAAGCGCCAGAGCGCCTAGCTTTCGCATGAATTTATGCTACACGCACGACCTGCAGAAAGTCTGAAAACCGCTACCCTCTGCCATCCCGAGCGGAGCGAGCGCAGTCGAAGGACCCTACGCCGGAATTTCCTCGTTCGCGACCAGCGCGTTGTCGAGCGTGGCACCGCTTTCGACGCGATAGTTCTTGCCCACGATCGTGTCGCGGAGCCGGGCACCGGCGCCGACGCTCGCGCCCTCCCACAGGATCGAGCGCTCGACGTGCGCCCGCGCTTCGACGTGCACGCCGTTGCCGACGACGCTGGGGCCGATGATTTTCGCCGCGTTGCCGATGCGCGCGTGCGCACCGATGTACACCGGGCCTTCGATTTCCACGTCGGCCCCGATTGCCGCGGTGAGGTCGGCACCGTTGGCGCGCGTTCCCGGAATGCTGAACGCGCCGCGCACGACGTCGTAACTTGCGCGGCGATACTCGGCCGGCGTTCCGATGTCGCTCCAATACGCACCGCGCGCGTCGAATCCGTAAAATCGCTCGCCGGCCGTCTGCAGCGCCGGAAACACTTGCTTGCCGAAATCGTAAAACGTTTGCGCCGGGACGTGCCGGAAAATCTCCGGTGAGAAAGCGTAAATTCCGGTATTCGCCAAGCGGCTGCGCTCGGTGCCTTTCGCCGGCTTCTCTTGAAACCCGATGATTTTGCCGCGCTCGTCGAGCACGACGACGCCGTATTGATCTACTTCCTGGCACTCCATCAGGCCGATGGTCGCCAGAGCGTTGCGTTCCCGATGAAACGCCAGCAATTTGTCGAGCGACAAATCGGTGAGATCGTCGCATCCCACCACCACGAAGGTCGCGTTGCCGAAAAAGCCTTCCATTTGCTTGACGGCGCCGGCACTTCCCAGCAACACCGGCTCGAACGAATATTCCAGCTTTACACCGAAGCGCGAGCCGTCACCCAGCGCTTCTACGATGGCATCCGACAGGTAGTGCAGATTGATCGCAATCTCGTCGAATCCGTAGGCCCGCAGATAGTGAATCACGTGCTCGGCATTCGGAACGCCCGCCACCGGAACCAGCGGCTTCGGAACCTGCTTGGTGAGCGGATATAGCCGGGTCGAAAGACCTCCGGCCAGGATCATCGCCTTCACGTTCTCACGTCCTAACAACGCCTTTCTTATGCCGTAACCCGAGCCGGTCGAGTGCGACCAGCCACACGAAACGGGGCAAAGCGAGCTGACGCCGCCAGCGATGCGGCTCTTTCGCCAAACGGTACAACCACTCTAGCCCGTATCGCCGAAAAATCGGCGGCGCCCGTTCCACGCGGCCGCCCAAAACGTCCAGCGAACCGCCGACGCCGATTCCGGCACCGCAACCGGTTGCGCGCAGATTGTTCGCCAGCCACAGTTCTTGACGCGGAGACCCCATGCCCACGAAGAGCAGCTTCGCTCCGCTTTCGGCAATCGCGGCGACCACCTCGGGCGATTGCTCTTCGCTGAAAAATCCGTGCCGCGCGCCGGCTACGCGGAGACCCGGAAATCGTACTTCCAAGATCGCCGCCGCATCCGCCGCAACCCCCTCGGAACCGCCCAGAAAATACACCGGCACGCCTTCTTTTGCAGCCAGCGCGCACAACCGTTCGGTCAGCTCCACGCCGGTGACGCGTTCGCGCAACTGCGCGCCGCGACGGCGCGCTACCGACAGTAAGCCGACCGTGTCGCACAGGGAAAGGGCGCTCGCGTTGACGACCGCGCGGAAGCCTTCGTCCTTCTGGGCCAGCACCACCATCTCGGTACCGAGCGTGACGACCTGCGCGCCCGCGCCCTCTCGCGCCAAAGCGAGGATGCGCGAGGCCGCGCGATCGGCATCGACGAGGTCGAGGCGGCACCCGAGAATGTCGAGGGAATCCACCAACGTTAGTATGCCGCGAGAAGCGGCCGCAGCGACGTGGCCAGCGACTCCGGCATACCGTCGAGCGGCAAGCGGCATTCGCCGGCGTGGAAGCCGAGCTGATTCATCGCCCATTTCACCGGAATCGGACTCGTCGTTGCAAACAACGCGTCGATTAGCGGGAGCAGCGAACGGTGGATTTCGGCCGCTTCATCGATCCGGCCGGCTCGATAGGCGTCGAACATTCGGCGATACTCGCGCGAGCACAAATGCGATGCCACGCCGACCACACCATCGGCACCCATAGCGAGGCACGGAAGGAACAGATGGTCGTCACCAGCCCACACTTTGAAATGCTGCGGACGGCGTTGCAAAATGGTGCCGATCTGCTTCAAATCGCCGCTCGACTCTTTCACGCCGGCCACGTTCGGATGCGCCGCGACGATCTCCAGCAACGTTTCCGGAAGCATGTTGGCTCCGGTACGGCCCGGGATGTTGTAAACGATAACCGGCAATCGAGTCGCTTCGGCGATCGCGGCAAAGTGCTTGATCATTCCGCCCTGCGTCGGCTTGTTGTAGTATGGAACGACGGCCAGAATTACATCCGCACCGGCCGCCGCGGCGTCCTCCACCGCCGACACCGATTCGCGCGTGCCGTTCGTGCCGGCGTTGGCAATGACGCACGCGCGCTCGCCAACGGCGTCTTTCACCGCCTTCCACAACGCGATACGCTCGTCGCGGTCGAGCGTTTGCCCTTCGCCGGTGGACCCCGCGACGACGAGCCCGTCGTTATCCCGATCGACGAGCCACCGGGCCAGCCGTTGTGCCTCCGCCGGATCGAGGTCGCCGTTCCGGTCGAAAGGCGTGACCATGGCGGTCACGATGGTGCCGATGTTCATGAGGGTGGATCTCCTGCGTCGAGATGAAACTGTTCGTGTACCGCGCGCTCGGCCCGCGCGACGTCGCCGGCCGGAACGAGCAGCGAGATCGTCACGTTGCTGTCGGTGCAGTGGATGATTTCCACGTTCTCGCGCGAGAGCGCCTCGACGACTTCGCGCACGACGCCCGGCCTGCCACGCATTCCGCTTCCAACGACCGAGAGTTTCGAGCATTCCTCTCGTATCCGAACGGCAAGGTTCAGGTCGGCGAGCAGCCGGCGCAGGTCGTTCCCGCGATCGCCCTGTACGACGAATGCAACGCCGGCCTGATTGATCGTGACTTGATCGATCGAAATCGAAGCCCCGGCCAAACGCGCGAACATTTCCAGTTCGGTTTGCATGCGCCGCTCCGGCGACTCGATGTCGCCGCGAATCACACGCACCCACGTGAGACGACCCGACGAAGTCACGCCGGTAACCGGGCGATGATGATCGACGCTGTCGTCGACCGTGGTTCCGACGTCGCTGTGCAGGCCTTTGATCGCGTAACTAGTGCCGGTGCGACTGGCGTAGCCGGCCGCCTTGTCGTGCATTACTTTGGCACCGTGCTCGGCCAGCTCGGTCATCTCTTCGAGCGATGCGCGCTCGATGGTGCGGGCCTCGACGATGCGCGCCGGATCGGCCGTCATCGCGCCGCTGACGTCGGTGTAGATGTCGACGCGTTCGGCTTGCAGCGCGTGACCGATGGCGATGGCGGAGAGATCCGTCCCCCCGCGTCCAAGCGTCGTGATCGTTCCACTTTCGCTGGCGCCTTGAAACCCGGCAACCACCGCAACCAGGCCGCGTTCGAGCAAATCGACGATTGCGGCCGGCTCGACCCACAAAATATTAGCGTCGCCGAAACGCTCGTCGGTAACGATGCCTGCCTGCGCTCCCGACAACACCGTCGCTGCAACGCCGAAACCCGCACCGAGTTCCTCGGCAAAGACAGCCGCTGCGATGAGTTCGCCCGCTGCGAGCAGCGCGTCGGCATTCGCCGAACCACTGTGGCCGCCAACCAGCGCCAGCAACGAATCCGTCGCGTATGGATCCGGCGGCCGGCCCATCGCCGAAATCACCGCTACCGTCGCGAACCCGGCCNNCCTCGAGCGCGTCGACGACCCGGCGGTACGCGACGTCACGCCGCTCGCGCGACGCGACCGACGTTCCGCCGAACTTCAACACGGCGATGCGCGCGGTTGCGTTCACGCGCGAAGGTACCCTTTGGCGAGCAGTAACTCGAGAATCTGCACGGCGTTGGTGGCCGCGCCTTTGCGCAGTTGATCTCCGACGCACCACAGTGCGAACTCGCGCCGTTCCGCATCGCCTTCGGCCCGCAGGCGTGCGACGTGGACGCCGTCGCTTCCCTCGACGTCGCGCGGCGTTACGATCCCGTCGGGATGAAAGACGATGCCCGGCATACGCTGGAACGCCGCCGCCAATTCGGCAACGTTGATGGAGCGCTCGGTTCGAACGAAGATCGCTTCCGAGTGGGCGGTGCGAACCGGAACCCGAACCGAGATGACGCTGACGAAAAGATCCGGCAAATCCAGCATCTTGCGCGTCTCTTCGCGCACTTTGCGCTCCTCGCCGCTCACGCCCGAGGCATCGAGCGCCCCGACCTGGGGAACGACGTTGCGCGCCAGTCGCCGCGGGAAGACGGCGGCCTCCGGCTCGGCCTGGTCGAGCGCAACGGCGCGTTCGCCGGCGCGTAACTCGTCGAGTCCGGCCCGGCCGGCGCCGCTCGCCGCTTGGTACGTCGCGACCCGCACGGCCTGCAAGCCGGCGACGTCCCGAATCGGCGCAAGCGCGGCGCAAAGCAGGATGGCCGTGCAGTTCGCAACCGGAAAGAGCCGGTGCTCGGCGCGCAACGCGCCCGCGTTGACTTCCGGAACGATCAGCGGCACGCCGTCGCGCATGCGGAACGTCGCGCTGTTGTCGATGACCACCGACCCGCGTTCGAGCAACGCCGGAGCGTAGCTTTCGCTCGCGTCTTCGCCGCCGGCAAAGAATACCACGTCGAAACCACCCAATGCTTCCGCGCTGGTTGCGCGCACGTCGAGTGCCGCACCCCGAAACCGCACCGCGCCGGCTCGCGCCGACGACGCAAACGGCGCCAATTCGCGAACGGGAAGCGCCCGCTCTTCTAAAACGCGGACGATCGTTTCGCCAACCGCGCCGGTCGCGCCCACTACCGCTACGTTGATGAGCGCACCTTCATCTCATCGAGGACGGCATCCAATCCCACCGTCAAACCGCGCAGGTGCATCACCGCGCGCACCGCCGCGAACATTCCGGGCACGAACGACTCGCGCGAGAACGAGTCGTGACGAATCGTCAACAGTTCGCCGTTGCCCCCGAATAGCACCGCCTGATGCGCCACCACGCCGGGTAGCCTTAAACTGTGAATGTCGGGCACCGTTCCGGCCGAACGCTGCATGCGCGCGGCCGTCTGCAGCGCCGTTCCCGAGGGCTTGTCCTTCTTCTCCGTTCGATGCATTTCCACGATCTCTGCCCCAGGGAAATAGCGGGCGGCCTCTTCGGCAAAGCGCATCATCAACATTGCCCCAGTCGAGAAATTCGGAACGATCATGGCTCCGGTTTCGCGTGCGGATGCGATTTTCGCCAGCGCGTCGCGCTCGCCGGCGCTCCAACCGCTTGCGCCGACGACCGGCCGCACACCCGACGCGAGCGCTTCCATCGCGATTTCCACCGATGCCGGATGCGTCGTGAGATCGAGCAGCACGTCGGGCGTTCGCTCGGCCACCAAGGCCTCGACCGATGCGTAAATGTTCGCCGCGCGGTCGGCGTCTCGCGCGAGGCCGCCGACGTAGTCGAATTCTTTTGCCGCTGCAAACGCCTCGACCGCGACGCGGCCCATCTTCCCGCGCACCCCGGCGATCGCTACCCGAATTATGCTACCTTGGGGAAGCACTGATTTTTCCCAGATTTAGGAAACGAGGGCCGAAGTTTACTACGGTAAATGAGGCCCGAGTTGACGACAAGCTGGGGAAAATAGGGGCTTCCTTAGAGTTTTTCGAGGGGAGCGTATTTGAGCATCAGCATCTTTTGGCCGACGTTGGGGAAATCGATCGTCACCAAGCCGTCGCCACCCGCGCCGACCACGCTCCCAATCGTGCCCTCGCCCCACTTGGGATGGCGTACCTTGTCGCCCTTCTCGAGACCCAAATGCACGCCGGCCCCAGCCGATTCGTGAATAGAAACTTCGCGCCAGCGTCCGCCGCCCGGACGCGGAAGCGGCACGCTGTCACTTTCGAGTGTTTCCAGACCCGGAATCTCTTCCAGAAACCGCGACTTCGGATAGGCGTAGGTGTTGCCGTAGAGCGCCCGCCGAAAAGCGAACGTCAAGAACAGCCGGTCCATTGCGCGCGTCAGCCCGACGTAGGCCAGACGGCGCTCTTCCTCGAGTTCCGTGGTATCGGCAAGCGCCCGGCTGTGTGGGAAAACGCCTTCTTCCAGACCCGTCAAGAACACACTGCTGAACTCCAGGCCCTTGGCGCCGTGCAACGTCATCAACGTCACGTACGAAGCATCGCTGTCGAGAGTATCCAGATCGCTGATGAGCGCGATATTGGCCAAGAAGCCGGCTAGTGACGGTTCGGGATCGTTGGCTTCGTACTCGCGGGCAACGCCGACCAGCTCGTGCAGGTTCTCCAGACGCGCGCGAGCATCGTGGGTTTCTTCGGATTGCAGCTCCCGCACGTATCCGGAATCTTCCATGACGGCGACCAGCAGGTCGGCCACGCCCATCGAGTCGGATCGCTTGCGGAAGTCGCCGATCAGTTCTGCAAAGCGCTCCAGCTCTTTGAGCTTCTTCGGGACGGCCGCGCGCAGCAGCTCGCCCGAGAAAATGGCCTCGCCGACGGACTGACGGGCGGCATTCGCCGAAAGCACGAGTGCCGCCAGCGTCTGCTGGCCGATGCCGCGCCGTGGAACGTTGACGATCCGCTTGAACGCCAGGGCGTCGGAGGGGTTGAGAATGTAGCGCAGGTACGCAATGACGTCCTTGACTTCGGCGCGCGCGTAGAAACCGACGCCGCCGACCACCCGGTAGGGAATGCCTTCGGCGAGCAGCGCTTCCTCGAAGACGCGCGATTGCGCGTTCGTGCGGTACAGGACCAGGAAATCGCGATACGCGGATCCGTCGCGTACGAGGTTCTTGACCTTTTCAACGACGTACCGCGCTTCATCGCGCTCCGTCGCCGCCGGATACACCGTGATCGGCTCGCCGCCTTCGCGCCGCGTAAAGAGCTTTTTCGGCGCACGCGTCTTATTGTTGTCGACCAGCGCGTTGGCCGCGTCGAGAATGCGCTGGGTGCTGCGATAGTTCTCTTCCAGCTTGAAGATCGCAGCGCCCGGAAAATCTTCTTCGAAGCGCAGGATCATCCGGTAGTCGCTTCCGCGCCAGGAATAGATCGACTGATCGTCGTCGCCGACGACCGTCACGTTGCCATGCCGCGCGGCCAACAGGGCGATGAGCCGGTACTGCGCCGGGTTGACGTCTTGATACTCGTCGACCAGCACGTATTCAAACTTCTGCTGGTACTTTTCGCGCGTTACTTTATCGCGTTCGAGCAGGTCGATGGTGCGAACGATCAGGTCATCGAAGTCGAGCGAATTCGACTCGGCCAAGCGCCGCTGATACTCCGTATAGACGTTGGCCACGCGCTCGGCGACGAAAGATGTCGCCTTCTCGATAAATCTGTCGGGCCAAATTAGCGCGTTCTTCGCTTTGCCGATCTCTGCCAGGCACGCGCCGGGCGAAAGCTGCCGTTCGTCGTAGTCGAGGTCGTCGAGGATCTCTTTGACGAGTTGCCGCTGATCCGTTTCGTCGATAATCGCGAAACGGGGGCCGATGCCGATGCGCGAACCGTCACGGCGCAAAATGCGCACGCACATCGCGTGAAAAGTGCCTACCCATAAGTCGCGCGACAAGGAACCAACCATGTCGTTCAACCGCGACTTCATCTCGCCGGCGGCTTTGTTGGTGAACGTCACCGCGAGGATGTTGTCGGGCGCGACGCGCATCTCGCCGAGGAGATATGCGATGCGGTGCGTTAGGACGCGAGTTTTCCCGCTTCCGGCACCGGCAAAAATCAGAACCGGGCCATCGGTCTGCCGAACGGCCGCGGATTGCGCGTCGTTGAGAATTTCGGTTTCGAGGAGCATCTCAATAGTTTCGGCATCGGCCTATCGTTGGCCTCCGACTGCCCCTGGCCTTGTCATCCTAAGGAGTCGCCACGACATTGTCATCCTCATATCATGAGAGGTAGGGAATAGCTTTAAAGACTATCCCCTACGCGGTGTCAGAGCGCCGTGGTCAGCCTTGGGCCGTTGAGCCCGCCGCTCAGATCGGCGCTCGCACCAACTTTCCCAGCGAACCAAATCGAACGGTATCGTGGGTCGATTGAGCCCGAATGTATGAGGTCGATCACGGTTCGCTCCATCGTGAGAAGGGGGATTTCCTCGGTGGACGTTCTCGGGATCGACATTTCGAAGGCCGACTTTCACGCCTGCTTGATTCAGGGGGAGAAGCGCAGCCGCAAAAGCTTCCCCAACGCCGCTGTCGGATACCGCCAGCTGCACAGCTGGCGGACGAATTTGCACAGCTCCAAGGTGCACGCGTGCATGGAAGCTACGGGTGCTTACTGGATGGGCTTAGCAACGGCCCTTGACGACGCCGGCTTGGTCGTCAGCGTGGTTCATCCAAGCCGCACGGTGATGTTCGCGCGCAGTCAGCTGCGACGTACGAAGACCGATGAAGTCGACGCCGAGATGATTGCAGAGTTTTGTAAAACGCAAACGCCGACGTCGTGGAGCCCTCCGCCAGGGGAAATCCTCGAATTACGCGGGCTTTTAAGCTATCGCGACCATCTGGTGCGCGAGAAAATTCGCCTGAGGCAAGTTGCGAGCCAGATTTACGTTGGCCGGGAGCTCCAGAAGTTGCACGCTCAACAGCTCAAAACCCACGAGAAGACCATCGCGGCTCTCGAGCGGCAATTGCGTTCGTTCCTAAAGACCCACCAAACGCTGTCGAAAGCGGTCGACAGCTTGACCGCCGTATCCGGCATCGGCTTGCTGACGGCTCTGGCGATCGTCGCAAAGCTTCCAGTGGATCGTCTCCGCGATAGGAAGGCCGCAGCGGCCTATATTGGCGTTACCCCCAGCGAGCGGCAATCCGGGACGTCGATACACGGAAAACCACGAATCTGTAAAACGGGCAATGGCAGCTTGCGCCGGGACCTGTATATGCCGGCAGCGGTCGCCATGCGCCACAACGTGATCCTCAAGTCGTTTTCCGAGCGTTTGAAGGCAAAAGGGCAAGCCGCCCAAGGTCATCCTCATTGCCGTCATGCGCAAGCTCATCGTCCTTGCCTTCAGCATCCTCAAGCTTGGGCTTACGCCATCCCCTGCCTGAACAATCAGCCTTGACTTTCAAGACGGTATCTGAGCGGAGGCGCGAAGCTCCGTAGTCGAAGGACGCTACCTCTAACGATTTACCGCACGTAGCGTCCGAATTTGGCGTTCGCCCATGGCGTAGGCTCCGGCGAGCAGGGCGAGCGTCGACTCTGCACCCATATTGCGATTGACCGAATGTTCGTCGAGGCCGTCGTAGCATCCGCCGCCGTGTGCCATCGTTTCGGATCGTGTGTTTTTACCGTAGTACCACGCCAAACCCAACTCGGCGTTGGCGAAGTGCCCGGTCTCGCCGGTCGCATCGAACGCGGCCAGTTCCGCATCAATCAGCGAGGCCGCTTCGAGCGGCTGTTGCGCGTAGACGGCGCGGGGACCGCCGCGCGGATACCAGCCGTGATTTCCGATCGGAATGAAAATGCCGGTGTCTAGCGTTACCCGTTCGTAAAAGGCCAGCGTCGTCAACCCGGCATCGCCGTAACGCACTTCCGCCAGGGCGGAGCCGGCCCGAATCAATGCTTCCGGAAGGCGCGCGTTATCGTAGGTCATGGCCGGCTCGAACCACGGCCAATCGTCGCTCCGCGCAGACTCGTACGACGCCAGCAGCGATTCGGCCAGATACCGCAGCGCGGCGGCGTATGCCGGCTCGCGAGCGGCCGCATGCGCGTGCGCTAATCCAAGCGTAGTATACGCACGCGGATGCACGTATTCAAACCCGTCGATGGAAGCGATGCCACGGTCGAATAGCGCTCGACAAACGCGTCGCCACGACGGCGTGGGGGCGTATCGCATCCCGTATCCTAGCGCCCACATCGCCCGGCCGCAGCTGTCTTGCGTTCCGATGTCGTCGAGCCATGCGCGTTCATAACTCATGAAGTTGTGGAAACGCCCGTCTTCGAGTTGCGCCGATTCGAGAAACGAAAGGTAGGTCGAGGCCAGTCGCATTGCGATTTCGTCGCGCGGCGCCATGCGTAAGCGCGCCAGGACGACCATAAATGCACGCGCCACGTCGTCGGTGCAATAGCCGGTGGAGCGGTTGGGCACCGTTTCTTTGGCGTGCTGAATGATGCCGGTGTTGTCGCACAGCACGGCCAAGTGTTCCAGCGTCGGCAGCAGCGGCGTACGGTTCTTCAAGCGGACGACACGAGCTCGAGCGAATCGGGCGGCGCCAGCTCGAGAAAGAGGTTGCCGTATTCGACGGCGACGTGCGGCCAGGTCATCTGCCGGCCGAAGCGATACGCTCGGCGTTCGGTCGCACGCCGTAGGTCCGGATCGTCGAGCAACAGGTTGAGCTGCCGCACGATCGATCGCGAGTCGCGAAAGTCACACAAGAAGCCGCGGTTGTGTGCCAGCAACTCTTGCGCGTAGAGATACGGCGTCGAAACGATGGCTTTGCCGCAACCGACCGCATAGGCCAACGTTCCGCTGACGATCTGCTCGGGATTGAGATACGGCGTGAGGTAAATGTCGATCGCAGCGAGATAGCTCACGAGTTCGTCGAACTGAAGATATTTGTCGACGAGTTGAACGTTGTACTGCAGACCGTATTCGCGAATTTTGGCTTGCAACGATTCGCGGTACGACTCGCCTTCTTGACGGCGTACGACCGGATGCGTCGCGCCCAAGATGAGATACAGCGCCTCTGGATGGCGCTTCACGACCTCGCGCATCGCGTCGACGGCGTACTCTAAGCCTTTGCCTCGGCTAATCAGTCCGAAGGTCGAAATAACGGTTCTCTGTCCGATGCCGAAGGATGCCTTGGCGGCATCCGTACTTTGGAACGGCACGTCCGGAACGCCGTGATGGATCACGCGCAGCCTCTGGGGCTCGATTCCGTACACGCCCTCGAGCAGGTTGCGTCCGGTTTCGGAAAGCGACACCACGCGCGAGGCGCTTTCGCATAGCGCTCGCGTGACGCGCAGCATCGTTTCGTCGGGATCGGGCAGGACCGTATGCATCGTCACGACGACCGGCTTTTCTATCGCGCGCAGCAAATCGACGAGCCACTCGCCACGTTCGCCGCCGAATAGCCCGTACTCGTGCTGTACGTTGACCAAGCCGGCCGGATGCCGGTTGATGAAATTGGCGACGTCGCCATACGAGTAGCGATCTTGCTCGGAAAGACGCGCGACGACTTCCGGGCCGTAGCGGCGCATTTCGCCGCCCGGTTCGTCGATGGCGACGACCTGGCTCGACACACCGAAGGCTCGGTTATACGAATCGACGACGTCCTTGGTAAAGGTCGCAATTCCGCACTCTCGCGGAGGATACGATCCCAAGAACAAAGCGCGCGGCGGCAACATATTACGAAAAACCCCTCCACCTACTGTGGATGAGAACTTACCCGCTGCCTGCTGCAGCGTAAACCTGAGGAAGCGGCGGACCGTCTCAGGTCGTTGGGAGGGCCGTCGACGGTGCGGGCCCTACTCGGCTGCCTGCTTCCAACACCTGCCCGGGCTCGATGGTTACATCGTGGCCGATCACGCTTCCCTTGCCTATCCTCGCTTCCGGGCCAATGGTGACGCCGCTGGCCACGATCGCTTCCTCTATGTGGGTCCCAGGGCCGACGCTCACGCGATCCCACAGAACCGATTCGCGCACGACCACCCGGGCACCCAGGCTACAGCCCTTTCCGAGAACCACGTTGGGTCCGATCGAGGCGGTCGGGTCGACGACCACGTCGCCGGCCGCATGGATCGGCGGGACGACGCCGGGGTGACCTTTGAGGGCGTCGCTGCCCGGACCGGTTAGCCCCGGCTCGAGCTTGAGCGGCATGGAGCCGCTGAGGATATCGCGGTGGGCGGCCAGGTATTGCTCGGGCCGGCCGACGTCGATCCAGTAGTCGTTGGTGGTGTAGGCATAGAGCTTCTCGCCGGCTGCGATGACCTGCGGGAAGGTCTCGCGTTCGATCGAGACGTTGCGCCCGGCCGGAATCTCCTTGAGGATCTCGAGTTCGAGGAGGTACGTGCCGGCATTGATCTCGTTCGTCGGCGCCTGGTCACGCGGAGGTTTCTCGACGAAGGCGCTTACGAGGCCCGTTTGGTCGTGGACCACACAGCCGAACGCTGACGGATCGTCGACGGGGATGAGATGCAGCGTGCCCAGACCGCCCTTCTCTTCGTGATAGCGCAACATCGCTTGCAAGTCGAGGCTGGTGAGGACGTCGCCGTTGAGCACGAAGAACCGGCCGGTGATATGCTCCTCGACGTTCTTGAGGGCTCCGGCCGTGCCGAGCGGCGTCTCCTCGATCACGTAGGTGATGGTCATATCGAGTCGCGAGCCGTCGCCGAAATAATCCACGATTGCTTGCGGCATGTAGCCGGCCGGCAAAATCACGTCGCGAATGCCGGCCTCGTAAAGCCGCTCCAGCGTGCGGGCGAGAAACGGCACGTTCATGATCGGCACCATGGGCTTGGGCGTCCCATACGTCAGCGGGCGCAGCCGCGTCCCCTCACCACCAACCAGAACGATCGCCTGCACTTGAAAACCCCCTCCCGCACGGTTCTGCCGAGCGCCTTCCATTCTACCCAAAGCCACCAACCGCATTTTAAAAATGCCACCCAGTTGGCATCTTCTTTTGCCACGATACTCGCATGCGACGGATTTACGATTGGAAGGCGATTCAACGTTACTACGACGCGGGTAATGGCTTTGTGGCGTGCAGGAACCGCTTTAGTTGCACGCACGCGGCTTGGAACAAAGCGATCGGACGTGGTGAGTTGATCGTGAAGCCGACACCCTTTCGGGATCACCGGCGGCGGCACGACTGGGGCGCCATCCAAGCATATTACGATGAGGGGAATTCCGTTAGGGCGTGTATCACTCGCTTTGGGTTTTGCGCCGCGGCGTGGATGAAGGCCCGGGAGCGGTGCGAGATAAGGCCGCGCCACGCTGTAATGCCGATATCTCGCCTATTGGAGAGTCCCACTCGATGTCGTAATCACATCAAACAACGGCCCTTAAGCGCTGGGCTCCTCCAGAATCGATGCCAGACCTGCGGACTCATGGAATGGCAAGGTAAGCCTTTATCTATGCACCTCGATCACATCAATGGCGTTAAGAACGATAATCGCCTGGCGAACCTCCGCATGCTTTGCCCAAACTGCCACGCCCAGACCGAAACCTACGGCGGTCGAAACGCCCGGAGGCGGAGGCAGTTGCAAGAGCAACGGGCCGTCGTGTAGTATTACCTGCGCCGGCCATTCCCGGGTCGTCTAACGGTAGGACTGCAGCCTCTGGAGTTGCGTATCGGAGTTCGAATCTCTGCCCGGGAGCCACGGCCCTATCGTCTAGAGGCCTAGGACGCCGCCCTCTCACGGCGGTAACGCGGGTTCGAATCCCGCTGGGGCTAAATCAAAGGTCCTTATTTCATAAGGGTTTCCGGCGCAAGACCGGCATCAAGAAAGCCGACTTGTCACATTTTTGTCACATCGGTTTTCTTAGCTACGCCACGATCCGCCCGAAGGCGGCCGCCGCCGCGGCATCGCGGTCCCGGTACACGGTCAGATAACGGTCGACCGTGATGCCGATACTACTATGACCGAGGCGCTGGCTGATGACCTCGATCGGCACGCCGGCTTTCGCCAGAAGCGAAGCGTGCGTGTCGCGGAGATCATGCAACGTAATCGGTGTAACCTTCGCGCGCGCGACCAAATCCTTGAAGGCGGCGCCGAAGTTCCACGGTGTAACCGGCGTCCCGTCGGGCCGTGCGAAGACGAGATTTCGGTCATTGTACGCTTGGCCGAGGCAGAGGCGCTCTTCTACCTGCCTTGCTCGGTGCGTTCGGAGAATTTCCGTGAGTTCGGACGCGATCACGATTGTGCGAGCCTTCCCGTTCTTGGGCGCTTTGAACGCCAACCCGGACTTGGGCTCGGACAGCGATTCTCGAATAGAAACAGTCGCGTCTGTTAAGTCGAGATCGGACCACTTGACGGCCAGCACTTCGCCGCGTCGTGCTCCCGTGTACGCGGCAAACGCCACAGCTGGAAAGAACCAAGGCTGCGACGAGAGCGTGCCGCGGCACAACGCCCGCCTTGATGGGGTCCTGGTCTCCGAAAGGAGCTGCCGCAACTCGTGCTCGTTGAGCACCTTGCTTTCAGGCTTGGGTGCTTTCGGAAGGTCTTCCGCAGTGACTTTCCCCGCTACGTTGCTAGCAACGTAGTCCAAACTCATCGCCCAGTTGAGCATCCCGCGTAGTAAATCGTGTGCGTGCCGGATGGTACGACCGCTTGGCCTGCGTGTACGGTTCTGCCAGTTATCGTATGCCTCTATCAAATGCGTCTTCCGCAACGATGCGAGCCCGATCGCGCCAAGCTCGGGTCGCAGATACGTCGCGATCAAACTCCCGTAGCGATCAATCGTGGTTGCTTCAAGGCGCTTCTTCTTTACGGACATGAACCTATCGAAGAGCTCGGCCATCGTCATCCCGTAATCGACGATGTCTTCATCTTTTCTAAAGGCGGCGATACGATTTGCGAGAATGGCCTCGGCCTCTTGCTTTGTGATGCCTCGTAGAATCTCGCGTTTTTGTTGACGAGCTCGCCCGTTTCGGGGAGTCACGTCATATACGATCATGTATCTCTTGTCCCCAAGACGTTTTGGTTTTGCCATGGATACCTCTTGGGTCCCGGCCGGCTCTCTATTCGACCTGACCGCCCAGAAACTCTCGCAGCGCCGCTTTGGTTATCAGAAACCTCTGGCCGATCCGAATGTTCTTGATCGCCTGCCTCTTAAGCGCCTCGTAAACAGCGTTGCGCCCTATGGGGAGAAACGCAATGAGATCGCTCGGAGTGAGGACGTCAGGCAGTGCAGCAAAGCTCGTCGTGCAAGTCATTTCCAGTTGCGTCGACATTCCGTTGTTCTTGGCGAGTCTGTCACCAGCGTACGAATCAATTGTTGGCATCAGTAATCGCTCCGACCGATTCACGTTATGAAAGCGCCGAATCACCAAGCGCAAACAAAGAGGCCCGCAGTGGGGCCTCGGCACGGTTAGGTGGGACTTTCCCCCGCATTATTATGCGAGTATAAGTAACGTATGAGTTGCACACGAATTATCTCGCGCTTGGGGGGAGGCGTCAATGGGCAGCCCTTGCCCGATGCAGTCCTCGGATCATCGGAAATCGAACCCGTGAATCCGGGTCCCGGCCGCTCCCGTCGACTACCAAAGAGTCCGTCCTGTAAGGGTTTCCTCCCATCCGAGTCCCGGTGCGTCCCCAATGAATCCCGACGATTTCTTCCAAATCCGTTAGACGGCCGTAGACGGGCTACATTTGTTCTTACTGGCAGATCGCTCGGGCTCTGCTTTTGTACAGTGCCGACCGTCACTATACGCGCCCAAGGTCCGTCTGCCGATGGCGCTCGCAAGGAGCGGGTATGTAGTGGGGCGCGCCCTCCTGGTCACAGAAAATGGCTCCAATGGAACAGCTTGATTCTGCTAGCTTGACGCGGGCTATATCGGCTTGCTACGGACCAAATGCTAACGCCCACGGGTAGCTTGTGCCATTGCGAATCATGAACGTTGGCGTGTTGCTTCCTGGAGCGAAGACCGCGAAACGGACCCCCCTCCCCAAGCTGCCGATCTGCTCCGCCGCAAAGCCAGCGCGATCTAAGCCGCTAAGCTAAGCGAAGACTGCGAGCCTTACTGCGAGGCGAGGCTTCCCGAATGCGAGGCGCTCGCAGCTGAAATGGCGCGACGATCGGTGGCGTGGCTGCGGGGCGGCTAGGCTATGTTTTATCGGCAGCAACCTTGCAAAACTTGCGGGCTTCGGCACGAATCTCCGAATCCTCCGCGTCCAAGAAGTCTTTCACGGTTTCGATTGCTGTCCACACCTTTGCTTTTCTAAGAGCCCTAATAGCATACCAGGGGAGTTCGTTAGCGTGAAGCCACGACAGCGCGATGCTTTCAACTCCAGGGTCTTTAATTTGTCCGAGTTTTAACATTGGCTCAAGACGGGCGTCACCGTTCTGCGGGTCGCTTGCAATCTGTCTAAGGAGTATCGCGCCTCCCTTGCCGGCGATCTCGGCTAATGCATTGCCGAGCGCGTACAAAGTAGTTGGCGGCATCGTCTCTCTACGGCTCTGGAGGAGCTCTGTTAGGATTTGTACAGCCTCTTCACCGGCGTAAGGAATTGCCAGAGCGCTAATTATCGCGGCTTCAATATCGCGACGGTGCTTCCGTTTAAGGTGCCTTAACAGTACCGGTATTGCCTCAGGATAAGGCGCCTGTAAGCTGGGTAGCTGATCGAGACGAAACGGAACACAAACTTGCGCTAGCTCTATATCGATCTCTTGAGAGTCGGCGATGTTCGCCAGAACGTTTTCTCGCCACACTCGGCGGTATTCAGTTTGGGGCTCCTCGTTTAAGCGATGTTCCAGGTCCTTCCAGGACGAACTAAGACGATCGAAGTCGCCCTGCCACTTGTCTTCAACCAACATTGATATTTTGTTCACGGGATTCACTAGTAGCTATGGCGCGAAAGGAGCTAAGCCCTTTTGTAATGCCCCCTCCCGGCAGCTTGGCCCAAGGCCACGGTGCGACCCCAATCTATTTGCGAGGCGAAGCTTCCGGGATGCGAGGCGCTCGCAGCTGCAATGGCGCCACGATCGGGGGCGTAGCTGCTATGTGCTGGGCGGTACATAGCCCACATCAACGTAAATGGCTCCTCGTGCATACGCCAATGCCAAGGTCGCCATAACCGCGCCTGCGTTCACCCCTGGCGGAATATCGATGGATAGGAGACCGCCGTCTGCTCCTTCCCACGTACATCCGGCCTGGGTTATGGCAGATACTGCCTCCTCGGCGATCTGCCTGTGGTCCTCGGATTTCAGGATGGCTCTTACGGTTCCATGTCCTGAGCGCTTAAGCACGGACTCAAACTCAAAGAAGTAGGGGTTAGCCTCTTCAGGTTTCATACCAGGTGGCAAATCGGCATCCTTCACCCGCACCTCGTCGAGATAATTGACCCCTTTGGCATAAAACGGGCTGTTAAGGAGCCTCGCCGAACGCGGCCCAATCAGCTCAGCCCAAAGGGTTTCGGCAGGGTATGGCGGCCACGGAGTCTGCTCGTCCAAACTGCCCTGTTCTAAAGCGAATCGCGCTTTGCACTTCATATAGAATGAAGCTCTACTTCAAGTGCTATTTCGCTAACCATATATATGCCGCGAGTTTTGCTCAACGGCGCGCAGTTCCATCGCGCGAGCTAGGGCCCCACCACGGTCGGCTGGGTGGCCGCTGGTGCGACCAGGCGGCGCTAGGTGAGTTCGCTGCGAGGGCTTGCGGATCGCGCTGCTCGCAGCTGCAAAGGCGTCGCGATTCGGCGGCTGGGCTGCGGCGCTCGCCATATGTTCTAGCGCACCCGAAAGCAGATCTTTAGATACGGTGCACTGTTTGAAGCACTGCCTCCATCGTGTTTAGCCGTTGGCAGAGCTACTCCAAGAGCGTGCATACCACTCCGAAGACCGCTAAAGCCAAGATCAAAGTTTCCGTAAGAGTTTGGGACGCCCAAGTTGCTATATGTTGGTGTCTCCACGTCTAGCTGCGTCAACAACATAGTCCCACCTTTTGCAATGTCGTTACCCGGATCGTAGCCACCTACACGAAAACGCAGTATCGCAACTCCAGGCTCTGAGAAATCTGAAGACGTCAGCAATATACTGGGTTTATGTGGGCTGTTTATTCCGGTGAGGCCTTCGGCCACACACGGCGATGTCCAGGCAGACGGTACCGGTGGTAAGCTTACGGTCGCTGCCAAAGCCAGAATATCCAGAATCCCTGTGATTAGCATATCACTCTACTTCGACGCTGCGGCGTGCGAGGCTTCCGGGATGCGAGGCGCTCGCAGTCGCAATGGCGCCGCGATCGGCGGCGTGGCTGCGGGGGTGACCTAGATATTTGCGCTCATAATATGAGTGCGATGATTCCGATAATGAGCGCCAATGATCCCACGAAGAAAGTGCGGCCCATCTGGTCGTCATCTGGATCCGTGGCGAATGATTTGATCTTTGCGCGAAGGCCAACGGGCTTCTCGCTCCGATCGCTACGCAACGCGATGATAACTAAGCCGAGGCCGATGGCAAACAATAGAAGACTGAATCTGAGTCGGCTATTCATCGTCAGTTAAGGTTCACGATCACGGTTGAGCGATCGGTCGCGCTCCCCTCCCGGCGTGGCTGCGGAGCGGCTAGAATGTAGCCATATTATTCTGACGAGAACTCCTCTCCAGGGCCGATCCACCCCCTGATTGTATCTGTGCGTTCAGAGATTTCAGGAGGATCGGTCGCAATCACTTCGACTAGATCATCTCCGGTGACGATAATAAAGTGCTTCATGTCCCAATGTGATGGACGATGCTGATTCGCTTCCTTGAACCTGCCTAGGAAATCGGACTCCCGCGTCTCGTATAGCCAGTGGAACCGCTCGCCTACCGGTATCCGCTCGCACAAAAGAGTAGTCGTATCGATTGCCCAACTTTCGTTCATTTTTCGATAAATGAGATACTTGTGGAACTCAATATTGATGCCATTATCGTGCTCGCCGCGGATGCGCACAACCAATGAACCAAAATCTCGCAAATCGTCTATATATGGCCGCCTGAGAACGATATCGGTATAAACTGGTGTAAGATCAGTCATCATAGTCAAAGCTCACCGTCCTTCTGCGTGCAAATGTATTGGCCGCAAAAAAGTGGCGCCCCCCTGGCTCCAGGCCCTCAAGGTTGCGGCGATCTAAGCTAGGCTGCGAGGTGAGGCTTCCGCTATGCGAGGCGCTCGCAGCTGGAATGGCGCCACGATCGGCGGCGTGGCTGCGGCGCGGCTAGGGGATGCATAGAATGCGGGAGCTGAGCTTTGTATGGCAAAGTAGGACGTCCTATATGCGATATTGGCACGCCACAATAGTGGTCATCTTGCTGTTCTTTGCCAGTTTATATGTCATGATGCATCCATATCAGAGTAAGCCAATCGGCGAGATCACGACGAATGGTAAGCCCTGCATAATGGAGACTCTCGCCAGCACAACAAGCGCCGCAGGCTATACCGCCAAACTCCGAAGCGGGTCGTGCCTCAGTGGTTGGGTGTCGCAGCTCTTTTATCTTGTTTACGTCGGCAAACCCACGCGGTCCAAGGCTGCGCCCGAACTGGTGTTCAGGTGTCAAGCCGAGCACGATTCGCATGATCGCTCCGCGCCACCGCCGACAATCATATGGCGTGATAGTTCAACATTACAAATCATCATGCGCGGGCAAGTGAGCGATGTTTTCAAATGGTCCAGTGTCTCAGGAGTGGACATAGAGTACGGCTTCAATCAATGAAGTACTGAATGGGGCACGGAACGCCGGCTGCAATAGCGCCACGATCGGTGGCGTAGCTGCGGGCGGCAAGGGATTGGGCGGCATAACCCCTGTCGAGCGGCGCGAGCCATCGGCGGTCGGGGTGCGAGGGATGTGTTTAGCGCTCGGCCATCGGAGGTGGGCGCCAACCCTAGGACCGCAGATTTCGTAGATCTCTCGCAATCGCGAGGCGATGTTCACTCGACGTCGTGGAGTGCATTCCAACCTCAAGCTCCAAAAGTATGCTTGCGATTTGGTCCTCCGATGCTCCGGCGCTAAGCATTTGCTCAATCCGCGGGAGTATGAGTCGTACTCATCACGGGGAAGCATCGGCACCCCGATTGGATTCCATCGTTCAAGTAACAATTGCCTTATTGATGTAAATAACGCGCTGCTCATATCGACCAGCCCCAAAACTCAAGTAGCGCCTTACGCGTCCGCGGTCCAAACTCGCTTCTAGCGATAGGAAAGAGCACCGTACCTTCGAGCGGCTCCAGAAACGCAAGAAAGATCAACGCATCGATATCCGAGTTTTCCCTTTCCAGCGCGCGTTCTATTGCGCTGCAAAGCTGCTGTATCGCTTCCATCGACAGCTCCCTGGCTGATAGCTGCTCATTCAGTACGCGAACGGCGCCTGGTAGATAAACATATGCCAGGCCCCGCCCTCGTTGCTCGCGGAGGTGTTCGACGTACGAATCCCTCAGTTGTGGAACTGCATCGATAATGGCGTCGATGACCGGTCCCAGGGTTCTTTCAACCTCCGCGATCAACTCGTCCTTGCCAGTCATCAAAGCACACGTTCTATCCTGGGTTTGGGTACTCCACCTGAAGCAGCTACGCGCTAGGCAGCGAGATTGCTGCGAGGCGTGGCTTCCGTTATGCGAGGCGCTCGCAGGCGTAATGTCGCCACGATCGGCGCGTGGGTGCGGGGCACAAAGAGGGACTGCATCTAGTCTCGTGATACGCCAGACTCCATGTTCTACGCGATCGTAGCCACATTGCTGGCCGTGCTGCTGTTAATCGGGGTGTTGGCGCAGATCCAGAAGCGTCGTCATCCACCCTTTTACACTCGCGGCTCTGCTTCTGACTTTCAGATTACGGACGATCCTAACTCGCCACTCAATCAATGGGCTGGACGCGATTACTTCCAACCGACTGATCCAAAGAAATCAACGATTGGTCCACCTCCTCCTGGCGTAAGGCGCATTGAGCCTTAAGATCCTCGTGGCCGTGATATTACGGCTAACACTTAGCGGTTTGCTCGTCGCATGCTCTCACGGTTCGCAAAGTTCATCGCAGATCGCAGCAAAGCGGACCCCGTGTTCCTACGGCAACTCTTTCGTCCAAAACTGGCAGAAGTGTGGGGAAACGGAGCACGAGCGGATAGTCCCGATCATGCTCATGATGGACCTTCACTTCTATTACAATTTAAGACATGAGCGACCATACGATGTCGTGAATATCCGGACTGGCACACACTACTTTGTTGATGTTACAGATGCTCAACTAATCACGGATGGCAACGACAACGGACTGTTCTCGCTGCCGCTGCATGACCAAAGCGGTAGGAAGTATCTGCTACGTTGGCGCATCGCCGGCGAATTTGACAAATATCTCGGCTCGACACCTCCCCTGCGGTAGCAGCGAGAAGCTCGCAGCTGCAATGGCGCCACGATCGGCGCGTGGCTGCGGGGCGGCCGTCTCTTTTATCGCTAAGGAACTCGCTTAACGATCTCGCCAATAACAAAGCTCGTCAGAGCCGCACAAACCGCGTAAAGTACAACGCCCAGGATTCCGGTGAGGACCATGGTGCTCACCGTATTCGAGACTAGAGAGCTGCCCGGTATAAAGCCGGGGAGAAAAGCGCCTGAAAGAGCCACAGCTTGAAAGAGCAGCGTAGGGCCGCTAACCGCGTAGTAGAGTATCGCATACGCCTTAAAGCTCAGTTGAGGTCGCGGAGCCAACCGCAGCGCCGCCCCGGTTAACGGTCCCGTCGCTAAGAACGACACTATCCCTAAAATAGCCGCGGAGTATAAGGCGCCTTCGAGATCGGAGCCGGTTGATTTAGCAACGACCGCAAACCAGGGTACCCAGGGAGCGCAGGAGCATGCAAAAGGTATTAAGAGAACCCGCGTCCATTTGGGAAATCGAGTCGCCACGTGGTCAGTACTTAAGATTATTTCGCCCGGCACAACTTAGAACGACGCATGATAGCGCAAGTAGGCTAGCGATCCGGCTTACTAATCCTGGCGTCATTGCGGGTTTCTTACGTCTGTCCTGAGTGCGCCCCCTCCCGGCGTGGCTGCGGGGCGGCTAGGTGTAGGATCGGCGGCTTGGGCGGGGGGCTTGGATACCCAAAGCCAAAAGCTAACGATACAAATGACGGCTAAGAAAAACTTTAGGGCGGGGGGAGCGCATCGCGAAGTCCGGCTCCCGTTCGCAGCCTTTGTAAGATTGTGGCTGGTATGCTTTGCGCTTTTAGTCGCTGTTGCTGCAACGCCAATCTGGGCCCGCGCATCCACTCAAATTGTTTGCGAGAGAGCGACAATAACGAAAGTACGGCTTCCGACCGGCGATTCAGGGAGCGACATGGGACTGTTGGTGTTTTCAGATAAACGCGCTGCGAAAGTATGGGGTAGCGACCAAGATCCTCAAAAGTGGGCCATCCTGCACACAGGCGATCACGTTATGACCTGCGTTGACAACAGGAGTGACGCGCGCGATCCAACTGACAAAGTGTATAAGATCTTCGTCGTCGACTTTGATGCTAACACGTGGCTTGATACCGTCTGGGACTCCTCCAAATCGCCTTAGCACCTAACGTCGCCATGCTGCGAGGCGCTTGCAGGTGCAATGGCGCCACAATCGGTGGCGTGGCTGCAGCTAAGGACTGGGCGATCAGCGGACGCAGCCTAGGAACCTCAGACCTTGCGCGGATGGGGCGTCGGGCGGCATTTTTAGCGCAAAGCCATATACCACAACTAGCGCCATGCTAAGGAATCCTAAGATTAGCATTACGACATTCCATCGACCATCCTTGGAGGAGCGCCACGCAGCCACGAATGTTAGATCACATCGGGAACATGCGCCTGCCCCGACGCCTTGCACAGAAGCTGACGCGCCTTCGCCAAGATCGATGCCGCCGCCGACTAGCGATATACCCGAGATGCCTCCGCCTTGGGCGCCGGGTCTAAAGCCAATAAGTGGTGGCGCGGAAGGCGGTGCCTCACCGCACCTTGTGCAAATGCGCGGGACCGCGGTCATCTCAGCAAATTACCCCTTTCCGCGAGGCGCCATTTAGTCGGTTTCTGATAGGTGTCTTGAAAGCGGCAACGGTCTACCGTTCTTTCAGTACGATGGTTTGGAGAACAGCTCGATTCCTTGGTTGCGGGATTCGCCCCCGCCGTGCGGCCTTGAGCGTCGTGAGCGAGATGCCGCTAGTTTCTTCGAGAACCCTCAGCTGGCTCTTTGTCATTGCCTTTAGTCTTGCTACAACCTCATCCCAGGCTAGGCGCTCGCGTCCAGCATCCGCGGCATTGGGAGGTATTGGAGGCGCTGACCAGCAGGTAAGAACGTGCCTAACTTCGACGTAACTGAAAGGCCGAATCTATGCTCGTCGAACCGCTTCCCGATATGACATATCGTGAGCGTCTGCGGAAGCGTATGGACGATCCTAGACTCAAACTGTGTTGGCAGATAATGTTATACGGCGGCGGAGCGTGCGCTATCAGCGGCATATTTATTTTTCCGACGCTTATTGTTGTATTTGCTGTAATGCTGGAATCGGGTTCGCTAGGTGAGAGAATTGCGCTGCTCCTTACATCGTCCCCAATGTGGCTTTTCTTGTTGGCATTGCCATTCCTCAATAGTGGAATCGCACTCCTCGGGTTGCTACAATTGAGGCGCCTGGAGCAGCAGGCGAATGGATCCAGAGGCTAGGCGCCGCCATCGCGATGCGTGCATTCCCAAAGCACGCCGCGAGCGAGGCCTGCGAGCAATCGAGGCCGCTCGCAAGGCGCTCGCACTCCAAGCCGCCGAGGGTAACGATCCGCGGGCCAGCGATCGCGCCGGGTGCAAACGCGGCGACGCCAACGCCGAGCAGCATCGCCACAATCGCGAATGGGCGCGTGGCGCCGAGTCGGCCTGCCGCGATCGGGCTTGGTTCCTACGCGAGGTCGTTCCGAAGCTCGACGGCTTTTCGCTAAGCCAAATCGCCAAGGCTACGGGATTATCACTCGCGGCCTGCTCGCGTATCCGCGCCGGAATGCGCGTCCCGCATCCGAGGCATTGGGATAACTTCCGTCAAATGTTGGATGCGAGCCCGCGATCCGCGGAGCGTTTCTCGCTATAAGTGAAAGATTTATGTTAGCGTTTATTTCTCCACGGCGGACGTTCCATGAGGCTCTTCGCGCGCTTAGTCTCGTCGTGGCGATGATGCTAGCCGGGTGTGGTGCATCACAGCAGGCTAACTCCCTACCTATTACCGTGACCGTCAGCCCAGCGGCGGCGGAGTCAATCGGCTTCCAAGACATGCAACGTCTTTCACGTGCCTATGCGATCGAGTGCGAGGCGATGATGCGCTCCGACGCCGATGCGCTTAGCCAGATCTCAACTCCCACGTGGATCAGCACCTCCGCGACCGGCGCGCAGGTCGGTCGGCGCGAGATGGAGTTGGCGCTAAAAGTTGGGTTTTTGTCTGGTCTTAAAGTCAGCACATGTTCCGTTCTGATCGAATCGGCAAATCGCAACGGTGATCGACTAATGGTTAGGACCACTACCAAAGAAACGGGAAGCAAGGGTTTCCTGGCCTGGCGGGCCCCGATTACAATGGGCGATCAATCGATCGAGGAATGGGTCACATCAGACGGCAGGCTCCTCGAAGCTTCAACGCGACAGCTTGCAAGCAGTCCGCCGTAGAGTCGGTCCGAGCGAAAAGCGCGCTAAATCTCGGTGTATTAACGCTTGAAGAGCCAGCCGAGGCAACGGGGCTATCAACTCGCGGCCTGCTCGCGCATTCGCGCCGGAACGCGCGTCCCACATCCGAGGCACTGGGCGGCGTTTGCGTGATTGCAACTCTATATTTTCTAAAGAAGTCAGATCGAGGATCTGCGCCGTATCTTTATGCACGATCACGTCTTGACTCGTCTTACCTTCCAAACTATAGATATGCAATCGATAGTGTCCAGGCGGTAAGGACTCAAAATAGAACGCGCCTTGACTGATTAACGCAGTCATCTCGGGAGCACGACTACCCTCTTCAGATAGTGATTCCAACGTGACTCGGTCAATGTTCGCTCGAATGAGTCCCGCTATGGCTCCACGCGGTAGATAATACACAGAATAGTCGGTCGTGCCTTTCGCGACCCACGTAGCAAATGTGACGGTTATTTCCCGCTGATGCTCCGGAAGAAGGACCACGTCCTGGAACGCCTCCCAGCAATGCTGGGTCGAATACATGATGCGGTAGTATCCAGGTGTGACATTGACTTTGACGATGGCCGTCTTTGTGCTGTACTCGGTTGGGTACGGTCGCCCATCACCGGGATAACCGTCTGCGGGCCACGCTGAAACGTAGATATTCTCAGTTGGACTCACCGCTGCGCATCCGGTACGTGGAAGATTTATCGTGAGAAGTACGTGGCTCTGCTTTGCGACCGATGGAAGAGCCCAGATCGTGAGCACCACAACGAACGAAAATGCTCTGAAAACCGAGCGCGGCATTTGAGAACCCACGTTCTGCCTCATCGGCCTGACACCCCTAGCCGCCCCGCAGCCACACCGCCGATCGTGGCGCCATTGCAGCTGCAAGCGCCTCGCATTTCGGAAGCCTCGTCTCGCAGCAGCCTCGCAGACTGACACCACCGTGTCGATCGCTGAGCAAGCCTTGAGCCAAGCTGCCGGGAGTGCGCAATTTTAGGGGTTTAATGGATTTTGCATAACCAATCGGGACCGCTATAATCAACAACGATGCCCGAACCTTGGATTCGCTGGAAAAATAGTCGCTGGGCGGTTTGGCTCGGTCTACTCTTGGCGGTAGCTTGCCAGTATGCTATCGCGCATTTTCTGTATGAGGCGGCTCGCTATGACGCTAAGTCGACGGCGGCGCACAACAACGAGCAGTTTTTGACGGCTTACAATGAAAGGCGCAGCGGCGATATCGTTACCGTAGTCGGGAAATCGCTGTCCCTCGCCAAACGACAATCGCGCGGGGGGCAATTTGCCATGGTCCAGCTGGATGGCGTCGATAAGATCGTGGCTCTTTCCGGCACGGCGATTCCACTTTGCATCGGGGATGAGGTTGCGGCTAAGACGAGCCTGACTGGCCAGCGACAAGCCTTGATCGTCTCGTGTCGTCCCCGAGAAATTGTAAGAACGCCTTTGCGAGCATTCGTCTAAGAAGCCGTGGTTCACGCGCCATAATCCGCGTAATGGCGTCGATCGAGGCGAGATCCCCGCCAAACTCCATTTTTCCCTCAGCGCAATCAGCGTTAACCTGATCGATAAGTCGATCCCAAACGTAGGACACTTCGTCAGCCACTTTCTTTGCCTTGTATTCGGGTCGCTTAGCAAACTCGTCCCACGAGCCAGTGAGAATGCGAAGATGGTAGTTGCCCTTCTTCAATTCGTCAAACGTATGCGTCTCGATAAAGTAAGCAGCTAACAAATCCTCTTCGCTGGCAATTAGCGCTCCCTCTATGCCGCCGCTCAGAAGTTCCTCTCGAGCATCTAGATACTCGACTAAGTCGGAGATTGAATCCAGCTCCTTTAACAAAAGCCATATTGTCTGTTCATCGAAAACATGAACGAAACCGCCGCCATAATCCTTTGATTGAAAAGGAACCGCTCCGCCGGAACCGAGCGCTACCGCAATGCGACGAATAGCACGTTGTGGCAAGGGGCCCAAGTCCACGCCTCGGCTGCCATCCGAGTTCGTAACCTCGGTCACACTCCGCAGCCGACGCTCAGCTCCTCTGATTTGAATCACCGACTCATCAACGGCGCGTCGCTTCCACCTTGCTATTTGGGTCTCTGGATCTCCATCCACTTTTAATTCGATCTCTTTTACCGAGAATATGATAACATCTGGCTGGCAAACAACTAATACGTCACAGAGTTCCTTCGAGGCGTTCTTCCCGATTGGGCTTGGATACGTCCAAATTGACATAAAGGCTTTTCTCGCCAGATCGTGCACAAACTGCTCGGACTTGTTCATCTTCATTCACGCATCCGAGGCATTGGGATGCGTTTCTCGCACTTGTCGATGATACCGCAAAGGCCCGCAAATAACTGCCCGAGTGTGAGCGATACTAGTGCCGTCCACGAGCCATCCCGATGGCCGACGGACGAGGAAGCAACCGATTGCACTAGGAATGAAGCTTCGCTCGGATGTTAAGAATAGTAATACTCGCTCAACTAGTTGCGTTTGGTGTGGCAACTTCGCCCATCTCCTTTCTGTCCCAGGATTCGGCACCGCCCCCCGAATCCACGACACGTCCGACCACTCCAGAATGTCGCCTCGCTGAAGGTAAAGTGATCGCCGACTTTTCCAGCGTTGCGCTCCCTCCAGTATTCAGCTTGGTTTTTAAGGTTCGAAATCGCAATGGTCGTCTATTGTTAGATGAAATCGTTCCAGTCATTGGGCAAGCTCCTTTCAATATCTTTGACGAGCCTATTGATGCCAGGAACGTCCTACGAAACGCCGCGACGGTCGATTGCTATATGACGCCGCTGATTGGCAACGCGACAAAGACATCTAATTCAGCGTGTCGAGTCCCCGTAGTAGTTGATATGGGTATCGGGATTACCGTGCGTTCTATCGAGATTGTTGGAGACAGGGTCTATGTACAGGCGACGCTGAGTATGATTGTAGAGGGCGCCATCCAGATTCAGCGATTGCATGGCGAGACGCTCTATTTCCGGCATGCGTCACAGCCAAGGCCGGCCGTTTCACGCCTCAAAGTGTTCGGCCCAAACCCAACTACCGTG
This sequence comes from Candidatus Tumulicola scandinaviensis, assembly GCA_003140835.1. Classification (GTDB taxonomy): domain Bacteria; phylum Vulcanimicrobiota; class Vulcanimicrobiia; order Vulcanimicrobiales; family Vulcanimicrobiaceae; genus Tumulicola; species Tumulicola scandinaviensis. The sequence goes on along the minus strand of PLLA01000085.1, from coordinate 21,036 downwards.
ATTATAAGCACCGGACTCGGCTCGAAAAAGGATGATGTTTTTGAACTCGGGATAGATCACGAAACGCCTCTCGTGTCCCTGTGCCTCGTGACGGACTCCACCTAAGCGTCGTTACGGCGAGGCGTGCATTCCCAAGGCCCACCGGGAGCGTGGACTGCGAGCGATCGAAGCAGCTTGCAAAAACGCTCGCAGACCAAGCCGCCGAGGGCAACGATCCGCGGGCGAGCGATCGAGCCGGGCGCAAGCGAGGCGACGCCAATGCCGATCAGCATCGTCGCAATCGCGAGTGGATGCGAGGCGCCGAATCCGCAGCCGGTCACGATCAGGCGTGGTTGTTGCGCGAAGTCATGCCGAGGCTCGACGGCTATTCGCTAAGCCAAATCGCCAAGGCAACGGGTCTATCGCTCGCGGCCTGCTCGCGCATCCGCGCAGGTACGCGGGTCCCGCATCCCAGGCATTGGGAGGCGTTGTCCGAACTCGTGCATGAATGAATAGCATGTACTATTACGCGCTGCAAGAGATTAGCCGAAAATGCGAACGCATTTAAGGTGCGAAATCGCTATTCGACGGGCGAGCCTGATTTGACTGGGGACGCTAACGGCTCGTTTGTAAAGCGACCAGAATTTAGAAGCATCGTGCTTAAAATCGTTGGCCCATTTGCCATCTCAATCGCAGCCTGGGCATTCGCCCTCGCCATCTTGCCGCGCGCATCTGGGATGGACCTAGAGGGCGACTATTATCTTACAAGTTTTGTGGGTGTGATTTCCTTTGTCGTCGTGGGACCTTTAACAGGCGCGCTGCTGAGTCCATACGTGCACAATAAGAAAATGTCGTTTAAAACGTTTCTAGCCCTATTATTCTTCATTAGCCTTCCGGTCCTGAGCTTTCAGATTATGGCATACAGCAGCTCAATCTTGCCCGGCTTCATGCTCGGAGGTCCGTGGACTGATCATAATATGACTCCGTTCTACATTCAGGCGGTGGCGCTGGCTTTTTTCGTGTATTTCGCATATGCCGCGTTTCTCTACAACCAGGCCAAGTTTAGCGTAGGCCGTGCTTGGATCACGGCGATTCTGCTATGTGCTGCATCGCTCGGAGTTATTGCGTTCCGTGTATTGCACTCGTGACGGCACGCTTCCCAGACCGCATCATTAGGGGCTTAACGAAGCCTTGCAGTTGTGCAGCACGGCATCGATCACAAAGCGCATTACCACCTTGCACTCCATTAACTAGGTAACTCTCCAAATGTGATATGTACACGCAGCCACGCCGCCGATTGTGGCGCCATTGCACCTCCGCAGCGCAACTGCTTTAGCTCGCAGCCTCGCAGGTAAACGCGCGACGGCACCGCGGCCTTGAGCCTGTGGCCAGGAGGGGCTATGTTCTAGCGACTGCTCGACCTGGCGCTGTTGGCGTGCCTTTCGGTGTAGAGAACCACCACTCAAGGTTGCAGTCTGTCGGCTTAGTGCGATGACCACTCTTGCATTCCAGTCTGATCGCAAAGCCTTTTGGCGGGTCGGCCTCATTTACGAGAATCGCCGCACCCTCTTCGGAGCACAGGGTTGCTTTCTCGCCCGGCCGTGCCAGCACTTCCGCGCAGTCGCCACATCGAAGCTCCTTGGCAAACCTGATGTTTAAAGCCGGCATGAACTGTGCTTTCGTGGTTCTTGCCGCACTCCTCGCCGCCCTCGCAGCCACGCCTCGGATCGTGCCGACATTGCAACTGCGAGCGCCTCGCAGCACGGGAGTGCTATGGCCCCTGACCGTGGAGTAACGTAGCTCCGACTCCGAATCCGAGCATCGCGTGAAACAGAAGCAATAGCGCGAATGAAACGGGCGTGATACGCATGGCTCGCGCGCGCCCGCTAGGTTGAAGAGTTAGCGCCAGGACGATGAACGTAGCGATCGCCGCCGACGGTATCCCGAAGATTGCGGTACCGCTTACAGCTAGGCGGGGGGCAATGATTAAGCAGCTCAGACTAAAAGGGGCGCACCAAGCACCGTCCGCGGCGCCGGTCGAAGCCGCAACTGTGCAGGCCGCGATAGTTCCGATTGTTAGCCAGTCCGCCCGCTGTCCTGAGGTTGCCACTTTAAAGATAGTACGACTGATTACTTAGATCGCCTCCGGGCCTTATATGCCACGCCCTGCGATTACCGCAAAGCCGCCTCGCAGCCACGCCGCCGATCGTGGCGTCATTGTAGCTGCGAGCACCTCGCATTCCGGAAGCTGCGCCTCGCAGCAACCTTGCAGTCTTCGCTTAGCTTAGCGTCCTAGATCGCGACGGCTTTGCAGCCTAGCCGATCGGCGCCAGGAGAGGGGAACGCCATCTTTTTGCGGCTGGGCCTGATTAGTAAGAACTAGTTGTAGAGCATGTAGTGAAGCCAGCGTCTTACCACGAAGTCCGGCAAAGTGCACTATGAGATTAGGGTCCGTTTGGTTCTTTGGAATGAAACCCCCGGAGCTTTTGATTGTCGCACAGCAGCTGAGATATTGCGGCTGGGCGTACCATCTCGCACCTGGAAGGTTGGGGATCTGTTAGACGGGCGCTCTCAGCGAAAGCGTAAGGACGATGGAATGCTCTACGATTACTTTTCCGGAGCAGATTGTTCTCCGATAGAAGTGGCGGAGCGTCTTTTGACTTCACTTGAAGCCGGAGGCGATGCTACCGAGTCCTTACTGCGACACAACTCTTCAGAGTTATCGATCGTAATCCGCCTCTACTATGCGGGCGAAGACGAACCTATGTGGACGCCGCCCTTTCATCTTAAGCCACAGTTCATCGCAAGACTTCATCGGTTTGGGCTTCATCTCGACCTAGATTTGTATATGTTTTCAGCCGATGATCACTCTGGGAGTGTTCCCACTCCCTAGCCGCTCCGTAGCTAAGCCGCCGATCGTTGGCGCCATTACGCTTGCGAGCGCCTCGCATAATGGAGGCTTCGGCTCGCAGCAACCTCGCAGTCTAGCGCATTCGTAAGCTGCGCCACTTTTGTCCAGCGCCGAGCCAGCAAATGGTTCGGGCTACTTCTGTGCCGAAACGTTGCAGCGTGAAGACCCCCTTCGGAACAGGCTTCGGGGCCGCTTTAGCGTTCGCGGTCTGTGCGGCTGTTGTTCTATTCGTCTCAGCCCTGATCGCGATGGCGGGAGTATTTGAGGTCTGGTCCTCATGGGAAGACGGCCAGTTCCCGACTTTCGGCGCCTTCTGCTTCTTATTAATCGTATCGTTCTTGCTGTACGCAATGCTTGGTAGATTTATCACGATACTTCAAAGCAGATCACGAGCGCGAAAGGCCCGCAACGCGCACCAGAGAGCACCGTGGAACTAAGAAAGTCCGGCGACTAGCCGCCCCGCAGCCACGCCACCGATCGCGGCGCCATTGCAGCTGCGAGCGCCCCGCAGCGCGGAGGCTTCGCTCGCAGCAGTTGGCAGTGTCAATCGTACGACATTCGCGGCGTACTTGCCTCGTCGGGCATGGCTATCTACAGCCTTAGCGAAGGATTCGGTGATGGATGGGCAGCTTGTAACCGTGATTGTGAGCGATCCGTGGGAGTTCCCGGACGAGAACGCTGGCCGCATTGCTTTCGTAGCTCGTATCAGCGGCAACGCAAACGGCAAATTGCTCCTCCGATTCAATCGCTCTGTTATCTACATGGGACAGACATGGAATTATGCTATTCCGTCAACCAGACTCGTAGGGCAAGGACATTTCGGCGAGTCGGAGCGAGCTGAGCCTGCCAATATTCTCTTCGTGTCTGACGCGCAAGCATCGGATGAAGAGTACCTATCGAGTTTCAACNNGTTACGCCTTGGGTAGTTGGGTCGTTGACGAGGGGCATTGCGGAGCCCATTTCCGAGGGTGGGGACTCTTACAGAGAACCGCGATGGGTGCCACCAGAAGGTTAACAGTCGAAGTCACCATTCCCACACCTAGCCGCCCCGCAGCCACGCCGCCGATCGTGGCGCCATTGCACCTGCGAGAGCCTCGCAGTACGGAAGCCAGCTCGCAGCAGCCTCGCAGTTTTCGTTTTAGCTTAGCGGGTTAGATCGCGGCGGCTTTGCCGCCTAGCCGATCGGCGGCCCGGGAGGGGGGCGCCATCTTTTTGCGGCCAACTCCTATCCCGTGCCGCAGCCTCGGGGGACAAGGAGCCAACGCCGCAAAGACGGGACACATTGGCCGCCAAGCCGATCGGCTAGCTTAGGGGCAGTCCTTTCTCGCGCTGCGCGATCTAGGCGCACAAACGCGCTAGACGATCCATTGACATATTTCCTGGATCAAGGCTGAGAAAAGCGGCGAGCTGCTCGGGCTTCATGTTCCCTTCGCGCAGTAGTCACTCCAATGCACCGTGGGCCGTCTTAGTGTCCGCCTCCGGCATTTATCGCAACTGCCTTGTCATTCACAAACAGAAATGCTAGATGACCATATAAGGTCCCGCCGTACGAGTCGTTAACGTCCTGATTGTAGTAGAGGGTCGTAATCCCACTCTTGCTCGAAAGCGTACCGGCGCCTTCAATTGCTTGAACTTGCGCAACAGTCATACCGAGCTTTGCCCCGCGATTGGTCTCGCTGGGGACAGGATGTTGTGGGAGACCCTCAGGCACACTCGCAATCTTTGTAATTACCAAATCGCTAGCCGTGTCGTACCTGACGAGAATTAATGCGGTGCGGCTCGATGGATCATAGAAACCGGCAAGGCAGCCACCGCCTCCGACGCTTCCTTTAAATGACTGCATCTGTTTGAAGCAAGTTTGCTCATGTGGATTAACTATCTTCCAGCTGTATGTAAGGATGCTGTCAAAGGCGGAGGTACGCGGCGTTGAATTTATTAACTGCTGTAAACCGCTCAGGCCAAGTTTTGAACCAGGCTGCTGGTTGAACCAGGTGTGAAATGTATCGCAGTTATTTATCGCAGCAGTCGCCGACGCATTTCCCGTGGACAATACGCTTGCTCTAAATTGCGGGTAAGGCGTGTTCGCTACGGTTACTGCAACGTGCGGGCGCCATAGTTTCCCGTTGTTGATGAAGACCCACGGCCCCGCGTAGTTTCCCGCGGTTCCCAGCGCGGAAATACCAGCATGCGCAGCGCAACGGGAGCGCACGTGCGCCTGGTCTTCGGTCGGACCATTTGGGCCTTGGTGAACACAGCTTACGTAAGCGCGAGCGAACTGTAAGTCTTGCGGTCGGGTCAGATCATCAAAATCGCCTGACGCTCCGCAGCCCCCCACGCCATAGCTGCAAAATAGAAAAACGACGGCTGCAAACATAGCGCGAATCTCCTCTTATACTTTTAACCCGAACAAATTCCGACCTACCGCAGAACGCGCTATGTTTCTCTTCTACGGCTGGATGGAGCCTTCCTCAGGCTGCTGGTCCGCCAAGCCGATCGGCTGGCAATGCCGCATTGCCGGCGCAGCTGCAATGCGGACTAAGAGTCGCGCGAACATCGCAGCATAGCCAGCTAATCAGCCTTGCCAGCAAAGCCAGCATAGCACCGGGCTTCGATCGTCACGCGGCTGGGTAGCTGGGTGTCTCGTCTTTGAGCGCCTGGATCGCAGTAGTTGGAGCATGGAAGCCCTGCTGCCCAATCGGCTTCGCGCGACAAATGCCGGGAAAGCCAATGCTTTCAAGGCCGCAAGGTGATCGCGGCTACTCGGCGGCTATGCGCGCTGCGATGCCGCGCAGGTGTAATGGCGTCGCGATCAGCGGGGCGGCTAAGGGTCAAGGTTCTTTATGTGCTTGTGGCTCTCCACGCTGGCGAAATCCGACGAATGCGTATAGACTGGGCTATGCGCTGGACAACAACCTTTGGGGTGGCTCTTGTTCTTGCGTCGGCCTGTGACGTTACCTCCGCGCTCCCGGCCACATCATCAGATCGCGATACCGCAGTAGCACAAGCCTCGGCCGACGTTGCTACAGCCGCACTCGCCCGCGAGAATATACCCGGTTTACAGATCGCGATTACTCGGGGCGGCCGAATCGTTCTCGATCAGGGGTACGGCGTCCGTGACGTGGGCGCGCGCCAGCCGGTAGAATCGACCACTCTCTTTGAACTCGGATCGATAACAAAGTCGTTCACGTCTGCTGCGATCCTGCAACTCCGAGAACGCGGCAAACTCAAGTTGAGTGATCAGCTGGGGCAGTACGTGCCAGAGTATCCTCGCGGCAAGGATATCACCATCATGCAGTTACTGCAGATGACGAGCGGCATCCCCGACCACATTAACGACGTACCGAACTCGGTAAAGATCGTAACCGCTAGTCCAGGCAACCTCGACGCGGCGCTCGCACTCATCAAGAATATGCCGCTCAATTTCAAGCCTGGGACGCAGTCGGTTTACAGCAACACGAACTACCTATTGCTGGGAACTATCGTCGCGCGCGCTTCCCACATGCCATATGACGAATACATTTCCAAGAACATTTTTGTTCCCGCGCACATGATTCACAGCGCCTTCCTAAAGGATGAGTCCTCCTTGGCAAATATGGCAGTCGGGTACGCTCTTGTTACAGCAAATAAGCTAAAAGTTGCTGGACACATTCGTTACGGCTGGTCGGGTGGAGCGGGGTCTATCGTTTCGACGGCGGGAGACCTTGCCCGATGGGACAATGCCTTTTTCAACGGTCGTATTATATCCGCAGCTGATGTGAGACTGGCGACGACGCCGCTTTATATCAAGGGCAAATCCACGACGTACGGGCTCGGATGGAGCATCGATCAGATTGAAGGCATCCCGGTAATCTCCCACGACGGCGGGATGCTCGGATTTACATCAATTAATGATGTGTTTCCGGCGATCGGCCTGAACATCATTGTACTAACAAATAATGGCGATACGCCGCCCGACAACATCGCCAAAAATATCCTCGCGAAGCTGGACCCGGAGTTTGCGAGGAGGCGCGATATTGCGGCTCTCGGTGAAAATCCTCAGATCACCTCTCGGGCTGAAAAAGTCTGGACTGAGCTTCACATAGGAACCATCGATCGCTCGGAACTGACACCCGATTTGAACAAGGCCTTAACGCCTGATCAGGTCGCTTTCATGCATGCCCACTACGCAGGAGCCGGCCCACCTCTGCAATGGATTTACAAAGGCAAGCAAGATTGGCCCGACGGTAGCACAACCTACTCGTATCGCGTTCTCTTCAAAGATGGTTCGGCGGTTCTTGTTGCAGCAACCATCACCAAGGATGGTAAGTTCGCCAACGTGGATACGCAATACGACTAAAGGTTGACCACGAACGAAATAAAAACCGAAAGATCTGCGAGCTAAGCTTCAAATGCGCGAGGTGCTCGCAGCTGCAATGGCGCCACGGTGACCTCGCGCAAGAATTACGCCCGATCGGGCTTGCCGCTTGCACGGTGAGGACTGTCACTGTACGCACGATGCACTTAACGAACCCATCCTTTAGGGTAGAGCTGCGTACCCACCCGCTTCAGCCAGGCAGGGCCCCCTGGCCTCCGAACCGTACAGTTTTTCGCAATGGATCTGGCCGCTACGACGCCACCTACACTCGACCCGTATACCGTATTTTTGCGCGCGCGCTCGGCCGTCACCGCCGCGCATTATCCGCGTCGGGTCGATTACACGATCGCGGTCGCCGGCTTAGACGGCGCGACGCCGCGCGGCAATCACTATCGCGCCACTAGCCGTCCGGATGAAAATCTGGTCAATGTCGCGTCGATCAGTCAGGAGGAAGCGGCAAGTCCCCCTCCCGTCCCACACGGGTTCAACTTTGCGTTCACATTTGGTGTTTGCGGCGGGCGCTGTGAAACCGGCAGCGCGATGGTTAAGATCCCCGCTGGGCATCCGTCGCCATCGCCAGATCTGCTCGGCGTTCCGCTGCTTGCCCCCACCTACATGTTCGGCCTAGCCTATCAGCGCCAACGCGAGCGCGACGCGGAAACCGTGGCACCCTCGAACCTTCCGGTCATCGCGGTGGTTTCGTCAGCTGCCCGCGACTATGCCGTCACGCTCGTCGACACGCCCGTGCTGGACGGCACCCCAAGCTATCATCTGAAGCTGACGCCAGTGCGCAAGCCAAAGGAAAATCGGCTGCGCGAACTGTGGGTCGATGCGGACGACTATTTACCGCGAAAAGCGATCGTCGCGGGCAACTTTACGCTGGCACCTTTCGTCGACGTGCCCTGGACGATCGACTTTGCTGTCATTGCCGGGGCGCCGTTCATTAGCCAAGAAAGTGCTGCGGCGACGCTGTATCTCGCGCATCGCCGCGTCGTTCGCAACGCCACCATCACCTTCCAAAACATTGGCGAAGCCGGCGGTACCATCTACGACATGCCGCTCGTCACCCCCGAAACCGAGAGCACGACTCTCATTGAGCCGGCACCGCTGCAATAAGCCAGGAGCCGTAACGACGCTCACCGGGCCTTCTTGGCATGCGGCGCTCGGGATTCTCGCAGGATACGAGGACAGTCACAAGTACCGACTAGCAGACGTCACCATAATCCAGCCAACCGGCTTCGCCGCGCATGCTTGGTCAATCGTAAGGTGGGATTGAACGGGCCGAAAGGTTTCGCCAACGTTTTGAACCGATAACGCATCTAGTCTCGTAATGGACGTTAAACCGGAACTCGTCGAAAACGCCAGAGCCGGCGGCGCAAGCCTTGATCGCCTCATCGAGATCGTCTGGCCCGAAGCGTATCGCATCGCGCTGAGCGTCCTTCATGATCGACCGCTCGCCGAGGACGTTGCGCAGGATGCGTGCGTTGCGATGGCGCGTTCCCTCCCCACGCTCAAAGACGCTGGCCACTTCGCGGCGTGGAGCTATAAAATCATCGTCCGCGCGGCGATCGCGACGGCTCGGCGCAGACCACGGACGCACCTGCTCGACGAAGTCGCCGATCGAGGCGAGACCTTCGATCCTAGCGATGGGCTCGATTTATCCGATGCCATGGCTGCTCTTCCGGTCCTTCAACGGGCCGTCGTGTTGTTGCATTATTACGCGGGACTCAAGAACGTTGACATCGCCACTGCGACTGGTCTGCCCGCTTCGACGGTTCGGTTTCACCTAATGCTCGCCAGGAGAGCGCTACGTAAAGCGCTGTCGTCCCGCGAAGCGTCGAAACAATCGCCTTCCAAGGAGATAAACTCACATGCTTAACGAGGAGCTACTTCGCTCGACGTTCGCGACGATGATACACGACATCCAGGCTCCGCCCGTTCCATTACCCGAAATTCGCGCGCGTATCGACCGGCTCGCGGTCAAGCCGCGAGTCGCGTCGTCCTCCCTCGGTTTTGGCGCAGCCGCGGCAGCGCTCATCGTTTTCGCGATCTGCCTGTTTCCGGCTGCCACGCTAGGGCTTGTCGAGACGGTCATCGTCGCTGGCTACGATGCAGCGCACCGGCTTATTGGCTGGACTCCTCCCAGTGTGCCCGTACCGAAAGTGCTCGAGTCACAGATTGCATCGCAAAGCGGTACGTTCGCGGCCGCCCAGTCGCGCGCGAACTTCACAATTGTTCCACCGGCTGGCATACCACGCGATGCGCGACTGAACCAAATTAAAACAACGCTGACGATGGTCTTCGCGAAGAACGCGCGTTCGTGGTCGAAGGGCCCGGCTGTGGTCACCTTCAGCTATCGGCGTAGCGAAGGACATTTGTTCTCGCTTATGGCGGAGGCATACGATCCCCGGACCGGACCGCCGCCCAAGTATATCTTTCTCGCCAAAGACTTGCCCAGCGGCCGTGTAGCGCTCACTAAATACGCGCACTTCGCTTGGCGCAACGGCGATCAAGTCATGTCGGTGACCTCGGATGAAAACATTAACGCAGAGGAGATTGGCGCGATCGAAAGTGCAATGCACGGCGTCCCGCTCGCCGAAGCCGACCCTGCCGATCGCCGCACGGGAACCGTAGTGAAAAAATATTATCTTACGGGACCGTGACGCGCGACCGGGCATAAGGGGGGCCCTGAGCATGACGACCGGCTCTTGGGACCCCTCCGAAGCCACTTGCCAGGTGCTCTTTGGCGCCGGTTGCGACAGTCCACTTGGCGCTCCCATCTAGCGAGCCCGGCGTACACTGCCGTTCGGTACTGTACAGGAGCAAATCGCGACTACAGCCTATCTACAACCTATCGTCTAGACTTTGGTGATCGGTAGTGGACAGTAATGACCACTTTTATTGATTTTTCCGAATGGCCGCTCGTGCTGGCCTTATTTCGCATTTAACAGATCATGGCCGCCGAGGCTGGCGACGAGTGCTAAAATACTCCGAATCGCGGAACATTTTAAAGCCCTAGCCAGAGCTCAAGGGTGGTTTGTTGAGATTCTAAGCCAAAATTTAGCTTCGAGTCAACTTTTGGCGAGCAGCGCGTACCCGATCCGATTCGATTCACGTCCTGATTGGAAAGGCTTTGCACCCGGCTACCCTGATGGCCCAAAGTCTGCGTTACTTCATTCCCTAACTTGGGATCTAAGGTACGCGAACCTCGTTTCAATTTACTATTCCATTCACAAAGCATTTGACGACGAAACGGCCGCTCGTTCAGCATATAACTCTGTCTTTGTGACGAATGCGCACGAAGTTTGGCCTTCTGGTGGCGCCTACATCGTCCTCGATATTTACGGTCCTCCAGATAATCGGGGCAAGATGCCCTTTAGCGGCTATATCTTTGAACGTGACGCTTCAGGGCATTGGAGAAATCGACTTGTCGGCGAGGCCGAACTCACAAAAATTGAAACTGTACTGTTTCACAGACCGTTTACGTACTCGGCAATAACCAGACACCCCTAGCCGCCCCGCAGCCACGTCGCCGATCGTGGCGCCATTGCAACTGCGAGCGCCTCACATTACAGAAGCGTGGCTCGCAGCAGCCGCGCAGCTTGCGCGTAGCGCTTAACGCGTTGCGGCTTGGATCACTCGAGACACTGGACGGCTGGGTGTCGCGTCTTGGCGCCATTAAGGCTCTAGCTTAGGAGCAACGGCGTGGCCGCGGATTCTTGCAGGGGACGCGATTGCGGCACCCCAAAGTATGGCTCATAATGCTTCAGTACGTTGCAAGCTTTGGCCCGATCGTGCTCGCCGTCGGTGCCATGTTGATCGCCGGTAGCACTCTAAATCGCAAGCCCCCTTCTTGGCTATTAAGATATAGAATCTGGTTGAAGTCCGCATCGTCCTTCCAGAATGCGTTATGCAAGGGTGTTTGCTTCTTTATTCTGTATTGCGTGATCGCTGCTCTAATGCTCCCAGCGGCACAGATGCATTTACTCGTTCCGTACCTTCATGGTCCGTTGTACTGGATCTTGGCCGGCGCCGTCATGGCCGTTTTCATGTTCTTCGCTTCCATTTTATACGAAAAGACTTACGATGAGCCTGAAGACTGGCTCTTGTGGGACAAGCACGAAACAAACCGCCGCTGACACTCATTTATTGCGGCGCCCCCGCAGCCACGCCGCCGATCGTGGCGCGATTGCACCTGCGAGCGCCTCGCACCCGACCATGGCCCCTGCGCACACCATGCAGTCGCCCGACCATGCATCTCGGGGCGTAGGAGCTCCTTCGTACTATTTTTCGTTTCTGCGGATCGATGACGTAAAACACGTCGCCGTCCTCTATCATTCCGTATGGTACGTGACCTGGAAAGAAGCGCACGTAGAGTAAGTGAGTACCAGGTTCAGGGCTGACCGAAACGTTCTGGCTTAGAATGGGGGGGTGCGCTTTGCGATTACGCCAGTCCGCATATGCGATGTTGATCGCGTCTACATAAGCTCCATGCAGAACAACGAGTTTCACAGGTGAGCCAACAACCACACTATAGTCCGTCATCACGTTCGGAGTAGCAGCGACCAGCGCGCACAGGAATACAATGCTGAGCGATGCTTTGGCAATATTCATTTTGCGCAGCCCCCGAGAAAATGGGTAACCTAAGGCCAGGGGCTTCGAGGCTCGCCTTAAAGCCCCGCCCTAGCCGCCCCGCAGCCACGCCACCGATCGTGGCGACATTGCAGCCGCGAGCGCTTCGCATTCCGAAGCCCTAGCTCGCCTAAATGGTTTTCGCGCCTTAGACGCGCAGCGCTCGGATCGCCGAGCGGCCCGAAGCCACGCCAGACCGGACGAGAGCGCGCCTTAGTGGTCGATGCTAGTAGTGGAGACTAGAATCACCTTGCCGTTGTGATCCACGTAACGAATGTCCATTGAATAGATGGCACAGTTACGGTGATACTTGGAGATTATCACCAGCCAAGCATCAGAAATCTGATTCATCGGATTCGACTTCCCAGAGTTCGCGCCGACTTGCTTAAGGAGCTTTGGGCTGACCTCTACACTCAGTAGGCCCTCCGGCGTAATGCTGAAGATACGGTAGCCTTTCGGCATCTTAACCGCCAGCTCGCGCCTTTCGGTCTTGAGTAGTGATGCAGAGTCCTGTGCGTCACATGGGGATGGTAGCGGCGATGCCGATCCGTAAACAGTTCCATCCTCCGCTCGTGCAACTCCGCTGTGCGACGCGACCGAAAGCGCCGCGATAAGCGATGCCGCGACGAGGCTGCATTGAGGCGTCATAGATCCCCAAGTGAGAACAACACGCCAAGGGGTTCGACAGTCGCAGCCAGGGCCCCGGCCTCGATCGTTCCACGCCGCCCCGCAGTCACGCCGCCGATTGTGGCGCCATTGCACCTGCGAGCACCTCACATACCGGAAGCTTAGATGAGATGAGAAGGCCGGCCTCCGAAAGGGGTGGCTAGTATGTAACCCCTGCGCGCACTCGAAGTGCAATGAAAGGAAACCGGCCCGTGACTAAGCATAGCAAAGTCCAGATTCAAAGCAAGCCCCGAAAGGAACGTCACGCGAAGGCGACCCCGCTTGCGATCGGAGTCGACCTGGGCGACCGGTGCAGCGAAGTCTGTGTGCTTGACGAGGAGGGCATGATCGCCAGCCAAACTCGTCTGCGCACGACTCAAACAGCGTTACAGGAGTACTTCAGCTCGCGTGTGCCGGCACGGGTCGCACTTGAGACGGGAACGCATTCAGGGTGGGTCAGCCGCCTCATCGCCGGCGGCGGTCACGAGGTTGTCGTTGCCAATGCCCGCGAGCTGCGCAAGATTCACCAAAGCGACCGGAAGAACGATCGTGCCGATGCAGAGATTCTCGCTCGCATAGTTCGCTTCGATCCGCAGCTCCTCGCACCGGTCCAACATCGTAGCGAGCAGATGCAAGTCGACATCTCTCTGATCCGTGCGCGTGACGTCCTCGTTGGCGCGCGTACGAAGCTTATCAACGCCGCGCGCGGATTGACCAAATCCCTGGGTGGACGCTTGCCGCGTTGCACTACCCCATCCTTTGCTCAGCGCATTCGCGAGCAAGCTCCCAAGCAGTTCGAAACGATGCTCGCACCGCTAGCAGCTGCGATCGATTCGCTAACGCAGCAGATTCGCTGTTATGACAAGCAGCTCGAGGTGCTGGCTCACCGATGCTATCCAGAGACGGAGATCCTGCGGCAGGTAGCCGGCGTCGGGGCGTTAACCTCGCTAGCCTTCGTGCTCACACTTTCCGACAAGGCTCGCTTTGCACGCAGCCGCGACGTCGGGCCTTACCTCGGGTTAGTTCCGCGCCAAGATGACTCGGGTGAACATTCCCCGCAACTGCCAATCACCAAGGCTGGAAACGGATATCTGCGCCGCCTGTTGATCGGAAGCGCTCACTACATCCTAGGACCCTTTGGACCAGACTCCGATTTACGACGCTTCGGGATACATTTGGCCGAGCGCGGTGGCAAGAATGCCAAGAAACGCGCGGTAGTCGCGGTGGCTCGTAAGCTCGCGGTGCTGCTGCACCGGTTGTGGGTCACTGCCGAGGTTTACGAGCCCTTGCGCGCCGGCGTCCCGTTAGAAGTGGCTGGCGCCGCCTAGATACTTGCAAGGAAAACTTCGCGCGACATTCACTCCAACAATTCGCCGCGTTTTGGTGACTGCGATGCGAGCTAGGATCCTCTGAGATCGTCGCTTAGATAGCAGCACCAAACTCCACGAGGAACCCCAACGTGCACCGAGCCAACGATGGCTCACAACGAGTGCGAATGGAAGCGGAGCGAGATGAATTGGTGGAGCGATGTAATTGGCCGCCACGTCGGCCTTGACAAAATCGGCCTTCTCATGGAAGCTCGCAGCAGCCTCGCAGTTTAGCGCGCGTTGATTGGCGCAATACCGCTCGGTTCGCGGCAGCTTAGCAGATCAACCCGATCGCTTTGCAGCCTTGCGCCGAGTAGGTCCGCCGGCCGGGGTGTCTCGGCGAGTATCCTGACTAGCGCGACGAGGCGTGGTTCACGCGCGAGATCGTCCCGAAGCTCGACGGCTATTCGCTAAGCCAAATCGCTAAGGCGACGGGTCTATCGCTCGCAGCCAGCTCGCGGATTCGCGCCGGAACGCGCGTTCCGCATCCCACGCATTGGGAGGTTTTGTCGACTCTGGTGGGTTTGTAGTGTCCTAAATCGTAGTCGAAGCACGACGCGAGGAGTCATATGGCGATACGGAGTGGAAAACATTCCGCTCGCCAGCACGGAGATTGCTCACGTTGAGAAGACCAGATTTGAGTCATGCATTGGCTGTCGTTGCGACCACAGCGATTCTTGTAAGCTGCAACGGCCCCCAACGCGTTGTCAGCGTTCAGAGTCAGATATCGCAGATCGACGTAGGGCGGTCGGTCGAGAACCTCGATGGATATAGGGTAATATTCGATTTCGGTTCCGCCTCCGACTGCCTGGATGGAGCCGTGCCTCTGGGCGGTTTGATACTCGTGAACGGACGCTTTTACGGTACGACGTTTGGTGGAGGGTCAACCTACGGTGGAACCGTGTACAGCATTAGCCCGCAGGGATCAGAAAATGTGGTCTACAGCTTTCCACGGTACGGAGGCGGTCCCAACGGGACGGTAGCTCGCCTTGTTGCTTGGAAGACCGGACTCTACGGCACTATACGTAAGGGCGGCGTCTACAACGGCGGTTACCTCTTTAGAGTCGACGTGACAGGATTCTTACGCATATTGCACAACTTCGGTCGCCGCTCGGATGGGAGCTCACCCCAGGCCGCCCTGACCAGAGTCAATAACAAGCTGTACGGCACTACCGTTCAGGGCGGCACGAATGGTGATGGAACCGTTTTTGCCGTAGACATCAAAAGCGGCAGAGAGCGCGCTCTGCACAGCTTTACAGGGAAGCCCGATGGAAGACAACCTGATGCAGATCTCACCATGCTAAACGGTACGTTGTATGGTACAACTGCGTACGGTGGAACACACGATTTCGGAACGGTTTTCAGCGTGAACATGAACACCGGGGCGACGAATGTACTGTATAGCTTCAAGAACTCGCCAGACGGCCTAGACCCCGAAGCGGGGCTAGTCGCTGTCAATGGCATGCTCTATGGCACGACCGCATCGGGTGGCACTCACGGCTCTGGGACAGTGTTCAGCGTAAAGACAAGCGGCTTAGAGCGGGTACTCTACAACTTCGCTGATACGCCCGACGGAGCGAACCCACGCGCGGACCTGATCGCTGCAGATGGGGCGTTGTACGGAACGACAGAATCGGGAGGCGCACCTCCATCAGGAGGGACGCTCTACAGCGTGCAAATAGCCACCGGCACAGAGCAGGTCCTCCACAGCTTTGGAAAAGGTACGGATGGCGCGAGTCCTGTCGCACCTGTCACGGCAGTCGGCGAAAAACTCTACGGAGTCACCTCGTTCGGTGGCCCCTATTTTAGCTATTGTGTATCTGGTTCTGGTGGAAGCTCGCTCGGGACAGTTTTTAAGTGGAGTCTCTAGTCGCCCCTCAGCGGCGGATCGCTCGCGCCGATCCCCAGGCACACTAACGTCACCTCAGCCGCCCCGCAGCCACGCCGCGATCGTGGCGACATTGCGGATGCGAGCGCCTCGCATACCGGAAGCCTCGCCTCGCAACAGCCTCGCAGCTTAGCGGCTCGGATCGCGGCGCCTGGACCTAGCCGGCTGGGAGGGGGGACGCAACTCTAGCGTATAGACCTATCGCAGCGGACTTTGCATCACGCCGCAAGCAGGTCAAATGGTTAGTGCTACTTCCGCGCCGAACGTTGGAACGTGAAGACCCCTTTTGGGACTGGCTTTGGAGCCACACTCGCATTCCTGTTCTGCTCGACTCTTGTTGCATTGGTCGTCGTCGCAATCGAGGCCGCGGGTGCGTGGGAGGTCTGGGACTCTTGGCCAACAGGCTTCCTGTCGATTGGCGCGTCAAGATTCTTACTTGCTGTTGCCTTCGTACTATTCGCGGTAGCTGGCGGCTTCGCCACGATGCTCCAAAGCAGATCACAGACGCGAAAGGTGCGCAAGTTGCACGACAGAGCACCTTGGAACTAGAAGCCTGATTTTTTGCCGCCCCGCAGCCACGCCGCCGATCGTGGTGCCAATGCAGTTGCGGCAACGCCTTGCGGGGATGCCGCTTGGCGCCGCGATGGAAACGAAGCCCCGCTCGTGGAACGAGCCTATGCAACGCTAGCAGGTTACGCGCGCCACGGCGTCTGAAGGCTCCTAAGATATGTCTGGAGATCAGAAGGCCAAGCTCTGGGCCCGGTGCATCGGTATAGCAATCCTTTTTGGCGTAGCTTCTGGATGTGGAGCGTATGCACTAGCCCCAGGCGGCGAATACGAAAACTACACTGGCGAATGGTTAGACTACAGTATGCAAGGCGTGCACCATGACTGGCACAGCTATTTATGGTTCGCACAGGTCCCTAAATTTTGGCCAATGCTCTTATCCCTCGGCTTATTCGATGGCAGCTTTCGTGCTATAGCTCTAGTTATACCAGCGGCGATCATCGCGACGATCTTTTCACGTTTCTTACCGTCGCTTGGCGCCAAGCTTATTAGGGTAAGCGCTCCCATACTTTGGACGTGTGTTGTCTTGTCAGGCTTTCTAAGCGGGGTCTTGTCGACGATTGTAGACGGTCGAACTCCCGGTAACCTATAGCCGCCCCGCAGCCACGCCACCGATTCGTGGCGCCATTGCACCTGCGAGCACCTCGCATAGCGGAAGCCTCACGCGCGCGTGAGGGGTGGGGGCACCCTCAAGTGAGTCACGTGTGACCGCGCGGCCCGCGTTGGGGCAATCGGGTTGCGCGGCATCGCTAGCGCCGCTGGGCGCGGATCGGGTACTGCAACCGCGCGTGTCACGCGGGGCTGCCCGTTAAATGAGTCAAAAAAAATCTGCGTCCGAGTCTTCTAAGGTGATTCAGGGTATACCGCACGTGTGACGGCTTAGAAAGACTCTACTGCGAGCCTAATGCAAGTGCTAGAACCTGGCCCGTGATGCCCGAGGTAATCGTGCGCAACGGCTTTTTACGGCCAAACGCGTAGACGGTAACCGAACCGTTGTTTGCGACGTACAGCAGACCGTTAGAGTCGAACTTCAGATCTTCTGGAGAATTAATGCCGGTAATTGTATACAACCGGCTATTACTTCTGGCCCTAAACACGTCGACGTCATTAGAGCTCATCGATGGCACGTAGACATTTCCCACCCTGTCTATTGCCAGCGTGCCAAATGGTCCGCACGAGTAGCCCGTCTGAATGTAGAGCTGGGGCTTTATCGCTTGCGGCGCATACATGGCCACAAATCCGGGACAATAGTAGTTCCCGCCACTATTTGCCACGAAGAGGTAGCCGTAAGGATCGAATGCCATCCTCTGAGGAAAAGCGAGGTACGCATCTGTGCGCAGCGGCGAGGTCCCGCCTGGCGCGTAAACCTGGACGTTGTGACAGCAATTGGCAACGTAGAGGTCGCCCGACTTGTCGAATGCGATCCCGTGGGGCGTTATGATACCGTCCGTGATCGTACGAAGTGGCGTCGACTTTCCCGGCGCATACACGGTTACCGATCCTGGTACGTTTCTTCGACCAACCAGACCGAGGTTGTTCGATACAAAAAGGTTGCCTGCGGGACTGAACGCGAGATCAAACGGTCGATTCACACCGACAGCGATGGTCCTTAGAAGCGCACTGCTGCCCGGCTTATAGACCGCCACTGTATTAGCCCCCTTGGCGCTATTCGCAACATAGAGGTTACCGAAATAATCAAACGCTAGCGCAGATGGCGACGCTATTCCGTCGGTAATCGTGCGAATGGGAATCGTACCGCCAGGCGCGTAGACAGAAATCGAAGACGAGTTCGCTGCGTAGAGAAAGGTCCTCGCCTTGGAATGTTGCGAACTTTCAGCGCGCGACCCCAAACCAATGGCGCCTTGATGAGCCTGTGCCTGGGGCGCACGAACCACGAACGCTGACGGAGAAGGGCTGGCGCACGCAGCCGAGAGCGCCGCGCACAGCGACGTTGCGACGAGGCGAAATAGATGTTTCATGAGCTGCCTTTTCCAGTCGCGGGACGCGGCGCCTCGATCGTCGGAACTAGATGCACGACTTAGGGACCAATTCCGAGTGCTCTCGGGTTCTGGATGCCANNGTAACGGTGCGAATCGGAGTACTGCCGCCAGGCGCATAGACAGTCACGGCTGGGAGCTGGCTGCACCCGCCACTGGGTGTCAAGGTGCAGCCGTTCAAGACGTAGAGGTTGCCTGAACGATCAAAGGCTAGAGATGAAGGTTTGACGACGCCGTTAGTAATGGTCCGTATTGGCGAAGTGGTGCCTTGCGCGTAAACGGTTACGCTGCCCGCATCTTGGTCATTGGCACCAAAGTTCGCGGCATAAAGATCACCGGATGAATCAAAAGCTAGGAAACTTGAATAATCGAGTCCGCTCGTAAACTTCCAGCTTGGTTGGGTCGCGCCCGGCGCAAAGACTAGGATGGGTCCGGTAGGGCTATCAACGGCGAGATTTCCAGAAGCGTCGACGGCCAGAGCCGAACCGCCGCTGTTAAAATGCCGAAGAGCGATTCTCCTTATCACCTGCTGTTTGGCATCAGCGTATTCGCACAAGCGGCTTGCCGCACAATACGTGAACAGATTTCCTGAACCGTCAAGCGTTGGAAGAGCAAAGGGGTGTGGTTGCTGAAGCGTTCGCTCCACCTTCACGCCCCTGTTCGAATAGATGTTCAGTAGACCGGGGCCAGCTGGATCGCCTTGGGACGTGGGGAAACCAACGTACAGATGGCCCGACGGATCGACGGTGAAGCCGTCACTGTACTTGCCGAAACTGATCGTGCGAAGCAGCGACGCTCCACCTCCGGAGTAAACAGTCACTCCAAAGGCCTGCCCTCCCGAGTTCAGCACATACAGCGTGGGGCCGCCGGCATTGCTAGGCGCGATTGGGCGCGCCTGACGTTGCGAACTCACGGTGGAGAGCGGTGCCGATCGCGGCGTAAGAACGCCATCGCTACACGCGGCCAGTAGCGCCACGCTAAGCGTTGCTGCGACGAGGCGAAATAGAGTTTTCATTCTTAGATCCTCAGAGAAGCTAACGCGTCAGGAGGTTCGACAGCCGCTGCCAGGCCCCCGGGCTCGATCACCCGTGCCCGGTTGGGCTCCTCGGCGGTGGCTTAGCGGCAGTGCAAGCTTGGCCCGCAATGGACCGAAGCGCCACTCGTGGAACGAGCCTAGGCCGCGCTTCGTTGCGCGAAGAGAAGGGACACTCGCCCCATGAAGATCCTAGTTCTCGGCCGTTACGCTCTAGGCGTTTGCGCATCCATTACATTCGCGGCTTGTAGCAGCGGTGGATCGCAACTTGCTCCGTCAGCCGCTTCCGGACAAAGCGCAGCATCTCACCAGGCAGCTGCCGCTAGCATCTATCTGGCAAAAACAAGCGCTGACAGCGCGTTCGAGGTTCACCCGAGCCGCAAGCAGTCATGGATGACTGCCGACGCCGCAGGAAATGATCTTCTTTACATTTCTAGTGACTTTTCCGACAGCATTTATGTTTATTCGTATCCAAAGCGTCAACTGGTTGGGACTCTAACGGGCTTTACGACGCCGGGCGGCTTGTGCGCCGACAAAACCGGAAACGTTTGGATCACAAACGGAACATCGATCCTTGAATACGCGCATGGAGGCGCGAGCCCGATCGCGACGCTGAAAGATCCAGGCTATTTTGTCTCAGGCTGCTCCGTAGACCCGACCACCGGGAACCTCGCCGTTACCAACTTCGAAAATAGGAAACGCACAGGCAGAGGCAGCGTAGCGATCTACACGAACGGTCGGGGCAATCCGACAAACTACGTTGATACTAATATCTTCTACTACTACTATTGCGGCTACGATAATAAGGGCAACCTCTACGTTGACGGAACACTTTCGGGTGGTAAGTTTGTATTTGCTGAACTTCCCAAGGGAAGCAGTACGTTTACAGACGTTGCTCTGCTCGAGACGATCGAATCCCCTGGCGGCGTTCAGTGGGACGGGAAGTACGTGGTGATCGGAGATCGGGATGAGCCGTATATTTATCAGTACACCATAAGCGGCAGCACCGGACGCGAAATCGGATCAACCCCACTCATAGCCGGGATCACACAGTTCTGGATACAGGGGAGAAAGGTAGTCGGTCCCAATCCAGAGGGTGGTGTAGGGATTTGGAACTATCCAACGGGCGGCAATTACCAAAAATTGCACTATGAAGTCCCGGGCAGCGGCTCGACCATCAGCCTAGCTAAGTAGCGAATCCCACATCGGCACGAAGAAAAAAGCTTGGATGAGGGCGGCACCTGTTGCAGAATCGACGAGGCGGTGCGTTTAGGTGGCTGCTTTACTTGCATTTGCAAGTAACCATCTGGCGCCGCGATGGAACCAAATCCCGCTCGGGGAACGAGCCTAGGCCGCGCTTCGTTGCGCGAAGAGAAGGGGCACACCGCATGAAGACTCGCGCACCAGGCAAGCACGCTTTGGGCACCGTTGAGGTATCCTGATGTCCGCTATACGTTTCGCCTGGCCCATGACGATAACCATTTGCGCAACTTGTATTACAGCATGCGCTGGACTTTCGCCAAACGGGGATGGGTCTCTAAGCAACATCTCACCGGACGAAATACCCGATTCCGCAGTACGCATTTCGAGCCTGGTTACAAAATCGGTAGCGATCACGGTGCCCTCGGCGGGCACCCAAAAT
>PLLA01000020.1 GCA_003140835.1 Candidatus Tumulicola scandinaviensis | reverse complement strand
ACGCGTACTGAAAACTTCCGCAGAGCAAACCACGCCGCAGATTTTAGTAAGAGGGAAACGGCTTGGCGAAAAAGCCGTCTACCTAGGCAAGAAAATTTGGTGGTTAATAGTTGCGGCCTCAGTTGCCGCAGCCTTTGTGGCGCTGAACCCCCATGTGTCGCTTTCGGCTGACCAATCATTTGACCAGGCCCAACCATTTAAAGCCGTGTTTAGCGTCGGCAATCCCTCGCAGCTTGCTCTTTATTCGCTCAGCGTCGTCTGCAAAATTAACAGCGCTAAGACCGCGCAGGGCGGCGGTCTTGTGAACAATACCGCGATATATGCGCCTATACCCAAGCTCGACCCGGGACAAAGCAACGAACGCCGGTTCTGCTGGCCGGTCGGCAGTCCGCCCGACTTCTTCGTGACTGCCGACCTCGATCTGTTCGTTACCTATCGACCGCAGTTCTGGTTCTGGCGAAAGCAACAGCGATTCCATTTTACTTCGGTACGGGCGTCTAGCGGCCACTTGATCTGGGTCCAAAGCCCTGGATAGGTGACCGAGTCCCGGACCTGCTGTCCGGACAGTCCGGTAACGGAAGATTCCCGCGTACTCGTTCCGGGTACCGAAGCGTAAAGCGCCAAGCCTGCGCGTTTATAATGGTCGCGTTCCTTTAAGATGAGAAAATAACAAACGGCGGTACGCTACGTTAAGCGTCCTTAATCAGCGGTATGTGCTTGCACGATCGAGGTTTAATTGAAAAAGGAGTATTTCACCGTGGCCTCGCAACGATGGTGCGGGTGTGGGCGCTTTATGCGCCCGCCACTTTTGCTACTGTCCGATGAACGGGTCTATCCCCAATTCTTATCCCGCGGACGGCCTCGAAAAGGCGGCTTGGTGCATATTATTCGCGGTGCGCTTGGCGAACTCTTCGGGTGCAAGATCGCCGAGCGAACTGTGCGGGTGATTCGTGTTGTGGTCGATGCGCCACGCTGCGGCACGCAGACGCGCATCTTCGAGCGATGTGAACCAGTGCGGATTGAGCAATTCTTGGCGAACGCGATTATTGAACGATTCGCAAAAGGCGTTGTCCGAAGGGCGTCCTGGCCGTGAGAAAGCCAGTTTTACGCGTGTCCAGTAGGCCCATTGATCGAGGTGCAAGGAAACAAACTCGGGGCCATTGTCACAGTGGATGCGCTCGGGCGCACCGCGCTGCGCGACAGCGCGTTGGAGCACTTCGACAACCTGGGGCGATTTGAAGCCGTAGTCGACCTCCAGAGCGACACTCTCGCGGCTAAACATATCGACTATGGTTAGGAGGCGAATCTTCGACCCGTCAGCGAGGATATCGTGCATGAAGTCCATCGCCCAGCTCTGGTTTGGTGCTGTGAGTAATGGGGGCTGCTCGCGAACGACCACAGCGCGCCGGCGCCGTGGCGTTTTTGTCCGTATTGACAGGCCCTCGGCACGATAGATGCGCGCAACGCGCTTGATATTCACATGCCATCCTTCGCGTCGCAATAGCACGTAGATGCGTCGCTGGCCGTATCGGACACGGGTTGTAGCCAGCTCCTTGATTCGCAAGCAAAGAGCGGCATCGATGTCCGCCCGCTTCGCTCGATAGCGTACCGCCCGCCTGTTCACGGTCAGGATCGCGCATGCCCGCCGTTCGCTCAGTTGCCAAACCTTGCGGATTTCCGGAAGAACCGTTTTACGGCGCGCCCGGCTCACCACTTTTTTTTAAGCACGTCCTGTAAGACGTGCCGATCGAGTGTCAGATCCGCGACGACTTGTTTGAGCCGCGCGTTTTCGTCGCGAAGTTGACGCAGCTCACGGATTTCAGGCGTTCCCAGCGATCCAAATCGTTTCTTCCAGACGTAGAATGTGGCCTCGCTGATGCCGAGCTTGCGTGTGATATCGGCCACAGGCGTCCCGATTTCCGCTTGTCGCAGGGCAGCGGCGATCTGTTCGTCCGAGTAGCGGGATTTTCGCACGGGCGGACCTCCTCATGGTGGAGTTCGCCGCGATTTTCTGGTTATCCGTGGAGCAAAAACTTGGGAGTGGACCCGAACGAAGGGGCACCTGATAATGGAGAACCAGGCGATCGCGATCGAGCTTACCAAACTGGTCGTCGCCCAAAGTAGAGCGCCGGTTGGGGCCGACTACTTTCACCTCGCAACCGATTACCTCAGCATCTTTCGGTACATACTGAACGACTTGCACCGGCACTCCAGCGCGAATGGGCAACCTGCCATGCCGCGCAACTCCTAGCGGAACATCACGCACGCGAGCTGGTAAAAAGGATCATGTACACCGACCAAAACCTGACCTGCGCCGAGTGCAACGCAACCTTTACGTTCAGCGCTGACGAACAGCAGGTATTCACACAGAAGGGCTACAGGGACAGACCGCGCCGATGCCCCGATTGCCGTCCAGCGCGCAAAGCATCCGGACAGAGCGGACAAAGCAGCCGCGGTGGATATAGTTACAGTCGCGGGACCCAATCCGACCGGGAAATGCACTCGGCGACCTGCGCACAGTGTGGCCAGGAGACACTCGTGCCATTCATGCCAAGCGGCGGAAGACCAGTCTACTGCCGCGATTGCTTTGCGGCACAGCGCAATTAGCGGTTTGTCAGAGAGAGGCTAGAAGGCCAAAAGCCATGATATCAGGTTCCTTCACTACGACCAGCGAATGGTCGCAGTTACTGAGTGCGTGACGAGTTAATGCGAGGGAAGCCCGCCATGAAGAAACGGGCCTCCCTCTTCTTGGGGGAGCCACTCCCCAAGTCTTTACGCGGCCTACGCGACTTCGCTGGACCACGGAATCGTTGCGGTAACTGAGGTACTCGGCGTACTGTCTTGAATCGTTACGGCGCATAGCTCATAGTGACTGACCCACCAAAAATCACTATCCAATCCGTGGCGGCGGACACAAGATTTAAGGTTAGCGTCAAGGATTGATTGGTCGTCGTATCCTTCGCCAGCAGGGTCGCCAGGGCGTTGATACCCGCTTGGTCGGTGGGAACGTCAAGGCCGCCGCTCGCCGCGGTTTGAGCGTTAGTTGCCCCCACGTTCATAATCGTGCGGTGAAACCCGTACCACTGTTTGCTTGCAGAACTGTAGGTCGTAAAGTTCGTCCCGCCAAACGTCGCCTTTTCAGTAACCGTGTTTGCGTTAGCAATCCGTTGAGCCCTTGTGTCTATATCGAAACTGCCATTAGCCCCCATCGAGTTAGCGGGAATCGTCAAGGTCAGCATCGTTAAGTCGGTGTTGAACGTTTGGGTGTAGTGCCCGGTCGTGACAATGGTCCCGAACGAGGTCGGGCTAGAAACTATGGTCGGAACGCCGCTGCTCAGGACGTTGTTAAATACCTGGCAATGCGTGGTGTCGGCGCATTGGGCGTAATATAGACCAGCGGCTTGACTCGACCCGCCGCCGCAATTGGTTGCCGTGCAGATCGCGTTTGCCGGGAAGTACATATAGCAGCCGACAGAGGCGGAGCATATCGTTGCCAGGCTCGTTATTGCCGTGTCGAGCGTTAATCCACTCGCCGCAGATGGCGTTGTCGTAAACGTCCCCGACGACGGTAACACGACCGGGACGCCCCAACGATACAGCGTGGACGGTGAGGCCGCTCCGTTGACGTAGATTTTTTGGGCGTTGATCGTTCCGACGCCCTTTGCGCCGCCCGTTGCCGAGCCTTCGACGAGCCCGTTTTGTTGGGTTTCTTCGAGCCCGTATTGTGTCGTCGTGGAGCGCGCGGCGATGTTGAAAGTTCCGTTTAGGTTGATGCCGACACCGTAGGCTTGAGTTATCGTAATGTTCTGCCCGCTGGCGACGTTTCCAGTTTGGTTATGAGACATCGTGATGGTAGTTACGTTGGTGCTCGTATTTGTCGAAACACCCGTAATAGTCGTGCCTGCAGGAATGAACCCTTCGCCCCCATCTGAAATCCAAGCGCCCGGACTAGAGGACGTTATACCTGAGTTTAGAGCGGCGGTAAAAGTTAGGGTGTTGGTTCCTATCGTACCGGCAGCGAGTGTTGGAACCACGACGGTTCCGCTAAAGAGGTTTAGGCCATTATCGTCGCCACCGTCAGCCTGAAAGGCATCGCCAATAGCGGAGCCCGGGAAAGTATTAGTGTTCGTTGCCTGGAACGCCGCGAGGAGTTTTGCGGGACCCGTTTGTTGAGGCGGTCTGTAGTCGCCGACGTGTGAACGGACTCCTACCGAGCAAGAGGTTTCCCCCGTAACTTGAGCGACAACTTCCTTGCAAAAGTTGTCGTTGATAACTCGATTCGCCGTCGAACTCGCAGGCTCGCTCGTGTTTATGTCGTTCTCGATGGCGACCTGTGATTGGTTCGCGGTGCCGGTTG
>PLLA01000039.1 GCA_003140835.1 Candidatus Tumulicola scandinaviensis | reverse complement strand
TTCCAAGAGCCCTTCGCAGGACCGGTGGCGGTCACCCAGTGGAGGCTGTCGGGCGTGAACATAACGGGAGCCGACTGCACCGCGGCGAGAGTAGCGCCGGCAGTCACGAGCAGTCCCAAAACAAACCACGAGAAGAGTTTCATCGACTATCCTTTCATCGAAGCCTACAGAAATCCAACGAGATTTGCTTGCTTCTCGCTACGACGAAGACGGGGGGCCCCGGCTTCTCCGCACGCCGATTCATGCTCTTAGTCAGGGGTCAAATAATGCGGAGACGCGTATAATCGACGTCGCAGCGGAATGGGGCTTTTGGCATATGGGGCACCTCACCGCCGATTACCGAGGGATGTTTGGCGAAGTGCCTTCGCAGACGCTGATGGCTTAGCGCGGGGCGCGGCTCACGACGACCGCGTATGGTGCGCTGAACGGCCGAATTCGGATCCGTTGACCACCGGCCGGATAGCGGAAGATGCCGACGAATGCGCCCGGAGGGTTCGCGTAATCGTCATTCGCCGCAATGACACGATGCCGATCGATGAAATACTGGTCGAGTGCCGTTACGCCGTTCAGCGTCGTGGAGCCAATTTCTCTTCCACCGTTGGCGGTGATTTCATACTGAATGATCAAGCCGTCGTATTTGTCACCGACGGTGAGATATTGTCCATCCCATTGAATGCCACCGACGCGTAAGAAATCGCGATGCATGGGAACGCTCTTGAACGTTGACGATCCCTTCGGCAATTCCGCCAAGATAAGGTTCTGATTCTGGTCGACCGTTCCGTTGCCGAAGAGATTGCCTTTATCGTCGTAAGCGCAGCAGTTATAAAATCCTGGTATCGAAGGATCGGTAAAAAGCCCCGGTTTCCCGCGAGCCTTGTTGAAGACGGCGATCGTTGGCTGCTCGCCGGCCTGAGCGCCGCTAGAGATCGCGAGGTTTCCGCTGATCGGATCGACGGCACAGCCCGTCGGGTAGCCCGCTGGGTCGACGAGCATGGCGATCGGCTGCGTGCCCCCGTGGGCATATTCAAGCGCCGCATACGAGCCCGTTCCTGGATAGCTAAGAACCCAGACGTTCTGCAGTTTGTCGACGCACATCGCACCGGGAGCGCTTGTCCCGGTCAGCATTCCGACAAACTTCATGCCGAATGGGCTATACGTGTAAACGAATACCGCACCGTACCCCGGATCGGAAACGTAGAGGAGATCGCCGGTCGCAGTGCCCGGCGCCATCCATGACGCTCGGTGTGCCGCGCGCGCCGGCATCGGGTGCGAAGACAGCGACGGCTCCTGGCTTCCGCCGCAACCAGCGGCTAATCCCACTAGGACGCAAATACATACAGCGCGAGCGACGAGAGTCGATAAGTACATGCCGGGAGTTTCGACAGGCGACGTCATGCCGCTTCTAAACGCGGCGTTGCGCCCCAATACGTAAGGCAGTTCAGTTAAACCGGGATTCCCCACGGTGGTGGTTCGAAGAGCAGGATGTATCTGCGAGGGATTTGCACACCAAGCCGATCGAAGCCCCCGATGCCCAACTCGGCGACCACTTGCTCGACGGTCTCGGGCAGGCACGGCATCAGCTCAAATCCGTGACCCACGGATAAGAGTAGCCACACAGGCTTGCACTCCGCATCGTAGCGCTCCACCGCAGCGATCTTCTGCTCTAAGACGCGGCGGAGCGTAGGCTCGAACTCGCGCAATCTGTCGAGAGTGTCATCTGTCTGGATTGGCATGACCGATGGCGTCGGGCACGTCTTGTAAAAGAACCGCGCGCCGTTGGAAGTGAGCGTAGGGTAGAGTTCGGGTGCCGGGACGAACAGCGAAACGTCGCCCGCCAGGGAACGCGCAACTGAGGCCGTTTCGACTGCTAACGCTCGGACGTCGATACCGACAGCCACGTCAACTGTTGTAAGGCGTACGGTGAGTATGCCACGATCAAAGACGCCGGCGAGTTGAGCGTCGGAGGTCGTCGCGTCGTGTAACAAGAAGTTTGCGTCTTCGATTGCGACATCGACGGCGATTGCGGATTCATCTACAATCATAGCGTGCTCTACGTAGAGCACATGGTCGGCGTATTCGACGGTGACGTCTGGCTGAGGCGCCCGCGATCGCCGTACACTTAGAACCCCAGTATGGACGCCTATCTCCACGAGCGCTCTCGCAACGGCGCGAGCCTCAAGGTAAGTCTTATCGTAGAACTTTGAGTCCGGCCGCCGAAGCTGAGCCGGTCGGTTCCCGAATGGCATCCCCTCGAAGACGAGTTGCTGCATCGCGAGCTCAACATGCTCGTCCGCGTAGCTCATTCCAAGGCTGGCGATAAAATCTGCGAACGTCTGGTGCGTCTCAGCGATCGTGGCGCTCGTCTGATGAACGGCCCTCGGTTTGCGCGGTGTCACCATCTCAATCTTCGACTTCACCGCTGTGACGCACTGCGTCCTGGAATAGGGAACGGGCGGCGCTGGGCGGTTCCCCGTCGAAGTGTCCTCTCCATGACTGCTGCTTACGACCCCAAGCAGCCGCCACGCCCACCAGACGTGTTCGACGTCGCCCTTCTTGAGGCGATCGCACACGAACTTGGGCACGCAACGGTAGCATTCGTTTTCGGGATTGAGGACAGTACGATTGTCATACCTGGCGCGTTTACAGCGAACGACGGAAAGAACTACGGCAATCATAGTTTCGTCACGAGATTTCCCGCGTTCGAGAACGTAGCAATCATCGATTTGATTCCAGCGGACCGCGAATCGCTGGCCCTCGTAGCTGTCGCTGGCGTCGTTACCGAGCGCATTGTCGCACAGGAAGAATTGCTGCCCGTAATAAAAGATTTTCTCAATAGGAACACTTTTCGTGACCTCAAGCAGTTCCGACTATTGCTCTCCGGCGACGAGACGACGGCAACGCCGGAGCACTTCTGCAATCGCGCCGCGGCTCTGGTTCGCCCGCACTGCGCCGCGATCGCGTCTGCCGCGCGGCAAGTCGAGACGGACGCTATCGTGTTCGGCCAAAGATCGAGATGGGGGCCACGCGGGCCGCTCGAGCCCTTCGTCGTGCGATGGGAGACTGCTCGATCGCTTCTCATTCGGGAGGGAGCGACCCTCGATCGCTGAGACGCGATAGCGGCTCTACATGAGAATTCTTGTTTTCTCGTTTCCCAACATAGCTAGGATCAAAAAAACGAGTATTCCCAGCGGCAGGAGGGCGCTAGTACCACCCGCTTAGAGGTCCGCTCGGGGGGGAGGCTTTAGCGCCGCCACAATCGGAGGTGCCCCTACTGCCAGAATATCGGCTCGCACCGATGGGAGGCGCGATGTCGATCCGGCGGGGGCGACTAGGAGACGCCGCAAGAAGATCGGCTCGATCGCTGCCCCGTACCGCAAATCGACCGATCGACGCGACTCGCATGGTAACGATTCGGATCAGGTGTCAGTGTATGGTAAGGACCACCGCCAACCAATGATCCCTGCGCTAGAATTCCGCCACTGTTCTTCGGCTTGAACCTCCCACCGTCGCCGCTCCTCAGCCTGATACGCGGCAAAGCTCCCGTACTTCCGAATCTGGTTCACCTTCGCAAGTCGGGCCCTCTCCGCGCCGCGAACACGTTCGGCCGGCCATAGCTTACTTACGAAGAGCGTTCGCGCTCTAGTTGCGCGCGTCGCCGGCACTCATTCGAGCAGTAGCCGGCCGATTTCCGATGGCGCTTCGCTTCCTCACCACATTGCTGGCAGGTCACACAAACACTTCGACGCGGCACGAGGCGCAGGCCGCGGTTCGGTGCCTTGTAGCAGTCCGGAAGCTTCTTCCATTCATCTCCGGGCAAGAAGCGCCACAGGTGGTCGCGCCCTTCAAACTCGCGCACAGTTCGCCCTACTTCAGAATACTGCCGCCGCTATGCCGACCCGCGTCACGTGGTCATGCGGCCA
>PLLA01000040.1 GCA_003140835.1 Candidatus Tumulicola scandinaviensis | reverse complement strand
CCTTTCTGAAGTAGACCTTGCAGCCGCCACGCCACTGCCGGCTACTGATTGCCTCGTGAACACCTTCACTGAGCTGTGCCGCAGCCGGCCCTACTATGTGGGACTGGCGGCGCTTCACGCGTTTGAGTCACAAGTACCTGAGATAGCGGCGGTGAAGATCGAAGGGCTACGGCGCTTCTATGGCTTTACTGATCCCTCCGGCTACGAGTTTTTCACCGTGCATCAGGCAGCGGACGTCGCCCATTCGGCCGCTGAGTGGAGTCTGATCGAACGATCTGCCAATTCACTCGCGAAGCAGATCGAGGTCCTAGACGCCACCAGCGAAGCATGTGGCGCACTCTGGAGCTTCTTGGACGGTGTCTACGAGGTCTGACCCTGAGGTCATTCGGCGTGGATATTGAGGACGAGGGTTATCAATAAGTCCAGTATGCACGCGGAATGTACAGTGCGGAGCGGTACTGTACAAACGTCAGGCATGTGGGCTAGGTCCCGTCATGCGGCCAGTGGTATCTGTGGAGGTTGGCTAATTTCGTAAAGTGCGAGGAATTCCTCGGGCGTCATGTCGCCGAGCGGGCTATGAGGATGAACGCTGTTGTAAGATCGTCGCCACGCTTCTGCGCCGGCGCGGGCTTCGAAGATCGTGCGGTAGCGATTTGCATTGAGAAGTTCGTCCCGAACTCGGGAGTTGAACGATTCGATGAGCGCATTTTGCCTCGGCTTTCCCGGTTGAATAAAAAGCAACTCGGTCCCGTGTTCGTAGGCCCAACGGTCGACGCGCTTGCAACCGCGTGATTCTGTGTGGCGCCGGTAGGTTCTTCAGGTTGTGACGCTCACTGCAAAATGAGAAGAGGGCCCGGACTTCCATCCGGGCTCCCGCTTTTTTCAGATGGTAAATTTATACATATTTGTGCACACTTACCACTTTGAGTTCGTACTAAAGCCCAGCCCCACGGCAGCAAGTGGGTTAAAACCAAATACCCATGCCTTGCGCTGACCAGCCTTGAAGCCAGCCACGTAGGAGGAGCCTGGACTACCCCCTTGCATCGTTACATATAGCGTGTGCAAAGCACGAGCGTAGGTGACATACTGCGGGCTATAGACATTATTAGTAATTATCATAGTGGGAATTGTTTTCCCCTTACCATACCGGAGTATTTCGGCTGGGTTTGATGGACCGCCGATAGATGAAACAGATAAGACGCCTCTAGCATCGACCGCGATGCTCGTTGCATTGACGAGGTCCTGTAGGTTCAGGTTCGTTGGCGTTTCCGAGCCAAAAGGAACCACATAGACTCCATTACGCAAATCGGCTACATAAAGGTTGTTGAGCTTGTCGACAGTAAGTCCAATAGGAGCTGAAAACCCAATGATGGTCTCGAACGGAGTAGATTGGCCCGCTTTATATGCAACTACGTTGGCCGGTGAAGCAAATGGATTGCTGACATAGACGGTTCTTTGCGAATCAGCCGCAACGGCCCACGGAAGTTTGATGCCATTCGTTAGTTGCAGCGACGGGTGTAGGTGCCCGGCCGGGTACACAGCGACGGATGGGGGAGACGAAGCCTGATTAGTGACGTAGAGCGTTCCCTCGCTATCGGCGCCCAATCCAGCCGGTCCATTTACACCATCAGTGATCTGCCCGATTGGTGGCATGCCCGACTGCGTGGGATCGAGAAGCCATACGCTACTCGTACCATCGTCTCCCACAAAAAGAAAGTTTTGCGCCCCAGTACGTTTCAGAAAACCGCCGCTCGTTTTGAGTGCGCCGGCGATTCCGCTCGTGTGCGAAAGCGTCACCGGCTGTGCGAGGGGTGGATTCTGCGGTGTTAGAGAAGCGGAAGAGCACGCCGCTAGCGTAAACATAGCCGCCCCATTAGCGAGCCAGTGTCGAATACAAAATCGCGTCATAGTTTCAGCTCCCGTCGGATAAGTATGAGTCCCAGCTCTAAAGACAGATAAGGCTAGTGCGATACGCGTCCGGATTCCTAGCTCACAAATCTGATACAGGGAAACTCAGAGGGGAACCGGCGTTTCGGGCACCTGGCCGGTACAGGTTTCTTCTCCGCGGAAAGGGACACCGCGTCGCCCGCGTTTGGTTACACGCCGTGGGCTACTGAATGAATGCAGTGACGCGAATCGGCGTCGAATCACTTCAGTTTCATTCATCGTCCAGACGTCAGCTACGGAGAGCAGGAGTTGCGGCACGCGCACAGGACAAAAACCCAATTGCTCTTCCGTGATTTCCAGGCCATCACTTGCTGACCGCCGAGCCAACCGGTGCCGAGAGGCCAGAGATGGTCGTCGTAGGCGAACCGCCGGTCGGGTATTTGTAAATGCCAGCGTTCTTGTTGCCGACGTCCGGCACGACGACCTTGCTCTTCTCGATGAAGAACTGAAGGACGAAGCTTGCACCGGTGAGTGTAGTGGTGCCGACGACGGTTCCCCCCGAGGTCTGATAGATTGCCCCCCCCTCATCTCCGACAGCAATGTAATTACCGTCCCACTGAACACCGCCGGGGGATGAGATGCTCACGTTCAGCGTAATGTTCGTGAACTTCTTTTTGCCTCTGGGAAGCTCGGCATAGGCGAAGACGGCGCTGGCGTTGGTGCCATCCACGAAGAGGTTCCCCTTATTGTCGTAGCCCAGGAAATACGGCCGATAGAGGCTCGCATCCGAGTAGGTCGTCGGATTAGCCTGGGCGTTCTTGTAGACTGAAACGCTGCCCGCCCCCCCACCGCTCGTGGGGTTGAGGTTCGTGACGGCGAGATCCCCGTTCTTCACGTTGGCAGAGCAGCCGGCAGGGGCTTGACCCGGGTCCTCCAGTGTCGCGATTGGGGTCGTGCCGCCGTGGGCGTACTCGATGATCTGTGACGATCCCGCATTCGTGATCCAAACATTGCCGGTTTTGTCCACGCACTCGCCAAACGGCGAGTTGAAGCCCGTCAGCGTTCCGGTGAGCTTACCCTGCGGATACGTGTAAACGTACACGTCATTGGTGCCCGCGTCGGAGATGTAGAGCAGGGTTTTCGTCGTGGCCTCCGGATCCATCCGTGACGGACTACGGTCCGGATGCACGATCACTCCGCCGGTTTTTGTTATGAGAGTGAACGGGTTACCCGTCGATTTCGTGCCCAAACCCGACCGAACAGCGTTCTGCTGCATTGCGCCTGAGGGTGCGACCTGTGACCCACCGTTGCTACAGCCGGCGAGTATGGCAACTGCGGCTGCTACGCCTAACGCGCGCTGGGCCGAACTCGAAGTTCTCATTACGTGAGTTACCCCTTTTTCTTTTATCAAAGTGTGCTACCGGGTTTTATCGAGAACCGCTCGGCCGTCATCGCTAGTATTTCGGCTGCCTTGCGGTACAAGGGCAAGTACTCGGCGGCGCCGGCAAAGAAAGCATCGGATCCCTGGGCTGGTAAGGGTGTCCGAGGTACCTCCACCCGGTGGCGCATGAGTGCCGTTCTGCTACCCGAAGGCGTGCTGCGAGGTTCTAGTCGTGTTCGGGGAGGTCGTCATCGCCCACCTAGCGCGATCGATGGCACATTGAGACAACTTTTCCGCCCCGGGAAGGGACGCCGAGCATTATGGCGGCGAAACTCTCGGGGTGCATTCTAGACGGCGAATTGACGAGGCAACGTTGCAAGTCTGCGTCGACTTGGTGCGACATCTGGACGCTTCGAACCGCGCAGATTCGCAAGCGATCGTCACTCGGCTTGCAACCCTACTCCCACAACGGTCGCAGGGCGCCCCGGCTGATATCGTTGACCTTCTCGCACGCGGTCTGTCGCAGATCCTTGACGAGCTTTCGCCAAGGCGGCGAGCGATTTTGCAGCGGTGCGACGTCCATGGCGAGAACGCAACGGGCGTAGCGAAGTCGCTCCATATCTCAAGGCGCCAGTTGTATCGGGAGCGGCGAACAGCGTTGCGTTGGATTTCCCAAAGGTTGTTTGCGGATCCGATGCCGCCGCGTTCGCAGCCGATCAGCGTGATGAGTGATCGCTGCGCGGATCATGTTGCGTTAAGCCAAGCCCTGGAAAATGGTGGCCACTGGCGGCCGGCCGCCGATATGCTCGAGCGGCTCGCCGACGACTTGGACAATCCCGATCAACGCGCGGATATCGAGATTCACCTGGCATATCTGTATCTTCGATCCGACCGCCTTGCGATGGCACGCGATCGAACCGAGATCGCGAGGGCGCTTGCTCGACGCGTGCGGGCGGGTCACGAATGGCGTGAGGCGGAGGCCGATGTATTGGCAGCAGACGTTGCGCTGGGCGCGTGGGATGTGCGAACGGCCGCACAGCTAGCGCACCGCAGTGCTTCACAGCTCGAGTCCTGGGCAAGCGGAGCTGGCGATATCCGCATTCATAACGCACTTGCAAACGCGCTCCTCGTAGAGTCGGCGGTTCTCATGGGGCGAGGCGAGATCGAGTCGGCGCGAGCGCTGGTGGGCGAAGCGCGTGACATCACCGAGCACAACGAACGAATCGACCGGCGGCTTCGCATTACGGCCCAGTCGAAAGCCGCCGCACTCGATATCTTCAGTGGCCTACGTCTTGAGAAAGCGGAACTGGATCTCAAGGAGTGCTATCGGCAAGCGCTGCTGTTCGGCCTTACTAACGACGCTCTCGGCGTAGCCGCGAGACTGGCAGGAGCGTATCGACTTCAAAAGCGCCCTCAGGCCGCAATCGATCTGCTCGGTGCGCCGGCCGAGATGTCCTCGATGTTCGCCTGGCAGGAGCGCGCGCGCGTATTGTACGAGCTTTCGAATGCATTTATCGAGATTGGCGACTTACGAGCGGCGCACATCCACGTTGTAGCGCTGTGCGAGATGGTCGTCGGGAACGCTGCACGGCAGGGTCCCGCCCAACTCACGGTAGCGCGGCTCCACGTCGCCCTACAGGATTGGGCGCCCGCGCTGTTAGCCGCGGAGGCAGCCGAGACGAGTTTCGAGCAACTCGGTTTGGGTCGGTTGATTGGCGAAGCACTCTTGCTTCAAATCAAAGCACTGATCGGCCTCGGTGAGCCCGCGCGTGCCCGGCGAATCATGACCGCGGCGATCGGCTCGATTGAAATGACGAACACCGGTGGTCGCTTAGCAGCAGCGTATAAACTCATGGCACAGGTTTCCGGTCAGGCGAAGTATGCGTCCGCTGCGCGGAGACTACTGCGAAATATCGGCGCAAAGGAACATTCAGCGCCGGGTCCCCGAAGCTCGCGTTAGCTTTGCCTTCTCAGCTTGAGCTTCGACTAATCCAGCGTCGCCTCTAGATTCTGCAGGCGTGTGGAATGTTTTGCGAGCGCCGCGACGATCGAAGACGATGACTCGCTTCGTCCACTGCTCGCCCGCAAGCTGGCGCCGGTGCGCAACAAAGTTGATGGCTAAGGAGAGCTGCCGTATCGAGACGACCAAGGGCTAGAACGCAGCGATCCCCTACAAGCGCGCTTCACGCCCGACGAAGGTCGTCATATACCTCGACTAATTCGCGAGCGACTTTCGCAACATCGGACTCGTCTCTCCACCGATAAGTCGTATTGCGGTGCCGTCCAGGCCACGGACTGTTGCCCGCCAGGGTGACGACGAACTGCACGAAGCCGTCGTTACCGGCTTTGCCGTAGGCCATGCTATGTCCGAATAAGACGTTCTCATAGCAACCATCACCCTGATATGCTCCGGCTTCCGGGCCGATGCACTCATTGACCGCGACGTAGATGGCTTTGCCCCATCTGCGGTATCCGTTCTGACCATCGCCTACAACGGTGCTCATCCTCAACCTCGCGTACCTTGTGGCTGAGGTATCGACCTCGGATTAGCCGCCTGAATTGCCCGCTTGGGGGTTCGTGCAGGAGGCGGACAATCGGCATCTGCTCTGGTCTTCGCGTTCAGGTACGAGTCGATGGTATACACAACGTCCACTCGCAAGTCCGACCCGGTGCTTTCGTCATGGATTGTAGCTGGTCCAAGTTCGAGCGGTCCATTGAACGCATCGCCAGTGCTCAGAAAAACACCACTCTCTACGATTTTGCCGCTTCCACCTAGGCCCCTGACCGTTACGACTCGGAAAGTCTTCGCATCCGGCGGATTGGAAAAAACTAACGTGTGGCAGAGCTTTGAGAGCGTGACTACGGCTTTGGACTCGTTCGGGATATACCATAGCGTCCAGTTTGTGGGCGGCGCTTGGGCGGCGCAGCCAGTGAGGGCGCAACTGAAAGCAGCGACGACTGCGAGTCGCGAGGCGAATCGGGTGAACACTCCAGCCCTGCTCCATAACAGCTTGCACGGTATGAGTCACCCGAATCCCGTCTGCGCGGCTACCTTGTTCATGCAAAGCCGAATCGGTCCCTTCGGCGCTGTATCGCACAACCGACCAAATTAGCAGACCCAAAGGAGACTCGGGTTTTTAAGCCGGCCTTACGAACCAGATTTCTGGTTGGCCGCTGACTCCGGCCTCTTGCATCACGTCGCGCAGTCGCTGCGACGAAGCGAACTCCTTGGCCTTCTCGACGCTCTCGAAGTCATGCTAGACCGTCACATCGTTCAGGTTTATCGACGGATTGAAATACAGCATGCCCAGTCACGCCAAGGGGTCCGCGCTCGGGCCCGAAATCATCGTAGGCCTTTCGCCACGCGGGGTAGTCTGCGACGTTGAGGCGGACGAACAACCGAATCATCGTATAGCACCCTCTCTAGTTCCAAAGGTTGGCTCTTGCCTTCGCGGCGGAGCGAGTCGAGTCCTGATCCAATATCCCCAGGTGGCTGGGTCTGCAGCGGCAACGGTCGAGGCGAAACGGCACGGGGTGTAAGTTGGTCGGGTCGGACCCTACCGGGCATTAAGCGCCGCTTGAGACCTCACGGGGCGCGAGCTGCGGTGTCGGCGCAGGCCGCCAGAGAGCCTAAAAGGTTGGCACATCGATATTCGCTGCGAAATCAAATGAGGCAGCGCGATAAGTTTCGTCGCATTTTCGCTACCGCAACGGTCCTCGACGTTGTACGTTTGCGGTCGCCGGTCGAAGTCCGCCAAGCTGATGTTGAGCTTGTGGCGTCAGCCACCGACACTATAGACTTTCGCCGCAAACCACCGGACATTCTCGTGTTGCAGGTACCTAGTCGATGCCTCATCCTCTTCATGAATCGGCAGGCAATGGAAGAGTACCATGGCGGAAGTCGTCCAAATGCAGGCGGTGGTATTGGCCCCTCCGTCGAGTTTACCCCTATAACTGCAGGAGAATGGTTCCTCATTCCCGATTCGCGATTTGACGGCCTATTCAAAGTCACGCGACGGTACCGGACAGTTCGGTCGGGGCCGTTACAACTTATATCTTGCGCCACTTACCCGGAGAGCCGTTGCCCATGTCCCTCACTCGCTCGACATGAATCGCCGCGTCGGGGTTCATCTCGCGGGCCAACGCGACCGCCTTCTTCTGCGTCAGCGCAACCGCACTTGCGCGTAAAGAGTGTGGTTCACGAATGGCATAGTCGCCCCGCGCTCGTTGCTCTATAAAGAACTTTATTTCGCTCAACTCGTTACCCCGCAAAGGGCCTGCTTGTTTTAGGATGCGCCGACGACACCAAACCAAGAGCTTTGCGTGGAAGATGATGCGGCCGCCGTCGCAAACCGTGCTACTTGTGGAACCGGATGAGCCCCTCACATCGGATTCAGCGATGGACGACGCGCGTGACTTGCTTCTGAAGTGGGTTGCCGCGATTAGAGCGACCGTGAACGACTTAGGCGAGTTCGAGAAGAGTCGTCCTGAGCGGTCAGAGCGCGACAAGATAGTCAGCCGTTGGCAAATGTACCTCGGCACAATGACGGTCAAAGCCGCCGAATCGCCGACCTTACTCCCATTGTATCTTGCGACCTCGATATTGCTGGGCGATCTCGTTGACGATCCCCCTGCAGCTCGACAAAACTCATCACGTGAGTCGCCTGCTCGACGGGAGGGCGTGGGACGAGATGCCGCGTTCTTATCGGCCGAGCCAGCCTCCGCTAAACTAGCAGCGACAAGATTGCTTTTTGGCATTACCCCGCCGGCGGCGATCCGTTCAAGACGTTGACTGGCCCGGAATTGCCTGAGGGGAAGTCGGTGAGCATCGCCGCAAGCTCCTAACGGATCTAATCCATTTTTTTGCATTACCTTCAGGGTGCGGTGCGCGTTTCCCAAGCCCCCTAGCCGCGCACCACGCTGTACGCGCGTAAAGGCTCTGGAAATCCTGAGCATTCGGCGCCGCGTGACAAGTGTTCGTTACGGCTCGGGAAGTCGACATGAAATCAGGGCCGGCCGGCCTCAGGGGGCTTGACAGTCGTGGTACGCGCGCGCGCTGGGACTCTGA
This sequence comes from Candidatus Tumulicola scandinaviensis, assembly GCA_003140835.1. Taxonomy (GTDB): domain Bacteria; phylum Vulcanimicrobiota; class Vulcanimicrobiia; order Vulcanimicrobiales; family Vulcanimicrobiaceae; genus Tumulicola; species Tumulicola scandinaviensis. The sequence continues at coordinate 33,038 of PLLA01000040.1, read as the reverse complement.
AAACTCCGTCGACTTGTTGCGTCAACCCAGGCGAGTGAAATTCGAATCTTGGCGCCCTCGCGCGCGAAGGATCCGGCAACCGATGCGTTCGACTACGGCCAAAAGCCCCGAAAGTTCAAGAAGATTCCCGGCGCAAAGCCGTCGGCGTATTGGATCTTACAGGATTCGACGCTCACCCTGGCACGCGAAGCCGAAGAGCTTCCTCGGCGACGACTAGCTTAACCGCGTACGGGAGACAGATAAACGGGGTCGCCGCATCAGCCGGCGACCCCGTTAGTGTTACCTAACTCGAACGAAGTGCTTAGGTTACTTCATCGAGCTGGGGCTGTAGGCCGCGGCTTCGCATTCATCGGTGCCGGTGACGCCGCAAGGGCCGGTGAAGCTATACTGCAGGGTGAGGCCCGTCGGCCGGTATTTGTAGACTTCGACGTCCGCTAACGAGAGGTTCGTCGTCACGTACCGTAAGCTCATTTTACCGACGTGACCGAATATGCTCTCACCTGTCAGGTTGCTTGAGCTGATGAGCGTACACGCCGGGTTGCAGCCCGAATAGACGTTCACTGTGCTGGGCAGCTTGTGGCCCGGGCCGAATAGGCTCGTTGTAACTAGGTTGCCTTTACCGTCAATGTCGACGCCGCCGTAGTACCCGTTCGAGAAGCCGGTCGTGACTACCCCCGCTCCGCTGCAGCCGGCGAAGTAGACGAGAACCGCAACCGAGGTCGGACTCTCCGCGTCGGCCCAGCAATCGCCATTGGGCGCCATCGCAACGCCGGCCACTTTGTACATACTGGGGTTGGTTAGATCGGTCGAGCACGTGCCGCTGGAGAGCGTGCAGACCGCGAGGTTGCCGGGATTGCCGCCGCTGCCGACGCCGGTGATATTGCCGACGGCGATATTTCCGGTCGTAGCGCTGACGGCAGACGCGTCAGATGACTGGCCGTACGGGTCGGTGATCGTTCCGAGCAATGTCCCGCACATGCTGGCGCCTGAGTACACAGCAATCGTACTTACGCCGGTAAAGCCGTTCTCACCATTGGGGACCATAAGGTTGCCCGAATTGTCGACGCCGAAGCCATTGACGGACGACGTCGGACTGACGTTGCAAGTCGACGGGCCGTTACCCTTGTTGTTCTTCGGATAGCCATAGAGTTCACTGCCAAAAAAATTTGAGACGTAGATGCCTTGCATCTGCGCAGCGGTGGCACGCTTTCCACGCATCGGCATGATCTTAACTGGCATAAACTGCTTAGGAATAACGTTGACGGCGATGCCGCGGAGGCCTAGACCGTGAGCCTGGGCGTTGGCCCCGCCGGTACTGGGCACCGAGGAGCTCGGCGAGGATGTGTTGCCCGAGCAGCCGGCAAGAAGGCTTACAGCGACCGTGGTACACAGCGCTGCGGAAAACAAACGCATTAGGAAGAGTCCTCCTTAGGCTTTTAGGGAGAGTCGATTGCGTTTTACGTTAGCATAAAAGCAAGTCCGTTCGGGCCCGATTCCTGAAAAAGTGCCGACTTTGCTGAAAAAGACCCTTTTTTCTTGAAAGGCCCGAAAAGCTTTCGTCGCTGATACTGCCTTACCGTAAGGGTTCTTTACGTAGGACCTGCTCGGCTAGGCAGGCGAATCTAGGCGGTGATGATTTTCCCTATCTCTCGTGCCCAACGCTTGTAGCGCGCGTCTCCCGCCAGCGTTGCAGCCACATGGTAGACGTCCCTCAGCAGAGGAGCAATGCCCAGACGCTCGGCCTCAAAAACAGTCTCTTCAATAATTAATTGTGCCTCTCGTTTGCGTTTTAGCTGATGCGCCGCACGCGCAGCAATAAGTCGCCTGCGCGCCGTTAGGGCTGTAAACTTTTTCTGATCGCAACCGTTGCTTGCCAAAAAGAGCGCATCGCGAGGACTGCCGAGTCGCAAAGCACGCTCCGCTGCCGCGTACGAGATCAATTGCTGATAATACGCTTCACACGACGAAACTTCGGTCGATTCGGGGAAAAGCTCACAGCCGTATTCCCAATAGTCGCTTGATAGCAGCGCCGTAGCAACAACGAGTGCGGCGTTCACCCGTATGCGGTCACCGGGTTGTTGGTTAGCCAGTCGAATTGCTGAGCGAGCCGAGCGCAGCATCTCCGGATAGTTTCCGGTGAATGCGTGGTATTCTGTCAACGTAGCAAGTGCGCTGGTAGCTTCGTAAAAAGCTCCTACTGCGCAAGCCTCTTCAAATACTGCTGTAAGAGCTTGTAGTCGTTGCCTTGATGTGTATTGAGTCCCAAACACAGTCGGCATGAGGTTACGCAATCGCCACGCATCTAAACTTACCCTCACGCGAAGCTGTGATGATATTAAGCAAGTACGGGGTAGTTGCGCTTCAGCCGCGCTTATGTATTCGTACCCTCGCTGCCAATCCCCAACGTTGCAGAATGCGCCTCCAAGCTCATTTAGGCTTTCGATCTGCAGTCCGTGCACCAGCGCGGACCGGCTATGTTGATACGGCTTCAAACCTTCAACGGCTCGTTCAGCCATATTGAGAGCTTGCGTAACATCACCGCGATAGTACGCTAGCTTGGACTGAAAAAGAGCCACGCTCGCTTTAGTCACGTCGCGTGCCAAGGGCAGAGGATCCGCTGCGATTACCTCTTTCAACAACGCTGTCGCTTCAGCGTGAGCTTCGATTGCGAGCCTCAGTATCCCAAGACGTAATGAAAGAAAGCCCGTGGAGCGCAGAGCCTCTATTTTATGTATTACCGAGGGGATCACTTCGGCTATATCTTCGTAGCGGCTAAGTGCAGTATTCGCCAAGTGGCGTGCTAAATTTGATGCCGCCAAATGCTTCAGGAAACTGAAGTTACCCCGTTCAAGAAAGGGCGCCTTTGTTGCATCCTCACCAATAAAAAGATGGCGAGCTATACGACGGCAGATCTGCGCTCGTTCGCTGTAACAGTATCCGCAAGAGATTCCGAGGCTCGCTGCAACTTCTTGTAGAGGCTGCCGGTCGAGGCAATTTAGCTTAATGATGGCGTGCTGACGTAATGCGCGATCTTCTTGCCCATTAGCGAGAGCACCATCTCGACAATGGTCGGAACCGAGACGAATTAGCTGGTGGATGCGATCGAGGACTGCCTGCTCCCGCTTGCTCCCAAAGCCCCCTATCGTTGGATCCTTGAAAAGAAATCCGACAAGCAGGTTCTTCCGAAGGATACGGGCTTCGTGTAAGTGGCGGAACAGATGCTTTACGGCGACATGGAAAGCTGTGTCACACTCGACGCGGAACAATCTGCGCGTCTTCATTCTGGCTGGCTCCACGAATAAAGGGTTCTACGAGACCGGCCTGATTCCGCTGCTGGGTCCATCGGTTCTTACTCAACTTGGCAGAACTCGAAAGCGCGTCGCCACTGATGTCATACTTCCCGCTAGTAGGCGATCTGCCCGAAAAGGCGGGGTGTATAATCGCTGTATGAGCGAGCCCTTTGGGGGCTGCGGGTGCAGCGGAGACAAGCAAGGGATTACATTTGCGGCCGTTGCGAAGATCATTGCGAATGCCCTATTGCTCCCGGCCACGAAGGCGCTATCAGTCGCCCGGCGGGGTCCCCCACGAATAGCGTCACCCTTACGCGCGCAACTTAACCAACGGAGGGATGCTCCATTCCAGGTACGTCGTTACTCGCGAAGTGCCGCGTGCTCGAGTGAACTGCGCTTTGGTACGTCGGCGCTGCCAACACATGATGCATGTATTGACCGGTGTACCGTTTGAGCTGTGCACGGGACAGTTCGCCTTTCAACCAGTGACAATACAAGGGGTGACCGAGCAAGTGCCTATCCGCAACGATCGAGTCCACCTGGGCTTTGACGGGCACGTATTAGATGCGTTTCATGTCGACTGCCGTTTGCTGAGCAATTTACTGTCTCCTCGTTTACCTCCTAGCGGATGCACTCGGTACGCTCCAGCGGTTTAGCGCAGTGGCATAGTCAACGAGCGACGTTGACGCGCTACTCAGAAAAGGCGTGGTAGGACCGCGCGAGGACGAAAGCGTATGTGATCATCGCCTTGGCTTATCACAGTCTTCTGGGTTCGTTACGGACGCTCGGATGCACATCATTTTGTACCATATCCTCTAGCGTTTCCCGGCGCAGGAAGACTTGATGCGTACCGCTACAACGGCGGGCCGTGGAAGCCGATTGTAATTACTGCTCATGCTGTATGTGTAGGCACCAGTAGTACACATTGCCAATAGATCACCCGTTTTGCAGACCAACCGGTAGATATGCACGCCCTAGCTCATCGTTTTCGCACGTCCGTCACAAACTGTGACCTCTTGTTCGTCATCGATGCCTTGGTTTGCGGTTACTACGTAGTGATTCGCCCCATACAGTGCTGGCCGGGGATTATCTGTCATCCCGCCGTCAACCACAACGAAGGTTCGACTGCCTTGCCTCATGATTGCTTGCACACGATAGAGAGTTGTCCCAGCTCGTGCAACTATTGCTCGTCCCGGCTCTATACCTATACGTGGCATCGGTATACTATGCGATTGCGCGCAGGATTTAACGCAAAACTCGATGGCCCTTATTATTTCGCCTAGAGCAACGGATTTCGGGGGATAATGCGGATGCGTCTGCACACCAAAACCGCCTCCTACTACCACACTCTCAACGGTCCACCCTCCTTCAACGATCCGAGCTGCGGCATCAATCAAAGCTATAGCGTTGGCCTCAAATGTCTGGGAATCGTAAATCCGGGACCCAATATGAGCGTGCAAGCCGGCAAAGTGGAGTCGGTTGTTGTCTTCTAAGATGGTAAAGGCCGCTTTTTCGTCGTCCCTATGAATCCCGAACTTCGTATTGTCTCCGCTCGTCCGTACCAAGGTATGCGTGCGCGCTTTAATTTCAGTATTAAGCCTAAGCAAAACATCGATACGCGTCCCGTTCAAAAGTGAGGCTAACCGGCGCAATTCATCGACGCCGTCGACAACGATGCAGCCTACGCGCCCTTCTACGACGGCCCGCAACTCGTCATCGGTCTTTCCTACTCCGTGGAACGTCAACAGTTTCGGATCCAAGCCAGCGCGTTCGGCGGTTAGAAGTTCACCGAGTGAACAAACGTCGATGCTTATCTGCAATCGCACGAGGTAGCGGGCGAACGCAACACATATGAATGCCTTTGATGCATACGAAATGTCTAGGTGATCTGCATTTAATGCGTTATAGATGGACTCAACGGCTGCGTCGACGACATCTAGATTCAACACGAGCAACGGAGTGCCGTATCTGTCGGCGAGCTGATCGGCGCGTATGAGGCCGAGCCGAAGACAGGCATGCTCCTCCCTGGAATGTCCTGGCGCTAAGTCATCTTGCCACTCGCTTTTAAGCACCCTGCCGGTCCTCTTCAATGTTTTATAATCGCATTCTGGCACGGGTGCGTGCTAAGGTGAAGGTCCTCAACCTCCGTTCCGACGCTGCGACACCGATAATGTATTTCTGTTCCTAGGCGACGCTGGGTCTGCGGATTCCCCTTCAAGCGCAGCATCCATTCAGATCTTGTGACTCATGATATTGTTAAGTCGCTTCCATTCGATGTGCGGAAACTCGCAGTGGGAACCGGCGTTTCGGGCATCCTGGCCGGTACAGGACCTTTCATCGCGGAAAAGGACACCGCGTCGCCACGTTCTTTATCCCGTATGTGCGCCGGGGCGCCGGATCGGGCCGATGAGCCAGAGGGAAGTCGGGCTGCTTTGCAGCCCGCGAGCATTGCAACGGCCCTCTGTAACGTCTGATGCAGTTTGGGAGTGTTTTAGGCTCTTGTGAATCTCAAAGGAACGATTACGTTAAGCAAAGCGCGTCATTAGGTTTGAGCCACACGCGCCGAGTTGTTCTGAGCCCGAAGCTGCGAGATGGTCGCGTTTTATCAAGCCGGATTGCCGAAACTGGGACAGTGATCCGACCGTTTCGGCAGTACGCGAAGAGGGCTCTCAGTCTATGGGCAATATGCGACAAGACCCGTCGTCGCCAAAAACAGTGTTAGCGGGGCTTGCATGTGGTAGCGAGACGGTCGCTACGGCAAGTGGTTATGCCAAAGGGATGGCGACCAGCCGCAAACGGCGATCCTTTCACCGGTGTCAGCGCGCCGCTGCTCGCCTTGATCGTATAGACGGAAACAGTGTTGTCCTCAAAGTTAGTCACATAGGCATACTTCCCCCTAGGATCAACTGCCACGCCAGCGGGATCGGTGCCCGCCGAAAACGGCGATCCCGCCACCGGCGTCAGCGCGCCGCTAGTCGCGTCGATGGTATAGGCAGAAACATTGGCGGATCCGAAATTGGCCACATAGGCGAAGGTGCCATTAGGATTGACCGCCAGGTGATAAGGATTGGTGCCCGCCGCGAACGGGGATCCTGCCACCGGCGCCAGCGCACCGCTGGTCGCGTCGATCGTATAGACGGAAACAGTGTTGCTTTCAACGTTAGTCACATAGGCGAACCTGCCCTTAGGATCGACTGCCACGCCGTAGGGGTCGGTACCCGTCGCAAACGGCGAGCCTGCCACCGGCGTGAGCGCACCAGTGCTCGTGTTGATTTTATAGGCGGAAACAGTGTTGTCGTTGGAGTTGGGCACATAGGCAAACTTGCCCTTAGGATCGACCGCCACGTCTTGGGGATTGGTGCCGGCCGCAAACGGCGAGCTCGCTACGGGCGTCAGTGCGCCGCTGGTCGCGTTGATGGTGTAAGCAGAAACATTGTTGTCGGCGTAGTTGGACACGTAGGCGTGCTTGCCTTTGATTGCCACGCCAACGGAGCCGCGGCCCGACGCAAACGGTGATCCTGCCACCGACGTCAGCGCACCGTTGCTGGCGTCGATAGTATAGGCGGAAACATTGCCGGTGCCGCTGAGGTTGCCATCGTTGGCGACATAGGCGAACCTGCCCGTAGGATCGACTGCCACGCTCCCGGGAGTTCTGCCCGCCGCGAACGGCGATCCTGTCACCGGTGCCAGCGCGCCGTTGGTCGCGTCGACGGCATAGGCGGAAATATTGTTGTCTTCAAGGTTGGTCACATAGACGAACTGAAGGACACCAGAGCCGATCGCACTCTGCGTCAGGTGCATTTGCGTATCGGAGGCTACGCCGGACGGCGTTACCTTTCCGGAAGGTCCGGAGCCCGAACAGGCGGCGAGGAGTGCCGCGATCGCTAATGCCGACGACATTCTAATGGCGAACATAGTGTGCTGCATAAAAGCATGTTAGCATGACAACGGCAACGATCAAGAATGGATGCGAAAAACTACCGTTTCTTGCGAAAAAGCCTCAGGCGATTAGGAGTCTTGCGATCTCGTTAGCTTGCTGCTTGAACCGAATATTCCCGGTGACTTTGGCCGCGACACTGTAGGCATCCCTTAGGGTCGGTGCAGAGCCGAGCCTCTCGGCAACGGGCATCGCCGCCTCGATCAAGGCGCGTGCTTCGCGCTGCAGGTTAAGCTCGTGCGCAGCAGCGGCGGCAATGAGCTGCCTGCTCACCGTCAGAGCGGCATATTCCAAACGATCCTCCTCGCCGTTTGCTAAGGTCCACGCATCACGGAAGCGGTGAAGTCGGAAGGCGCGTTGGGCAGCAAAATATGAGACCAACTCACGATTATAAGCATCGCAGGAATCAAGCTGCCGTGAGCCCGGAAGAAGAGACAAGGCGTCTTCCCAAGACCGGGTCAACAGAAGAAATATCGCAACCTGAATTGAGGTCTGCACTCGCAGACGATCGCTTGGCTGCTGCTTGACAATCAAAATGGCGAAACGAGCCCAACGAAGAGCCTCGGCATCGTTTCCTGCTAATGTATGATAGTCCACGAGAGCGACGAGCGCGGCCGCCGCTTCAAAAAACAAGCCTGATGCATATGCCTGCTCAAAGGCTGTTGTGAGGCCCTGCAGCCGTTGACATGATGGGTACCAAATCCTCGAGTTCATCAGAAGATGATTGCGCAGCATCCATACGGTCGCCATGATCCTCGTACGAAGCTGTGACGACGCATCCCGAATGCGGTACAAGACGGCGTCGGCGCAGGCGATGTGGTCATACCCCCTGCCGAGGTCGCCAAAGTTACAGAATGCCGTGCCGACGTCGTAGAGGCTTTCCGCGTACAACTCCTTAACGCGCACCCCGGCGCTCGCCTGAATTGACTGTAGTCGCGAAGTAGCGCGCTGGGCTAAGCGAAGAGCCTGCTCTGTGTCCGCCCGGCAGGATGCAAGTTTGGAGCCTATAAGATCGATGCACGCTTGCGCCACGCACCACGACGGCGAATTGTCTGCCATATGCTCGGCACACAACGACCGCGCTGCAGCATGCGAGTCCTCTGCTCGACTGACGTTCCCAAAATGCATCGATACTAACGCACTTATGCGCAACGCTTCGATCTTCTGTTCGGCTGACGGCACAATGCGGATCAAGTCATCAGATTCACGGAATGCCGCGTTCGCATCAGTAAATGGGTCCCTGCGCATTGCGTGATTCATCAAGAATCGAAACTCGTCGAGTTCTGGGAGATAATCCAACGCAGGTACGCCGCCGTGCTCAGAAATATAACGGGCTACGCGCTGGCAAATATCCGCCCGTTCCCGATAGCCGTGCTGGTACGATATACCGAGTGTTGCCGCGACTTCTCGTATTGATCGTTGCTCGAGACATTGCAGCGTAATGATTGCATGCTGACGGAGGGCGCGCTGATCCCTGCCTGCCGTGAAGTCCGCATCTCGACAGTGCTCGGCGCCCTGCCGGACAAGGTTGTGGATGCGATCGAGCACCGCGCGATCGCGGGTAAGGTTCGAACTACCGGCTGCGGGGTTCCCGAAGAAACGTCGCACCAGCGGATTCCTGCGAAGAGCGCGCGGCTCGTGCAAGTGGCGGAACAGATGTTTCGCGGCCACACTAAAGGAAGTGTTCGAATCCACCGTGGACAAATGCCTCTCTTTCTAGCCTACCTGAGAAGCGTCCCCTGCTCGATTCTTCGAGCGGTGAACATTCCGAGCCTTGGTTGCTTTAAGGAACGCCCTACCTTCGACATGCAGCGAACCAGTTTGACTTATCCGTCGCCCCGAGCTGTAGGATATAATCTGACGTCTTGCCGATCCGCTGGAAATGCTATCGTCCGGATTAAGCACCGAATCTCGGCGCGAGCGGGAATATCGCACCGCACTCACCTGGAAGGAGCGCTAAGAGGCGCTCCAACGCCTTTTTCGCCGCCAGTGGAGGCTGCGAAGCTTCTAGTCGTGCGAGCGCGCGCGCGATATCCTCCTTTGAAACAATAAGCGGCGGGGCAAATCGCAAGGGGTTGCCCCGTGCCATACCGACAAGTAGCCCTCGCTCGCGAGCAGCATCGCGGATCGCGTCGGCAAGAAACGGCGGTCGTACTGGAAGTCCGATCAGCGAGCCCATGCCGCGCGGGGCATCAAAGTGATCGGGAAAACGAGCGCTGAGATCGTGGAGATCGGCGAAAAGGCGCTCTGACCGATCGTTGACAAGCGTGTCAAGGTCGAGTTCGTCGCGTACGCGGAGGTGCGCCAGCGCCGCTGCGCACGAAATTGGCGAGCCCCCAAACGTCGAGCCGTGATCGCCCGGCATGAAGCCGGCGGCGGCGCACTCGCCAGCCAGCAGAACGCCGATCGGTAAGCCGTTGGTCAAGGCCTTTGCAATGGTCACGACATCCGGCGTCACGCCGAAGACTTTGAAGGCGAAGAGCGTACCCAGGCGCCCGACACCGCATTGAATCTCATCCAAAATCAACAGCGCAAAACGGGTACCCTGTGGCTCGACGGCGACAGCTCTGCGGGCGGCTTGCAGTACGACAGCTTCTCCGGCGGTACGTTCACCCCGTGGCCGATCACCGGCGGAACCATCCTCTGCCCAGGCGCGGTTTTCTGGTCGGCTAAGACCCGGTCGATGAATGTCGGCGATCAGTTCACCTACAGCGCTCCGACGTTCTACCAGGTTGCGGACACCGGTGCGATCCGGCTCGACCGTAACGACCTGCACGCAGCCGTCGGCTCTGTGCGACATCGTCCAGGCCACCGTCAAGGGCCCAGGACTCGTCGGACCGGATGCCATCCTGATCCAGGCCAACCAGTTCCCGTATCCGGCCGGTGGTTCGGCTACGTTGAACTACCCAGCCTCGTACGTTCAGCCGATCGGATCGGTCGTCAGCCCAACGCTCCGTAGACCTCGTCTCGTATAGCATCGGGAATCAACTAGCATCGGGAATCAACGAAAACGGGCCCGCTCCGGCGGGCCCGTTTCTATTGCCTGGCAGTGTAAACGGTTCGGAGATTACTCCGTGTCTACCGGCGCGTAGGACGGCGGCTGGTGCACCGGCTTACCACTTCGAGTTCGTGCTAAATGCCAGCCCTGCGGCGGTAGCTGGGTTAAAACCCAACACCCATGCTTTGCGCTGACCAGCCTTAAAGCCAGCCACGTAGCCTCCATTATCTTGCATCGTTACATATAGCGTGCGCAACGCACGAGAATAAGTAACAAACTGCGGGCTGAAGACATCCTTAGTAATTATCATCGAAGGAGTCGTTTTCCCAAGGCCATAGCGCAGTATTCGGGCCGGGATTGATGGATTAGCACGAGGATTGCCGATATCTGAGACAGACAGAACCCCTCTAGCATCTACTGCGATGTTCGTCGGATTGACGAGATCCTGTAGGTTCATGTTCGTCGGCGTATTAGAGCCAAAAGGAACAACATAGACTCCACTACGCAAATCGACCACGTAAAGGTTGTTTAGCTTGTCGACAGCAAGTCCAATCGGATCCGAAAACCCAGTGATGGTCTCGAACGGGCTAGATTGGCCCGCTTTATACGCAACCACATTGGGTTGTGAAGCAAATGGATTGCTGACATAGACCGTTCTTTGCGAATCAACCGCAACTGCAAATGGAAGATTGATACCGTTGGTTAGCTGAAACGACGGTTTTAGGTGCCCGGCCGGGTACTCAGCGACGGAGGGTGGAGACGCACCCTGATTGGTGACGTAGAGCGTTCCATGGCTATCCGTGCTCAACCCAGCCGGTCCATTAACGCCGTCAATAATAGTACCAACCGGCGGCATGCCCGGTTGCGTTGGATCGAGAAGGAATATGGCATTGATACCGTCGTCCGCGACAAAAAGGAAGTTCTGCGTCGCGGTATGCTTGAGGAACCCACCCTTCGTCTTGAGTTGGTTCGCGATCGCGCTCGGGCGCGAAAGCGCCTCTGGCTGAGCGAGGGGCGCATTCTGGGGTGTCAGAGAAGCGCCAGAACACGCGGCAAGGGCGAGGACCACCGTCCCATTAGCTAGCCAGTGCCGAATGCAAGATATCGTCATACGTTGAGCTCCTTCGGATAAGTACGAGTACCAGCGTGAAGACAGGAAAAACCAATGCGATGCCCTGCTGCAGACGTCCTAGCTCACAAAACTGACCAAAACCTGACATGGGCCGACCGCCAGGCGAATATTAAGAGCTTTCTTAGGCACCTTGATAGTCCGCATCGGCTTCGGAATAGTCCGCTCCTCGGGCATTACCCGCCGGACAAAGCACGGATCCTCGTTGAAGAGGCATTAGACGAGTTGCCTTTACGCTCGCGGGTCATTATTGCTCGCTGTGACCTCGCAGGCGAACTACACGCCACCGTCGCCCGTGACCTTGGCATTTCAGAACGACATTTCTACCGTGAACGTCGAGAGGCACTCTCTTCCCTATATGAGACTTTGGAAGCAAGCAGGTTTCAAACACCGATTTCGATTGCTGTCGACATTGATCCGGAAGACACGCCTTTAGTGTGCGCCAATGCATTGCAAAATACTGGGCATGTTTATGAGGCGATAAACTTCCTGGAGAAGGCTCTATTGCAAGTATCTGCTCCGGAAGTACGAGCTCGGATTGCGTTGCACTTGGGAAAACTATGCTGTGAGATCGATCAAATAAGTCGGGCGACACAATTTTTAGACATCGCTTATGAAAGCTTCAATTGGGGGTCTCCGCCGGTGACGCCCTCAATAGAATTGGAAGCAGCAACACTAGTGGCTACACTTCTTCTGCACACCGACCGGGCTAATTCTGCAGGGCCACAACTTGAACGCGCGATACGCGACTTTAAACAGTCGTCCGATGTCGGGAATATGAAATGCGGTCGCGCAGTGGCTAAAGCGCAACTAGCCTTGGCGGACATCTTGGAAAGGGAGGGCTCCTTCTCTGCGGCATTTACGGCCGCATTCGAGGCTAATCGCATCATACGGCAGTTCGAGCTAGAGCCGGCCTTACGTTCACGCGCTCTTATTGCGTTAGGCGCCCTGCGTATTATCACGGGCTCTCCAGTTGAGACGGCGATGCTCGACTTATCTACCGCCTATGATTTAGCGAAGATGAGTGGCCTTACGCGTGACTGTATCGAAATCTCAACTCTATTTTGTTCATTTTACGGGAACGATGGAAAGTACGATCTTGCTCTCCGTTTTGGTACCGCGGCTTTGAATCTCGCCGAGGTGATGGCTATAAGCGAAGAGGGGACGGCATTAGCTCGTTGCTGCGTTGCGACAGTGTACATTGCAAATCATAATACCAGTGCGGCGAGACTGATCCTTAACGAGGGTGCCGCTTCGCGTGCCGATTCTCGCTCTTTTATTTGCGTCCTTCCACGAGTTGTAGAAGCAGAGCTTCTACTCGCGGAGCGATGCTTTGAAAAGGCCCTTGATACCGCGAGGGATGCTGTGGGCAGGATGCGGCAAATTCGAAGCAAGCGCGGCTTGGGATCGGCGCTTCGTGTAAGAGCAGAAATTGAAGGTGCCTTAGGTCGGCGAAGGCAGGCCTTGCGTTCCATCGATGAAGCGATCGCTTTACTGTCTGAAAATGCGCCGCCGTTTGCTCAGGCGCAAGCCTACCGATACTCAGGTCGTCTAAGCGGCAATCGTCAACATAAGAGAATCGCTCGTGCTCTGGCACGGCTTTCTCACTTTGCGAGTTAGGCGAGAACATACTCGTCCGGTAATACTACTCCGTTTGGGATAGCCTTCGACCCTGGTCAAAAGGGTATTTGAAATCCCTCCATCAGTGTGAGTGCCGCGTTCTAAAATCGGTCGCGACTCACGATTATGGCCGTTGCATCGGGGATTCCAAGCAACAGGCTCCAATTGGTCGCCGCGTATGACTGCTGCTGAAATTCCGAGTAGGCCGAGAGCCTGCGGTCGTATACTGAACTCGAGGCACGTCACGAACGCCTGCCGTCGTCGTGGAGGGAAATCTTGCCGGGGCTATCGTCTTCGCCATGCGCTCGGATCTGGTGTGCTTTTGGGGCATCCCGGATAAATGTGAACCTAGCGAATTGGCTGATCAAAACGCACTAACGCCGTCCGGCGTACCATTGCCCGAAGGGCCATCGTACCCGGGCTTCGCATTGCACAGGTACTTCTTATTACAGACCCCGTTGCTTCCACTAACAACGTCGTAGAGCGACGCGTTCGGCGCATACAGTGACTGTGCCGCGTTCAAACTGCTCGCGTTCTCGGCAAGCCCGTAGATTGCGGCGACAACCGGGGCTGATATACTAGTCCCTTCGACAGTCGTCCACCCATTCTCATAGTAAGTGTCATACACAGCAGCATTCGTCGCGAGCGCAGCGACATCGTTCATGGTACGCCCGCTACAACCCCGATCCGTTTGCCATGACGGCTTCATCTGAACGTGCGCGCAACCGCTGCCGGTCCCTGACCACACGACATCGTTCCAGCCACGAGGATTGTTGTCGCGTAACAGGACAGTCCCCCCGACCGACACTACCGTAGGCAGATCGGCTGGGTTTTGGATGCCGTAACCGTTGTCGCCGGCGCTGGCCGTGATGATCACGCCGGGATGATTGAAGTATTTGCCGCCGCTAGACCCGCCGCCCCCAAAGCTGTTGCTGATGACGTTGGCTCCCAACTGAACCGCCATGTCTTCCGCCTTGCCAAGGCTCCGCAGTGTGTTGTCGTCCGCCTCCATCAGGATGATGTGGCAGTTGGGGCATACGGCCGAAACCATCTCGGTGTCGAGCGATTCCTCGAGGGCCCAACCTGCGTTGGGCAACGGATACGGCCCGGGTTTGCCGTCCTGATTGAGTTTGCGAAAGCATCCGCTCCCAGACGTGCACGCGGGCAGGCCATAGGTCGACCGATACGTCGCCAGGTCCGCGTCCACATTCGGGTCGTCAAATGCGTCGACAACCGCAATCGTCTGCCCGGCTCCATGCGTGGACGAAGGTAACTTGTAAGCACTCTGCAAGTCCGGCGGCCCGTAGCCGGAGACATTGCTCCTTAAATGACCCAATGCTGGCGTCGTATCGAACAAGACGTCGCAATGATAGAGATTCGGGTCCGCACTGACTCTGCAGGCGCGCCGAAAGTCGTGTCGGAGTCCGGGGTTCGGCGGCGCCTCCCCATACGGCAATTGCGACGTGGTGCTTGTAACCGGGCCTGTGCATGCGGCCAACACGAAAAGGCTCGCGCCAGCAAGCGCCGCGAAAAGACGCTTCACGCTTACGGTGCAGACCAGGGAGTGACCGCGACGCCTTGCGTCAGGGTCCCGGCGTTGATTGTCTTGACGGGCGTGCCGCCGAGTGGGAAGGCGTACTCGGTGACAAACGTATCACCGTTGTCGGTCGCCCAAACGTGCTTATTGTCTTTCGTCAGTGCGAAGATAACGATGTTGCGATCGAGCAAAACGTCGCCAACTTCAACGTTCGAATCCGCCTGGAATTCGTGGATGGTAGCGGCCTCCTGATCGCCCACCAAGACGTCTCCATTCGCGGCCACCTCAAGCCCGCTCGGCTGCGCTACGGTGGTGATGTTCAGATTGACGATGCTCGTGCCCTTGCCGCCGCCCGCGATGTAGCCGACCGCGCCGTTCTTCTTGCCGCCGAAACCAGTGACGTAGGCGTTTCCAGCCGCATCGTACCCACAGTCGCGGGCGATGGTGAGAAATGATGCCGCCAGCGTGTTGAACGGCGCCGTCGCGCCCTTCTTGAAAAAGTTGAAGCTGAACACGCCGCTGGCGTTAGCACTCGGAACGCAGACCTCGCCTTTTCGCGAGACGGCTACTTTGAGCGCGTTCTCACCCATGTTATTCAGAGTGAGTGACGGCGTAGTGGAGCCGTACGGGTAAACGAAGATCTCGTGCTGGAGTTGGCTTGGAACGTACAGCGAGCCCGATCGGTCGGTAGCCAGACCGTCGACCTCGTTGAATCCGCTGAGCGTCTCGACGACGGCGCCTGTTTTTTGGCTGTAGCCCACAACCTGGTTGTTCGAGTTCGAAGCGAAGACGAGGCGGCTTAGATTCTCAGGAGCCGATTGTTTGAAGACGTCCGAGTTCACGGATGTTGACGGCGGGATAGGAGCCGTTGGCTGCTGCCCGCCCGAGGAGCATCCCGATAGGGCGACGGCGCAGAGGCCGAATACGACGGGGACCGATGTCTGGAAGTTCAAGGTGTCTCTCCTAAGCAAATGCTTTCGTGGATGCCTCGCCGACTCACGCGGCGAAGTGGAAATGTATGCCCGAGTGGAATCTCGCCGGCAAGGCATCTATCCTTCGGCCGGCGTCCACACGTCGTGAAGATGGCCGAAAGTGTCGGCCGCGGAGTCGGCGCTAAAATCATGCGTGCAAGACCGGACCGATCTTTCGACGCGGCGACCCGTCATTTGTTCAGGCACGTTTGGGATTCCGCGGAGCTGCGCAGGAACCCGATCGTGGGCTGCTGGTTCGACGACGAGCCACCCGCCGGCGCGGTCTGCTCCCGAACCGATGCTCGTATCGCGGAGGAGATCCGCTCCGCCGTGCGCCGCTTCGCGGATGGGTGTTTCCGCGACGAAGCCGCGAGCAATCCCGAGATTGCGGACCGACGGAACGCGATCATCGTCGATGGTGATCTCGGGCGCATGCCGAGCACCATACTCGCCAAGCGACTCGGCGTCTCGACGCGCCAGTACCGGCGAAATCAGCGCGAAATCCGGCGTCAAATCGCAGAACTGCTCCGCGTCCGATTGCCTGAAACGCTGCGATCGGCGGCTCCGGCTCGCGATGTCACGCGGGACCCGCTCAGTCGCGCAGCGGTCCTAGCAGGGCTTGGAATGCCCAGCGAAGCCCTCGCCTGTGTCGAGGACGTTGTGCGCGCCGCGAACGCCGAAGAAATGATCGTGTCGGCGCTGTGCCTGCGCAGCGCCATCTTGAGCGGGCACCTTGGCGACCAGGTCGGTTCACGCGAAACACTGCTTGAAGCGCAGACTCTGTGCCTGCGGCTGGCCTCCGAACCGGACGCACGCACCGCTGCGGAAGCGGAGGTGGGGCTGGCGTTCGCAAATCTCGACGCCGCCTTTGGCCGGCTCGTTGGCGCCTTGGATAGATTGCGGGTCGCGCGCGACTTGCTTGCCGGAGCCACCAAGCCTGACAGCCATACCCGGTGGCTCGTCGCGCGAGTGGCCTCGTTCCACGCGTACGTCAGCCACCTTGCAGGCGACGACCACTCCGCAGCCGAGTCGCTGCAAGGCTCCCTTCGGGCGTATCGAGAGGCAAAAGACGTGCTCAGTCAAGATCGCGCGCAATTCCTCATTCAAACGGCGATTGTCCTTAAAGCGTTTGGCCATCTCTCGGAAGCTTCGCGCTATCTGCGCGAAGCCGCTTCAATCGCGCAGCAGAACGGTCTCGCCGTCCAAAGGCTCCTTGCAGAGCTCATTTTCGGAAACGTTGCGCTCGCATGCGGAGAGGAGAGGACGTCCGAAACACTCCTCTCGGCCACCTGCGACGAGGCGGAGCGCCTCGGACATACTGCTATCCGTTCCGCAGCCCAACTTTACCTCGCTCGCTGTCATTTGCGTCGGCAGTCGCCGAAGCCCGCGCGCGTTCTGTCAAATGTCGAGGCGACACTGCGCTTTTGCCCACCTGGCGGTCCGCATTGGATCGATGGCAAGGTGACGGAGTCATTTGCGAAGCTCCTGCTGGGCGATCTCGCCGCAGCGGACGAGTCCGCGCGACAGGCAGACGAGGCGGCCGCTTCCGGCGGCTGTCTCGTTTTGAGGTGTTCGACGCTTCGCGAGGCAGCGCGCGTCGCTCACGCTCAGCGGCGCGCCGGCGATGCGAAAGATTTGATCACTAGAGCCATCGACCTTGCATACAGCCAAAGGCAGATTGAACAAGCCGCCCAGTCCCACGAAGTCGCAGCAATGATCAGCAGAGATGGCAACCACCGAGTCGAGGCGATGGCTCTGCGGAGGCGTTCGCAAAAGGCCGAGACAAGGCCACCGAATCGCCTTTAGCAATCACGGTGATGCTGATAAGCTCCCACAAAGTGCTCGCTCGCCGAGTTCGGACAAAACCACACAACTGCGGTGACGAGGAATTAGCGCGGATGGAGTTCTGTAGCGCCTGGGTCTCGCGCGCCATTCGCCCGGTTCCTTAACCGCGACCGAGGCCCGGCCCACGCGGGTCGGTGTCTGCATCGATTCCGCCTAAACGGGAGGACTTGCTCAATCTCGAAACTCCCGAGATGACCCAATCGGACTGGGGTAACTTTTTCGTCGCGCAATGCGGCGCGTCGGCCGCCCTGATCGCTCTGCT
This sequence comes from Candidatus Tumulicola scandinaviensis, assembly GCA_003140835.1. Classification (GTDB taxonomy): domain Bacteria; phylum Vulcanimicrobiota; class Vulcanimicrobiia; order Vulcanimicrobiales; family Vulcanimicrobiaceae; genus Tumulicola; species Tumulicola scandinaviensis. Next base: position 15,449 of record PLLA01000040.1, on the reverse strand, counting down.
ATTCGCCGCGCTCTCGATTATTTTGCAAGGCATCATTAGTTGCTGAAAAACCTCGAGCGCTCGGCGCAGTCGTTAGTTCTCGCGAGGTGCTACGTCCACGGAGAGCCGATTCGAGGCAGTTCGGCACCGATGTAGTCATGGGCTTGGGTGGCTCGGCGCGGAGACAGCCCTACTCGTAATGGCCGGCTAACTCAGTTCCTACTGTCCTTGACGAATGAATCCGATCGACATGTTTTCGCCTCGAGATTGCGCGTCATAAGAAGTCGAAGTCAACGACATCTTTTCAAGGGCGCCTGAGCTTAGATTTTGACGTGAAAAGGCAATCGTCCCTCATCCGGCCATCCGAAACAACCCGCGGCGATTCTCGATGTGTTTTAGCCCGAGGTGAGGGTCGCGCTGCGCCTCGCGGCAGCCACTGCGGCCCGCAGGAGGGTGTGGCGCAGTTTGCCGTCCTCGATTTCCATCAGACCGTCGATCGTGCATCCGGCCGGCGTGGTGACATCATCCTTGAGAGCCGCGGGATGGACGTCGCTGGTAAGCACCATTTTTGCCGAGCCCATGAGCGTTTGGGCCACCAAGAGACGAGCGACGTCGCGGGGAAGCCCGAGCTTCACGCCCGCATCCGAGAGCGATTCGATGATGACGTAGGCGTAAGCCGGACCGCAGCCGCTGATACCCGTTGCCGCATCCATCAATCCCTCCTCGATTACGGCAACGCGTCCAAGCGTCTCGAAGAGTGATTGCGCTCGCTCTAAGTGCTCTGGCGTCGCTCGCACGCCGCGCGCGAGTACGGTCATGCCTTCGCCGATGCGACAAGGCATATTTGGCATCGCACGGACGATGGGAGCTCGATCGCCCGTCCACGCTTGCACCTGAGCGATGGTCACGGAAGCCGCACACGAAATCACAAGCTTCTCGGGCGTTAAGAGGCTCGCGATTTCTCTTGACACTCCTTCCACCTGGAATGGCTTGACGCAAATCACGACGACGTCCGAGCGCTCGACCAGAGCGCGATTGCCATCTAGAATCAAGATATAGGGATGATCGGCAAGCGGTGTTGCGCAACGATTCGTACCGTAGAGGGCTCGCACGGCGGTATGGTCGCGCAACCCGAGCGCAATCGCACGGCCAAGCGTGCCAAGTCCGATTATACCAACGATCATGGGACGTCAGCGCTTCTGAATCGATAGCACCGCAGCCTCCATCAGAGCGAGAGCTTGGAGAACGTTCTTCTCCGAAATAACGAGCGGCGGAGCAAATCGCACGGCATTTCCACCCGCCGTACCGATGAGCAGGCCTCGTTCGCGAGCGGCGTCACGGATCGCGTCGGCAGCGTAGGGAGCTCGGACCGGAAGACCGATCAGCAATCCCACCCCGCGTGGAGCGTCAAAGACATCGGCGAACGTTGCGCTTAGCTGGCCGAGACCGGCAAAGAGTTGCTCCGATCGCAGGCGTACGCGCGAGTCGAGATCAAGTTCGTCGCGCACGCGCAGATGTGCCAGAGCGGCGGCGCACGGAACTGGGGAACCGCCGAAGGTCGTGCCATGATCGCCCGGCATAAATCCGCCGACGGCGCGCTCACCTGCAAGCAGCGCGCCGATCGGCAAACCGTTCGCCAAGGCCTTTGCAAGCGTCACGATATCGGGTTTTACGCCAAAAACCTCGAAAGCAAATAACTTGCCCAAACGGCCCATGCCGCATTGAATTTCATCGAAAATCAACAACGCTCCGCGCTCCTCGCACAGCCGGCAAGCCGCCGCGAGAAAGGCCCGATCCGCTACGTGCACGCCACTCTCGCCCTGAACGGGCTCCACGATGAAGGCGGCAACGTGGTCGCCTATGGCGGCGTCGAGCGCAGAAACGTCGTTAAAGGCGGTGAATGCAAAACCGCCCGGAAGCGGCGCAAAGCCTTCCTTATACGTCAGATTCGCCGTGGCGGCAAGCGCTCCAAGGGTGCGTCCGTGAAACGAGCCCGTGCACGCGAGAATCGTTGTTCGACCGATTTCGCCGCGGCGATGCGCACGCTTGCGTGCGAGCTTAATAGCGGCCTCGTTCGCCTCGGTCCCAGAATTGCAAAAGAAAGCCCCCCGTAAGCCCGAGCGAGCCACTAACTCACGCGCAAGTGTTCCCGCGGGCTCGTGATGATAGAGGTTACTGACGTGAACGAGCGTGCGCGCCTGCTCGGCGACTGCGGCGGCGATCGCGGGATGGGCGTGACCGAGCGCACAAACCGCGATCCCGGCGAGAAAGTCAAGGTAGCGCCGTCCACGGTCGTCGATCACTTCGCAGCCTTCGCCCGCGACGATGGTAATCGGTGCGCGCTGGTACGTCGGTAACAGCGCGTCGCTTTCCGGCGACGCCGTCATGTGCGGTAGTTGGCGTTGATGCGCACGTAGTCGCGCGAAAGATCGCAACCCCACGCAGTGGCGCGTCCGCTCCCCAGCCCCAGCTTGAGCTCGACGCAAACGTTCGACGACTCGAGTTCGCGATGAGCTTCGACTTCCGACAGCATTTCGATCCCGCCGGTAGCCACCCACGTCTTGCCATTGAGATCGAGCGACCACGCCTGTGGATCCATCCCCGCGGTAGCGGCCCCTGCTGCCGCCACGATGCGTCCCCAGTTGGGATCTTCGCCGTACAATGCCGTCTTCACGAGATTGCTGTTGATGACGGCCCGAGCTAAGATTCGTGCCTGCGAGTCATCGCGCGCGCCGCTGACGCGCATTTCGAGCTTTTTCGTCGCGCCTTCGCCGTCGGCGACCATCGCCTGCGCGAGTTCGAGACAAACGCGGCGGAACGCCTCAGTGCCGGCAACCGGAACGTCGTAGACGCCAACCGGCGCAAACGCGTACACAGCATCGTTGGTTGACATATCGCCGTCGACCGAGATCATATTGAAGCTTTCGTCAACGCTCAACATCAGGACGTGTTGCAACGCGCTCTTCGGCATGGGAAAGTCGGTGGCGATAAACGCAAGCATCGTCGCCATGTTGGGAGCAATCATCCCCGAACCTTTGGCGATACCGCCAACCACGTACTTACGACCGTCGTGGTAGAAGGCGTACGCCGCAAGCTTTGGAACGCGATCGGTCGTCATGATGGCTTCGGCCGCATCCAACGCGGACTTCCCGCCTTCTTCCAGTTGCCCGGCCGCCCGCTCGAGCCCCCGCTGCACGCGATCTATGGGCAGCGGTACTCCGATCACGCCAGTCGACGCTACGATCACCTGCGTTTCCGAAATGCCGAGCAAAGCCGCCGCCTGCTTGGCAGTGGCCGAAGCGTCGTGTATGCCGCGCTCGCCGGTACATGCGTTTGCACAGCCCGAGTTGCACACGAGCGCGCGCATCGTCTCCGACGTGGTCAAATGCGCGGCACTCACCACGATCGGTGCGGCTTTGATGTCGTTGGTCGTCACCACCGACGCACAAGCTTGCGGCGAATCGAACGCAACCAGCGCAAGATCGCGCTTTCGCGCCTTGATACCCGCATGGACGCCGGCTAGCCGGACGCCGGGAACCGCACCCAAGCCGCCGCGCAAGGCCACCAGGCGCATCGGGTCGAGGTCAAGCGACGACGGCGCGAGCATGCAAACCAGACTCCTCGGGATATCCCAGCATAATGTTTAGGTTCTGAACGGCTTGGCCGGCAGCGCCCTTGCCTAAGTTATCAATGGCGCAAATCACTCGCACGACCGAACCGCGGACCCCGACGTGTAACTCGGCGTCATTGGTCCCATTGACGGCGGCAACGCTTGGAGCGCGATCGCCGGAGAGCAGCCGAACGAACGGGCTATCGTGGTAGGCCTCGTGGTAGGCGTCTCGCGTTTGCTCGACATCTGGTGGTGAAGTAAAAAAGGCGTACGCATCGACGAGCATCCCGCGTGCCAAGGGAACGACGTGGGGCGTGAATGTAACCGGCGCGTCGATACCCGCGAAGCGCAAGTTACGTTCAATTTCGGGCAAATGGCGGTGCCCCTCTAGGCCGTAAACTCGAATGTCGCCGCTGACCTCCGCAAAGAGCGCGCCGACGCTAGGATTGCGTCCCGCACCGCTGATTCCGCTCTTGGCGTCTATCACAATCGCCACCGGCTTAGCAACCGATGCAAGCGGCAAGAGTGCGAGAGCGGCTGCGGTAGGATAACAGCCTGGGTTAGCGACGAGTCTGGCTTCCTCGATCTCGCTACGACGCCACTCCGGTAATCCGTACGCGGCGCGCTGGTCGAAACGGTAGTCTGCCGACAGGTCGATGACGCGCACACCGGCCGATAACAGGGGTGGTACGATCTCGGCTGCGCCGCCCTGGCCGCCGGCTGTGATAACCAAGTCGCCGGGCCGCACCGATCCAAGTACGCTTCCCGCGCATTCAAACCGATACGACGTCGCACGCAACAACGGGAAATGATCGGCGAGAAACTCACCTGCATGACTACGGCTCTCCAACACGCCAAGTTCGAAGGTTGGGTGGGCGTCCAGCAAGCGAATCGCCTCGGCCGCGGCATATCCGCTCGCACCCCAAACGTGCACGCGCGTCAAGAAATGCCTCCCAGAATGCTTGAAAGCTCCAATCCAAGTGAGGTGATCTGCGAACGAACGTCACAAGGCGATGTCGAGCCAATCGTACGCTTTGCTTCGATTGATGCGCGGGCGTCGAGTGGTGCAGTGAGCGCATCGACGCCAACTTCAGCAGCGAGTCTGACGAGATCGTTGCGATCCAAACTACGATGTTCCGATTCGGCGCTGGCCACGGCGGCGCCCACGAGAGCATGCGCGGCTCGCGCCGTTACCCCCTGAGCTATCAACGCATCGGAAACATCGGTGGCGATCGTACAACCTTCGAGAGCATTGGCATTCATACGCTCGCGTACGAAGTTTACTCCGCGCCAAGCGTTGGAGAATGCGTCGAGTGCCGCTAACGCTTCCTCTACGATGCCAATCACTGTGGCTTTCGTCTCCTGGAGATCACGCTGGTAGGATGGCGCAAGTCCGCACATCGTCGCGAGCGCGCCGGCGTACGAGCCAACCAGCTTGGCCGCGTGCGCACGCACGAGCTCAAATGGGTCTGGATTGCGTTTTTGGGGCATGAGACTAGATCCGGTCGACACAGCATCGTCGAGCTTCACGAACCCATAGACCGGCGCGCACCACGCGATCAGCTCCTCAGCGATCCGCGAAGCATCCACGAGGGTTCGAACGCAGCAGTGCGCGAGATCAAGAGCGGCGTCGCGGTTGCTGATCGCGTCGAGCGCATTGCGCGATGGCCCGAAGAAGCGCAACGCTGCCGACGCACGTAGGCGATCTAGCGGCAGAGTTGACCCCGCCAGCGCACCGCTGCCTAAGGGACAGGATATACGTGCCGCCTCGGCGATTTGGGCAAAGCGCTTCGCAGCGCGCACGAAGGGTTCGCTCCAGGCGGCTAGCACGAATGCGAGCAGGACGGGCTGCGCCGGTTGACGGTGCGTACAGCCGGCCAAGACCGTCCCGGCCGCGAGTTCCTCTTGTGCGCGCGAAACTAGCGACGCCGCGAGCTGGTGGACGTGGCGCGCCGCAACACCTGAGCGATCGCGCACGTAGAGCAGGAGCGTCGTAGCAACTTGATCGTTGCGGCTGCGTCCAGCGTGAAGACGTTCGCCGGCCGTACCCGCCAGGTCGCGAACCCGTGCATCGATCGCGCCGTGAACATCTTCAGCGCGGCTGCGGCGAGCAGCATCGGCAAACGACCCGTTAGCGATCTCGGACTGCACGGTTTGCAGCGCGCATCGAAGCGCTTCAGCGTCGGCCTTGGTAATAATGGCGCCCCCCAGTAGGGCCTCAACGTGCGCCAAAGAGCAAGTCACATCGAACGGTGCGAGGATTAGGTCTTCTTCGAGCGACGAGCCGAAGGCGAGCAATCTGTCGTCAGGAGTGCCGGTAAATCGGCCACCCCACTGCAATGTGTTCACGCTGCGCGTCTACGGTACGGCGAGCGCATCGCCGCGCGCGATGACGCGAGCGTACGCATCCAAGGGCAAGCCGTGCAGCGCGATAAATCCGCCAGCCGCGTGGTGGTCGAAGGCGTCGCCCGCTCCGTACGTGGCCAGCCGCTCGTCATAGAGCGCAAACGGTGACGCGAGACCGGTCACGGTGACGCAGCCTTGATGAAGGCACAACCGAACGCGACCGGACATGCGCGTGGCAAATGTCGCATTAAAGGCGTTGAGGGCGAGGCGAAGCGGCTGCATCCATAAGCCGTCGTAAATCAGTTCGGCGTAGCGCTGATCGCACGTTGCCTTGAAGCGTTGCTCGTCACGCGTGAGCACGAGCCGCTCGAGCGCACGATGGGCCGTAATCAGCGCGATGGCTCCAGGACATTCGTACACCTCGCGCGATTTCAGCCCGACGACCCGGTCCTCAACGAGGTCGATGCGCCCGATACCATGTATGCCCGCAAAAGCATTGAGAAACGCCACCAGCGGCACACTCGTCAGGCCGTTGCAGCGCGGTTCTCCGCCTTCGAACGTGATGGTAATCTCTTCGGGGGCGGACGGGCGATCGTACGAAACAGCGGTCCATGCGAAGGCATCCTCGGGCGGAGCCATCCACAGATCTTCCAACACCCCGGCTTCGATCGAACGCCCCCACAGATTGGCATCGATCGAATAGGGCTTCTCCACTGTATGCGCGATCGGCACACCGTGCTCGGCAGCAAACGCCATCGCATCCGGTCGTGACAGCGGCGCCTCGCGCAACGGCGCTCGACAGACGAGGGTCGGATCGAGTGCCCGCACCGCGACCTCGATGCGAACCTGATCGTTGCCTTTGCCCGTGCAGCCGTGCGCCACGGCCGTCGCAGCGTACTCGTGGGCCGTCTTCACGAGCAGGTCGGCGATGAGTGGGCGCGAGAGCGCCGCCGAAAGTGGATACACGCCTTGGTACAGCGCATTGGCATGCAAGGCCGCAAAGGCGTACTCGGAGATGAAGCGCTCTTTTGCGTCGATAAGCACGGCGTCATAAGCACCGAGCGACAGTGCCTTGGCTCGCACCGCCTCGAGAGCGCGTGTCGCGCCGGCACCGGCGATCGCATCGCTCTCTCCAAGGTCGACGGTCATCGCGACGACCTCGTAACCCTCGAGAATCAGCTTCTTGAGCAGAACGGACGTATCGAGTCCGCCGGAGTACGCAAGGACGATCCGGCTCATGCGGCGTGGGCACCTTTCAGATCGAGAAAGCGTTGCTTGAGATGCGGCATTTCTTCGGCCGAGCCTACAATGACCAAAATGGTATCGTCACCGCCGATTGTGCCCAGCACTTCGGGCCACGCTGCCTCGTCGATCGCCATCGCGACAATCATCGCGCTCCCCGGCGGCGTACGCAGCACGATCAGGTTGACGCTCCCTTCAACAGTCGTGACCAGTTCGGAAACCGCGCGGTGGAGGCGACTAACGTAGTTCACCGCCGCATTGGGAACGACGTATTTGAAGATTTCTTCCCCGCGTTCGGACTTGATCGGCACCTTTGCAAGACCGAGTTCCTTAATGTCGCGTGAAACGGTCGCTTGGGTCACGATGAAGCCCTTGCTCTGCAGCAACGCTACGAGTTCGTCCTGCGAATGCACCGGGCGGGTCGCGACCAAGGTGAGAATCGCGCGATGACGACGATCTTTCATACGGGAAACCCTTTCCGATCCGTGAGGAGCGCTACGAGCAACGCTTTTTGCGCGTGCATCCGATTCTCGGCCTGATCGAAGACCGCGCTCTGCGAGCCGTCGATGATACTGGTCGCGACCTCCTCACCGCGATGCGCAGGCAAACAGTGCAAGAAGATGGCGTGGGGCGCTGCATATCCGATGAGCTCGTCGGTGACCGAAAAGGGACGCAGCAGTGCATCGTTGCGCTCGCGATAACGCTCTTCGCCCATGGAGGTCCAGACGTCGGTATAGATCGCGTCGACGCCGCGCACGGCGCGGACGGCGCTGCTAAACGCACGCGCTTTCCCGCCAGACTTTCTTCCGAGTTTGGCTAGCCACGCCAAGAAGCTCTCGTCCGGCCGATGCGAAGGCGGTGAACCGAACTGTATTCTCGCACCGAGCATGACCGCAGCTTCGGCGAACGAAGCGGAGACGTTATTGCGAGCGTCACCGACGAAGGCCACGGTCAGGCCGGCAATCGATCCGAAGCGTTCTTCCAAAGTTAGAACGTCGGCCAGTCCCTGACACGGGTGCGAGTCGGCTGACAGTCCATTGATGACGGGTACAGTGGCCGCTTTCGCAAACCGTTCCAGCGGCTCGTGGGCGNNCGTGCGTCCGCACAACAATGCCGTCGACGTAACGCGACAACACCCGTGCGGCATCTTCCGGCGTTTCGCGCGAGCCAACCATGAACTCCGAACCCTGCGCGAACAGCGTCTCGCCGCCGAGCTGATTCACCGCTACTTCGAACGAGACGCGCGTTCGGAGGCTGGGCTTTTCAAAGAGCAACGCCACGGTACGGCCGCGCAACAGGGCGTGCTGTTCGCTCAACGGCCGCGCCTTGAGGAAATGGGCCAAGCCCAAGATCTCGCCCAGTTCGTCGGTCGAGATGTCGCTGACGCGCAGATAGTGCCGCCCGAGCAGGCCGGACCGGGACACGGGGGCTAGCGCAAGCGAAGACATTACCTGTATATTTATGCATATGCCGCATGAACATGCAATAGCCGCTTTGCCATTTAGGCCTCTAGTGGTCAAATACGGCGGAAACGCAATGAGCTCCGACCGTGAGTCGACCGACCCGCTACTGGAAGAGGTGGCGCGGCTCCACGCAGAGGGCAACGCCGTGGTAATCGTCCACGGCGGCGGCCCCGAGATCGATCGCGAGCTGGCCCAGCGCGGCATCGTCACCCGGCGCATCGACGGACTGCGCGTGACCGACGCTGCGACGCTTGACGTCACCGAAGCTGTGCTCTGTGCAACCCTGAACAAACGTCTTGTGCGAGCGTTTCAGGCGCTCGGAATACGAGCTGTGGGAATCAGCGGACAGGATGGGCCGACGCTGGTCGCTGAGCGCATTGCACCGTCGGCCACCTCCGACCTTGGCTACGTTGGAGCGATCACCAAAACCGACCCGCGCCTCTTGCGAGCGCTCCTTACGGCCGGGTTTCTTCCAGTCGTTGCACCTCTCGCGATCGCCCATGACTGCGCCCACGCGTACAACGTCAACGCCGATCTTGCGGCGGCTGCGATCGCCGCAACGCTGGGAGCGCGAGCGTTGGTGATCGTCACGAATGTGGCCCGCGTTTTGCGCGACCTCGACGATCCAAGTTCGGGCATCGATTGTCTCTCGCTGCGCGAGGCGGAAATGTTCGCTGCAAGCGACGCCTGCCGCGAAAGCATGCGGCCAAAACTGCGAGCGGCAATTGCGGCCGTGGCCGGCGGCGCTGACATCGCTTACATCTGTGCCGCTGCGCCGGGAGCGATTCAAGACGCAATTGATGGAAATGCAACGCGAGTCACCCACTGATGCCGAAGCAGCAATGCGTGGGCATACTCCGACTGGGCGCCATACGACGAACCGCCCGCGAGCCATAGTCTTTCAGGCGTGACCTACTGCCTATGAGCTTGGTGAATCAGTCGTAATGATCGTTGCGTAGAAGTTGTTCCCATCCCAGTAACCGTGCGCCACGATGCGGCGGCCAACTGCCACTTTTCCGGTGAACTGGTTATTCAGCGCCGGCGTGTCGTCAATGACGACCGTCCCGGTACTCTGCTGGACGGTTACAAGGTGACCCTTGACGATCGTGATCGTACCTTCGACGCGAGCGTGACGCTTTACGTCGCCAGTGCAAGTGCCGTTGGGAGTCCAGCTATCCCCCTGCCATGTTCCGCAAGTCGTATCGACATAGGGAGCAGATGGAGCGGGTTGAGCGAAAGCGACTGTCGTTAGCCCCAGGCTCAGAACTGCGCTAGCAAAGAGAACTTTAGGCTTGTTCATAGCGGCATGTTACCCCACGCTTGGTTGTGCCACGCCGAGCAAGCGCCCGTTAGCGCCTTGGCGACCAAGTCCTCAAGCTTGATGCAGGAGCTTATTCACAAGTGCCATCAGTCCGGCCGATCCGCTCCTTCTGTTCGCTTGACTTCTCTGCGTGGGCCTCCGTTCGCAACCGCGTGATTATGCGCGGGTCCGACCGAATATTCAGGCTGCGAGGACAACAATGTTCCGCCATTTGACGGGTCCGAACCTCATTTCCCGACAGCCGCGCTGACACAAGTCCGGACGCGCTCTAAATCCTCATCAGTCATACGACCGATGAATTGGCGCCAATACGCATCAGCACGCGGTAAGTTTGCTACGAGGTCGCCGCGCGCCCACCCTCCGACAAAACGCTCGCAGTCCAAACCCGCCAAGGGTAATACGTCCACCGCTAACCCTTGTGGTTTTGACGTTATCATAACCGCAATAACGCTGTTTCTATTTGTCTCGCGAGAGACAACAACAACTGGATGGGGACCTATTGGTTGAGGAAAGTCATACCAATAGACATCTCCGGGATCACGCACGCAGGATAGCTCAAATGTCGTCGTTCACCGCGAACCCGCGGAATGAGGCGTCCCTGAGTGCGACCAAACTTTGATGGCCCTGATCTTCGGCAAAGACCGAGGGCCCACTGATCATGCCGAGCGAGCGATCCTCGATCGCAATCTCATGACCAGAAAGCAGGAGCATTCCCCGCCCCTCGCTGGACTTGAACCAGTCCCTAGAGCTTGCGACGTTCGTCCCGATTTCATAAGACATGATGCTTCACCTATTCTTTTCTACAACTACCCTCGGGGCCTTTCCCCGGTGATTTCCTTAACCTGTATCGCGTCGAATCCGCCCGTTCGCGTTATGGCAGCAACATCAACCGCGCCGCCGACCCCACGAACATCCACCAGAAACTGTTGCAGCGTTATTGTTGCGCGAACCAAGAAAATAGCTAGATTTACACAGTCTTGAAGAGGAAGGAACTGCCATGGTATTGGCAGTTGGAGCCGCTCTTTCAATTCAGCGCCAAGGGTCTCTCGATGATCACCTGGAGCGATTCCGAGCAAGTCTTGGGCAACCGCGGGTACCTTAGGGTCGAATCCTTGGATAATGCGGTCCGTGATCTCCCGCTGACCACCCCACAATGCGCCAAAGGTATCTGGTAAAATCTCTACGGGCTCTGGGGCGCCCGGAACCATCAGTTGGTAGAGATGCCCGTAAGCCTCATCCGTATTATAGCCTCCGACAAAGAAGAACATACTTTCGTTTGGAGACGGATTCTCAGGCATGCCACCCTCGTTCCACTTTTCTACGAAGAATGTGCCTAGTCGCCTTGCGAATTCGTCCACCGATAGGCGTTCCTGTCCCACGACTCGCTCGAACTCCGGCAAAAAGCTATTTGCCGTTCGAGGCTGCCGCTGCCCAATTGCGCCGGCTCCAAATGTGATCGCTCCGACGAACTGGTGGGCATCGGTTTTTATTCTAAGAAGCTTTGTAGCATGGTCAAATTTAGCTGGGATCAGCAGCGGCTGATCACGTACCGACGTTTGACCAAAAAGCGTGACCCTGCTGTCGGCAGCAAGCACGATACCTTCAGGGACTTTAAAAGCTATCCCGAGTGACATGGACCGCTATGTTAGCATACCGTGAACCGGAAAGGCAAAGGACCATCGGACGCGCCGACAACCGGCCTCTCTGAGTTAGGCGTCAACAGCCTTTCTCGGGCATCTTTTCAGCGGCGCGATTGATGTGCCCGCGGTCATCGATCCATCGCAGGATCCAGCGGCGTAGGTAGGCGCGATCGGCGTCGTTGCAGGCAAGTAACGCCTCGCGAACCCGCTGGAATTCCTTGGATGTATAGCCGTCAGCCATAGCAGTCTTTTCGGCGCCGTCAACTCGGGGCCTCGACATTTAGCGGACCGTTTTAATTTACGAGACGGCGTATTTTTCGAGTACGCACAGCATGTCTTCGCGATCCTCGGCTGGGGTCAGGTACCTTCCCTTAGCCCAAGTCAACCAGTTGAAAAATCTCCGGCTCGATCAGACGGTAGGGCCTAAAGCGCTTGTCGAGCGTAAGTAAAGTTCTTGCGGATGGCTTCGAGATGGTCGACGACCTTCTGCAGCAACAGGCTTCCGTGAGCGCCGAGATATTGCGAACGCAGTGTCCCACCTGGAGAAGTGGGCAGCCCGAGATCGAACATTGATTTTATGTTGCAGCTTGCTCAAGTGCCCGGTCATCGTGGCCGCGCCGGACAAGTACTCGATAACGCGAGCAATTCCCGAGCCGCCGCGACCACTTAAGAAACCCGTCTGGCCCATCGTCATGGCCTGCTTGAAGATGTCCTCTTCGGACACTCCAGCAGCGTGGGCACTCCCGATGAAAGCCGTGCCCTGCGTAACCAGTTTCGACAGCGCTTCCGGCTGCACGAACATCATCTGCGCCGAACGATCGATCATGTGCTGCAACGGCGCACCCGAGTATACGCCAAACAAGTGAGCAAGCGTGCTCATCTGTTGGACAGATTGGATCGGGTTGATGTGCTTGGGACTCATCCAGAGCACATCCGCGGCCTTAGCGATACGAGTGAATGCATCGTTCAGCTTCGCTGGATCGTTGAGGCCCGAGGTCGCCGCCATCGCCATTTCTCCGGCGATAGTGTTTACGTCCTGAGCCGTAATGCCCGAGGTTCTGAAGGCAAGAGCAGCATACCGCTGCCTCGCCGCTTGCGAATTGCTGTTGGTGGCGATTCCGACACTGGTCAGCGCCCGCTCGAGTTGAGCCGCCCCCATGATGCCGTAGGCCGAGAAGGCTGCTCCAGCTACCGCGAACGTACCTGACGCGGTTGCACCACCTGCATCAGCTTTAGTCGATGCCCTTCGAGCGCTTGGGTTGCTCGCTGAATCTTCGACGTCTGCCCGTCGAGTTGCGCGTTCATGCGCCCGGCTTCGACCGCTAAACCGCGCATCGTCGCAATGCCGTTGCTCGAAAAGCGGATGACGGCTGAGACTACCCATCCACCAATGGCCATGTTGGATCTCTCTTTCGACCTGACTAAGAATTAGATTGCTTGCTAGCGCGGATGGCTTGGGCTGCCTCTTAGCGCTCTCGCGCCGCTCGATACGCTTCTTCGTTTCGCTCCGCTTGCAGCTGCGCGTCGACTACGGCATCATCGTTATGCCGTGAACGATCGCGTCGACAGCGTCATATCGAACACCGGCTGAAGGTGGGACCGCTCTGTATAGTGCCGTGCGGCAGTGTACAAAGCACAAGCGCCGCCTTCGCCTTGCGTTGCAGTTTTGGGCGCGTTTGAAGCGCCATCGAAAACGATCGACGGTTGCCGTCGGCCGCGCACTCGACACCGGCGCGTCAATTCTGACGGGCCGCTCGGCGCGGCTGCGCAGCTGCGATCGCATCACCAATCCCCCGCGACCGCTCTCCCCTGGGTGGCGGTAACGACTTGGCCGACGACTAGCGTCGTAGCGGCCGAAGCGTGCCCCAGAAACGCAGCGACGGTGCGAACGTCGCTGCCGGCGACGAGGGTCTGGGTAGCCCCGATGTGGCGACAAGAATGGAGCGAGATACCTTTGCCCTTGATGTCGACCATCCAAGCGAGGATCGCGAATCCCTTGGAGACCGAGTCCAGGTTGAGCAACCGGCCGAGCACCGCCGGATTTCAGATCCGGGGTAAGGTATCGACTGACTCGCTATGTCGCGTGGCACCGCTGTGGCACCGACTCCTTGCGTCAAGGCAGGTTTTGGCCAATCTGCTAACGTCTCAAATGAAGAAAATCGAAGTGGAATAGGCGTCTCCGCGTCGCCTCACGTCTCGTCAGTCTCTGCGCCTTCAGATTCGATTCCCGTTGGCGCTACCACCGAATCCCCTATTTTAAAAGGTGATTTTGGCCTGGATCCTGCGCCGTGACTTTCCCGTGACTTATCGAGGTGCGGCTGGCGTAGGGCGGCACCCAAGGCTGGCCCCATTATCGCGTCAACGCGCGCCGCGTGCTCTTTCTGCAATTGCTCTCCCAGGTGCAGATAGAGGTCAGCGGTTGTGCTGATAGCAGAATGGCCCAACGATGCCGATACCGTCTTAAGATTAATGCCTGCCTCGAGGCTCAAGCTCGCGAAGCTATGGCGCAAATCGTGGAATCTAATTTTTGGGACATTCGCCCGACGGACCAACCGCGCAAAAAGAGCCGAGAATGTCCAAGGCTCCCACACGCTACCATCGGCCCGATCGAAGACGTAATCACTTGCGTGCACTTTCATGCCCAAGAACTCGTGACGCATTTCCTGGGACTCACGCCAGGCTACAAGGACATCGACGACTCGTGGCGCGAGGGCCAACGTGCGTGCGCTCCGTTTGGTTTTTGGCGGCTTCTCGCGGATTTCATATCCGCCGTCCGCTTTGACGACCTCCAGAGCGCGGCGCACGGTTAGGCGTCCGCCGTTTAGGTCCACGTCGGACCAACGCAAGCCGAGAAGTTCGCCCCGACGCAAACCCGTGGCGACGGCAACGGCTATCGGTACCTGTAGCTCAGCACATTCCGTGGCGGCTGCCTCTAGAAGTCGTTCAATATTCGTCGGGGAAAGAGTACGCATTTCTACACGCTCATAGCGGGGTGGATCGATTGCGACACTCGGATCTACTGAGAGCAGATTTGTGCGAACACCCCAGCGCAGGATGCTCTTGAGCGTGGAATAGATATGGTGCACAGTTCGAGGTGCAATGGTTCCACCTTCAGAATCGTGGCGCCCGGTCGTCATCCAGTCGGTCAGCCCCTTTTCAATTTGAGCTCGGCGTAGCTCACGGACGCGCTTGGAGCCTGCCGGATCGAGCGTCGGCGTAATCCAGAGCAGGACGTGCTGGCAATAAGTCGTCCACGTGCGCGAGCCGACGCGCGGCTTACGCGAAGCGAGCCATTGTCGGCACAATTCCGCAACTGTCAAGCGTCCGTTATCGATAGCGCCGCTTTCCGCTTTAGTGATCAACTCGCGAAATTTGAGCGCTGCCTCTTTTCGGTCGCCGAACACCGTCGAGCGCATCTGCCGCCGTTCCCCCGGGACAGAAGCACGCAATCGCCAAACGCCAGGTCGCTGTTCGATTAGGGATCCATCATTTGGAGAGCGTCGCCTTCGTTTTTGCATTTAGCTAAGTTCCTCTAGGATATTTCCTGTTAGTCTCTTAGGACATAGATCGAATCCAGAGACACTTCGTCGCCCATGAGGGCAAGCGGGGCGTCATTTCCGAGCCGTTCACGCGCCCGATCGAACGCACGAGCCCGATCTCTCTTTTCTGCGGCGGTCAAGGGCCGAGCATGTGCGCGTAAATTAGACGGCGACCCCATCATGAGTTGGGGGATTCATCCACACGGCAGATGGTAGCGCGATTCGCTTTGGGGTGCCGCCGATGAAGCGCTCCGGCTTTGCTCGATACGCGGCTTGCATGATCTCGTGCCTGGCTGCGAGGACCTTCTG
>PLLA01000071.1 GCA_003140835.1 Candidatus Tumulicola scandinaviensis | reverse complement strand
GGCTGTTCCTTTTATGGCAATATCCTCGCCCACCAATCGATAAGCATGGCGACTGGCACCGTCATGGAAGGCAGGGCGCTTGCCCGAGTGGGCGCGGTGACGATGCAAAGGAATACCATAGTGAAGCCCAGTCTCTAAAATGCCGGCTCCCTTCCGATACGCCGACGAGAACCGTCCCAGGTACGGCCGCGACTGTGGCGGGCCGCTGAGGCGGTTCCAGAGGATTTAGTCCCCCTGAGCCGTCTCGGCGGCGGCGTCCTGGAGCTTCTTTAGCCTTCACCCCTACCCTAAACGCGCACGCGCGCGAGGCCACCAAGCATTGCACTCGCTGCAATGTGCGGAGCCCGCATGCCGCTGCGGCCTTCAGGCTTCCTCGCGGCCTCCGGCTCGCTCAGCGTCGAGGAGTTTGTAGGGCCCTAGAACTGCGCGCTAGGAGTCGTCCGACTTGGACGTGATTCCAGGGCTTGCCTGAACGAGTGCAGATGCTGCGCGCATCAAGTTCAGCAGCGATTGCGCGGAGTGATTGGCCCTCAAGTTGAAGTCCTCGCGCGGTTGAACTGGCCTCGATGTTTGCTTCGCGCGCAAGCAGAGCGGTACGGTTAGACCCTTTCAGAGCCCGCTCTCGCGCTGAGACAGGCTTAGAAGGATGAGAGGCGATAACGGCCTAGGCTCGATCGTTTTGCGACTAGAGCGGGACCTCAAGGCCGAGTTCCACCAGTTGAGCGCTCGGGATGTGAAGATCGCTCGTGACGGACCCTGAAAGCTTCCGCATGACGTCAAAAAGACCACGCTGTACCGACCACATATGATGTCCTTTCGCCTTGACGATTTGCGGCGATGGAACGATGTAGGAAACCTCGTCGCTTCCGATCGCAAGTCCAAATGGTGCACACGCACTGATGATCGGGTTAAGGTCGAGCAACTCCATAAAGCCGAACCGGGCTTGGACGCGGATGAGTGTTTCCGCGAGCCACTCGACCGTGACGCGCTCAGTATCATCCACATAGGGTTCGTTCGCCGGAACAATCGTCAGAAGCACGATGCGTTCGTACGTCGCTTGCAGCCGGGGCCAATGGTGGCGCAAGAGATACGGAATATCATCCGGATTTCTGGTGAGGAACACGGCGGTGCCACTAAGGGACGCGGAGTAATTCGTATGAACTTCGGCGAGAAAGTCCGCTACAGGCATCGCGTTCGCATCGAGGGCTGTAGCCAGCCGCCGGCGTCCGACATACCAGGTGGATGCCAACATTGAGACTATAATGCCTAGCGTTAGAGGCAGCCAGCCGCCATTGGGGATCTTGCCGAGACCGGCAATGACGAAACTGCCGTCCATGCAAAGAAACGCGGCGAAAATAGTGTTCGCCGCTAGCGGGTGCCAATGCAAGACGCGGCGGATGACAGCATAAAACAAGATCGTCGTTGCGGCCATCGTAAGTGAGACCGCGAGCCCATACGCGGCCGCAAGATGCTCGGAGGTGCGAAAGACGACGACGAGTGCTACGCAGCCGATTGCTAGGAGGACATTTATTGCCGGTACGTAGACCTGGCCAGGGTAGCGGTTCGACGTGTGAATGACGCGCATTCGCGGAACGAGATTCAGCGCGATTCCTTGCTGGACCAGAGTGAACGCTGCTGAGACGAGCGCTTGCGAAGCGATGACCGTCGCTGCCGTTGCAAGTGCGATCATGGGGACAAGCGCCCAGCCTGGCGTAAGGGCGTAAAATGCATTGCCCAACGCGTGAGGGTTCGTCAAAACGGCACTCCCTTGGCCAAGATAGTTGAGCGCGAGCGCGGGGAAGACAACGGCGTACCACGTCAGAGCAATTGACTGGCGACCGAAGTGCGACATATCCGCGTAGAGTGCTTCCGCACCGGTGACGCATAAAATTGTTGCACCGAGCACGAGAAAACCAAACAGCCCATGATGCGTCAGAAAACGGACGGCATGGGCCGGGTTTAGTGCCTGAACGATCGCCGGGTGTGCTAGGATTGAGATGGAACCGGCTATGGCGATGCCGCCGAACCACAACATCATGACCGGTCCAAAAAACAAGCCGACTTTTTGCGTGCCACGCCATTGAACGATAAATAGTCCAATCAAAACGACAATCGTAATCGGCACCTCCCACGTCGTTGCCGCGGAAGTCACGACGCTTAATCCTTCAACTGCCGAGAGTACCGATATCGCTGGCGTGATCACCCCGTCTCCAAAGAGTGCTGCTCCGCCAACGATACCGACGAGCATCAGGAACGTTAGCGGCGGAAACACGCCCTTGACCGGGCTCGGCATCAAGCGTGCAAGCAACGCAAAAACCCCACCCTCGCCTTTGTGATCGACTCGCATGACGAAGGTCACGTACTTGACGCATACGACCAGAATCAACGTCCAAAGAAGGGCGGAAATGATCCCCAGCACGTTCTCGATGGTCGGTAGAGCGCGCGCCGTTACAAAACATGCCTTGAGCGTATACAGCGGGCTTGTACCGATGTCTCCAAAAACGACCCCCAGCGTAGCCAGAGCAATAGCTCCCGATAAGCGGTGTCGTACATTGCTAGCCATGCGATCGGCCTAATCTTTTTTCTGAGCGAGATCAGTCCAACCTAGTGGTTTGGTCTGATCCTTGTGCAGCGAAATCTTGCCAACACCGCCCCGACGGGAACGAGTTGCTAAGGCGATCATGCTTTCGGCAACGCAAGCTCGTTCACGGCGCGCTCTTATTTAGTGGTCGACCATCGCCATCATGTGGTTACACTCACGACAGATAGGTACCATCTTCTCCCCGACCTTGCGGACGTTCCAATCCAGGGCGCCATCCCAAGTCGAGTCGCCCTGACTCCAGCCAGCCTCGCCCCACGTCGGTGCATCGCACGTTGCCGAACAGCTCGGCCTCCCTACGTGTGGCGACGCCTTACAATCTGGGATTTCACAACCGCAAAAGACTGATGGCATGCCTCGAACCTCCTGAGAGCTTTGCTAGCGGTAGGTACCGGGTAGGCTTCGCGGACGTCGGCGTACAGCCACGGCTTCAAGACGCATAAGCACCATGAAGATCGTGCAGATTCCGACGACGGCAAGGGGCAGGCGCTCGCACACGAATGTCACGAGGGCCTTCACCAAGGACTTCCTGTTGGCGAAGGGGGAACACCGAAGAAACGCACGCGTGGCTATGCCTCCGGAACGAGCCGAACCGACGGTCGCTTTCTTTGGAATAGTCCGTACAAGAAGCCTGCTCGGCAAAGGCTGAAATGCTGGCCAAACCCACCATTGTTAAGACCGCGGCAGCAGCCCGCGAGGACAGTGGTTCCCTTTTAAAATTGGCCGACTCAATGCGTCAGTGGGGGTTCGCATAAGGAGCCCCAGAGAAGGACGTTTGCTAAAGAGTGAATCGCATGGTTAGGATAGTCGCAACCGACGCTCCAAGCCACTCTAACGCATCCGGCCAAGAGGTAGAAGAGCAGTATGCCAGCGCCAGCTCCAAGCCAACGCAAGAGGACGCTCGGGCGTTTACGCATTCGTTGCCCCTAGCATAAAAGCGGAGTTCGTAATAGTCATTTCTATTTTAAACACCCACGAAAATCAGCCTGCGGAAGTCGGCCGATTTCTCGATCTTCACGATTCTTTTGCCTGATCTTACGCAACGCTCATCCGAACGGATAAATCAAGAAAACCGCTCCGACCACTGCGATGACGACGCCGCTTAGCACTTCGCCAAATCTTGCCAGCCAGTTGGTTTCGAACCGCCCCATCTGACTCGGCGACGCGCCCGACCGTTTCGTTGCTTTACCGCCGATGATGCAGCGCATGGCGGGGTTGTGTCGCAAACGCAGCGCATCGTTCACGTCTTCATATCCGGCGAGTCTGCCGAAGAGCGACTGACGAAGCATGCCGACGAGGGCGTGGCGACCGTTCTTTCCTGTGCGTGCATCGGTGAGAAGATCGCCGGCTGATGTTGTCAATCCAAGTGCGTCATCGAGTTCGCGATACGCGAGCAGACCCGCATCCGAGGTGACGACTGAGCCGCGGAACTGCACCATGATGCTGCGGTCGAAATCGAGTCGAAGAACGCCATTTTCAGTTTCACCCGTCGGGTTCGTCACTTTTCCTCACATGATCAGCGCGAATCTACATATGCAGTATAGCAAAACCCACTGCTGATCGGCGGCGCATTTGCAAACTATCTGGTGAATCCGGGTTGAAATGAATCCAATGGAATAGGTTCGTTATTCCCAAGGAATGTGAAACCGATTTCGCCGGAGCGCCGGTTTAAGAAAGGACTCTACGCACGTGCGATGCGGCAATACGCCCGCGTTCGCTTGCGGAGACCGCATCGCCGCCGATAATCATGGCGCGAACGTTTGCCACGATTCCCGTAGCGGAAACCATCACTACGTGGCCCACGACGAACGTACAGAGCAGCGACATGAGCCCAAAGTGCCAGAACTTCACGCCACCGGGGAAGAGCGCTCCAAGCGGATGAAGCCCAGGAAATGGGAGCATAGCGGCACCGGTAAGCACGATGAGCGGCGCGATGAGGAACAGGACGGCCGAGTACGCAAGCTTTTGCAGCGGGTTGTATCCGTCGTATTCGGGCGACGACTTGCGCAGGCCGAGGTAATACAGCTGCATCGGGATCAGATTCCGGACGTCCGCGCGTGTGATCGTTACTTTCTTGAAGTGCCCCGTGCGCAGTCCCCACGCGAAATACACGATGCCGCACAGCACGAAGAGCGCGGCGAAAACGTAGTGCACGATCTTGGGTGAGGCACCGATTGTCAGCCAAGACGGGAAACGGGGAAGCGCGAGCCGGTACGCACCCAACACGAACGACGGCCGGTGGTTGTAGATCGCGGCGCCGCTTCCGAACAAGAACACGCACGACGCGGCCACCGCCCAGTGCGTTATTCGAGTTGTCAATGTGTGGGAGCGCGCGTGTTGCCTTGCCATACTCCCACTCTACGCATCGCATCTGGGAACATTCTCGACAAACGGTTAAGGCTGCATGAAAAGCTTCGCGGCTCTCGGAGCTTTAGGGTTGAATCGCCCTCCGACGACGCACGTGGACGTGTTAGTGCCGCCGGAGCGCAGGACGCGCGTGAGGCGGCCGCGGGCGCGTCCATTCGCGTGTGT
>PLLA01000099.1 GCA_003140835.1 Candidatus Tumulicola scandinaviensis | reverse complement strand
CGCCGTGAAACCCCGCGAAGAGGTTTTCAAAGCTGCGGTTTTCCTGAACGATAATAACGACGTGCTTGACATACTTCGACAGCGTCAGTCCGGGGACTGGGGCTTCTTGCGATTGGAATCCTTCTCCGCTCGTGGGCATGACGCCGCGCGACCCAGTCGAGCACGCAGCCAACGCCAACGCCAACGCACACGTAAAGATGCCGATTCGATAGGTGAACGTCCGTCTCACCATAGCATTGACCCCCGATAAAGCGCGACCGTGTCTCATACCTGCCGAAAGCAATACCCGTGACCTTCGCGCAACGAAGCCCGTCCTAGGCTCGTTCCACGAACGCGCTTGATTCCATCGCGGAGCGCAGCAGCACCGCCGGCAGGTAGCCCAGCCGAGCACAGGCGATCCACCCCGGGGGCTTGGCGCAGACTGTCGAACCTCTTGGCACGTTATCTCTTTTAGGAATCCTGGAATGAGGATCTTACGCAGGTTCGCCGGAGCGCTCGGCAACTCGGTGGACGGTTAACGCCTTGGAGGATCTTACGTCATGAAGCATTTGACTGCATTCGTACTTCTATTATTTGCCACGGCACTGGCGGGTTGTGGCAAGGACTACTTTTCCGCCGTCCAGAGCTCGAACTCGGTCGCCAGAACGGAAACCGAATCATCAGCCGGGTCAACCCTCTATGTAGCGAATCTGGGGATTGCCAACGGAGACCCCTCAGTCACGCTCTATGCGCAAGGCACCAAGTCGCTCCTTCGGGCTGTAACGAAAAACATTAGTAATCCTCGCGCGCTGTCTTTCAACAGCGTCGGTCATTTGTACGTGGCGAATCAAGGGCACAGTAGAGTGACGATCTACGGAAGTCGTGGCAAACGATATTTGGGCGCGATTACAAGAGGCATCGGTGATCCACAAGCGTTAGCATTCGATCGGCTCGGTGATCTGGCCGTCGCCTGTTATCATGCGATCCAAGAGTGCGCTCCGGGTAGGAAGTTGATACGCACAATCCGACCTGGGGTTAATTCCGTCCTAGCATTGACATATGACTCCTCGGGCAACTTGTACGTCGGGGGCTTCAACGCAGTAACGGTTTACGCGCCTGGAAGCACATCTCCGATGTTGACGATCACAGACGGCATCGATACTCCGACCGCGCTGACGTTTGACGGTGCTGGGAATCTTTACGTTGCGAACTCTTACGGCAACAGCGTGACAGTTTACGCGCCCGGAAGTACTTCGATCATGAGAACCATCTCTGACGGTATCATTTTCCCAGAATCCTTGGCGTTCGATGGCCACGGAAACCTATACGTCGCAAATGAGTCGGGTATTGGCTCCGAAGGCAATAGTGTTACGGTTTACGCACCCGGTGGCACATCGATCCTAAGAACCATTTCGCAGGGTATGAGCTCCCCGTCCTCGCTAGTCTTTGACAAGCATGGCAACCTATACGTTGCCAATTTTAGAGGCGCTAGCGTCACCGTGTACGCACCCGGCAAATCTTCAATCCTAAGAACGATCACGCAAGGAATGGACTATCCGCTTCGAGTAGCGTTCGGCCCATGAGAACGAGTGATCGAGGTAGAGACGTTCAAGGGCCGTTCTAAGCCTCGCAAGGGTCGCCGGCTGTAGAGTTGTCTCTTTGTTGACGAAGGCTTGCACCTGTGACCACTCACGCCGGCTTCGCGCGTGACAACCTTCACCGGGCGCAAGTATGATTTCGTTGCTCCTGTGGACCAAATCAATTGGTACGATGTCTTCCATCTGCCCTGGATCGCTAAACCTGGTCACGCTATTAGTGCGCCAGGATGACAAACAAAGTGACAACAGCCAGAATCCGTAGTGAGGTCGCCGGATGGAACTAAGCGATGTCGATCGCAGGATCCTTACGTGGCTGCGCGCGCTCGGCAGCGAGCCCGATTACATGCACCAGACTAACATCCGCTCGTACGACCAGGCTGCGCGAAAGGCTGCGGAGGTCATGAATCTCGCGCCCGCTTTCATCCGCGATCGACTTCTCGCGTTCGAGCAAGAGGGCTTTGTGGAAATCGTCCCACGACCTGGCTACAGTAGCATCTATTTCGCCCGAATCACCGACGACGGGAAACTGGCGCTACGGCAGCCAGCTAGGGACGCGAATGTAGGGGAACCGATTATTTTCGTCAGTTGTGGGCAGACGACGGACGAAGAACTAGCACTCGGGGCAGCGATCGCCAACATCATTGACCAGGAGACACCTGCAAGAGCGTACTACGCTGAAAATCAAGCGACGCTCGCAGGCGTCTCATCGCACATTCTCGATTCCCTCTCGCGCTGCGCCGGATTCGTCGGTATCATGCATCATCGTGGCGTGGTAACTACACCAGACCATACATCTTATCAACGCGCATCCGTCTGGATAGAACAAGAGATAGCGATTGCAGCGTACCGAATCCACTTTCTGAAGCAAGAACTTCCAGTCCGACTCTATATTCAACGCGGCATTAAGCACGAGGGTCTTCGCGACAAGATTATGCTAAACCCAACGACGTTCGACACAAACGAAGAGGTCGTCGGGCACTTTCGATCAATTGTTAAAGACCGCCTTGGTGAGCTGGTTGAGGCCGATGATCGCGTTGCAACAGTGGGATCATCCGGTATCCTGCACGTGCAGTCTCCGGGCAGCACCAGAGTGGAGTGCAGGTTTCGGGACTTATCGGCCACCAACCAGGTCGAATCGAGAGTCACGCACCCTTGGACTCATTTGAGGGTGCCCCCACCTCGCGCGTGCGCGCGCGAATGCATCCGCCGACCGATGCGCCACGCTTAACCGGCAACAGCCGAGTGTGAGATAACCGCGATTCCATCGCATTGGCCGCCTGTTCCGCCCCGTGCGGCATCTGCAATCCCCGGGGCCTACGAACAAGCCGAGGCGAGCAACCCGATCACCCCAATGCCCTACCCGCACGTTCACCGCGACTCATCCGGGGGTGTCCCGCCCCTCTCCCGTGCGCGCGGGCGCGCGCGAGGTCAACCACGTACCGATGCGCGTCACGAATAAGCCGCTACAGCCCGGTGTAAGAGAACAGTAATCCATCGCATTTGGGCGCTCATTTCACAGCCTGCACCCGCTATACCGCGCCTCATTTGATAAATAGGCCGCCAACCTAGAGCCGCACGCAAGACTCGTGTAGTCCGCATTAACCGACCACGCGCCGCTGAGGAAGCAACGCGCCTAACCCGATTCCCTAAGAGAGGGTCGCCCGATTGCCCGCGAAAAACGCTGTAAAATAAGACTCTTTTCGTATGTCGCGCGCCCGGTCGGCCTCGCGCGCGGCTCAAGCAAATTGTGCAATCGCATTTGCAAGAATCGCGAGTGCTCGAGAAGCTATATGACATAATGCTTTTTAGGCTAGCTAACGCTGCATCGGCGTGGACGATGCATCAAGGCACATCGGGTCGCAGGCGGCGACCGGACTGCGCATGGCGCTTGGCGCGATTTACACAACAAGAACGCCCCGTTGAGGGCGTTCTTGCGCGATGGCTCATGAAAGTGGTGTTACGGAACGTAGTTCTCGCTGTCCACGGCGGCAAAGGGCGCTAACAGACCGTTCGACCCGTTGAGCGTCGCAAACACCGTGCCCGACGGATAGTTGAGAACCTTAACGACGTAGGTGGTGGTATCAACGACGTAGGCTCGTGTGCCTTGCCGATCGATCGTCACGTTGGTCGGTTGGCTCCATCCCGAGCCTAGGGTCCCGGTGATCGCCGTGTACGGTGGCGCGAGGATGTCTACGTCACCGCCGTACTGATCGCATACAACGAGGTTGCCCGCCGTGTCGAGCGCCATGCCGGTAGCATTGTTGAAGCTGCTTACTAGCACCGTATCTACGCAGCCGGACTCGAACAGTCCGTGCTGATACTCGAGAATACTCGAACCCGTCGACACGAATACGTTGCCCGTCTTGTCGACCGCAACCCCACCGGCGTTGTACCCAGCACAGCTAAACGAGATGTTGTGACCCTGTGGGAATTCGTGAACGCCGTTGACATCGACAACGTAAACATTTCCGTACTTATCCGTCGTCACGCCGTGCGTGCTCTGGAGACCGGAGGAATACGTGTCGATCTGAGTTTCGGAAGAATTGTACTCGTCGACGTCCGAGTTACCAATATCGGCAAGGTAGAAGTTCCCCGCTTTGTCGACCCAGTTTCCCCAGGGCGATCCAATGCCTCCGATTCCGCCCAAATATTGAAATTTTCCACCGTATTTCAAGACGTCGACGTTGTGGTAGTCGAAGTAGTGGACGTCATCGACGTACAGTCTTCGCGCGCCAGTGGCTCCTAGTACTGCGCTCGAAGATTGTGGCGTGCGTGACAGAAGGCTCACAGCGTATAATGACGATTGCGTCGGCAGCCAGCCCGTCGAACTGCCTTCTGATCTGTTCGAACATGCGAATAGTACGAGTGCCGCCGCGCTAATGGCTGCGACGGTACGTAGGCCTGATAGTCTCATGAGATCGGTTCTCCCCTCTCTCCTAGAGAAGCAAGATAACCGCTCGAATGGGCCGAGCAGCATACCGTCCTATTCTCCCCCCAAGCCCCTTGTCCCCAGGACGATCAAGCGGAGTGGTGACGGAAATAGTCCGGCCCCGAGACCACGACGAGTTCGTCGTCGGCGACTGAACGTGCCGATGGATGACGTGCAATCCATGCATAGAATCCGCTGGTCGAGATGCCCAGCACGCGACACTGCGTTCTCACCGGCCACCGGGCCTGATGCGCTCTCACGAACTCGAAACCTTGGGTGGTATCGAATCCGTCTCGCGAGCGAACCAGGCCGCCGCTTTTCCCAAGATCTCCCGCTCGATCTTCAGTTGCTTAATCTCTTTACGCAGGCGGGAGAGCTCGTCGCGCTCGGCGCTCGTCAAGCCGTCGGCTCGCCGGCCGACGTCGAGATCGGCCTGCTTGACCCAGTTCCGAACCGTTTGTGCCGAAAGCTTGAAAATATCAGGTTTGGAAGCGTTATCGATATTGTCGAGTCAGTTGACGCGCCTCCTACAGATATTTAAGCTAAGGTCCGCAGCTATAGTACCGATAGAAAATCCTCCCCGTCGTGCCGGACTAATCCTCACCGGTGAATGTGACAACCGCACCTACACTCCCGTGCCTACGCTGCAGCTACCGCTGGAAAATAGACGCCTCGCCCGCAGTAATCTCTCTCAAAAGAACCATATTGGACCCCCTGGTCTTGAAGCGCTTTTCGACAGAGAAGTTTGAGCCAGCAACGGTAACAACAAGTGTACCCTCACCTATGTTGTCGATAAAGGCATATTGTCCGTCGACCTGTATTGCCACGGGTTTACCGTCTAGCATTTCTGCATGAACATCCAAGTAGCGAAATGGAAGCTTCAATGCCATCGCATCGTACGGAACAACGAAAACGTCTTCATCTTCTCGAGAACGTGTCGATTCCCTCATAAACGAGACAAGATGTCGCTCGATACTTGGAAACACCGAAGCGTAAAACCTAGCAGAACATGTGCCAGATTTTATGTACATCGAGTACCGGCCTGGCATAAGCTTTTCTATTGCTATCGCGGAATTATGTACTTTAGCAACTCTATCTAAAGACTCGCCGGCCTGTAGCGGCTGCGCATGAATTTGAGCGTCAGAACTTACCGAACAATTGAGCGAAACTACTTGAATATGCGCCGAACCGTATTGGTTACCCATATCATCGGCAACGGCGGCATTCGATAATGCAGCTAGTATGGAGGCGACAAAAACTACGTGTGTTGTTTTCATTATTGGTCGTTACGTAAGCCAAGCGGACTGAGTAGCCGATAGTTCGCAAAATCGTCCGAAAATGCGTCGTCCTTCGTCCCGATATCGTCCCGGATATCCGTTCTGACTTCACATTGTTGGCTTTGGTTGCCAATCAGACCAGCGAACGTCGCCATTGTTCCTATGTCATTCGCGAGACCTTGCTGCAGAGCTTCCCCGCGGTACTGCGCGGCCAAGGCATCCACGCTACCCATATGTACCGTTATTGACATGGGATTACTCGTATCATAATTGGCAATCGTTGCGCCGGAAACTCCGCCGGAAGAGTTGTATTGAAGGTCAACGGCATTATCATCAATGTTGATCGTAAAGCCGTCGCTAGCTGCGCTCGATAAGAATTGCGCGAGCCCTTTGACTAAACTATTGCGATCAGTATCCGAGAGATTGCTCGCCGCTGTCTCAAGCTGTTGCAGCGCTGTTGAGACCTCCGCCTGGTCTTCGGGGGTGCCGTTCAGTTGTGGATCGTAACCAGTTGGATTTACATACGCAAACGGGTTGTTGTTATTCCAAATAAACGGCTCCTGTGACATAGGATCCCGTGCCTCGCCCGCGTACGCATCTGGAGACAGCCACTGAGAACTGTTGCTATCAAAGATGCGGACGCCCTGAAAGGTATATGTTCCATAGGTATACCCGTCAATGCGAACCTGCTGTACGTACCCACCGGGGCCTGGATATGGCGTGCAATTTGTTAAGCCATTAATGGCCGGAGCGCACGACCCCGGAGCGAGCACCATGCTATTGGGATTCTTTCCATAATGCGGCATCACAGGGCCGAGATTCCATGGACCGAACCAAGTTGCGCTATGGACGGCCTGTCGCGTTCCGGACTGGTCTCGATCCCAGATACTGAATACTCCCGACTGGCTCAGCACGCCCATGTTGCCCAGATACAATACCGGAGTGGAACCCGAGAACGAACTTGATCCAAACAGTACCTCATCTCCGTTGTAATGCAGGCCCGTGCTTTGAGAACTCACAGTGATGGTTCGTAGATGCCCATCGGCACCCCAAGCAAAGGTCGCACTTCCAGCACATTGAAAACCTTGCATCTGATCGCCGCAGACACCATTCGTGTTTGCGTCAAGCGTGGAAGGCGCCGCCGCGTTGATCACATGGTTTTCCGCGTCAGAACTTCTGTTAAAAGTCGGCTCCGGTGGATTATTGGGAGGAGTCTGAACCGGGGGCTCCGTTACGTTGAGAGAGTACCATCCCGTCGCTTGCCGCCCGGCCGCATCATAAATGTAGTTCACCGAACCATTCGTCCCAGACTGGCCCTGGACCGGGTAAAAATACGGGTCGTTATATGACATGTTACTACGTACGTCCCACTCGCCGCCGCCAAGATATCCGTTAGCTGAAGTGCTGTAGTTGGAGTTGTTGAACGGCGATTGATCTGCAAGCATCTCGCCGCGGGTGTTCAGCGTAAATGTGCGCATCGATCCCTGAAGAGCTCCGGCGTGGGGTGCCCAAACCAAACTCCACTGAGAAAAGCTCGTGACTTCATCGTCGGCGTCATAAGAGATATAGGACGAAGCGGCTGGGTTGCCCTCGGCGTACCCTTCGGGCAGGGTCAACGACGATGGTCGACCGTATTGGTCATATGTGTATTGTTTCTTAGCGTAATTGTAGGTCCCGCCCCCCGCATCGTAGCTACTTAGCGTTACCTGCGTCCCCGTAAGTGGGTCGCTCTGCGTTAGTTCTCGACCGGCCAACGTATATACCCACTTAAAGGAGCCTTCAGCACTCCAGTTTATGTCTTGCCTCTGAACTAGTCCATCTTTGCGATACGAATAAGCATAAACATTTTGCTGCGAGATGCCGTCTGACCCACTACTCCCATTTGGGCATGCAGTTCCCGTTGACACATATTCTCTTAGACCATCGACATAGTACGCGTAACAGACGGTTGACGCACCGTCTTCGGACGATGGTTCACCCACGCGTGTCGTACGCCCATCAGCATCATAGGTGTACGTGACCGATCCCATAGCGTTACTGATAGAAGTAGGTCGGCTATTGGGATCGTAAGCATAGGTCCTCGTGTCATTTGCTGGCGGAGAAACTCCGCCGCCCGGCGTGTAGCTGCGAGTATCCGCGAAATCAATCATCGCTTCATTTCTTCGCCGCTTCAGCCGAACTCCACAGCGCCCAGCTCGGGTTGACCCGGTTTGGGTACAGCGCGAGCATTTGATCATAGAGCTCTTGAGCGGTCGACGTCGACTGCGCAAGTCGGTCAAAATCGCGGATGTATTGGCGCGTCTGTTCGATGATCGCCGGACTGTCTTGGTTTTTGGGGCGCTTGTGAGAAGCAACAACTGCTCGGGGCTTTAGCCTCTCCACTTGATCGAGCGCGGCAATCCACTCCTGACGTGTTTGGGCATTCGATTCGACAAGATAGAGGTGCACGTCATTGTAGGCGACATCGCCTGCAACGACAAGGCCTATCGTCGGAACGTGAAGCACGGTCGTGTAAGCGGTATCCGTATGCCCGACCTCAACTGCGCGCAGCTCCTGGCCTTCGAGATCAATCGTACCGCCTAGGAGCTCATCCGCGATCACCAGGTTTTGCGGTATCTGACCCGGGAAGCCCGCGCCCCACACATACTGAAGCGCTTCTGCCGATGAATTTTGCTGCATGACGCTTATGGTATCGCGTGTCGCCATGAGCTTGGCGCTCGGGAATCGCTCGAGCAGCGTGCCAGCGCCGAACCAATGGTCACCGTGACCGTGCGTGATGTATATCGTGGTCAGGTTCTTACCTTTCGAGGCGACCCAGTCGGCCAACGCTGACGCTTGCACGACGGTCAGGAATGCATCAACGAGAACCGCATCGCGGTCACCGTGGATGAGCGTCGAGGCCGACGCTTGGAAGAGTGTTTCGGTAACACCTGGCGGCTTAGTCGCGGTCATAATCGGAATTCCGGGCGTCACGAAGAGGTCGTAGTGCAGGCCCATTGTTACTTTCCAATCTGCTGCAAGGCGGTCATCCAGTTTTCAACATGATAGGCGCGCGCGAGCTTTCCGTTTCCGATCGTGAATATGTCGATCGCCATCGTCTTGAAGCTCTTGCCGGTCGGCGTCGTTCCCCAGAATTCCGCAACCGGCGTTCCGTTGCCTCGCCGCGCACGATGACCGTGTCACCGATCACCATGATGTCCTTCACATCCCAGTGCAAAGCCCCTAAAGCCTTGGCTTTGCGAATCGAGACGTTCCGAGCTAGGGTGATTGGCTCTGCCGCGCTCCTACTCAGCGGCCATTCTTGCAGGTTTCAGCGTGGCCGCCCCCGCGTGCGCATAGCGTATAATCTTCCACCTTTGGAGCGGCTCGGTATACGACGTGAAAGTCCGCGTTTGGGTCGAAAATCATTGTGTGGAAAGCGATTGTCCTGTTGCGGGCCCGGAACAAACTACATTTGAAGATTTCGTAGCTGGCAATTTCCGCTTCGAACTTTATTTGAGGTCCGCTTTTGGGGTGATTGTAGACGATGTTTGTCTTGACCTCATCTCCGGGACTAACGCATTCTCGAAGTTGCACATGCCAAATCGGATTCGCGGCATACGACCAGTAAACAGTAAATTCGCTAGAGGATTTGCTATAGCCGCGCGTGTCGTTCTTGAACACCACGTGGGCAACTAGACTTTCGGTTGGTTTTGCGGCGATCTTTTGTAACGTCGGCTGCGAACTCGTCGAGGCGAAGGGCACCGCTCGCTGGGAGCAGCCTGCCATTATCAGCGCACAAACTAGCAAAATATAGCGAGACACAGAGCACCCCCTTGGTTGGGGAACTTGCAGGCGAAACTCGCATTTCCTGCCAGTCATATTTTACGATGTGTGCACCGAATTTTTCTGAGAGCCCTCAAAGCGGCAGGGCCCCGGATTGAGATCCCAAGCGGTCCTTCTCCCGGTGGCAAAAGCGCTTGCTATTGGTTGATGGATTTGTCACAGATTTGTCACGGAGCGCTCGGAGACGGATAGAATCGGGTGGGCGCGGTGGAGACCGTGACGCGCCGGAAGCTCTTACAAAATGGGCCTTTCTGAATTTACCAGGGATCGGCCGGGACCGCTGGGTGAGGGTTCGAATCCCGCTGGGGCTATAAAATTCGTCCTTATCCTATATGAGTTTTTCGCGATGCCTGAGGCTCCGTGCAACAGAAATGCAACGGAGCCTTTTGATTCCCTAGCCCACCAACCTCTCGAAGGCTCGAGCCGCGTCGGCGTCTCTGTCTGAGTAAACGTGTAAGTACCGCTCGGCGGGATACCAATAGACGCATGGCCGAGGCGCTGACTTACGACTTCGAGCGGAACGCCAGCCTTCGCACAAAGGCTCGCGTGAGTGTCGCGAAGCCCGTGCAGCGTGATGGGCGTGACCTTGGCCCGCTTGATGCAATCGATCACCGCCCGACCGAAGTTCCACGGGTCTACGGGCGAGCCGTCCGCATGAGGGAAAACAAGATCCTCATCCTTGTATGCGGCTCCGAGGGCCAGCCGTCCTTTGGCCTGCTCTGCTCTGTGACTTTTGAGAATCGCGCAGAGCTTATCAGGCACCGAGACCGTCCTCGTCCGATCGTTCTTAGGAGACTTAATCTCCATTTGTTCCGTAATCGATCTGGCGATCGTGACGGACCCCTTGTCAAGGTTTGCGTCACTCCACCGCAAGGCCAACGCTTCCCCGCGCCGGGCTCCGGTGTACACCGCGAAGGCAACCGCCGGATAAAACCACGGCACTAGCCGCCAGACTACTCGCGCAAATTTACAAGAGACTGCTAAAATGCAAAGACACGTGACCGGCCTCTTTCGAGTCGTAGGCGAAGCACTTCCGCTTGTTTCAGTACCCAGCCGGTTCCAAATCGTGACAATAGCGGGAATGCTTCGTCGAGCTCGTGGGAGGCCATCTGCGTACATCCGCGTCCCGAGAGACTAGCGGCCAGAAACAGCTTGGCTCCGGCGAGAATACGGAGACTTTTAAGTCGACGGCTGTCTTCAACGCGCTCTAGAGCCAGAGCTTCTGCCTCGGCGTGTCGTCCCAGTCTTGCCATGGCGAGGCTCTTGTACGTACGCACGAATGACGCATCATGGCTTCGCACGGGAGCCAGCGTCGAAAGTTTACCCGCCAAGAATAGCGTGCGTTCCGGTGTATCGATCGCTGCTGAACCGTCACAAAGTTGGTCCATGATAATTAATCGGGCGTGATTAGATAATGTCGCTCCACGCCGGTCGACCTCGCGCAACAGCCATGTCGCGCGTTTTCTAAAAGTTCGTGGAGTAATGTGTCCAGCAATGACTTCCACTGTCGCCAACGATGCCTCCGCCTGCAGGGACAAATCAATATAGCCGTGGTTCGTGGCTAGTCGGCTAACCTCCCTATACGCGTCTGAAACTAGTGCGATGTCTTTGTACTCTGCAGAAGATAGCCTAGTCTGCGCAATGAGAAGCTCTAAAGGCACGGATCCAAAATGCGTCCCCGTGCGAGCCAAGAGCTTGCTTGCGCGTTGCTCAGCAATGCGTGCACTATTAAATAACCCAAGCTCGGAATAGGAGTCTATAGAAAATATTAGGAGTCGCGCTAAGACCAGACTGGCGTCCAAGTTGCGACTCGCATCCACTCGCTCTAGCCCTATACGCATTGCTTCCGGCAAGGCGCAAGGCAATCCGCTGGAGTCGACTCGGCCGAGAAACCGATCCAACTTTGACTGCACAAGCCCGATCCGACACGCCGCTATCGAGTCATTAGCACTTTGCACTGGCAATCTCGATGCAAGGCCTCTGGCTTGTTCTAAGAGTTGCGCAGCACGATCAAACGCCAAGGAGCGCACCTCGATGTCTGCCTGTTCGCACAACGCCTCTATTGTCGCCTCCGAATCCGAAGCTTGTACAACGAGAGTCCTCAGGGACTCCAACGCAGCTCGCGGTTCACCGCGTCCTGCCAACTCTACGGCCTCGAATATCGCAAGGCTACTTTGAGACGTGCGAACCTCCGCGGGAACATGACGCGCGAGCAGGCTTCGTAAAAAGAGATGATGCCCGAGCCGCCTTGCAGTTTGCAACTGGCGAAGTGAGATGTTGAGCTCATCGGCAACAACGACGCGGCTTTGGCCTTGCATGTCGCAGCGAAGCAACACGGCGTGTGCCCGAGTAACCTCGCGAAAGCTTAAGCCCTCCGGAGGACCAGCGAACGCTTCGACGAGGGCCTTCTGCACTCGGAGGTTGATTGCCACCAGCGCCTCGCGATCTTCGTTAGCGGGCCGGAACCGCGACATGTTGTGGGTTGCAAAACAATCCGAAACAAGTGAGTTCCTCCGCAGCTCGCTCGCATCTTCGAGGTGATGGAGCAAGTGGCGACTAGCGCAGTACGCGGACTTCTTCGGGTCTGCTCGCGGCATGCGTGCACCTTTTGATCACGTTCAAGCGTGAATATGCGTTCGCCCCGTCCCGGATGCCACCTGTAGGATGTCCGGCCCACCTTGCGTCGCCTCATTTTGGCGACGTCGTGGGACTCAACGCCACTCCGAGCACCTGAGAAAAGCCGCTCATGGTAAATATCGTCGTCCCGTTTGGATAACCGATGTCTTGGACGTCCTGCACAGCCGCATCTGAGACGAATAGATGCCGCCGCTGCGCGTCAAACGCAATGGAAAACGGATCGAGAAAGCCGTTGTCGATAGTCTGAAACGATGTCGTCGCACCGGGTGCATACACTTGGACTGTTAAAGTAGCCTGGTCAACCACCAAGAGATCGCCCTTACGATCCAGCGTTAGCCCACCCGGGAACTCGACGGGAATGCCGAGGTTCGTGCCGTTCGTGGCGCCTGGCGCAAACTCTAGAACCCCGGAACCAGGCGCATTCTCGTTATAGTATGCGGCGTAAAGATTGTTACTCGAGTCGATCGCGACCCCTTCGCCGTTGCCAGGCAGCGCGATCGACAAAGACGGTTTCGTCTTCCCTTTTGGGTACTCAACAACCGTCCGTCCGCTAAATGAGCTGACATAGACCGTGCCATCGGGACCGACCGCGACCCAAACTGGCAGGCTTATCCCATTAGAATAAGTCGTAGCCGGTGATTTCATATATGGCGGCTCGTACACGGTCACTGTATTGTTGCCCAGGTTTGCGACGTACAGGTTTGCCGCCCCGTCGACGGCCAATCCGTCTGGCGACGAAACGCTGTCTGTAATCGAACCGAGCGGCTCGCCTAACCGGCCCTTAGCGAAGACGTCCACGCTATTCTTGGCATTGTCCGCCACAAAGACCAACCCCTTAGCCTTGGCTTCGTCGGTTAACCTTGCCGAGATATGGTTGCGAACTCGGTTTAAGCCCCTTATACGGTAGAGCGCCCGGTAACGCGCTGCGAGAAAATCAAAGACCTGCTCTGAACCGAGTGCGTTGTGGCGCTCCGACGCGGTGGTATGTTGAGCAGGCGCTTCGGGCATTTGCGCGTTAGTGCCTGAGCATGCACACAGGAGAACGACAGCTACTACCGCTCCGACCACTGCAAGCCCACGATCTTGCGTTGACATGATTGTACTCCTTCTACTGCGCGCTAGAGGGGATAGTGGTAATGCCGACAGGGTTCGGCAGCCGCTGAGTCTTCGAGGTAACCTTGCCCGCAAGACTATATTCAACACCAGATTTGTCATCAGCGATGGACCAGATTCTGGCCATGGCGCCAGTCAATGCAATAGGAACGTCATTTGTTTTGTAAGTGAACAACGACTTCGGAGTGCCGGTATAAGGCGGCGCTACTTGTAACATCATACCCGGCGTTCCAAAACGTCCGTCGTTGTTGATATACAGATCGCCGCTTCCGTCTAACGCTAGACCTCCGGGATATCCCGTGCCCAGGGTCTGCAGCGTTTTCCAAGTCCTACCCCGGTCTGTGGACTCATCTACTAGTACGACTTGATTACTGTCCCAGCCGTTGTCGAACAAATTGCCTTTAGCGTCTGTAAGGAGGAAAAAGACCTCTCCGTTTACGATACCGTCGTCGAGCGCTGTATCCACTACTTGATTGCTGCGTGAGCCCTTACATTTTGTAAATTCATCAGAAAAGTTCGTGAATCCGCCGTAGTCTCCAGCGTAGACTGTACCTGCGTCATCCACCGCTAAGCCATAAGGAGCGCCGTTCGGCGTTGTACAAACCACCTCGGGAACTCCCGTATATGGAGGCACGTATTTTAGAACGGCTCCTAGGCCTTCGCCAAACCCTCGGCCGACGTACAAATTGTTACTCTTATCAACGAAAAGCCCGGACGGGGCGGCTGCGCGTCCGTCAGAAAGGTCAATTTGAAAACAGGGCTGCTGATTGTTTCCTTTTTGCTCGTAAAAGTCTACGGTGTAGTTAATTTGGTCACTTATGAGAACCACCGGTGGCTTGCATGTTCCGGGCATAGCGAGATCATTCGATTCGCCGGTGTCAGGCGATCGCAGATGATACCGTAATGCATTGCTCGACGCGGGCAGGTTTGGGTAAACAGCCACCTGTGTAATTAAGCCTGATGGCGGGTGAATGGTATTGGTAAGTTTGCCCTTCGGGTACGAATATTCCTGAGCTTCGGTGAGCTCTCCGTCGGCCGTGTACAGGGCACGGCCTGAGGCAAGCATACTGAACGTAAAGGGTGCTGCAGCCTCGTTCAAACCGATCGTGCGACTGACTTTCTGGTACGGTGGAGCAGAGACGTCGATCGTTTTGGCCTCGTTGTCTAGCACGAGAAGGCTGCCATTGTCAAAGAGCGGATTGCCCGGGAATTCGTATGTCATAGGGAACTCGGTTGGCGTACTACCGACAAACTCGTTAACGTGCCCGACGTAATTCGCGTCCAAGTAGGTCGTAAAGATATCGCCGTTGGAATCGGTCGTGGGATACAACTCGAAGGTCGCCTTGGGATCGTTCATGGTGGCTACAAGCTGTCCCGCGGCGCTGAAGACCATTACATTCCCGGGGCCGCTTCCGACGCTCGTCGCATTAGTCACGATGATGTCGCCGTTCGCTGCAGCAGCGACTCCCGATGGGTATGCCCCAGTATCCGGGATGGTTAGCGCGGGACGGTCGGACTCGGACGTGAATTCAACTATGGTAGCTGGGGATGTCGGCGAACCTGCATTCGTTACAAAGAGATCTCCTCGGTTGTCTGTCGCGAGGCCTTGAGGGTTTTGAATCCCGGCGGTAATTTCACCGCACTGATTCTGCATTTTGCCCGACTTTTGACCATAGACCAGCACGGCGTTCAGTTGCCCACTGGTAATGTAAATCAGGTTTGTTTTCGGGCAATTGCCAACTCGAAGTCGTGCTCTTACCGGGGATCCCCGAGTCGAAAACGGCATGTGTAGGTGGAGGCGTGAAGCGCGAAGCGCGACAAATTGGGACTGTAGGCTCGATGGGCTCA
The DNA here is from genome assembly GCA_003140835.1 of Candidatus Tumulicola scandinaviensis. GTDB lineage: Bacteria > Vulcanimicrobiota > Vulcanimicrobiia > Vulcanimicrobiales > Vulcanimicrobiaceae > Tumulicola > Tumulicola scandinaviensis. The sequence goes on along the minus strand of PLLA01000099.1, from coordinate 5,209 downwards.
TTGGCCCGATTGACATGTTCGCACCGGCGCAACCGGCAATTGACAAGATCATTACCACGGAAAGACCCGAAACGGACGAGCGTGCGGGGAGGTTAGTCATTAGCTCTGGCTCCTTGAATGCAGCGATGTCGGCGCAGGACATGTATTCTCGGTTTGCATCCGTCCGCAGCCTCCACTGGTGGTTTGCCAGGGCTAAAAATTGCCCGAAGGGCACATTGCTCCGCGCAACGATAGATCGTGTCCCAGGCCGTGGTGTATGAGAAGGCTGCCCTCGTAGCATAGAGAGCGGCCATCGTGGCTTTCGGCGAAGGTTGTTTTTGCACAAATAACCGACACGAATGGAACCACGATGACCAAGGCTAGTATCGCACTTACCGAACTCGCCGAAAAGGGGGCCGACGTCGACCTAGTGCGCGAGATGCTTCAGTGCGTGGCGCAGCGCCTCATGGACGTCGATGTCGAGGCCCCCTGCGGCGCACCGTACGGCGAACGCAGCGGCCCTCGCGAGAACTCCCGCAACGGCTATCGGGAACGTCTTTGGGAGACGCGTACCGGTGCGATCGATCTACGCATTCCCAAGCTGCGAAAAGGCAGCTACTACTTCCCCGGCTTTCTCGAGCCGCGGCGCACGGCCGAAAAGGCGCTGATGGCGGTGATCCAAGAGGCCTACATCCAAGGCGTTTCGACCCGTTCAGTCGACGAGCTTGTCAAGGCGATGGGCATGACCGGGATCTCCGAAGCTGTCGAATGATTGTGCAGCATAGCGCGGTACGCAAAGAGGCCGCCCGCTGTTTCGCGAGCGGCTCCATGTTCCACTTTTGTGGGCGACGAGTTATTGGATCGTGCCGCGCAAAGTTTCAAAACGACAACGAGTAGACCGTGCCGTCGCCGCTTGCGCCACCTCGTATGGTCGTGCCGTAGAGCGTGCCGCCAACGTTGGTCAGACCGGCAAGTGGCCTTAGGCCGTCGCTTCCGCCGACGAACCTGTAGAGCACGCTTTCCGTGCCGGAGGTCGTGATCTTAAAGACCGTGCCATAGCTGCTTGCACCACCTCCGCCGGTCGTGCCGTAGAGCGTGCCGCCCACGTTGGTCAAGCCGGCGAACGGATGTGCGCCGTCGCTTCCGCTGGCGAAGCTGTGGAGCACGCTTTCCGTGCCGGAGGTCGTGATCTTGAAGACCGTGCCATAGCCGCTTGCACCACCTCCCCCGGTCGTGCCGTAGAGCGTGCCGCCCACGTTGGTCAGGGTGGCAAACGGACTCACGCCGTCGCTCCCGCCGGCGAAGCTGTAGAGCACGCTTTCTTTCTGGACGTCCTTTCTGATCCGATGTGGCGCGTATCGACTGTAGGCCGGTTGCGAACGAAGTATTTGCGGGAGGCCAACTCCTGGCGCTGCCGGCGATGGTGCGGTCGGCGCAACCGACATAGGCGTCGACGAGGAGAAACTGCTGCTGCCGCCGCACGCAGCTAGAAGCTCGGCGCTAAGAAGCGCTCCAACGAGACTGTATAGTCGCTTCATTGAGTCGTCCTTTCCTCCTCATGCAGCAATGCCGAAAGGGCAGGCTCCTAACAGGCATCGCATCGTCGAGCATTTGCACTGCGCATTCTAACATGCTTGCGATAGGTGGGCTTGCGATGCAGCGATCCTGGCACTATAAACGGCCTCGGTAACTGCTGCCCGGCGAGAGTGCCACTTCTGGCGGGGACGGAGGGGGACAGCAGATGGTGAAGGCGGAGGTTCAAGTTCGGCCATGACTAAACGAGGCGTAATGACCACACGCGCCGATTCCCTCTCTCTGACACGCATGACGCCGGCGTTGGGGGCGATCGTTGCGGGAATCGACCTTTCTATCATACCGAGCAAACAGGCGGTCGAGCTGATGACATCTGCTCTCGACGAGCACCTTGTGTTGTTTTTTAGGGGCCAGCGCCTCACTCCTCGGCAACAACGCGACTTTACAGCGCAGTTCGGACTGCTCTACGCGCACCCGTTTTACCCCGGGGCGCAAGGTGCTGTTGAAGTGATGATCCTCGACTACGACGAGCACCGCAAGTCCGCACAGAATGCATGGCATGCTGACGTGACGTTCATCGAGACACCGCCGCACATCGAAATACTGTTTGGTGAGATCATTCCCCCGACGGGCGGCGACACGCTTTGGGCCAGCATGTACACAGCCTACGAGGCGCTGTCCCTCAGCTTCCGCCAACTGCTCGACGGCTTGTATGCTGTACACGATTTCGCGAAAGACTTTCCTCCTGCGCGATTCCTGGCCAGCGACGTTACACCGCCGAGCGACGTGTATAAGAGGCATCCGCCCGTCGTACACCCCGTCGTTCGCACCAACACCGCCACTGGGCGCAAGGGTCTCTTCGTAAACGCTTCGTTCACGACGTACCTCCAAGGGATGTCACGGCGCGAAAGCGATGCCATTCTAGCATTTCTCTTCGAGCATCTTCAGCAGCCCGAATTTCACGTGCGATGGCATTGGCAGTGCGGTGATGTTGTCATGTGGGATAACCGCTGGACGCAGCACTATGCCGTATCCGATTACTTCCCGCTCCACCGGCGCGTACATCGGGTCTCGGTGCTCGGAGATCGTCCGGTCTGATCCAACGAAAGCTGGCGTCTGGCAGCCGCCGAATTATGGGTTTGGAGGTCAACGCGATGGACGGCGGCCGCTCGGGCGTTTCTCCACTCTCCGCGCTCCGTCGCTTGTTGCGCGACTTGCGCACTCCATCGCGCCTGTGCGCCAACCCTCTGGCAGCACGAATCTCCTGTTCCGATGCACCACGTCTTGCGGAGTCGATCGATTGGGCCCTAGGCGTTAGCCTCTATCGGCTCCCCGCGCGGCAACGCGCGATCGTTGTTCGATACGATCTGCGCCGCGAGTCGGTCACGGCGATTTGCAAAGTTCTTGGCCTGTCGCGCCGACAGTTTTTCCGCGATCATAAAGCCGCCTTACTGCGACTGGCCTCATTGCTTCTGTCATCGCGGGCCGCTCGGTCCGCATCGGCGCTGCCTACGTGTCGGGTGGGGTCGGGCAGTGATTCATCGTCGCTCGCATCGGTTACATGGTCGTTAGCTGCGGGGCTCCTCAGCGTGGGCGCATACGCGCAGGCACTCGACCTTTTTACGGATGGGTCGCGACGTGGCAATCGAGCCGATCGCCAGATTGCGTCAGCGCTCAACGCCGCCGAAATCGCCATCGAAAGCGGTAGGGCAACCGACGCTCAAGCGATGCTCGAAAGAATAGGCGTTTTGCCAAGCAACCGTATATTTCAACTTCATCCCCGTCTAGCTGCGCACTATGCTCTTGTCGCCGGGCACCTCGAGGAGTCGCACTCCAAGCGCCAGGAATCGTATCTGCGGGCCGTGGCAATCATCGAGAGGCCGATGTTACACGGCGAGGGCGAGGCGGCTAACGGCACCCTCCTCGCACGGACCCTCCATGCGCTCTCGCTCAGCTACGATCACCAGGGAGATTGGATCGCGGCCCGGGACGCGGCATCCAAGGCGGTCGATACCGTCAAGCACTTTCTGTTAGAGGACACTCCGATCGGGCTCGTCGTTCGAGCCAACTACGCCATGCGCGACGCTCGGCACTACGGCAACGTCGACCTTCCCCTTAAAACGCTTCGGCAGTGTCTCCAATTAGCGCTTCGCAACGGATGGATGCCAGTCATTGGCGACCTTGCCGTTCAGTTCATCAACTTAAACCTGATGCGGTTGGATTACATACAAGCCCTGGCGTGGAGCCAGTGGATCTCGGCAGCCGAGGTTTCGAGGTTCGCGGCCCGCACGCGAAACTTTCTAGCTGTCGACAGCGCGCACGCCTTAACCATGCTCGGGCACCCGGATCGTGCGCTTGCGTTTCTGCAGGACAGTAGTAGCGACGAGGGGCTCGCTTTTACCGGAGCGCGAGAATACTGGCACGCTGATGCCCTGCGAGCCGCTGGCGACATCGAGGCATCGCTCATACTTGGGTCGCATGCGCTCGACCGAGCGGCATCAGCGGGTAGCCCCAAGGGTCAGGCGCGGTGCAAACGCTTGTTAGCGACGTGCCACTTCGCGCTCGGACGTGCCGGCCTTGCGCGCAGGACAATAACCGAATGCATCGAGTTGTCGGAGCAGTTCGTATCGCCATACGATCTCCTTCTGTCCATCATAGCCGCCCGACGCTTCGATCGACGATACGACCGCGATGAAGCCCGCCTCTTTAGGTTACTACACGCGCGCGGCAGCGATGCGAACTTTGATCCACCTTGTTACGAGTAAGACCTCCGCGCCCTCAGTTCGCCTCGGTCCTTTCGGATCGTTGGGGTTACGGCCGCCGGTGGCGAGCCGCCCAACGTGAGTGCGAGCGACTATTGGAGTTGAGGTCGGCGAATCGTTGAAGCGCTCAGGGGACGTAACGACGCTTGTCGTGCTTTCGACCACCTTGACACACCCGGGACTACCGCTGTGGAATGCTGAGCAGCGGTCAGCACAAGAGACCGCGTCGTGCCCGATCAATCACTATTCCCGCATCTTCGCTTCCGGTAGTAAATACGACCGCTTTCCGATTTCTGGATTGATCTGTACCCCAGCGGTAAATCTTTGAATACTCAGGATTTTAGAAAGCGGCCATGCGGAGCTGTTCCTTGCTCCAACGAAGATAACGCGCTGGTTTGTAATAATGACGCGCCCTTTATCGTCGACGCGGTGACGGGTACCCACTAAATGCCACCAGGGATATGTGGAATCCGAGCCCCGCTACGCTCGGCACATGATTCGTGGGTATCGAGAAGGGGAGATTATCAGCAACTAGGATCGCGTGGCAGGTGGCGCTTTTCCTGTTTGGTTGCGCCAACCGGTGGGTATGCAACTAGGATGAAGTTTTTTGCGCGAACAGCGATCGCAGGCCTAGCGCTAGCCGTCCTGATTGGCTCGGCGTCGATCTCCATTCCGGCCGCGGCCCAAGCATATCCAACCTACACGACGTGGCAGCAGGGGTGGGATTCGCATCAATACGACCACGGGCACGTCATGCTCGGCACTGTCGCCAACTTTGCGCCATATCGCCTCACGATTCAGCGACGTAATGGAGTGCAGCAAACTGTCGACCTCAAGAATGGAACGGTGATTTATCCCACCGGTGCAACACCCACCCCGGGACAACGCGTCGCTCTCGTCGGCCACTACAGCAACGGAACCTTCATCGCCAACCG
>PLLA01000117.1 GCA_003140835.1 Candidatus Tumulicola scandinaviensis | reverse complement strand
GCTGAGGCGCATTTCACTTTTGAATTGGTCCTTCGACCGAGCGCCTCCGGCGCTCCGCTCAGGATGACAGAGGCTCTACTGGGCGGGTTGATTGGAAACCGGATACTGCCGATTGTATTGGTCGATTCCGTCGGCAATCGATTGCGCGACGCGCTGGCGCCAAGCCGGCGACGTCAATAACGCGTAATCGCTCGGGTTCGAAATGAAAGCGGTTTCGATCAGGACCGCCGGCATGAGCGTATGTAACGTTACGTAAAGGTGGCTCTTGACGATGCCGTCGTCTTTCGTGCCGTCCGCCGCAAGTTCGCGTTCGATGAGACGTGCCAACGCCACGTCGCTGGGCTTTGAAATGTAGCTGGTCGTTCCATACGGGCCGGAGTTGATGAACGCGTTTGCGTGAATGCTGATAAACATGCGCGCACCGGCACCGTTGGCGACGTCGACGCGCGCTTGCAACTCGTCGTGGGCGCTGTCGTTGGGTTGGTAGACGTCAACGTCCGTGTCGTGCGTCAAGCGGACTTGCCAGCCGCGCGCCACGAGGATGTCGCGTAGCCGCTTGGACATGTCGAGCGCGAGATACGCCTCGTCGACGCCGTGGCGCGAAGAGCCGCGATCGCTGCCGCCGTGTCCCGGATCGATGACGATTAACCGCGGGTTGGTTGGAACGTACGTGTTGCGGGGCCCGAACTTCCAGCTCGAGTCGCCGTCGTCGCTCGACGGGCCGCCCGGCTGGTCCAGCGGCGCCGGCGTCACCGCGGCGGCGACTTCGCCAGACGCAATCACCGAACCGACGCTGCCGCTTCCCGTTCGCGGAGCATCCGCCAAATCGTCGCGACCGACGTCGATGCTCAAGCCGCTCGACGATGGCGTAACGACGAGTGATTTCGGTCCGGCGAGCGAGAGTGCTACCCTCACGGTCGTCGGATCGATTTGGCGAACGCGCAAAGCGCCAAGCGGTACCGGCTCCGCCGTATCGATCGGCGCCCCTTGCAACTGCGCACCGGTGATGTCGATCCAGAGTCGATCGTCGGGATCGCGCAGGCGATGCCATTCGAAGCTTGCGTTGCCGGCGATCGCGACCGCGACCGTATACCCGGATGCACTCGGAGAAACGGTCACCGCCGTTACGGTGGCAGGGCCGGCCGCTGCGGCCGGCGAGCCCGTTTGCGCTTGTGCGGCCATGCCCGGGGGCGCCGGCTGCATCGCTTGATTCTGGGGCGATTGCTGCGGAGGCGTGCCGGCGCCGTCAAACGCGATCGCCACGTCGCGGTCGTTATTGCTGCGCGGGATTTCGTGGACCGCTCCCGGCGCGAGTTGCACGGTGACGACCGTTTTCGGTGCGCGTACCGTTCCGGTTTGCGCGATTTGCAGCGTTCGAATGCCGCCCGCATTGATGGTGCGCGTGCCGGCGAGATTCGTCCCCACGCCGTCGAACTCGTAGATCACCGCGCTCGACCCGTCTTGCACGATGCGCGGGTGTAACGGCGCGCCCGCATGCGCGATAACCTCGGAACGGTTGCCCGACGAGCGCACGTCCAGCGAATCGAGTTGCGGCTGAAGCACCGCCGTCGTACCGTCTTGCCGAAGCGCGAGATCGAGCGAACGCAACAGTTCGTTCAAAGGAAGGTACACTTCGTCGCCCTGTACGTACGGAGCGAACGCCGCCTGCAAGCCGATCGGGCCGATGTCGTATCGCCGGTCGCCGATAGCAAAGCTCACGACCAGCGGAGCCGAGGTCGTAATCAAAACGTACCGGTCGCCGGGTCGCCACGTAACCACCGATCCGGTCGCGCGCAAAAGCGTTCTCAGACCGCCATCGTTCAGCCCGACCGCCGTCGCGCCGGCGGTGGTCGAGACGTGCGCGAACACGATCGTCTGCTGCCCATAGACGGCCTTGAGCGGCCCATCCGCCACCGCCGGCGATGCGAGCGCGACGAACGGCAGCCCCGCGAGGAGCAGAAGCTTAAAAATCCGAGCGATGGAGCGGTTCATCCAACTCAAGGTGTCCCCCGGGCAGCGTAGGTAGCGTTTGGCCGTCGATCGTGACTTTCACCGCATCGATTCCCGGAATGCCGGTTACCGTAAAGGCAAGTGCCTTGAACTCGCCGTTCTCGCCGAAGGTCCCCCCGGCCTGACGTTCGACGTCTTTTGAAAGGTCGACGGTCGCCGTCGATCCGGTGACGGTGGCGTCGATGACGCGCGTCCCGGGCGGAAACCGAATCGCTTCCACGTCGCTCGGGGGTCCGGCAACCGCTTGCACGGCTCCGTATAACACGGTGTTCCGAACGTGTTCCGAAGCGCTTTCGCCGGGCTGCGGGGGACGTAAAGAGACGCTCAGATTACCGAGCGTCGTTCCGTCGATCTTCGTGTAGTAGACGGTGAGGGTATCCCCCACGCCCCGCGGCCGATGTGAGAGGTAGTACCAGGTACCGGCGACGACGATTGCCAGCAATACGAACAAGGCGAGAAGGCGCGTCGGTCTCACGTTCGATTGCTCTTCGCGCATGAGGCCTTCCCTCCATTCACACCATGTAGGTCTTCGGCGGTGCTTCCATTTGGAGAATGGGCCGGTCGATCGCGAAGGCGGCAACGTCGCTCGGCGTCGCTCCATCTAGCGCGATTTCACCGAGAATTCGGCCGATGAGCGAAGCAAACTTGAACGCGTGCCCGGCGCCGATGGCGACGGCCACGTTCGGGTGTTCCGGCAAACGGTCGATGACGAAGTCCCGATCGGGCGTAAGCGTGTAGAGACACGTCTTGATCGATCGCCGAGGACCGAGCGCACCCGGCAGAACGCGGGTTAGAAAATCCGTGACCCTCCTCGTGATTTCCGGATCCTCTTCAAACGTGCGGGTTTCCGGATCGACCGGCAGTCCGCCGGCATCTTGAGTAACCTTCACCGCTCCGTCTTCGCCAAAGACTGGAAATCCGTAAAATGATGGATCGTCCATCCAAATCCACACCGGAAAACGCCCAAACTCAAAACGTGCGAGGTCGCGTGCCTCGAAATACATCGCTTGTTCTTTGGTCACCTCGAGCGGCAGCCGCGTATCGAGGAACTGCAGGATGCGCGCGCTCCACGGGCCTGCGGCGACGACCAGCTTGCGGGCACGATACGACTCACCGCCGGCTTCGACGTCGACACTGCCGCCGCCGGCTGGGCGCACCCGGGTAACCGGAGCGTTCTCGCGCAGCACCGCGCCGAGGCGGCGCGACATGCGCTGATGGGCGGCGGTGGCGCGCTCGGCAGCGACGATGCCGCCATCCTCTTGAAAGAGCCCGTGCACGTCGCCGGCTATCTGAAAAGCCGGCCAGCGCGCGCGAATCTCGGCCGCGTCGAGCCATTCGAACGGTACGTCGCACGCTCGCATCGCTTGCGCGTATCCGTCGAGCGGAATGGCGCCATCGCGTGGCCCGATATCCAAACCGCCGGTTCGAAAAACCAGTTGCTCGCCGGCGTCGCGTTCGAGCGATTCCCACGCGACATACGCTTGCTTCGCCAGTCGCACGTATGCCGGCGTAACGTACGACAGCCTGATGATCCGCGAGTGATCGTGCGACTCGCCGCGGGAGTGTCCGAACTCGAACTGCTCCAAACCGAGCACGCGCGCACCGCGCTTGGCCAGCCAATAGGTGGCCGCGCTGCCTATGCCCCCCAAACCCACAACGATCGCGTCGAAGTCCGGCATCACGCATCCCCGCGGTCGATCGCGACCGCATCGGCACCCAACAGGGCGGCCACGTATCGCCGGATGTCGAGGCTCGAATCTTCCATGGGCGCGTAGTAGCCGTGATGAAACGCCCGCGAGCGCATTCCGGCTTGAACGTTTTCGCAAATCGCCCAATCCTGACGATTGACGAGATCCCAAAATTCGACGGCATCGGCGGGATCGAACCCGGGATTGGCCATCTCGCTCGGATGAAACAAGAAGTCGCAGATGATGGTCGTCTGGTCAGCGCTTTCGGGCCAGAGCGAAAATGCGGCGACGTGATCGGCCGACAAGCTCAGCATGAAGTTGGGATAAATCAATTCGCCCTTGTGGCGCACGCGTTCGTCCTCGTCGAGTTCGGCAAACGGCGCTCGCGGACTGGTCCCGCTCAAACTGAACGTCCATGCGCCGTCGCGATGCGGGATGCCCCGCTTCCAGTCGAGATCGCTTCCGCCGCGCCGCTTAAACGCGGGCACGATCCGGCACAGCTCCGGATGAACGCCGGCACAGTGATAGCACTCGTTGTAGTTCTCGAGCATGACTTTCCAGTTGGCCGCCACGTCGTACCGGATCGAATGGCCGATCCGCAGTTGTTCCAGCGGATAGCGTGCGAGCCGGGCGGGGATCGCACCTAACTGGCGGGCTAACGTCCGGCCTTGGCGGCGCGCGTTGTCGGGCGAGAAATTGACGAAGACGAAGCCACCCCAGCATTCCACGCCTACCGGATGCAGGCGCCGCGCTTGCGCTGGGACCTCCTCCGGCGAGACGAAGGGCGCTGCAATAAGCCTGCCGTCAAAGGCATAGGCCCAGGCGTGATAGGGACACCGAATCGCGCCGCTCAAGGTGCCGTTGCCGCATAGCAGGCGGCTGCCGCGATGGCGGCAGAGATTCACGTGCGCGTGTAAACCGTCGGGACCGCGTACCACGATGGCGCTTTCGCCGGCGACGTCGACGACTTGAAACGAGCCGACCCGCTCGAGTTGCTCCGCTCTACCAACGTAGAACCACTCGTTCCAAAATATGCCATTGCGTTCGCGCTCGAAAAAGCCCGGATCGGCGTACGCGGCGCGCGGAAGCGAGGCCTCGAGTTGGCGTCGATCGGGCGAGCGCTGAGGAGGTTCTCGTTCGGCCAAATGCGGGGCACTCCCGAAGGCTTCGGCGGTCTAGTAGAAAGAACGCCAAATAAATCGCTGTTCCACGGGGGATTCTGACAAACGCGGCGGAACCCTCGGCCGCAGGGAGGTACATCCATGAGCGCCTTCACCAGACCCGCTATCGCGCCCGGAGCCAAGACGCTTCCCGCCGGCTGGTACGTATCTCCAGAAAACTTCGCAAACGAACGCGAGCGCATTTTTGCGCGGAGCTGGATCGGCGTTGGACGTTCCGACTGGATCGCGAACGCCGGCGATTTTTTCTCAACCGACGTCGCCGGCGAGAGCTTGATCGTCACCCGCGACCGTGCTGGGAACGTCCACGCGTTTTTCAACGTGTGCCGGCATCGCGGTACCCGGCTTTGCGAGCAAAGTGCCGGACATTTTCAAGGATCGATTCAGTGCCCGTATCACGCTTGGACGTACGGGCTCGACGGCGCGCTCAACGCCGCGCGGAACATGGCGGAGGTTCCAGGTTTCGAACGCGCGGACTATCCGCTCCACGAAGCGGCCGTCGCGATCTGGGAAGGCTGCATCTTCGTCAACCTCGCCGGCGATCCGGAGCCGTTCGAACGCGCGCTTTCACCGTTGACCGGACGCTTTACGCGATGGGATCTCGAACGTTTGCGGACCGGCCGGACAATCGAATACGACATCGCCTGCAACTGGAAACTCGTCTTTCAGAACTATTCGGAATGCTACCATTGTCCGTTAGTGCATCCGCAGCTCGACAAACTCTCGCCCTCGGACAGCGGACGCAACGATTTGACCCAAGGCGCCGTACTCGGCGGGTATTCGGAACTGCGGTCGCACGCTGCGACCCTCACCATCACCGGACACACGACGCGACCGCCGCTCGGAAACCTCGACGGCGCCGACCTGGATCGCATCTACTACTACACGATCTTCCCATCGATGTTGTTGAGCCTTCACGCCGATTACGTGATGGTGCACTACGTCAAGCCGGTTACGCTCGATCGGACGCACGTCGCCTGTACGTGGCTTTTCGATCCGGCCACCATGGAGGTGCCGCACTTCGATCCGAGCGACGCGGTCGAATTCTGGGACGTAACCAACCGTCAGGACTGGCACGTCAGCGAACTCACGCAACTCGGCCTAAAATCGCGCGCGTACGCCCCCGGGCCGTATTCGAATGCAGAAGGCTTGCTCGGTGCATTCGATCGCCACTACCTGCACGTGATGGGCGCGCTTTCGTAGCGTGCGCCTTGCGCGCACACTCGCGCCGCTCGCGACCTTCGTCTTGTTCGCATCCACGGCGGCGGCAGCGCGCGAACCGTTCGGCGATTTGATGTGGCGCAACATTGGTCCCGCTCTCGCCGGGGGTCGCACCGCCGCGGTGGCCGGTACGGATCAGGATCCGCACCTGTATTACTTTGGCTCGGCCGGAGGCGGTGTGTTCAAGACCACCGACGGCGGACTGACCTGGCGCGACGGCTGGCCGGCCGGCGCGGTCGGCGCCATCGGTGCCGTCACCATCGCCGCGTCGAACAAAAACGTCGTTTGGGTCGGCACCGGCGAGCCGAATCCGCGTAACGATGCGTCGTACGGCAACGGGATATGGCTCACGCGCGATGGCGGAACGCATTGGATCCGCCGAGGCTTGGCCGGCTCTTACGCCATTTCAAAAATTCTAGTCGATCCACGCGACCCCAACATTGCGCTGGTCGCCGCCTTGGGAAATCCATTTAAAGATTCCGCGCAACGTGGCGTCTACCGCACGACCGACGGTGGAGCGACCTGGCGGCACACGCTGTACGCCGGTCCGCAAAGCGGCGTTTCCGACATGGACTGGGATGCCCACGATCCGCGGGTGGTGTATGCCGGCGTCTGGCAGTTTCGGCGCAAGCCGTGGACGTTCGCCAGCGGCGGGCCCGCGGACGGCATTTTTAAGTCGAATGACGGCGGCGTGACCTGGCGCCGCCTCTCGGGGAATGGATTGCCCGCCGGCGACGCCGGCCGCATTGGAATCGCGGTCGCACCCAGCCGGCCCCAACGCGTGTACGCGTTGATCCAATCCGCCGGCGGACTGCTGTGGCGCTCCGACGACGCCGGCGCGCACTGGAAGATGATGTCGCGCGACACGTTAATCGATCAGCGGCCGTTCTATTTCAGCCGGCTCGCGGTCGACCCGCACGATGCCGACCGCGTTTTCTTCGCCTCCGAAGACTTGATCGAAACGCGCGATGGCGGGAGAACCTTCATCGACCTTGCCACCGCCGTGCATCAAGACCACCACGGATTTTGGATTTCGCGCGACGGCAAACGCATCATCGAGAGCGATGATGGCGGAGCTCCCATTTCGATCGACGGTGGAAAAACGTGGGACTGGCGCTTCAACGTCGACCTCGCGCAGATTTATCACCTCGGGTTCGACGATCAGAATCCGTATCACGTTTGCGCCGCCATGCAGGACGACGATTCGTATTGCGCGCCGAATATATCGCTGAGTCCGCTCGGATTGACCGAGCGAGATTGGCGCGACGTCGCCAACGACGCCGACGGGGTGGCCGTATGGCCGGAACCCGGCGATCCCCAATCGGTTTGGAACGTCGGGATCAACGAGCTCAACGGGCAGCTCGGCATCTTCGATCTCGATTCGCGCCAGAACTACGACATCTCGCCCTACGTGCGCGACACCAACGGCCGCGCGCTCGCCGGATTACCCTATCGCTTCAACTGGGAAGCTCCGCTCGCGTTCTCGCGGGTCGATCCCGGCGTCGCCTACTTCGGCGGTAACGTCGTCTTCGAAACTCGCGATCGCGGCCGCACCTGGAGTGCGATAAGCCCGGATCTCACTCGCAACGATCCCGCTAAACAACAAGTCGCCGGCGGCCCGATTAATACCGACGTCTCCGGTGCCGAATTTTACGACACCCTTCTGGACATCGCGCCGTCGCCGATCGATGCCAAGACCATTTGGGCAGGCACCGACGACGGCTTGATTTGGCGTACGACCGACGGCGGTGCGCATTGGCAAAACGCTACCCCGGCCGGCGTTCCGCCGTGGGGCCGCGTCGAAACGGTCGAACCTTCACGCGTTTCGATCGACCGCGCGTATGCGGTCGTCAACCGCCTTACGATGGGCGATCTCACGCCGTACGTGCTGGCGACCGCCGATGGCGGGAAAACCTGGCGCGCGATCGCCGCCGGTTTGCCGCCGGACGAGCCAGCGCACGTCGTTCGTGAGGACCCGCGTAACCCCGACGTGTTATACGCGGGTTTGGAACAAGGCGCGCACGTCACGATCGACGGCGGCGTTCGTTGGCAGAGTCTGCAGCTCAATATGCCGGCAACCTCCGTCCACGATTTGCGGGTCGCGCCGATTGCCGCCGACTTGATTGCCGGAACGCACGGGCGCGGCATTTACATCCTCGACGATCTGACGCCGCTCGAAGGCTTGGCTGCCGCCGAGGCGGCCGCGGTCCCGGCGCTGTTTCAACCGCGCCCGGCCTACTCGTGGTACGTGTGGTGGTCGGGACAATACGGAACGCACGATGACGAATGCTGCGTTCCCGCGGGCACGTTCAGCGGAACCGACGCTCCGTACGGCGCCATCCTATCCTACTATCTTCCGACGCCCGCGGCTGCCTCGATAGAGATTCTCGACGCCTCCGGCTCGACGATCCGCCGGCTCGGCGCATCCGGCAAAGCCGGCATCAACCGCACGGCATGGGACCTGCTCGGCCAACCGGTCGTCGAATGGAGCGCCGCCCGCGACTGGAACAAATCCTGGAGCGCTCCGATGGTCGTACCCGGGACCTACACCGTGCGGCTGCGCTCCGGAACTCGTACCTCCGAAGGGCAACTCGAAGTTCGACCCGATCCGCGCGCGCACTGGACGCAGGCGCAGTACGTGGCGCGCTACGACTTCCTAGCCGGACTCGACGGCGAGCTGTCCGCCGTCGACGCGGCACTCAACCATCTCGACGCGGTGCGCCCGCGCGCGCCCGCACCGCAGCGCCGCGCCCTCGAGACCGTATACTCGCAGCTCACGTCGGGCATCGTAAACTCTGAAGACGATCAGTGGCGCCCGGATAAGCTGCGCGAACGCCTTACCATTTTGCTCGGCGTCGTGAACCTGTCGCAGGGGCCGCCGCTGCCGCCGCATCTTCGAGAAGCCGACGAAATACACACCGAGTTCGACCGAGCCATGGCCGCATATCACTCTTTCCTCGAGGCATATCATCTATGACGACGCACCGCCGAATTTTCGCCGCCCTGATCGCAGCAACGCCGTTGCTGTGCGCGTTCTCAATCGCCGCACCCGCACCGGCAGGTACGACCGGAGGTCTAAGCGGCACGGTCGTCGAGGCCGGCACGTCGGTGCCGGTGGCCGATGCTCGCGTGACGGTAACCAGTCCATCGCAAACGGCCGGCACGGTCACCGATGCCGGCGGTCACTTTCACTTCGTATCGCTCGCACCCGACGAGTACGTCGCAACCATCGAAAAAACCGGCTACGATCCCGCGTCCTACCCCGGGATCTCGGTGTTCGCCGACGCGCAGCAAACCCTAACGTTCGTCCTGCGCAAGGCGCTCAAGACCATCGCCCAAGTATCCTCGCGTTCCGCCTCGAGTTTGGTGCGCCCCGGAACGACCGCCGATCTCTATTCCGTGAACGCCCAGCAACAGGCACGGTTGAGCGTCTTGGGCGGCGGCGGAAATCTCAACAGCGCGTACTCGGCGATCGCCAGCGTGCCCGGTGCGTACGTACCCGGCAATCAAACCGGTTACAACCAAGCGGTGCACGTTCGGGGCGGCGACTCGTACGAGGTCGGATACGAGTTCGACGGCATTCCGGTGAACCGCGCGTTCGATAACTATCCTTCGGGGTCGCTGTCCTCGCTCGGACAACTCGAGTTACAAGTGTACACCGGTGCGACGCCGTCGAATGCCGAGGCCCAAGGCCTGGCGGGGTTCATCAATCAAGTGATCAAGACGGGAACGTTCCCGGGATACGCCACGATCAATCCGAGCATCGGCGCGCCCACCTTCTATCACAGCTTGAACGTCGAAGCCGGCGGTGCCACACCCGACCGTTTGTTCTCGTACTACGTCGGCATCGGCGGATACAATCAAGAGCACCGCTACGTCGATCAGTTTGGCGGCGCTGCGTATGCCGACGAGTTCGGACAACAACTCGGACAGTGTCCCGCGACCCCCAATCCGGCTTTAGGGTCATGTTTTACCAACGGTGTGCCTAACGTCGGCACGAGCGGGCGTCCCGGTTGGATCCTCGGCCCGATCGGGTTCGGCACCGCGGATCCGGTCGGCATCGCCAACCGCACGACGGTCGTCAACGTCCACTTCGCCATCCCGCATCGCAACGGCGGTCTGCGCGACGACGTGCAACTGCTCTACGATAACGACGAGATCTTTACGACGTTCCTCAGTTCGGTCAACGACGAAGGCCTCGCCAACTACCTGGCCACGGTAGGGACCTTTCCGCCGTATTACCTCGACAGCTATCAGTACCGCGGCGCGCTGGGAACTTTTCTGCCGGCCAACTACCAGTCGCTAGTGGCACCGTATCTGTATCCGTCCTCGCCCCCGCATCCGCTCTTCGGGCCGATTCCGGATCCGTACAATCAGCGAGACCGCGGCTACAACGGCCAGGCGATCGTGAAACTGCAGTATCAGAAAAACTTCAGCTCGAGCGCATTCATGCGTCTGTACGGCTATACCTACTATTCGGACTGGATTGAGAATGGCCCGATGATGTCGCTGCAACCGTACGCTTATTACGACAGTGGCGACTACGAGATCAACAATCACACGCGTGGAATCAGTCTCTCCTTCACCGACCAAATCAACCCGCAGAACCTGCTCGAGGCCGAAGGGTCGTACACCACCGCGACCGGCGCGCGCATTTACAACGAGCAAATGTTTGGCTATGGCGACGCGTTCGCCGTTCTCGTCAATCCGCACGCTCTGGGGAGCGGGACGTGTTACATCGCGCCGTCATCCGGAAGTGGCGCCGCAACGCCGACCACCTGTAGTGACGGCGGTGGGAGCGGGGTCAGCTATGGCGCGCTGCCGACCTTCGCCTCGCTGGCCGACATCTACGGCGGATCGTTGCCGCCGCCGGCCGGCGGCATGACCTGTGGCGGCGCGAAATGCGCCTATTTCGTCGTCGAAAACGGAGCCTACGGTCTCAACAACACGGTTACGCCGGCGTTCTCCGGCTACTCGATTACCGACCAATGGCGACCCAGCGACCGTCTCAACTTCAACCTGGGAATCCGGGTGGACAACTACAGTTTCGTCGGATCGAATACCAACACCGGTCCGGCGCGCGACTTTTGGTTCAAGGCGTTCAATCAGGATACGTGCTTCGACACCCAAACGCTGAGCCTCGTCGATCGCAGTGCGCTGCCGGGGCCGTGGAGCACGAACTCGCAGGTACCGTGTTCGAAGTTCGGCAGCCAATACACCAACGCGCACTTGTCGAACGCGCCGACCAGTTTCGACTACAACATCGTGCAGCCCCGATTCGGCGCGACCTACACCGTCAATCCGGACACCGTTCTACGCGCGAGCTACGGCAAGTATAACGAGCAACCCAGCTCGGCCTACGAACAGTACAACGGCCTTCAGCAAAACCTGCCCGATACGCTCACGCAGTTCTATCCGCTCGGCTTCACGACGCCGGGCCACGCGGTCGCTCCGTCCATCTCGTTCAATAGCGACTTTTCCGTCGAGCACCACTTCAAAGGCACGGACATGTCGTTCAAGCTGACGCCGTTCCTTCGCCAGACCCAGGCACAAGTCGAGAACTTCTACATCAACTACGCCACCGGCCTCACCTCCGGGCTCAATGCCGGAAACCAAACGTCGTCCGGCTTCGAGTTCGAATTCAACAAAGGCGACGTCAATCGTAACGGATTTTCTGGCCAGTTCTCATTCGCCTACACGTACGCGACCGTGAAATACAGCCTGTTGCCGAACGGCACCACGATTCTGTCGCCGATCAATGCCGGCATTTCGCAGTACAACGCCTACACGAAAGCGTGCGCGCCCGGCGGCGCGGACTACGGCAAGAAGCAGTTCGGCCAGTCGGTCTGCGGTTACACGACGGCCGGTCCGGGATCGTACGCAGCGGCTTGCTATACGCCGACCGGGGTTCCCGACCAGTCGTGCAAAGGGCCGCACGATATCGCCAATCCCTACTGGCTGTCGCCGGCGTTCTCTCTGTACGATCCGAACGCATCGTATCTCCCCTATTCGACCTTCCCGGGTCCGGTCGGATCCGGGGTCAACGCTTATAACTATCCGTACGTAGCGACGCTGATCCTCAACTATAAGCACGATAAACTGTCGGTTACGCCGTCGCTGCAGTTTCAGGCCGGAAATCGATACGGAGCGCCGCTGACGACGCCCGGCATCGATCCCGCTTCCCGCTGCGGCTTTCCGCTTGCGGGTTCGACGGTGGGGGANNCGATATCCGTACGGCGCCGCCGGCGGCGCGCCGTACGCCGCCGACCACGGTCACTGCGCCGTAACGCTATCGATTCCCGATCCGTACACGGGTCAGTTCGACGCTATCGGCGCGTTCCGGCAACCGGCGCAGCTCCTCGGACACCTGCGCGTCGGCTACGACGTATCGCCGCGCGTGAGCGTCACGGTAACGCTTGCAAACCTGCTTCAAACGTGCTTCGGCGGACAAACCACCGCCTTCACCTACTTCTGGCGCAACAACGTTTGCTCGTACGGCAATCTCGTCGGAGGTCCGAGCACGCCGCCGGTCGGCAACGCCTACAACCCGGGTGCCAACGTGCAAACGTTCCTCAAATATCCATATCAGCCCGCGTTTAGCGTCTATAACGACCTTACCAGCTCGGTCAACCAGCCGTTCAACGCCTACTTCAGTTTCAACCTGAAAATCTAACCCTACGCCTAAGGAAGAGAGAACCTCCCGAGATGAACTACGACGCGATCGTCATCGGCGGCGGCCACAACGGGCTCGTGACCGCCTGCTACCTGGCCCGCGCCAAATGGAAAGTACTCGTGCTCGAACGGCGGTATCTGGTGGGCGGCGCCTGCGTGTCCGAGGAAGTATGGCCCGGTTATAAAGTTTCCACCGCGGCCTACGTCAACAGTCTCTTCCGCCCGGAAATCATCGCCGACTTGCGCTTGCGCGACTACGGCTTCGAACCCATCGAACGCGACCCCGCATCGTTTTCTCCGTTTCTCGACGGACGATACCTCATTCTCGGCACCGGTTCGAGCCGGGACGTCGAAGAGATCTCCAAGTTCAGCAAAAAAGACGCCGAAAACTATCCGAAGTACGAGGCCATGCTCGAGCGCGTTGCCTCGGTCGTCGAACCCACGCTCACGCAGATTCCGCCGAACCTGTTGCACCCCACCCTCGGACAGTTGTTCCAAATGGGCAAGATGGGTAAAGCGCTGCAACGATTAGGTCCGGCGATGGGCGAGGCGGTCGAAGTACTCACCGGCGCCGCACGCCCGATTCTCGATCGCTGGTTCGAGTCCGAACAACTCAAGGGCACGATTGCGACCGACGCCATCATCGGCGCCTTTATGGCGCCGTCGATGCCCGGCACGGCTTACGTCCTCTTCCATCACGTCATGGGCGAGACCAACGGTAAGCGCGGCGTGTGGAGCTACGTCAAGGGCGGTATGGGCGGCCTTACGCAAGCCATCGCACGCGCCGCCAAGGATCTCGGTGTCGAGATCCGCACCGAAGCCGAAGTCGCGAAAATCCTCACGAAGAACGGCTCGGTTACCGGCGTCGCCCTGACCAACGGCGACGAGTTCGGCGCGAAGAAAGTTGCCTCGGGCGTCGACTGCCATTTAACGTTTCAAAAGTTTCTCGATCCTGCAAATCTGCCGCCGGCTTTCAACGACGCCGTGGCGCGAATTTCATACAGCAGCGCTTCGTGCAAAATCAACG
The DNA here is from genome assembly GCA_003140835.1 of Candidatus Tumulicola scandinaviensis. Taxonomy (GTDB): domain Bacteria; phylum Vulcanimicrobiota; class Vulcanimicrobiia; order Vulcanimicrobiales; family Vulcanimicrobiaceae; genus Tumulicola; species Tumulicola scandinaviensis. The sequence goes on along the minus strand of PLLA01000117.1, from coordinate 57,471 downwards.
TCGCACTCGAACGGCTGCCGAGCTTCAGCGCGCTGCCCGGCCACGAGGCGGGGCCCCAACATCGCGGTACGGTCCATTTGTGCCCCGATCAAGACTTCATCGAACGCGCGTACGACGACGCGAAATTCGGGCGCATTTCGCAACATCCGGTGGTTGAATGCACGATGCCGACCTCGCTCGATCCGAGTGTGGCGCCGGCCGGCAAACATCTGATGTCGATGTTTACCCAGTACGCGCCCTACGCGCCCGTCGATGGCGGTTGGACCGATGCAATGCGAAACGATTACGCCGATCGCTGCTTCGACATCGTCGAACAATATGCACCTGGATTCAAATCGTCGGTAATCGACCGCCAGATTCTCACACCGGTGGACCTCGAAAACGTCTTTGGATTAACCGGCGGCAGCATTTTCCAAGGCGCAATGCCGCTCCACCAGCTGTTCATGTTCCGGCCGGTTCCAGGTTTTGCGGGCTACGCAACGCCGATCAAAGGTCTCTATCTCTGCGGCGCCGCAACGCATCCCGGCGGCGGGGTCATGGGAGCCGCCGGCTGGAACGCCGCCCGCGTAATGTTGCGTAACGTCTAACTCTTGTCATCCTGAGCGGAGCGCCGCAGGCGCGCAGTCAAAAGGACCGCGTCGACGTCACATCACGAAAGTTTTACTTTGCGCTAGCGTGGCGGGCGAGGAGCCCCATAGCCGTTGGGATATCCGTAGCCGCTCGGATAACCGTTGCTAGGGTAGCCCGACGGATAGCCGCTCGGGTAGCCGTATCCGCTCGGATAACCGCCGCTCGGATAGCCGCCGTATCCCACGCCGTTCGGGCCGTTGACGGAACACTGCGGTCCGTTGCACGCGATCGTTTCGCCGTAGTTGCCCGGATACCACGTTTGGCCGCTACGCGCCACGACGTGCCCGTCGGCGTACACGGTCGACCCGTCGGGCAAGTACCCGACGACCTGATGGGCCTTGGCATTCTTTTGCGCGACGTTGACGGCGGTCATAAGGCCGACGGCCGCTGCCGCCGTGATGATGAGGGTGGACGTCGTATCGGCTCTGGCCGGTTGTACGGCGGAGACGACAGCCATGGAGCTCATTACGAGCGCGGCGACGGCCGAGCGGACGAGTTTCGTAAGCATGTCTTCATCATCTTACGGGGCCGGTTTCGATTAAACATTGGTAAAACGGCCAATCAGATGAGAAACGAATGAAAGTCGCCGGGCTATACGCGAGCCACTCTCAAGCGCAGCGCGTTAGCGATGACCGAAACGGAGCTGAACGACATGGCGGCGGCCGCAATCATCGGCGAGAGGAGTACGCCGAACGCCGGATACAGAACGCCGGCCGCGATCGGAATGCCGAGCGCATTGTAACCAAACGCGAAAAAGAGATTTTGCCGGACGTTGCGCATGGTCGCGACGCTCAGATACCGGGCACGAACGATTCCTCGTAAATCTCCTTTGACCAGCGTCACGCCGGCGCTCTCCATCGCGATGTCGGTGCCGGTCCCCATCGCAATTCCGACTTGCGCTTGCGCGAGGGCCGGCGCGTCGTTAATGCCATCGCCCGCCATGGCGACGAAGCGGCCTTCGGATTGAAGCCGCGCAACGACGCGGGCTTTCTGATCGGGCAAGACGCCGGCGATGACTTCGTCGATATCGAGACGTTTCGCAACGGCAGCTGCGGTCGTCGCATCGTCTCCCGTCAGCATGACGATCCGGATTCCGTCGGCATGGAGCGCTCGAACGGCAGCCGGTGTGGTTTCCTTAATGGGGTCGGCGACCGCCAAGAAACCCGCCAGCATGCCGTCGACGGCGAGGAACATTGCCGTCTTGCCTTCCTGCCGTAGGTCCTCGACTCGTCGAGTCGCCGCGGTGACGTCGACGCCGAGTGCTTCCATGAGCGCCGAATTTCCGAGGGCCGCGCGGCGCTCGCCGATCCGCCCGCGCACGCCCTTTCCGGGAAGCGCTTCAAAATCGGTCACCGCGAGCATCCCCTCGCCGCGCTGGTGCGCGCCTTCGACGATGGCCGTTGCGAGCGGATGCTCGCTGCCGCGTTCGAGCGAGGCCGCGAGTTGCAGGATCGTTGCGTCCGGACTTGCGTCGAGGGCCACGACGTCCTGTAAGCGGGGACGCCCCTCGGTCAGCGTACCCGTCTTGTCGACGACGAGCGTATCGACCCGACCGAGCGTCTGAACGGCTTCGGCATCTTTGAAGAGAACGCCGAACGTCGCGCCTTTGCCGGCCGCTACCATGATCGACATGGGTGTCGCGAGGCCGAGAGCGCACGGGCACGCGATGATCAAGACGGCAACCGCATTGACGACCGCGTACGCCAACGGCGGCTGCGGCCCGCGTAGAAACCACACCACAAACGTAACGGCCGCGGCTGCGATGACCGCCGGCACGAAGTAGGTGGCGACGCGGTCGGCCAGTTTTTGAATCGGAGCGCGGCTTCGGCCGGCTTCGCTTACCATCCGCACGATCTGTGCGAGCAACGTGTCGCTTCCGACGCGTTGCGCCTCCATCACGAGCGTCCCGTTCGCATTGATGGTCGCACCGACGACGCGATCTCCGCTGGACTTTTCGACGGGTATCGGCTCCCCGGTGATCGTCGATTCGTCGACGGACGAGGTGCCGTCGCGGACGATGCCGTCCACAGGAATTTTCTCACCAGGCCGGATTCGGAGGTGGTCGCCGACACGCACGTCCGCAAGCGGTACGTCTTCTTCGGTTCCGTCTGCACGCACGCGCCGCGCAGTTTTCGGCGCCAGTTCAAGAAGCGATCGGACCGCCGCGCTGGTTTCGCTGCGGGCGCGCAGCTCGAGAACCTGCCCTAAGAGAACCAGGGTGGTAATCACGGCGGCAGCTTCAAAGTAGACTGCGGGGCCGCCTCCCGCAGTGCGCATCGCCGCCGGAAAGATCGCAGGAAACAACACTGCTACGAGGCTGTAGACATAGGCGACGCTTACGCCGAGCGCGATCAAGGTGAACATGTTGAGACTGCGTGCGACGATCGAGTTCCAGCCGCGAACGAAAAATGGCCAGCCGCACCACAGCACCACCGGGGTGCTCAGGATGAGTTGCAGCCACGTGAAGACGCGAGGCGACGGACGCACCACATAGTCGCTCATGGCCAGCGCAAAAACGGGCACCGTTAACGCGACGCCGATCCAAAAGCGTCGCGTCATGTCGACCAGCTCGGCGTTCTCCTCGCCCGCACCGGCGGGATCGCGCGGTTCGAGCGACATCCCGCAAATGGGGCACGCACCCGGCTGCGAGCGAACGACTTCGGGATGCATCGGGCACGTGTACATCACCCGCCGACCGAAACCGGAGCGTGCCCGAAGAGCGGTGGAATAAAGTGTCCGGCCAAGTACGATAGTCCGAAAATGACACAGCCGTACGAAACGATCTCGAGACCTTTGATCCAAGGATTGCGCAAGCTTAACTTGGCGGCGAAGAAGCCGACGGCGAACAGCCCAACCACGGCGCAAGCGAGCGACGTCCCGATCGCGACGTGCATGGACAGCGGCAGCAAGAACGCCACGATCGGAACCAACGACCCGATGGCATACGAGCCGCCCATGGCGATTGGTCCGCGCAAGCCGGCATCGTCGGCAACTCGCGGGTCAATGCCGAATTCGTCACGCACCATTTCGTACAAATAGATGTCGGGATGCTGGGTCAGTCGCCGTACGATCATCTGAGCCTCGTCGGCACTGAAGCCTTTGACCTTATAGTAAGCGACTTGCTCGGCGAACTCGGCCTGAGGATCCGCCGCCATTTCGCGTTTTTCCATCTCGATGGTTGCCGCGACGACTTCACGCTCCGCTTTGCGGCCGAGGTACTCTCCGACGCCCATCGAGAGCGCCCCCGCGAGCAGCGCGAGGAAGCCGCTAATGATCACGGCAGCCCGTTCTCCTTCGGCGACGCCGACGCCGGTTATGATTCCGAGCGTCGTCAGAATGCCGTCCTGCACGCCGAACACCACTTCGCGGACGCTGCGCTGCTTTTCGAGCGTCCGCCGTTGCTGCGTATCGGGAATGCGCGGCTTGACTTTCTCCCAACCGGGAACGTCCACCACCACGTGGTCGGTCGTAGGGCTTACGTCCGAGGGATTCAGCGAATCGGGCATGGTAGAGGCTTTGAAGTTTCAAGCGGACGACTCCTACGCTATTCGAGGGAGACCCAATGATCTACGGCATCGTGTTGGCCGCAGCAACCGCGGCGCCGTGCGCGGCTGCCGGCACGCAAATGGATCTCGACGCATGCTGGGCAGCCCGGGCGCAACAGGCCGATTCGCACCTGCGCGTCACCACCGCGCGCGTCGCTTACGAACTGCGCGCCGTTGGCGTCGGCACGAAACCGCTCGCCGGCGTACAAGCCGCCTGGGTCGCGGCCCGCAACGCAACCTGCGCGTTTGAAGCGTCGCTTTACGCCGGCGGCAGCATTGCTCCGATGATCGTATCGGAATGCGCGGACCGGATGACTCGAGCGCGCGACGAGCGTCTGCAAGCTATGCTGGAAGCGCTATCTACCAATGGCCATACCGCGACGCCCCCCGAGCCGGTTTCTCGGGCCGCCTCGGCAGAGCTCGATCGCGTCTACGGCCTTTTTTGCGGCCGAATTACACCTGCCCAACGAGCGGCGTTGACGTCAGCGCAACGCGCGTGGTTAGCCTACCGCGAAAAAGCCTGTTCGATTGAAGGAGGAGCTTGTCTCTCAGAACTCGACCGCGGACGCGTCGCCGATCTCGAGGATGGCTGGATCGGCGAACAGTTTTGGTGAGCGGCGCGCTGCGTGCAATCTTCGCGCTAACCCAGGTCGCGCTTCTGGGATCGGTCATCCTCTTCGCGGGAACCGGCGCCGATGCAGCCGTGTACCCCGAGGCTGCTCGGGGTTCGGGTCGAGAGCCGGCCTATTTCGACGCGCACAATCACTTCACCGGAATTCTTCCGTACTACGCGTATGCAAATCTGCCGGCCTACATCGCTCGCATGGCGGCCTCGTCGCACGCGGTGACCTTCGACGACCGGCTTGCGCTGTACCGATATCTTGCCGGCGTATGGTACCCGGCCCATCAGGCGACGCTCGGGAACCGGCTCTTCTCGCCGCCCGACGGACAGCGCTTCTCCTTAGGCGCGCGGGCCGCGCTCGTCATCTATCGGGATCGCGTTTCCGGCAACGTCGTCGATCTCGACGGTGCGCTCGAGCGCATTCTCACCGCGACGCCGTGGTCCGAATTCGACAGCGCGTATGCTTTTCGGGGTGGACCCGCGTACGATTATCTCGCCGCGAAATTTTACGCTGGTGACGGGCGACGTCTGAGCGAGGACCTGTGCCGGGCCACCGTCCTGGACCTCGCCGCTACCAACATCGCAATCTCGGAGCAGTCTCTCCCGTTCATCGGCGGCTGGGGATTCGCACACGGCAGCTCGGATCGCCTGAATACGATCGCGTGCGCGATGGACGCAGGCAGCGAACCCGGCGTGACGGCCGCCTTGCGGACGATGGGCCGGGCCACGCCGGTGATAAAAATCGTGCTGATGACGCACACCTCGGAGCTTGCGACCCTTCCGGGTGGAACCCAATACAGCGAGTGGTCGAAAACCGGCCGCTGCGAGCCGGTCGCGCTTCCCTCGGCGTTGCGGACCGCCCCCGCAACGATTTACCACGCACTCCTCGGTGAGGACGATGCGGGAAAGCCGGTCATCGACGATGCGCGCCGAGCACCGTTCTACGACAGCGTGGTCGGCATCGACACCGCGGGCCCGGAAACAACCTGCTTTACGGCGGACGGCATGGCGTACTACCGTCAGTTGGTCTCAGCGGTATACGACGCCGCCAAAGCGCGCCGCTCGATGGGATGGCACGGAAAACTGCTGGTCCACACGCACGTCGGGGAAGGGGGCGTCATCGACTACGCGCCGGTGCCGCCGGCGCAGCCGTGGACGTTTGAAAGCGCTTTCGCCGCGTTCCCGACGACGCTGAGCAACGCTGCCGAAGCGGGGTTGAACATCACCTGGCTCCTCGGTGCAATCGCTCAGTTCGAGAGCGAGCATCCCGATGTTCGAAACTACGTGGTCTTTCGCCTCGCCCACGACACGTGGGCGAACGACGCGCAGGCCGCCGCGATGCACGACGAAAGCGTCGAGGCCGACGTCAATTTGGAAAGCAACGTCGCGACCGGAGCGTATCCGATATCGCGCATGCCTCTCGGACGATCCGCGGTCATGCGCGACGAGGTCGCACCGTTGCTCGCCAACGAGGAAACGAACTTCGCCCTCAACGACCTGCTCGGCGTTCTCGTCAAAGATCCGAACGACGAGCTCGCGGTCGGCTCGATCCTCGGAAATGCCTCGTTGAAATATCTCCTGGAACGGCATGTCCGCTGTCTCTTGGGCACCGACGCCGCCGGCGTCGAACATTCGGACATCGTGAAGGAATACGAGTACGCGTCGGCACTGATCGCGTATTGGAACCAAACCGATCCGGCGTTTCGAGCGCTCGCCGGCAACGTCAGCGAACGGACCTTCTTCGACAACGTGCGCTGGCATATGACCGCTATGTCCACCGACACGCCACTCCCGTATTGAGCTTCCTCGCCTTTACATGGAGGCAATCGATAGCGTATCCGTGTTGAGCGTGTAGTTGCCGGCCGCGACCAGATCGTTCGGGTTCGCGCAGATCACGCTGTTCTGCGGGCCGTAGACCACCACCAGGTTGGGCGGTCCGCACTGAACTTGCACGAGTTGATAGTTCGAGAGAAACGTCGAGCCCGGAGTACTCGGCTGGACCTGATACGAGGTATAGGTGACGTTATTCGCAACGATCGAGCCGTAGATTGCCGCGGATGTGGCACCGATTGCCATGGCGCCCCAGAACCCTCCGCCCCAGTAGTACGGCGCCGGCGCCCATGCGACGCCGTGATTCCATCCCCAGGCGCTATTGTTTACGTAGACCGGGTTGTTGATCACCGTACGGTTTACGGTGTTCCCGCTCACGTTGACGTTGTTATGATTCCCGCTATTGACGTTATTGCCGTTGTTCGGCCGGTTGTTGTTATTGTTGTTCCCGTTGTTTGGCCGGTTGTTGTTATTGTTGTTCCCATTGTTCGGCCGGTTGTTATTATTGCCGTAGTTGGGCCGGTTATTGTTATTGTTGTTGCCGTTGTTCGGGCGGTTATTCGGCTGACTGGGGCGCTGCGCCGGTTGCGGACGCGACGCGGGACGCGTATCTTGACTAAAATTAAAGCCGCCGCCGCCGGACGGGCGCTGGGCCGGCATCGGGCGGGCCGCCGGAGCGCGCATGCCGCCCCCGCCTCGGCCCCCGCCGCCACCGCGACCTCCGCGCTGCGCGGAGGCGGCGATAGGCGCTTGCGACAGCACGGCGAGCGCCAGGAACAACGCCAAATATTTCATTGCTTCACCTCATCGAGCGTGCCACTCAGCGTAACGTACGTGCCACGCTGCGTTTTCAACGACATCAGAATGCCGTGCGCTGGAACTTTAGTCGACGACATCGCCAGGTTGTGCGGCTCGCCGGTCATGTTGGCATACACCGTTCCACTGACGAGCTTGATAGGATTTACCGTACCGCCTTGAATCAAGGTCGTACCGGTCGGCAGGCACGCGAGGATGTCGCCCTGATAGGAACATGCCGCCCGGTAAATCATCAGCGTCCCTTTGCCGTCAGGCGACGTCATGGTCAACGTCTTTTGCACGATCTTGATCTTCACGTTGTGGTACGTGTTGACCGTTCCATCGGCTTGTTGAATGCGGGCCGTGCCTTCGGCGCGAGCCGGCGCCTGCGCCCAAAAGGCGAGTCCCACAATCGCGACTGCGATTCCAATGTTTCGGAAATGAGAAAAACGACCAGCCATCAGAGCCACTCCTCCCGGGTCGCCGCGTAGCAACCGTTGCACGTTTAGGTTCGCGCCGGCGCTCGACGCTCCCGCCCGACTGCCTCGGGGGAAACACGCTGCCACGATGAAAGGAAGGCCCATGCTCTTTGATCCGCTCGACGTGGTCGGCATCGGTAACGCGATCGTCGACGTCATCGCTTCGGCCGACGATGCCTTCCTTTCAGAACACGGCATGCGCAAGGGCACGATGGCATTGATCGACGAGCCACAGGCGGAGACGATTTATGCCGCCATGGGAGCCGCGGTCGTTACCTCGGGAGGCTCTGCCGGCAATACCGTCGCCGGTATCGCTTCGTTCGGCGGCCGAACCGGCTTCATCGGAAAGGTGCGCGACGACGCGTTGGGCCGCGAATTCCGGCACGATATTACGGCGGTCGGCGCGCACTTCCCGACGCCGGCGGCAAACGGGGGCCCGGCAACGGCGCGGTGTCTCGTCTTGGTAACGCCGGATTCCCAGCGTACGCTCAACACGTTCCTCGGCGCCGCCGCGAGCCTAGGCCCCGATGACGTCGATGCGGCGATGATTCGCGCCGCTGCGATCACGTATCTGGAAGGATACTTGTACGACGCGCCGTCCGCGCAACGAGCGTTTCACATCGCTGCCGAGATCGCCCATGGAGCCGGCCGGAAAGTCGCGCTGTCGCTTTCAGACCCGTTTTGCGTCGTCCGTCACCGCGTCGAATTTCTTCATCTGATCGACCACCACGTCGACGTTCTTTTCGGCAATCGGGCCGAGATTGCGGAGCTTTTCGAAACCGATCGCCTCGAAACTGCCATCGCGCGTCTTCGTTCGTTGACCGAGATCGTCGCGATCACCAGCGGACCGGATGGGTCGACGATCGTCACCCAAGACGACGTCATCGACGTCGCAACGGAACGGGCCGGCGGCGTCGTCGACACGACCGGGGCCGGCGATCTGTATGCAGCGGGCGTTCTGTTCGGATTAACGCACGGTCTGCCGCTTCGCGAGTGCGGCCGACTCGGCAGCTTCGCCGCGGCCGAGGTCATCAGCCACTTCGGTGCTCGACCGCAAACGAACTTACGCGCGCTAGCCGCCAAGCGCGGTCATTTGCTCGGTAGCGAATAGGCTGTAAGCTTTCCGTGTTAACGCCTCGCCCGTCAGACTCCGCCCCTTATAGCGCCAGCACTTTGGGCGGCACCAGCCACACGAGCTCCCCTGCAACCGAAGACGGATCCTCGAAGTTCAGGCAGGCCAGACTGCCCTTCTTGAAATCGATCCTCGCACCGCCGACAACCGCGCCGATCGTCCGGCTCATACTCGGTTCGTGACCGACGAGCATGATCGCCGCTCCAGAACGCTCCCGAAGGATCTCCGCGAGCGCGCTCGCGTCGAAGGCGAAGCCCAACCGCCGGTCTTCGACTAACCGGCTACGCATGTTCAGCGTATCGGCGACGATGAGCGCCGTCTGTTTCGCACGCACCAGCGGGCTGGTGACGATCGCGCCGAGGTCGAGCGCGAGTTTTGCGATCGTCTTTGCCTCGCGCGCCATTCGCTCTTTGCCTTCGGCGGTAAGCGGACGATCGGCGTCGTCACCCGGCCATCGTTCCGAGTCCACCGCCAGTCCGTGCCGCAGGAAGTAGCACCTCACCGGACGCTGCTACGGCACCGCGAACCGAAGTTCCGTCACCCGGCACCGTTCCCCAAGCCTCGGAGAATCGAATTTCGCAACTTCTTCACGACTCGCCCGTATGGTAGAGCCATGAGTACGACCCGACTGCGCGACCGCATTGCCGTTTCTTGTCCCATCGCCGAGGCTCAATCGCGGCTGGAGGCATTTTTCGCTAAGAGCCGCGGGGTGGACGGTGTCACGCGCGTTGGTCTGCGCGTGCCGCTCGGAGGCATCGCCGAGGGACTCGCGCTGGAGCACGAAGCCAAGGTAGAGGCACGCCTGGCGCGCGACGATCAAAATCTCAACGACCTCATTCGGATCACGTGGCGGCCCGAAGACGGCGGTCCGTATCCAACATTCGAGGGCACGCTCGTCACCTGGGCCGAACACGACCCGGCCGAGACCTTCCTCGAGCTCGATGGATGGTACGCGCCTCCGCTGGGCGCAGGCGGCGAGGCATTCGACGCCGTCATCGGCCGCCAAATTGCGCGCCGGACCGCGCGCGCGTTTCTCGACGACATTCGGCGCGCGATCGCCGACGCGCGGTAGCCCAGTTACTCGGCGTGGAGTGCGAGAATCGGATCGAGATGGGAGGCCTTTCTCGCCGGATAAAATCCGAAACCTATGCCGATCGCGGCTGAGAAAGCCAGCGCCAGCGCAATCGTCGGAATCGAGATCGAAAACGGAAAATGGCCGAGCCGGGCCGCAGCCGCCGAGCCACAAACGCCGAGCAGCGCGCCGATGCCGCCGCCCAGGGTCGCGAGCACCGCCGCCTCAACCAGGAACTGTAAGAGAATCGCCGCGTTGCGCGCGCCGACGGCCATGCGCAGTCCGATCTCGCGCGTACGCTCGGTAACCGAGACGAGCATGATGTTCATGATGCCGATGCCACCGACGATCAGGGATACCGTAGCAATCGAGGCCAAGAGGATTTGCAGCATCACGCCGGTCGACGTCGCGACTTTTGCGATATCGGCCAGGTCGCGAACCTGAAAGTCGTCGGTTTGCGGAGGCACGATACGATGCCGGGTCCGAAGCAGCAGCGACACCTGGTCGATGGTCGGCGTGATATTGGCGGGATCGTCGATCGAGATCATGAGGGCGCTGATCACGCTGGGCCCGTTAGCCGATACCGAGAGACGCTGCATCAGTGCGCTGTACGGGATGACGACCGTATCGTCTTGGTCCATGCCGAACGCGTTGTGACCGCGCGAGACGAGCACGCCGATGATGCGAAACGGAACGTTGCGAACTCGAATCGGTTCACCGACGATGTCGGTTTGTCCCGGAAACAGCTCGCGCGCCACCGTCGCGCCGACGACCGCGACCTTCGCGCTGGTCGCCACATCGGCATCGTTGAAGAACGAGCCCGATTCCAAATCCCAGTTCCGGATATACGGCCACGCCGGTGAGGCACCCGTCACCGTGGTCTGCCAGTTGTTGCTCTGCGAGATGATCTGCGTTCGAAGCGTGACCATCGGCGTGACCGCGGCGACGTGCTTGATCTGCCGCGCGATGGCGAGCCCGTCGTCAATCGTCAAAGTCGACGCCGCACCGATGCCAACGTTGACGCCGCCGGTACTGGTGCTCCCCGGAAGAATCACTACGACGTTGCTGCCCAGATTCGCGATCGACGCCTCGATCGAGGCGCGGGCGCCGGATCCAATGGCCACCGTGACGATGACCGCAGCGACGCCGATGATGATGCCGAGCACGGTTAACAGGGAACGTTCGCGATTGCGCATGAGCGCCCGAAAAGCAATCGTGACCGCAAGTTGCAAATTCATCGCGTTCCCGCCGTCGCAACGCCGGCGCGCGGAACCGGCTCGTCTTTAACGATCCGGCCATCGAGAAACGAAACGATCCGCTGCGCGTACAAAGCAATGTCGAGTTCGTGTGTGACCATGAGGATCGTCATCCCGCGCTCGCGATTGAGGTGCAGAAAGAGTTCCATGAGGTCGTGTGAGGTCTTCGAATCGAGCGCGCCGGTCGGCTCGTCGGCGAGGATCAGGCTCGGAGCGTTGACCAGGGCGCGCGCGATGGCGACGCGCTGCTGCTGGCCGCCCGAAAGCTCGCTCGGCATCGATCGATGATGGCGCTCGTCGAGCCCAACGTCGATCAGGGCACGGCGCGCTCGTTTGCGGCGTTCTCCGGCCGACACGCCGGCATAAACCATCGGAAGCTCGGCGTTTTCCAGTGCCGAAGTTCGCGGCAAGAGATTGTACTGCTGAAAGATAAATCCGAGTTTTGCACGCCGCAAGTCGGCAATCTGGTTTGAGTTAAGGTTCGCAACGTTCGTTCCCTCGAGCAAATAGGTGCCGCTGGTGGCCCGGTCGAGGCAACCGATAACGTTCATAAAAGTTGATTTCCCCGAGCCCGAGGGCCCCATGATGGCGGTGAACTCTCCAGGATTCAGCACGAACGTGACCTTGTCGATGGCAGCAAACAACTCGCCACCCGTAGGGAAAAGACGCGAAAGGTCCCGCGTTTGAACGGTCGGAGTCACGGAAGGCTCGTGGCCACCGCATTCGTTGCGTTGACGAGGTCGACGACGACTGGATCGTTCGGGGCGAGCCGACCGGCCACCGGTGCGACGCCCACGCGCGTTCCGTCGATCGCGAGGATCGTCACTCGAACGCCTCGCAGCTCGCGGCCGTCCAGAACGTAAACCCGCCCCTCTCCGCCGACCGAGACCGCGAACTCGATTGACGAGTTCGTGGCTCCCCATGTCGACCTCGACGTTTTAATGCCTTCGCCACTATAGGCTGGAGCGACGATCGTATAGTGCTTCAGAACGTCGTCGCTCGGCCGCCATTGAAGGGCCGTTAAAGGGGCAACGAACGCATCGAGATAGTTCGCTACCGTTATCTGCACGTTCGCCGTCATTCCCGGGCGCAACGCGCCGTCCCGATTGCTCGGGTACGCTACGCTGTCGTACGTGGTGACGTTATTGACGACGGTGGGATTTTGTCGTACTTGGGCGACCGTCGAGGTAAACGTTCGGCCGGGGTAAGCCAGAACCGAGAACGAAACGGCTTGCCCGGCCTGTACGGCGCCGACATCGGGCTCGCCGACGGCTACGTCCAACTCCATCTTCCGCAAGTCTTTGGCGATGGTAAACAGGGTGGGAGCCTGCAACGCGGCGGCGACGGTCTGGCCGACCGAAACGTTGCGCTCGATGACGGTGCCGTCCACGGGTGAGGTGATAGTGGCATGATCGAGGTTGATCTGAGCTTGGCGCACCGCAGCTTGAGCGGCGCGTACGACGGCATCGCTCGCGCGTTGCGACGCTGAGGCTCCAACCGCCTGTGCGGCCGTGCTGCCGGCCTGATAGATGCCTGCCGCGCTAGTGAGCCGGGCGCTCTTCGCCTCGGTTTCCGCAGCAACGAATGCCGCCCGCGCCGAGGCGACGTTCGTGATGTCGGCGTCGACGACGTTCTGTGCGACGTATCCCTGGCGAAACAGCGTGGTGTCTCGATACGCCGTCAACATCGCAAGTCCCAAGCCGCTCCTCGCTTTGCGTACCCCTTCGTCCGCTGCCGCGATTTGCTCGCGCTGCGACTGAGCCGTCTCTTGGGCGGCCGAACTGGAATACGCGGCACTCGACGCCGATGAAACGGCCGCCGCCCTCTGTGCGTACACCTGTGCCAGCGTCGCGGTCGCTTGATCGAGCGCGGCTTGAAACGAGCTCGGATCCAGCCGCGCCAGCACCTGGCCCTTATGGACGTGACTGTTGTAGTCGACGTAGAGCGTTTGGATGGTGCCGGAGACCTGGGAGCCCACCAACACCGTGTCTTGTGCGGCCAGCGTACCCGATGCCGTAACGGTGCGCGAAATCGAGTCGCGGGATACCGGGACGGTTACGAGTGCGGGGGCGCCCTGCGAGCACCCCTGTGAGGCCACGATGAGAATGACGAGGATCGCGGACGGCAGCTTCATGGGAACAGCATAGAAGCCCGACGTTACGGGCGTAGGAAGCTGCTGGGAAGCCGTGAGGAGCGAAATTCACAAGCAATTCTCTTACGGCTCGTATGCTCTGAGACATGTTCAAGCGAATTCTCGTCCCTTTAGACGGATCGGCCTGCGCCCAGCAGGCGTTCGAAGTAGCGCTGAGCCTCGCCAAGTCCGAGCACGCCGAGCTGGAGATTTGCTCGGTCGTCGACCCGATCGTGATTTGCGGCACGACGCCGCCGAGCCCGGCCTTGGACCTGCTCTTGCGGGACGCTGAGATCGAAGCGCGACGTCTGGTGACGACGGCGGTCCAGCTTGCCCACGTAGCCGGCGTCGGCGCGGCCGGAGAAGCCCTGATGGGCGTACCGTTCGACGAAATCCGCAAAGTCGCAGGACGAACCCACGCCGACGCAATCGTTATGGGCACCCACGGAAGGACAGGCTTGCGGCGACTCTTCTTGGGCAGCGTCGCGGAAAGCGTTTTACGAGGCTCGCCCTGCCCGGTTATCATCGTGCGTGAAAGAGGAGCCCACGAGCCGGCGCCGAGCACCGCTTCAAAGGGCACCGATGAACCAGGCGACGGCTAACTCAGCGACGCTTTCGAGCGCACCCCGTTCTTCGAAAAGGTGGGTCGCGCGTTGCAAACCCCGCACAAACCAAGCGATTTGCTACGAGACGGTTCCGCGGACGGAAACGGCTGCTGCCGCTTCCGTGCTTAGCGCGAACGATTTTCAGAGACCCGCGGGCTAAGATGGCACGTCACACGCCGCTCGGGTAGGTCTCGGGCGGTTCGCCTTCCTGCCACGACGCGCTGCGTTCCAGCGGCTCGACGGCACGCGTCACGTCGAAATGGTAAACGGCGTCGAATTGGTGAAGCAAGTCAGCGAAGAAATAGTGGCTTTGGAGTTCGGTCTGGGGGCGGTAGACGACCCCGATCGCGCGCTCGCGGCCTCGCGGCGGGAGCCCCGTCAACGACGGGCGATGCGCACGCAACGGCAACAAAAATCGCCCCGTACCGAGAGAGCCGCAGAGCGCGTGAAAGAGATGTTCGTAGCTATCGCTGCGTGCCGGAAGCACCGTCTTGCGTTCCTCAGGCGCGTGCCAATCCGAGGCGGCGGTAACCGTTCCGCGATAGGTTGTAAAGCCGATCGATACGGCGTCGCTTCCGTGGCGCCGTTTGGCAAGCGCACCAACGTTGGTCTCGTTGCGCTGGGACATCGACGTGACGCTTGCATCGCCCACGTGCGAGTTGTGCGCCCAAACCACGGCCTTCGTCGCGCCCTGATGACGAGTGAGATGCTGCATCAATCGCTCGAGCGTTTCAATCATGTGGGTGTCACGCAAGTTCCAAGTGGAAATCTCCTCGTCGAGCATTGCGGCGTAGTAGCGCTCGGCGTTGGCCACGATGCGCGCGTTTTGCTCGGCATAGAAGTACTGGTCTTCGGCTACGCGGCCGTCGAGTCGAGCGTACCGCGACGCTTGCTGCTGAATGTCCTTGAGCTGGTCGAGCACTTCGTTTCGGCAGGACGCCTTGAGGCCGTACCCGGTAACCAGGCCGTATTCCTCGGGGTGCCGCTCGAACGGTTCGAGACACTCATACCTTCGGCGCGCTCGAGTCGCAGCCACGGGATCCACGCGTTCGAGATACACGAGCACGGCATCGATCGAAGCGTACATGCTGTAAAGGTCGAGGCCGTAAAACCCCGCCTGTGGACGCCGGAACGCGGGCGCACGGTCGTTGTATTCGCGCAGCCAGCTGATGAAATCCAACACCTCGGCGTTGCGCCACATCCACCTGGGAAAGCGTCTAAATTCGCCCAACGCGTCGACCGCTTCGGTATCGTCGCCGGCGCCGCGCACGTACCGATTGACGCGATACGCATCCGGCCAGTCCCCCTCAATACAGACTGCGGTAAAACCGTGTTCGGCGATCAGACGCTTGGTGATCTCTGCGCGCTGGCGATAGAACTCGTGCGTACCGTGCGTCGCTTCTCCGATCAACACGATCGGGTGATCCGAAATCGTCTCAAAAAGGGCGTGATGATCCCGGACGTTGCCCAACAGCGGAACCGCCGCCCGCGGTAGATCGGTAGCTACGCGGCTTTCCATCGATTCGATTCCAAGAGGGCTGCCCTCGCCAAAAGCCGGCGCACTTCGTCGTCTTCCAGTTGTACGAAGTCGTCGTAGTAAAGTCCGACAGCACCGAAATATTCGGGTTGGAGCGGGCAAACGACCCGGTCGGCGACCCTTTGCAGCGACGCGCAGGTTTCCAGTGCGCCGACCGGTACCGCGACGACGATCGCCGCGGGTTTGTGCGAACGGACGGCCGCTACTGCGGCGTGCATCGAAGATCCCGTCGCGAGTCCGTCATCGACGAGGATGACGCGCTTTTGAGCGAGCTCTCTCTCAGGACGTTTGTCACGGTAAGCAATCTGGCGCCGGCGCAACTCCGCGATCTCCCGTGCGATAACTGAGTCGAAGGATTGCTGAGAAATGCCTACCGATGCGATAAGCCGCCGATCGATCACGCACGTGCCGTCGCCGGCAAGCGCGCCCATCGCCAACTCTTCGTGTCCGGGTACGCCGAGTTTCCGCACTACGTAAACGTCGAGCGGAACTCGAAGATGCAGCGCCACTTCGTAGCCGACAGGCACCCCGCCCCGCGGCAGCGCCAAAACGATGGCGTTCGGATGGCCGGCGTAATCTAAAAGCTCGCGCGCGAGGACGAGCCCGGCGTCGTGACGGTCGCGATAGCGAAATGGTCGCATGTGGTTACGCCCTTTCTAGCGGCGTACTTTCCCGCTTTCTGCCTCAACCTACGCCGTCGGCAAGAAGCCGTCGCGAAGGCTCCTTCCCGCAAATTTCACATTTTGCGCCTACTATCGGTTGGACGTACTTTGGTTCCGGCGATCGACCGATCGCGGGCGACGTCAACGAACGCCTGATGCGCGTGCTCTCGGCAATCGGGAGCGCATCAGTCTCGTAAGAGGCCGAACGTGTGGCGCGCGATCATCCGATTCTCGTCGGCTGCCACGACGTGAACCACAACCCGCGACCCCGACCTGGAGATTTCCCGGGCATTCGCTGCATTTCGGCGCTCGTCGAGCTCGACTCCAAGGTGCGACAACGAACCGACGACGGCGGCGCGAACGTCGGGTTGGTGTTCCCCGATGCCGCCGGTAAAAGCCACCGCGTCGACCCCGCCGAGAACGGCAGTCAATGCACCCGTCGCCTTTGAAATCGAGCGCACGTAAGACTCAATGGCAAAGGCAGCACGCGCGTCCCCGGCGCGAGCCTGCTCTGAAAGCTCGCGTACGTCCCCTTCACCGCCGGCCAGTGCTCGCAAACCGCTTCGATTTTCCAACATTTCGCGCAGCGCCCGAACGCCGACGCCCTCGCGTTCGAGCAAATAGAGAAGCGCGCCCGGATCGAGATCGCCTGGCCGACTGGCCATGACCACCCCGCCGAGTGGGCTAAATCCCATGGTCGTATCGACCGGCGCGCCACCGGACAACGCAGCTACACTCGATCCACTGCCAAGATGCGCGACGATCGTGCGTCCGCGCGCACGCTCGCCCAGCGTCGCCACGACCGACTCGTACGAAAATCCGTGAAACCCATATCGGCGCAATATGGAATCGCCTGAAGGAATCGGGAGCGCGCGCGCAATCGGCGGTAACTGTCGAAAGAAGGTCGAGTCGAAGCACGCCACCTGCGGCAGGGTCGGAAATTCCTCAATCGCAACGCGTAATATGGAGCGAGATTGCGGTGCGTGAAGCGGGTCGAGCGGTTCGAGCTCCTCGAGCCGGCCCATGACTTCCTCATTAACCAGACTCGGTACGTCGAGCTCTCCACCGAAAACGAAACGATGGCCGACCGCTTCTATCGCCGGTTCGATATTGCGCACGTACGCAATGGCCTCGCCGGCGGCGCCGGCGGCCGATTCCAAGCCCGTCCGTTCGAACGACGCCGCAGCAATCGCAACCTCTCCCGTCGCGCTTACACCGTGCACCGCGCACTTCAGCGACGACGAACCCAGGTTAAACGTGAGGACGTTCATGGCGTCGGCTGAGGCGCCAGCCAGGACCAATCTGAGATTTCCGGCATATCGCGGCCGTACTTTTGAATGTACAGCCGGTGCTCGACCAGCTTGTCGCGCAAGAGTTGCTTCGCGTGGCTTGCGCGGTCCCGCAGGCGCGGCACGCGATCGATCGCGTCGGCCGCTAAGTGAAAGCGGTCGAGACCGTTGAGTACGGTCATGTCGAAGGGCGTCGTCGTCGTTCCACATTCTTGGTAGCCGTGGACGTGGAGTTCGTCGTGCACATTGCGACGATACGTGAGCCGGTGGACGAGCCACGGATAACCGTGAAAAGCAAACACGACGGGCTTCTCGGAAGTGAAGATCGAATCGAACTCCCGATCGGGTAGCCCGTGCGGGTGCACGTGTTGGGGCTGCAGCGTCATGAGATCGACAACGTTAACCACGCGCACGCGCATTTCAGGTACGTGCGTCCGCAGGAAATCGACAGCGGCGAGCGTTTCCAGCGTCGGCACGTCGCCGGCGCACGCCAGCACGACGTCGGGCTCGGCGTCGGCGTCGTTGCTCGCCCACGTCCAGATCCCAAGCCCTTGGGTGCAGTGTGCGATCGCCGCTTCCATGTCGAGCCATTGGGCTTCCGGATGTTTCCCGGCGACGACGACGTTGATGTAGTTCTTACTGCGCAGGCAGTGATCCATGACCGACAGCATCGTATTGGCATCGGGTGGCAGGTACACCCGGACGACGTCGGCGGTTTTGTTCATAACCACGTCGAGGAAGCCGGGATCCTGGTGCGTGAATCCGTTATTGTCCTGACGCCAGACGTGCGACGTGATGAGATAGTTCAGCGACGCAATCGGCCGCCGCCAGGGAATGGTCCGGCTCACTTCGAGCCACTTCGCATGTTGGTTGAACATCGAATCGACGATGTGCACGAAGGCCTCGTACGAGTTGAAGACCGCATGCCGCCCGGTGAGCAGGTAGCCTTCCGCCCACCCTTGACAGGTGTGTTCGCTCAGAATCTCCATAACGCGGCCGTCGGCCGAAACGTGATCGTCACCGGGAATGATCGTCGCCGTCGAGCAACGGTCGGTAACCTCAAAAACCGCGTCGAGGCGATTAGAGGCCGTTTCGTCGGGCGAGAACATCCGAAAGTTCGTTGGATTCGTGCGAGCCACGTCGCGCAGCATCGCCCCGGCGGCCGCCGTCGCGCTCGCTTTTGCCGCCCCGGGAAACGCGACGCCGACCGCATACTTCCGAAAGTCCGGAAGTGACAGCTGCTGCAGCAGTTCTCCGCCGTTTGCGTGAGGATTCGCGCTCATTCGCCGGCGCCCGCTGGGTGCGAGTGCGCTCAGCTCGCTCACGAGGGCGCCCCCAGAATCGAACAGCTCCTCGGGCCGGTACGAGCGCATCCATGCTTCCAGCAGCGCGATGTGTTCCGGCTTACCTTCGAAGTCGGAAATCGGGAGTTGGTGCGCGCGAAAGGTGCCTTCAATCTTCAGCCCGTCGACGATCTTCGGGCCAGTCCAGCCCTTTGGCGTTCTCAAAACGATCATCGGCCAGCGCGGCCGATGGAAGAGTCCGCGCGACCGTGCAGCGGATTGAATTTCGCGAATACGGAGAACGGCCGCCTCGAGCGCTTCGCTCAGGGCCTCGTGAACCGGCATCGGCTCGTCGCCCTCGACGATGACGGGCTCGTATCCGTATCCCTTGAAAAGCGCCCGCAGTTCGTCGTCGTCGATGCGCGCGAGCACGGTAGGGCCAGAGATTTTGTAACCGTTGAGATGCAGTACCGGGAGGACGGCCCCGTCGCGTGCCGGATTTAGGAACTTGTTTCCGTGCCAGCTGGTCGCCAGTGGTCCGGTTTCGGCTTCGCCGTCCCCGACGACGCAGCAAACCAGCAGCTCGGGGTTATCGAACGCCGCCCCGTACGCGTGCGACAAGCTATACCCTAATTCGCCGCCTTCGTGGATCGAACCGGGCGCGTCTGGGGATGCGTGACTGGGGATCCCGCCAGGGAAGGAGAACTGGCGGAAGAGCCGGCGCATTCCGGCTTCGTCATCGGACACGTCGGGATAACGCTCGGAATACGTTCCCTCCATATACGCATTGGCGACGACGGCCGGACCACCATGTCCTGGCCCCGCGATAAAAATGGCGTTGAGTTCGTAGGACTGGATGAGGCGGTTCATGTGCGCGTAGACGAGGTTCAGTCCGGGCGACGTTCCCCAATGCCCCAGCGGTCGCGGCTTGAGGTGCTCCAAGCGCAACGGCTCGCGCAGGAGTGGGTTATCGAGCAAGTAGATTTGCCCGGCGCTCAAATAGTTGGCGGCGCGCCAATAGGCGTCGATACGCGCTGACATGCTCATTGTCGGACTCCCGGCTGAGATCGAAAACAAAGGCTCTCAAAAGTGTAGAAGGGGCGTACGAAGCGCCTGGGAAGGTCCGTTCTTCTTCTCTTCCCATGGACGCGCTACGATTTCGATAGTTGGTGTCAATTCGACAAGAAGGGAACGTCTATGGTGTTCGAGCGTATCTTGGTTCCGATCGACGGTTCGATGGTGTCCGGTAAGGCCCTGGAGTTTGCCGTCGAACGCGCAAAACTCCACAACTCGAAAATCACCATTGCATTTGCCGTCAATCGGCTCGCCGTCGAAGCCGCCACCGCCGGTCCCTACACGTATGTCGACCCCGCGCCGATGCTCGAAGCGCTCGAGGCCGAAGCCGAGGCCGTCCTCGGCAGTGCGGAATCCGCGCTGCGCGCGGGCGGGGTTGAGTCTAAGCGCGCCCGGCTTGACGGCCCGGCGGCTCAGGCCATCTTAGCTTTCGCCCGGCAAACGAACCCCGACGTCATCGTGATGGGGACGCACGGCCGGCGGGGTTTCGAACGTCTCGCAGTTGGAAGTACCGCCGAGGACGTCGTCCGTGCATCGGCAGTCCCGGTATTCGTCGTTCCGCAGCGTGCTGCGGCTACCGCTTGCAGACCGTTTCAACGTTTGCTGGTTCCTGTCGACGGCTCGCCTGCCTCTGACGACGCGCTAGCCTTCGCGTGCGATGTCGCGCAACGCGAGCGCGCTCGTTTAACGCTGTGCACCGTCGCCGAGGCCGTCGGCATGGACTGGGACGATATCGATCGCGACCTATTCCTGGAAGCAGAAATTGAGGAACGAGCGCGGCCGCTGCTCGAAAGAAGCCGACTACGCGCTTCGTCTCTTGGGATTGAGGTGGATACCGACCTGCGCGAGGGAAGTGCCGTCGCAGAGATCGTCGCATCGGCAGAACGCGCCGGCGCCGACGCGATCGTGATCGGAACCCACGGGCGGGCAGGCATCCCGCGATTTATTCTCGGCAGCGTCGCCGAAGGGGTGCTCCGATCGAGCTCGATTCCCGTCTGTACGATCCGGCACCGGTAGGATCGCTTTCGACCCATAGAAACCTTAGGTCACGTACGCCGCATTTTATAGCCGATCCCGTACACCGTCAGGATGTATGAGGGATTGCGAGGGTCCATTTCGATCTTCTTTCGCAGATTGTTGATATGGCGGTCGAGAGTGCGCTCGTAAATCTCTCCATCGTCCTCTAGGCGGTCGAGGAGATGTGCCCGCGTGAAAACTTCGCCGGGATTCTCTCCCAAAATGGCGAGGATTCGAAACTCCGTGGCCGTCAGACTCGCCGAGCGTCCGGAAAGCCTCACCTCGTAGAACGTATGGTCGATCTCGAGGTCCGCAATGCGGGTTATCCGCGTCGGCCGGTGCACGGCCGGCCCGCTCTCCTCCAAACGGCGAAACAGCGCACGCGCGCGCGCCACGACCTCGCGCGGTGAAAACGGTTTGGTGATGTAGTCGTCCGCACCGAGCTCCAAACCAACGATGCGATCCGATTCTTCGCTTCGAGCCGTAAGCATGATGGTCGGAATTCTCAAACCCGGCTTCGACGCCGCCCGCAAAACGTCGAGCCCGCTGCCATCGGGCAGCGTAATGTCAAGAATCAGCAAGTTCGGCGCCGACTTCTCGATCGCGGTCATCGCGGCCGCTACCGTGCCGCACGCGTGAACGTCAAAGCCCTCTCGCTCGAGGTAGGCTACCAGCACCTCAGCAATCTGCGGTTCGTCATCGACGACCAGCACGCGCTTTTTCTCCACGGTCCTACCATGTTCGCATCCCCGGAGCGAGATATCCTGGATGGCGCAGCAGTTCGCCGAGCGGCCCGGCGTACGCCAAAACTGCCAGGCCCAGCGCTACGACCCCCCAGCGGAAAAGGTGCTGGAGGAGGGGTGGAGTCGTATCGGCCGCGCTCGCCGGCGTCGCGAAATCCGCGGCGAACGGCTCGGTCTTCTGGTTTTGCACGAGCGTACCAACGGCGACCGCAACGAAAATCGCGATACTCAGAAACAAGAACAATCCACCGACCGCGGCCAACAACATGTACGGTTGCCACGTTTGCGCGGCGGCCGCACCCAAATAGTCGACGTTTGCGGTACGCCTCGGCGCCCCCAGCAAGCCGGCGTAATGCATCGAGATCGACATGATCAACATTCCGAAAAACCATAGGCGCGTCTGGAAGAGCGCCCAATCCGGCTTCCACAGCGCCCGCCCGGTCAGGCGCGGTATCAGCCAGTAAGCGGCGCCGAGAAACGTGAGGGCGACCGGTCCGCCGACGGTGACGTGAAAGTGGCCGACGATCCAAATGGTGTTATGCACGACGGTATCCATGCTATACGATGCATTTACCAGTCCCCCGAAGCCCCCCAAGATGAAGAGCAGCATCCCAAGCGCCGCTCCGCTGAACGTGGGGTCGTTCCAAGGCAATGCCTTGACGGTGCCGATAAACCCGCGGCGACCCTGCTTGATGGCGTAAAGCTCGAACGAAGCGAAGATGGCAAACGCCGTGATGAAAGACGGAATCGCAACGCCGTACGTGGTGATGGTGTGTAGCATTTTCCACATGGGCGAGATTCCGGGCTCCATAAACTGGTGGTGGATGCCGACGGGGGTCGAGAGCAGAATGAGCATAATGAACGTCAGACGCACGAGCCCGTCGCTAAAGACGTTCCCACCGTAGCGAGTCGGGATGATGTTGTACCAGATGATATACGCGCCCATAATCCAGAAATACACGAGCGGGTGTCCGAAGTACCAAAAGAACATGCGTGTGAGCATAACGTTGATGCCGGGGGTCCATCCGAACGCCCACGGAATCAGCAGGCCCATTTCCGCCACGACGCCCAGCGTCGCTACGATCCACATGACGAACGTCGCGGCCGAGCAGTACACGACCAGCGGCACTGCTTTGCCGGAGTTCGCTTTCCGAAAGAAGTAGACGTTTTCAAAAATCTCAAACGCCACCACCCAAGTACCGAGGACGAGCAGCGTCGCGCCGACGTAAAACCACGGGCTGGCCTTTAAGGGGGCGTAGAACGTGTAGAGCACGGTGGCATCGCCCATGACGATGGTAACCGCGGCCATGGCGGTGCCGGCGAGCATCAGCCACCATCCGAACCACGCCAAGGCCAGCTTTCTCGGGCGCGGAATCGATCGATAGGTTACGAAGAGCGACAAACCGGTGATGAAAAACGTCGTGAACACGAGGGCCATCAGCACCCCGTGCATAGTCAAGATGCGGTAGTAGTCGAACCAAACCGGCGCGTTCAGCGCTCCAGCACGCGAAAAACCTTGAAATACTCCAAAAACGGCACCCAACGCGATCGCGGCGGTGGCCGTGTAGATGTGGGCGATGACGAGATAGTTTTCGTTGCGGACTTGCTGGGGCATCGAACGTTCCAGCATTCTCTCCACTAGCGCACCTCGATTTTGGCAAACATGTTTTGATGGCCGATACCGCAATATTCGTGGCAGATGAGCAAGTACTCGCCGGCACGTGTGAAGGTATGGCTATCGGTGTTGACCCAACCCGGCACCGCCATCATGTTGATGTCGGTGTCGGGAATGAAGAAACCGTGCACGACGTCGGGACTAGTTACGAAGAACGTCACCTTGCTTCCGATGGGAATCGTGACGCTCGCCGGCGCAAACGAAAACACCTGGGCGACGTAATAGGCCTCGTAGGATCCGTCAGGAAGCTTGCGCAGCCCCGGCTTATCGAACGGTGGCGTTTGGGCTACCTTCGTGGGATCGATCTGAGTCATTCCAGTCGGCGGATTGATGTTGTCGGCAATGGCCGCAAATACAATCACTCCGAGAAAAACGATCAGCATCGCAACGCCGAACGTCAGCCACCAGCGCTCGTATTTATGAACGTGCACTTACCACCGCCCCTTGAGCAAGGCGAACATACCGAACCACAGTATCGCAAACGCTATGCCCATCACGAAAACAAACCGCAGGGTACCGATCAACGGCGCGTCGCCATCAGCCTTCATACGAAAACCTCCCTGTTCTCACGGACGCCTCGGCGCAGGCGACTGAGGAAGCACCCAATAGAACGGTGTGGCGGGCTCGATGCCCGGCGGCACGTCGTCGGGAGCGGGGCTGCCCGCTCGGCCGAGGCTGCGAATGAAGCGAAAGATCGCGCGCCGGTCGTCCATCGACAAAAATCTGATGTCGTGCCAAATCATCGGCGGCCTCCCGCCGCGGGTCTGCGTCGAAAAGAGCCATGCGCTTTCGGTCATCTCCGCAAAGAGCAAACGGACGTTGGGCGGATACACCGTCCCCCACGGACCGCGGTAGCCAATCTTTCCTCCCGTCATCCACCGCGAATCGGCCAGCGTTCCGCCCGAATCGCGCCAGCCGGGCGTGTGGCAATCGTTACAGCCGCCGAAGGCGACGAGGTAGCGGCCGCGCTCGATCATTGGATCGGGCGACGTTGCCGGCGCGGCGCCGGAGCGCCCACCGATGCTCGCGACGAGCACGATGACGACCAGCGTTGCGGGCGCGAGTACTTTTCCGAGAACCTGCATCGTACGAATTAACCCGGCTCCGCCGACTCGTGCTTTCTGTCTTCTTGCTCTCGATAGCGCGTTTCAAACTCTTGCGCGATATTCTTGAGCAGCGATTGTGCGGTAGCGGCGGCGATTCGCCGTCCTAGAACTCGATCGAACGCGTGCCCGAGCGAACCACCTGGCGGAACGTAGACGCCCCGCAACTCCAGGATGGACGTATTCCAATCCTCGTCGGCCCGCACCGTTAACTCGCCGTCGAAGTCCGGGTACGGGCCTCCGGCTTCCGGCGTCCAGTGCACGCGCCACGGCTGATCCATATGCATCGGATCGGAGCCTGCCGTAAACGTCACCAGCACGTTCTTGCTCAGGTTCACGTCCGAAAAAGCAACCCGAAGGGTCATCGTCCGTTTTCTTTGCGTACTTTCGCGCAAGTCGGCCGCCAGGTATCTCTGAGCGGTGTCGTAGGGACATTCGACATAGACAGTTTCCAGGACGCTCGCCGCTTCAGACGGAGAGGACGGATTCATCGCTCACTTTCCTTTCCTCGGGGAAGGGTGACGCCAAGGGTTGTGACCTCGTCGGTTCGGTCGATGAGGCGCGCTCCGGACCCGATGGCATCCAAGATTTTTGCGACGGCACTCTTACGCAACGTCAATAGCACTTCGCCATCGGGTTTGCAACCGACGATCCGTACAGAGCCCCCCGGGGGTGTGTATCGAACGGCACTGAGCAGCCCGGTTACCACGGCTCGTTCGACCGCATCGCGAACGGCACGAACGTTCGTGCCGTTTAGATCCGTAAATGCCAGCTCGTCGCAGCCGAGATCGACGTTCTTGGCTGCAGCGACCGGCTGCAGATCGCGGACCTTCGCGGAGAGGAGATCGGCGATTGCGAGGGCCTCGGCTCGCGGCGAAACCGCTTCCTCCGGCAAAGGTGGCCGCTGCAATTCGTTCAACAGTTCGGCCGCACCGGTCAGGGCGTCCCGCACGTTGGCGAGACGCTGCGGAGAGGCCGGCACGACGCCGTCGAGCATCCCCTCGACGTTCGCGTGGGCGATGGTGAGCGCGTTTCCGAGCTCGTGGCGAAGCATGGCCCGAGCGCTCTTCCGCTGCTCGTGACGCCCCTGCAGCTCGTCGATCAAGACGATCAGCCGCGAGACGATCGGGGCATCGACCCCTTGGAGGGCGCGTCTGGCTTCGTCCCACTCGGCGACGGCGGCGAGATCGAGAGCGTGTAAGATGCGATCTTCCATACTGAAGTGACTACTGTAACGCCATCCTATGAAGAACCCGCGAAGAGCCGGCAAAGTACGTGCCGGATTCGCCTCTCCCACGAAGAATGAGCGCCCGATGGAATCCTTTCGGTTGCTCGAGTCGGCGCCCGATGCGATGGTCATCGTCGATGCCGACGGGCGAATCCAACTCTTGAATGGTCAGGCCGAAAAACTCTTCGGCTACCGGCGAGACGAGCTGCTAAATCAGCCGATCGAGGTCCTGGTGCCCGAACGACTCCACTCGCGCCATAAAGGCCATCGCACCGACTACGTACACGACCCGCGCGCGCGGCCGATGGGAATCGGTCTCGACCTCCACGCCAGGCGGAAGGACGGCTCCGAGATTCCAGTCGAGATCAGCCTGAGTCCGATTCCCTCCGAAACCGGTGCTGCCATGATCGTAAGCGCTATTCGCGACGTGAGCGAACGCAAGCTTTACGAACGGACGCTCCAAGAGAAGAATCGAGAGCTTGAGACTGCGAATGCCGCCAAGGATCAGTTCCTCGCCTCGATGAGTCACGAGTTGCGCACGCCGCTCAACGCCATCATCGGCTTTACGGGCACGCTCCTGATGAAGTTACCCGGCCCGCTTACGCCGGACCAGGATAAGCAGCTTCGCATCGTTCAATCGAGTGCCCGGCATTTGCTCTCGCTGATCAACGATATCCTCGATCTCGCTAGAATCGAAACCGGGAAGGCGGAGCTGCACTTCGAGCCGGTTTCCATCGGTGAAGTCGTCGCCGACGTGAAAGACTCGCTACGATCCTTCGCTGCCGACAAGGGTCTGGAGTTCAACGTAACGCTGCCGGAAACGCCGATCGTCGTCGAGGCCGACCGGCGCTCCGTGCACCAAATACTCCTCAATCTTGCGAACAACGCTATTAAATATACGGACGAAGGGTCGGTCTCCGTAGACGCGGCCACGAGTCAGCGCGATCGAGGCGCAGAAGCAATCGTCAACGTGACCGATACCGGGGTAGGCATAAGACCGGAGGATCGCGATCGGCTCTTCCAGGCCTTCGAGCAGCTCGACCCTTCGAGCACCCGCCGCGTCGAAGGCGTCGGGCTTGGACTCTACCTTTCACTCAAACTCGCCACCTTGCTCGGCGGAGCCATCAGCTTCACCAGCGAGCATGGAAAGGGGAGCACGTTTACGCTGGCGCTACCGCTCGAACGTCCGTGAGTGCGCGGATTTTAGTTGTCGACGACAATCGCGCCAACCTGGATCTTGCGCTCTATCTCCTCCGAGCCTTTGGTTATGAAGCCGAAGCCGCGGACGACGGCCCGAACGGTCTGGCGGCTGCGATGGCGAGCAGATACGACGCCGTGCTCGTCGACATCCTCATGCCGGATATGGACGGCTATGAATTTGCACGGCGCTTCAAGGCCGAGCCGGCGTTGGCGGGCATTCCGCTGGTGGCGATCACCGCACTAGCAATGGTGGGCGACCGCGAGCGGATCGTCTCCATGGGCTTTGACGGCTACATCGCCAAGCCAATCGACCCAACGACCTTCGTGCGACGGATAGAAGCGTATCTTCCGGCGGCTTCGCATTCGTCCTCAACGACCTCCGGAGGCCCGGAAACGCCTGCACCCTCGCCAACTCGCAGCAACGATGGACCCATCATTCTCGCGGTCGACAACGTTCAGAACAACCTCGACGTCGTTCGCGCATCGCTCGAGCCTTTCGGATATCGCGTGTTCGACGCGCGCAGCGCCGACGAGGCGCTCGAATTGCTCAAGCGCCATCGTCCGGCCGTAATCCTCTCAGACCTCCACATGCCGAAAGTCGACGGGCTCGTGCTCATCAAGAAGGTTCGCGAGATAACGGAGCTCCGGGACGTACCGTTTATCTTCGTTTCGTCAACGGCGTGGCATCCAAACGATCGAAGGCGCGCGCTCGAGTTCGGTGCTAACAAATTCATCATGCGCCCGATCGACCCCCAAAAACTTCGCACTGAAATCGAAACGCTTCTTGGAGAGACCGTCGATGGCGACCGTACTGATCGTTGACGACGATTCGAATAGCCGTCTGCTCGTTGCGACGCTGCTCGAACACGCCGGTCACGTCGTCCTGGAGGCCGAGGACGGCGAAAGCGCGCTCAGAGTCGTTGCGGCGCATTGCCCCCACCTCATTCTCGTCGACCTATCGATGCCGCGCATGTCGGGGGTTGCGTTCATCCGCGCGCTGCGCAACGATCCCAAGCATTCTGCAAGCGCCGTCGCGCTCTACACCGCAACGGCAGATACCGGGGCGATGCGAGATTTCCTGGACGCATTCGACGTTCTCGGCGCTATTCCAAAGCCTTGCGAACCGGTCGCATTCGTCCAGGCGGTTGAATTTATGCTGAAAGCCGCCGCTGCCGGGCAGCGGTAGTCCACTGTCATCCCGAGCGGAGCCGCTCCTCTTGTCATCTTGAGCCGAGCCCACTTCGACTTATCATCCTGAGCGGAGCGCCGCAGGCGCGTAGTCGAAGACGCGCGTCGAGGTGCCTCATGCCTTCGTGCGGCGTTCGACCGCCGGGCGTATGGCTTCGATCGCCGTTGCCGCCGCGATGGCCGACAGTGCGCCGATCAGCACGAGCACGATGTCGCGCTGCTCCTGTGCCGTGACGTCGACCCACTCGGCCGAAACGACGTCGTCACCGCCGTAGGCAAGCCGCGCACGGTCGCCGCCAAGCGGCGCCTGAAGACCGCCGGAGAAACGCAAGTCGTCGACGTCCTCCAGCGCGGAAACGTCCAACAAAGCGGCTCCGCCCGGCGCGGTTACGGCTCGAACCGTAATCGCCCGTTCGGTAAAGGTTGGCTCCGTGGCTAGCGGGCTTTGGAAGGTGCACGTAATCGCGGCGCGGCCGTCCGGCGTTCGTGCGAGCGCCTCGTGGATGCCGCTGGGAATCGCAATGATCGCGCCGTCCCGGGTGCTTTGAATCGCCATTGGCGCGAGCGTGCTTGCATGCGCGTCGTCGGCAAGTAGAACCGCAGTACCACCCCGCGTCGCGTTTAATTGGGCGCACGTGAACTCGCGCGCATCGATACCGCGAATGGCGATCGAGCGCGTCGCCGGCGTTACGAAAAACAAAACATGGGCACTTCCCGTCAGCGCGACTTCGGGAAATCGGTGTCGTTCGCGTTGCAGGGCGGAAACGTTGAAGGGGACTCGTTCGAACTGAAACGGCGGCCGCTCGTCGAAAACGATCGTAACCACGGGTCTGGGAGCGTGGTTAACATGTGTGATCCAGCGCGTCAGCTGCCACGCAACAATCGCAACGGCGAGGGCCAACAGCAACCACAGGTTCCGGCTCCACATCTTCGGAGCGACGCTCAAAGACCCGAGAGATATGCGACGTAGAGCACGGCAAACAGACCGTCGGTGGCGGCAATGGCCGTCATGGCCGTCGTCCGTTTGAGCGGCCCAAAAAAGATCACGAGCACGATGGCGATCTTTTCGCCGGCGGCGGCGACCAACACCGGCGCGCGAACGACCGGCGCCAACGCCGCGTAGAATACCAGCGCGCCGACTACGGCGATCAACACCCCCCAATGCCGGACGAAAAATTTGGTCGGTGCGTCGCAGTCGCTCACTCCGAAAGCGAGCCGCAGAAGCGCTCGCGGAAACAGGAGCGCGGCCACGCCGGCGCCCCCGGTTACGGCACCTGAAACGACGAGTATCCACCAGATCGACGTTGCGAACATGGTACCGCTACGCGTGGTCGTCGAATTCGGATTGGAGTCCGACGCCAAGCGCGTGACGCGCCTTCTCGCCGGTCTTTAAATCGGGCGGCTCCCACGGCTCCCACTCTTCCCAGCCGAGTGCCTGAGAAATGAGCCTGAAACCGAAGCCGACGACAAACGCAATCGCCGTCGCCGGCACGACGGAAATTCCAAACGCTTGCGTGGACAGAACGTACGCTGCGCCGGTGAGCACCGCGGCCAGCACGAAGAACTCGCCGCGCACGAGCTGCTTCGGCACGACCTGGCATGCCACGTCGATGATCCAGCGCCCCGCACTGGTGGCAATAACGCCGATAATGATGGCGGCAATATAACCGAGGTGAGCGTCGAGCGCCGCCTGGGCGCCCACGATCGCATACCATGGCAGCGAGAATGCTGTCATGAACTGAAAGAGACCGTCTTTAAACTTTTGCTCGGAGTTGTAGTCGATGAGCAGCGCGACCCCGGCGGCCGTGAGGCATGTGATCAGATACCATGGGTTTTCGAGCGGGGACGGGATCTTGTTCACTAGGATGTCGCGAATAATGCCGCCGCCGATACCGCCGGCATAAGCGAGAATAACGATGCCGATCACGGTGAAGTGCTTGTAGTGATCGGGACGGCGTGCCAAGAGCGCGCCGTTGAACGCATTAGTAGTGGCGGCGATCAGGCTGATGACGCCCATCGTTCCCAGCGTCCAGATTCCGTATTGCGAGAAAATCAGCGGCGTCATGCGAGTCGTGCCCCTTCAGGCGTTAGGCGGGGGTTGCTTCCTTCGTGCGCCGGTAGTAAACGCGCACCGGAAGACTGAGCGCAAACGTGACGACGAAGTACGAGAGAACGGTCGGCACGACGCTCGTATTCGCGAACGCCGGCTCCGTTCCGACCAGCGCGCATAAGCCGATGTTTCGCATCAAGGTCGCGATCGAAAGGGTGCGCCGGTACTGCCGGTTCGGGCCGCCGAGCAGCCAGCCTACCGCCACCGAGAACACCCCGACCCCAGCGATGATCAGCAGGTGTCCGAAACCGTAGACCGTCGATACGAAATGCACGAGCCGCGGGAAGATCAGGACGGCCAGTGCGAGGGCCGAGACCAGGAATGCAAGGTGTAGCACTTTCACGAGCCCGTCGGCCGCCGGCGTCGCCAAACGAGGAGCGAGCAGCGCACCAAGAACCAGCGGGACGAGCTGGAATCCGACCAGCGTCGTGAGGAACTTTGCAACCGGGATGTTGGCTGCGGCGGCCGGCGGCAAAAGCAACCCGATGGTGACCGGAATGGTGATCACCGACAGAGCGGCAAAACAAAAAGCGATCGTGAGTGCGAACGAAAGGCTCCCGCCGCCCGAACGCCCGGCCGAGTTCGCCAGAAACGGGACGCCGGGCGCCATCGCCATCAACACGATACCGATGGCGACGCCGGTCTCGACGTGAAACAGCCGCACGAGCACGACCGCGCACAACGGCACGAGCACGAAGTTGGCCAGCAGCGCGCGGCCCAGCAGGCCGTACTGCTGCAGCGTCTCGACGAGGCGCCGGCGGTCGACCTGCAGTCCCGCACCAAACATCGTCGTGACGATCATAATCAGCGCTAGTATTTTGGGAAGCGGCATCGTCTGCGTCAACTCTCTCGTGCGGTTTTAGAGCGCGGTACGCAGCCCGAACTCGGCAAGCTGCGCACCGCGCTCAGAGGGAAGGCCTTATTGGCCGGAGTGGGAGGCGATCGCCTTTTGGACTTGCTCTTTGACCGCTTCCATGTTGAACGACGCGCCCTTCTGCATCGGCGGGAACGCCACGAACGTCTCCGCCGCCTTGGCGACGACTTCTTGAACCAGGACGAAACGCCAGAACTCGTAGGCGAACCAGTTATAGAATGCAAGCGAACCCGACAGCCCCGTCCGTTCGAATGGATCCAGCCGCAGGTTGACGAGAATCGGCCAGTCTACCTTGACGGTGCCCCCGAGCCAGCCTCCGGGCTGATCGATAAAGCGGTACTTATAGTCGTTAACACGGATAGCGCCGAGCGTGCCCTCGGCGAAGTAAAAGATCTCGTGCCGGTTTGAGGGCCCGTTCCCCGACAGAAAGGCAGTCTGGTCGTAGCCGTCAAGATGAACCTTATAGGTACGGTCGCCGAGTTGTTTACCTTTCGTTAACTCGTCGGCGATGTTCGGGTTGCCGGCCGCAGAAACGAGCGTCGGGAACCAGTCCAGCCCCGACATGATGCCGTTCTCGACCTTGCCGGCGGAGATCTTCCCCGGCCAGCGCGCGACGCATGGCACGCGGAAGCCGCCCTCGAGCACCGTTCCCTTGCCGCCTGCAAACGGCGTTTGCCCGCCATCGGGCCACGTGAAGTTTTCCGTCCCGTTGTCGGTCGTGAACACGACGATCGTGTTGTCTTCGAGCCCGTCGTCCTTGAGTTTCTGCATCGCAGCCCCGACGATGTCGTCGAGCTGCGCCATGCCGGCCTCCGAGATCGACCAGCCGTTCTCAGCGGTGCGCATCTTCTCGTACTTTTCTGAGAGATGCGTCACGACGTGCATGCGCGTCGGGTTGAGCCAGCAGAAAAATGGTTTGCCGCTGGCTTTTGCCCCGTCGATGAATTTGAACGCGTGGGCGAGGATTTCGTCGTCCACGGTTTCCATGCGATCGGGATACAGCGTGCCCGCGTCTTCGATCCGTTGCTTGCCGACCTTTCCCCAGCGGGGTTCGACGGTCGGATCGTCCGTATCGGTCGCCCAGCTGTGCACCATGTTGCGCGGACCGATTTTGTCTTTGAGCGCCTGCGGATAGTTACGGTGTGACGGATCTTCCATCGCGTCGAGATGATAGAGGTATCCGAAAAACTCATCGAAGCCGTGAACTGTCGGAAGGTACTCGTTGAGGTCGCCTAAGTGATTCTTTCCGAATTGACCGGTGGCGTAGCCCATCGAACGCAGGGCGGTCGCAATCGTCGGCGCCTCGGCCGGCATTCCGACTTTCGCGCCAGCCTGTCCGACGGTCGTTAAACCGGTTCTAATCGGCAACTGGCCCGTTATGAAGTTTGCGCGGCCGGCCGTGCAGCTCGCTTCGGCGTAGTAGTCGGTGAAGCGTACGCCTTCGGCCGCCAATCGGTCGAGATTCGGCGTTCGGCTCGCCATCATGCCTTGATGGTACGAACCAAGGTTAAACCAGCCGATATCGTCGGCCATAATGAAGAGAATGTTCGGTTGTTTCCCGGTGGGGGTGGCCATTATAGAGATCCTCTCAGCGCATATATGCGCACTTGAAGCTACCGTTATGGATGCGAGTTACGATCGGCTCAGGAGGGCGATCTCGATGCCGATCACGATAAACAGGATGGCAAAAGCCGGCTCGAGGTAGCGTTTTAACGCGTGAATGCGCGGCAGGGAAGGCGTCGCATAGGAAACGACGGTGCATCCGACTATCCAGCAGAGCAAATAGGCGCCGGCGACGCCCAGCGTACGGCCAAGCGGCAAGAGCGCAAAGAGCGGTGCGTACACCGCAACGTTGTCGGCTCCGGTCGCGAGCACGATCGAAAAGATTGACGGCCCGCTCGAAAGCCAGTCTACTTCACCCGGCCCTCGAGAAGTAAACGCCAACCGGATGAGTCGCACGACGCCGATGCCCGCGGGCAGCAGCCCGAACCAGGCGATGCGCAAACCGACGCGGCCGATGACGAGCGAAGCCACGAACGACAAGAGCAACAGCACGGCGAAGCCCCCCGCCGCAATGAGAATCGCGCGGATTCGGCGCCGAGGGGGATCGACGGCGAAAGCGGCGGCAAGACAGAGAAAGCCGTCGACATTCGTGCCGGCGAAAGCGAGTATGAGGGCAAACATGAATCCTGTGCCGATGATAGCGCGTGACGAAACCCGGCCCTATCCCGAAAACGAACCCCGGATCCACCGGTCGGCTCGAAAGACGAGATTGCGAGACGGAGGAGATTTACGCTACCATGCAATCCTTAAAAAATAGCCGCGACTGGGGAGAAACCGTTTCGCTCTTTGCAGCGCTCGTCTTGTTCGTAGCTCTACCGAACCGTTACACGATTGGGGGGCCTACCGCGACCCTCGTGCTCGGCATCGTTTTAGGCGTGATTTGCCTGCTCTCGCTCTATTGGACGATTACCGGGGAACGCCGGATGACCCGCCGAGTCATGCTGACGGCCGCCGCGGTGCTCGGGCTCATCGTCGCAGCCAGCATGGCAAAAATCGCCTATCTGGTCATCTATCAGGCCGGAACCATCGATGGCCCGCGCCTTTTGGAAACGGCCTTTGTGATCTGGGTTTGCAACGTTATCCTGTTTGCAGTCGCCTATCATTGGATCGGCGAGGGGGAGTTCGTGTTTCCCCGTTCCGACGGCGCGGCTACTGCCAAGCCGCTCGTATTTCTGGATTTCATCTTCCTGTCGTTCACGACGGCGACGGCTTTTAGCCCAACCGACACCCCGCCGCTCACGACTCGCGCGCGGATGTATATGATGCTCGAGTCGGGAATTTCGCTCGCGACGATCGCTATTGCGGCCGCACGGGCCATCAATATCCTCAAATAGGAACGCCGGTCAGAGCAGCGGTTTTGGATTTGCCGCTACGGGATAGGTAAACCGCCCGATTTCCGGCAGGCTAGGAAGCATGAAGGGCGCGACCGGGCACTACCGCTTCGACGACGAGTCCAAAG
This sequence comes from Candidatus Tumulicola scandinaviensis, assembly GCA_003140835.1. GTDB lineage: Bacteria > Vulcanimicrobiota > Vulcanimicrobiia > Vulcanimicrobiales > Vulcanimicrobiaceae > Tumulicola > Tumulicola scandinaviensis. The sequence continues at coordinate 23,369 of PLLA01000117.1, read as the reverse complement.
TCTTTTTCGGCTCTCCGGTGCTGCATTTGATCCAGCGGGGTGACCGGCTCGTCGGCCGCTTCGGACGCCGCGGTGTCGTTCGCGGATCGATCTCCGACGGCTCGATGGAGGCCTCGTGGAAGTCGGGTGAACGGTGCGGCTGGATCCGGGCGAGGTTCGATCCCCGCCGCCGAGTATTTGAAGGCGTGTACGGACTGGGCGAGACCAGTTCGCCCCCCGCGGGACACTGCCTAGCCCGCGCTGGGTCGGGCCGGCAGTAGAGGCCGCGACGGTTTCTTCCCAAAAACTTCTCGAAGGTACGATACCGTACCACGTACATTCAAGTCGCTACGCCTATGGAAGGTTTGGCTGCCACATTGAACCCAGCGGCCCACGCCTATCTCGAGTTGCTCGCCAACCGGCGCGAAGCCGAAGCGACCCGATTCCTTCGGCATCGCTACGAGCAGGGTGCACAGCTCCGGTCGATTTACGCTGACGTCTTGGCCGCGGCCCTCGGCGAAGCGGATCGCAGGCACGCGCTGGGGGTGCTAAGCACGGCACGGCGCCGTTTCGTGAACCACGCCACCGAGCGCATCATGTCCGTCTTCGAGTCTGCGCTCTTGCATACGAGGGCACCCCACGGAAGAGCGGTATGCGCTTCGTTCGGACCAGAGGTCCCCGAACTGCAGATACGAATCGCGGCCGCCCTCCTGGCCGTCGACGGATACGACGTCTGCCACCTCGGCCCGAACCCCAGCCTCGACGACTTCGAATGCGTCCTCGACCAGAGCGACCCGAGGCTCGTCATTCTCTTTGCGAACGGCGCCGACGGTGTCGTCGCTTTGGCACGCGCCGCAGGAGTGGTTCGCGCCAAACAGGCGACTCAGGCGCCGCTGATCGTCGTCGGGGGCGCCGGCGTGGACGCCCAATCGCCGCGGTGGCGCCGAAGCGGGGGCGACCTCCACGCGCGATCCGCCCTTGAGGCCGTGGCCCTTGCCACCCAGTACGAAGTGCGTTTGCAGGAGCGCGCGTGACCGTCGGGGGCGTCGTACAAATGGCCCCGGGTCTGCTCGAATGCGACTCGAAAGACGTTGAAATTCGCTCGCTGCGCTTTCGACGGCTCGCCTATAACGTCGGCATCCGAGGAGCGCTCGAAACCGGCGAGTCCCGGGTCGTTCTGGCATATCTTCCGAGGCAGCACGGCGTCGCCCGGATCAACGGCGAGCTCTGGCTCAATCGACGCCTTGCGGTCGTCCGCGGCAGCGCCGAGTTCTGCTCCGAGCGGGCATTCGTCCTCACGCTGGTGGAAATCGAAACGAAGCAGGTACCGGCGTTCCCAAAGGCAACCGCCGCGCACTCCGGCGACGAATGGTGCGCCTTGCTGCCGGCCGGCAATCGCGCGGCACTCCGGCTACAGTCCCGGGTCGACGGGGTATTGGACGAGCCGGAGCCGATCGGACTGCCGGCGACGGCCATAGAATGTCGTCTTATGGCTTCGATCGGCCTCACGATCGACTCGGCGATGCTCGTGAAGAGCGCGACGAACAAGTATGAGAACGGTCGGGCCATGGCCAACGCCGCGCAAGGCTACATGTGGTCGCACGTGGACGACGACATCGGGCTAGAGGAGATCTGCCGAGGAATCGGGTGCCACCGCCGAACACTGCTGAATTACTTCAATAAGCTCTATGGGATGAGCCCGATTCGGTTCTTGAAAATTCTGCGATTGAACCGGGCCCAAAAAGCCTTGCGCGAAAGCGATCCGTTGCGCATCTCCATTTTCGACGTCGCCGCGGATCACGGGTTTTGGCACATGGGGCACTTCTCGTCCGACTATCGTTCCCTGTTCGGGGAGACCCCGTCAGAAACTCTGCACGGTCAGGTGTTAAGTCCGGCGGGTCATTTCGGAAACTTTACGCTATCGCCATGACGGTGCGAAAAAACGGCACGCCGATCGTGGCTATCCGGCTCGAGACGACGAGCCAGTCTTCGTGGCCCGGCGCCGTCGATCGCCAGGTCTTCAATGTGATACGACGCAGGGTGTAAGTGCAGCTCGCTTATAGATAGCATGTTCGCCCCGCTTGCAACGTAAAGTTCGGATAGCTTCATGAGAAGGTGTGCGAACATATGCTGGAAGCTCGTATCGTGAGGAAGAAGCCGGCCTTCTCGGAACTCCTCGACGATGCCGGAAGCGTGCACGAAATCGAGCGGACAGCGCCCGGTGGCGGTGACGCCCTCGATACCGACGCGCATGAGCGCGACCTCGCCGGGTGCGATGTCGACGGTCGCCAGGATACCGCCGCGGGCCGCTTCCGAGGCGTCGGTGCCTCCGGGAATCAATGGCGCGAGGCCATGACGAGCCATGAGTTCGTCGAGTTCCGAACGCGTTAGTTTCATTTTGATATCCTCATTATTAAGCGGCTGCCGCAATCGAACTCTAGGCCAATCCAAAGAAGCCCGTGAGAAGGGGGGTTCCGGAGATTTTCTTAAAGTCGCCGTACCGTCGCACGATGAACCTCGCAAAAGCCGCCCTCGCCATCGCGGTGCTCGTGCCCGTTCCCGCCGGGGCCCAGATCGTCCAAACGCCGGGATCGAAAATCCTCGTGATGGAATGCAACCCACACCGCCACGCAGCCTCGCAGAGCCACCCTTGGATCGACCCCTACGGATACTGGCACAACAATCCGGCATACTTTCCGTCGTGGGACGCCTTCCTCGCCATCGTCTATAAGAACCAGTCCTCGCTCGTCGCCACCGAGGTGGACTTCGGACTCGTCGCGCGCGGATCGCTGGTTGCCGTTACAAAAGACGTCGGAAAGTTCTCTCCCGACGTCACAATCGATCACGAATTCGTGGTAAGCCGGGAGGTTTTTCCGCTCGATGGCGTACCGTATTGCGCCGTCCTACGCGTAAAGTATTCCGACGGTTCCACTTGGCAAAACCCGATCCCACCGCTGCCGTGATCGCTAGAGCATGCTCCCGATGAGGTTCGACGCGCGTAACCTCGGAAGACTCTAGACGCTTGCCCGGAGCAACGTTTTCGGTTCTCATTTTCGAACGAGACTCGGCCACTTCACTCATCAGTTCTTCTCAAGCGACCGCTAGAACTTGAATTGTCCAGACGACGTGGAAGGAACGAAAATTATGGCACTCCCAAAAACGAAAAATGGCAGTAGCGACCTCGCGATGCTCGATCAAATGTTCGACACGTTTTTCGACTGGCAGCGACCCGCGCGTTTTGCTTATTCGGGCACGCCGCTCGATCTCTACGAACGAGATGGCAAATACTTCATCGAGATGTCGGTTCCGGGGTACGATCCAAGCGAGATCAACGTCGAAGTCACTGGGGGAACGGTTTCCATTTTCGGCCGGCACGACGAGAAGAGTGAGAAAAAAGATGCGCGATATCACCGTCGCGAGATGCGCCACGGGTCATTCTCGCGCACGCTAGCGCTTCCGCAGGATCTCGATGCCAACGCCGTAACGGCTTCTGTCGACAAGGGCATTCTAAAAGTCGAGCTTACTCCCGTCAAACCGCTTTCACCAAAAAAAATCCAAGTAAAAACCGCCTGAAAGGCGGGACCTCCGAGCGGCAGCGATATCGCCGATGGATTGCGCGCCGCTCGCTTTTTTCCACTGGATTGGGGATCTCAGATGTCGCGACTGATGCCCGTTCTCATGGCCTCACTACTGTTGCCGGCCGCGCTCGGGGTGACGACCAGCAGCCCCGGAACCGTCACCACGATTGTAGACCCCCATTTGTTCACCAAGGCGAGCGGCGACGAGCATCTGCACGGAATCGTTAGGGATCCGATCAGCGGTAACATTTACGTCGGCGATTGGAACAGTTTTAGCGTCGGCAATACTCCGTTCTTCGGGCCTTATATCCAAAACGCGGATTCCATTCGTCGAATCAATGCCTTGGAGGAGGTTTCGGTCCTCACGTACCTCATCGCTCCCAATGCGATCACATACAGCGCCACCGATCGCCAACTGTATGTGGTGAGCGGAAGCCTTTCATGCGGCGGCGCTCCCCGTTCGGCGGGACCCGCGCTCAACGGCATCGTTGCCATCAATCCCGCGACGGGCGCGAGTCGCGTTCTTGCCGGCGGTAAACCTGGCTTCGCCAACGGCAGTGGCAACCAGGCGCGATTTACCGAGCCGGCCGGAATCGCTTACGACTCCGACACCGGAAGCTTTTACGTATCCGAGGGCTGCCTGAATCGTATCCGGCAGGTCGATTCGACCGGTTTTGCGTCGACGCTTGCCGGTTCGGGGCAAAGGGGGTCCGCCGACGGCGCGGGAACCGCCGCGACGTTCAACAACCTTCGGGGCATCGCTTACTGCGATCACGCATTGTACGTCGCCGATTCGAACAACAACGAAATTCGGCACGTGAGCCTAGCCGGCAACGTTACGACCCTTGCCGGTTCGCCTGAAGCTGGATATGCCGGTGGCCGGGGCGCGACGGCCCGGTTCAATCATCCTACCGGCATCGCCTGCGACGAGGCAGGGAACCTCTACGTCGCCGACTCACGCAACAATGCGATCCGAAAAGTCACGCCGGCCGGCTTTGTTTCGACGGTCGCCGGGAATGGAATCGCCGGTACCGTGGACGGCGTCGGCTCCGCCGCCCGGTTCTCGACTCCCGGTGATCTCACATACGACCCTGACGCCCACGCGCTTTACGTCGTAGATTGGGGATCGAACGATATCCGTAAGGTCATCGTTGCCGCAACCGCCGCTCGATAGCGCGAGCGCCGGGCCTCCTTTCCTCGACTATACGCTGCGCGACGCGGCGGCTGAAGACTGCCTCGAGGTTTTTCGCCGTTTGGCGAGCGCGCCGACAGGTTTAACGCAGAGCGAAGCCGTTCGGCGTTTGGCCGCGTTCGGACCGAACTCGCTAGGCGAGCGGCGCGTTTTGCCCGGCGCCGTGCTCTGGCGACAGTTACAGAATCCATTGCTGATCTTGCTGGTCGCTACGGCGCTCACGTCGCTGTTGTTGAGCGAAAGCGCGGACGCGTACATTATCATGACGATCATCGCGCTCAGCGTCGGCTTGGGCTTCTTCAACGAATACCGCTCGGAACGCGCGATGGCCGATCTTCACAAGCGGGTCCGGCATCGCACGATCGTCGTGCGCGATGCAACGAGCGCGCCGATCGACGTCGCGGATTTGGTCCGTGGCGACGTCGTACAGCTCGGCGTCGGAGACGTGGTTCCAGCCGATCTACGGCTATATCATACCGATCGTCTCGAGTGCGACCAGGCCGTTCTTACCGGAGAGTCGCAACCGGCTGAGAAATCTTCTGCACCGGTGACCGGCACGACGGCTCTCGCGGAAGCTCCGTGCTGCGCGCTCATGGGCACGACGGTCCAATCGGGCGCCGCCAGCGGAATCGTCATCGCAACCGGCCGCGCGACGATGTTCGGGGCGATTGCGGCGCACCTCGTGGAACACCCACCCGAGACCGCATTCCAGCTCGGCCTTCGCCGTTTCTCGGTCATGCTCGTCCGCATCACGGCGGTGCTGACGGTTTCCATCTTCGTCGCGAACGCTGCCCTCCATCATCCACTGCTCGATTCGTTGCTATTCTCACTTGCGATCGCCGTGGGTCTGACGCCTCAACTTCTCCCGGCCATCGTGACGGTTAGTCTGGCGACCGGTGCTCGAGAGTTAGCAAAGCGCTCGGTCATCGTCAAGCGACTCGTCAGCATCGAAGACCTCGGAAACATCGACGTACTGTTCACGGATAAGACCGGGACGCTGACGCAAGGAGTAATCGCACTCAGCGGCGCGTTGGACGCCGACGGAAATCAGGCAGACGACGTCTTACAACTCGGATTGGCTTGCAGTGACCCGACGATGCCGCTGGATCGAGCCCTGCGAGAAGATGCGTTGACTCGCAAGATCACAACACCGGCATGGCAGCGCGTCGCGACGGCGCCCTTCGATTACGAGAGGAAACTCATGTCGGTCGTCGTCTCGCTGGCCGGCGATCGCACTCTGCTCATCGTCAAGGGAGCGCCCGAATCGGTTCTAGCGCGCTGCCGTCTGGTCGAACAGAACGTCCAAACCGTTCTCGATCGACTTTTCGACGCCGGCGAACGCGTCGTCGCCATTGCAACCCGTGACGGTTTCGAGGGACCCGACCTAAGTATCAAGGACGAACGCGACCTTCAATTACGAGGTTTCCTGGTGTTCTCCGATCCAGTGAAAGCCGATGCCGCTAAAAGTCTCGAACGCCTTCGCCGTCTCGGTATTGACGTGCACATCGTCACCGGTGACAACGAGCGGGTGGCGGCTAAGGTTTGCCTCGATCTCGGCATTGTGGTCACCGGCACCTTGTCCGGCGCGACGCTCGAGTCGATGGGGGACGCCGAGCTCAAAGAGGCGCTTCCCCAAACGACGATCTTCGCGCGGGTAACGCCGGACCAAAAATCGCGCATCATCCGCTTGTCCCGCGGTCTCGGAAACGACGTCGGCTTTCTCGGCGATGGCGTCAACGACGCAGTGGCGTTGCATCAGGCCGACGTCGGAATCTCGGTCGATTCCGGAACCGACGTCGCGAAGGACGCGGCCGACATCGTGCTGCTCGACAAAGATCTCGGCATCTTGGCCGACGGCGTGACCGAAGGGCGCCGGATCTTCTCCAACACGATAAAATACGTGCTGATGGGCACCTCATCCAACTTCGGAAATATGTTCAGCGCGGCCGGAGCGTCGTTATTTCTTCCGTTCTTGCCGATGACCGCTCCGCAGATCTTGCTCAATAGTTTGCTGTACGATGCCGGCGAAATGGCCATCCCGACCGACAACGTCGACGACGAGCTGCTCGCGCGGCCGTCGCATTGGGACATAGGCTTCATTCGGCGCTTCATGCTCGTCTTCGGGCCGGTCAGCTCGATCTTCGATTTCTTGACGTTCGGAGTTATGCTAACGATTTTTCACGCACGCCCCGCACTGTTTCAGACTGGCTGGTTCGTCGAATCGCTCCTGACCCAGACGCTGATTATCTTCGCCATCCGAACGCAGCGAATTCCCTTCTGGCGTAGCCGGCCAAGCCTCCCGCTCTTGTTAACGTCACTCGCGGTAGTCGGCGCGGGCGTAGCAATGCCATACCTGCCGCCAGGCGCGCTTTTCGGGTTTACGCCACTGCCCGCGCTGTTCTTCGCGATCTTGCTCGCGATGATCGCAGCCTACTTGCTGCTCGTCGAGTTAGCGAAGTCGTTCTTCTTCCGCCCCGCGCGCGCCCGGCCACCGACTCCCGAGGCCTTGAAACACGGACGACGCCTAGGGCGTCTCGCGGCTCGCTGGAGCGGCGGAGCGGCCCCATCGGCTTAACTAAGAAATACTGCGAATGCGAATTTCATCATTTCTTCCTCACTGAAACGTATGCTTCGGATATGTCGAGGAACATCATCGTGGCATTGGACGGATCGCCGTGCGCAAATCACGCGCTCGGTTACGCCGTCGGGCTCGCGAAGGCCGAAGGCGCGAAGCTGATAATCTACGCCGTCGTCGACCCGTTTAGTATCCTTGGACGCACCCCACTTCGTCCGCTCGAAGAGGAACGGGTAGCGGCGGCCAAAGCCGAAGCCGATCGCTTCGTCGCCGATGCCGTCGGACAGGCCCTGGCGGCCGGCGTCGCAGCCGAGGGTTGTGTCGAATTGGGAAGGCCCGCCCTGAAGATTCTCGACCGCGCGGCCAAAGCCGTCGACGCGGTCGTTATGGGTACGCACGGGCGCTCCGGCTTTCGGCGGCTCTTCATGGGCAGCGTCGCCGAGGCCGTCCTTCGCGCATCGCCCTGCCCGGTGCTAATCGTCCGCGAAAAGGCCGACGTCATCGGAGTTCCGGAGGCCGCGCCGAGCTTCGATTTCAGCGGTCCGGTGTTCGCAATGCGCTTGATCGAAGTCGCGCCCAAGAATTTCGAACGCCTCTACGGGGAGATTGCGAGCTTCATGCTGGGCCCGGGCGGCGAACTCCCCGGGGTTGTGGAGACACAGATCTTCGGCAGCGAAGACGAAACCCGCATCATGATCGTCGCCGAATTTTGCTCGCACGCAGATTGGGTTCACGCACAGTGGGATGTGCGATTCGGCGAACTCCTCGAGGAAATCGTTCTCAACTCCGAGACGCTGGAATTCCATCTCTATCGCGGCGACCGGTTCAGGCCAACCCCGTCCGTAGCCTCGAAGAAGCTGGCATGACTGCTTCCGCGGTGAACGCCGTCGCTGCCGAAGACCGGTTGACGGCAACCCGATTCATCCGCCCATTCCGTACGATTACACATGCGGACATCGGAGAAGCCGGCGGAAAAAATGCATCTCTCGGAGAGATGTATCGCAGCCTGACCCCGTTAGGAGTGCTCGTTCCCAACGGGTTTGCAATCACGGCGGATGCGTATCGGTATGTTTTGACATCCGCGAATGCGTGGGCTCTCCTTCACGAGGCGCTCGACGGACTCGACGCCAACGACGTGGCCGACCTTCAGCGCCGAGCGAATCTTGCGTACGATGCGGTCGCGAAGACGTCCCTTCCCGAAGATCTCGCCGGCCAGATCGTCGGGGCATACCGAGAACTCGCCGAACAGTACGGCACCGAACTCAGCGTTGCCGTACGCAGTTCGGCCACCGCCGAAGATCTTCCAACGGCCAGTTTTGCCGGGCAGCACGTGAGTTACCTTAACGTTCGAGGCGAGCGCATGCTTCTCGAAGCGTACAAGGGATGTTTGGCAAGCCTCTTTCTCGAGCGCGCGATCCACTACCGAGTCGACCGCGGGTTCGACCATTTCAAAGTTGCACTCTCGGTCGGCGTGATGAAGTTGGTGCGTTCGGATCGAGCTTGTTCGGGCGTCGCCTTCACCCTCGACACAGACACCGGCTTTCGCGACGTCGTATTGATCACCGGCTCGTACGGCTTGGGCGAAAACATCGTACAAGGAAACGTAGACCCGGACGAATTCTACGTGCATAAAACCACGTTCCAGCAAGGTCATCGCGCGGTACTGCGCCGGCGAATCGGCAGCAAAGCGCTGACCATGGAACTCGGCGACGCAGGGGACTTGGCATCCGCCACCCGCAATCGCGACACGTCCTCCAGCGACCGACGACGCTACTGCCTCGCGGATACCGAAGTCTTTACCATTGCCGACGCTTGTCTCAAGGTCGAACACCGCTACGGCGAACTGGCCGGTTATCCCGTTCCGATGGACGTGGAGTGGGCGAAGGATGGACTCGACGGCCGCATCTATCTCGTTCAAGCCCGGCCCGAAACGGTCGCGTCGCGGCAATCCGGACATCACATCGAGGAATATGCCCTTCAAACCGCAGCGACGCCAGTTGCGGTCGGGCGCGCCGTTGGAAGCTCCGTCGCGGCAGGCCGCGTCCACCTCGTTGCGGGTCAGACGGGCATGGAGACGTTCTGCGCTGGCGACGTCCTAGTCGCCGAAACCACGACACCAGACTGGGAACCCATCATGAAGATCGCGTCGGCCATCGTGACCGACCGCGGCGGGCGAACGTGCCACGCGGCGATCGTCGCGCGCGAGTTAGGCATCCCAGCGGTAGTTGGATGTGGTTCGGCAAGCCGACGTTTAGCCGAACTCGGCGACGTCACGGTATCGTGCGCCGACGGAGAAAATGGCCGCGTTTATGCGGGACGGCTTGCGTTCGAGAAACGCATTACCGACGTCGGCGAACTTCCACATCCGCCCGTGCCGATTATGCTGACGCTCGGCGATCCCGATGCGCTTTTGCGCGCAGTTTCTTGCCGAATGACGGCGTCGGGCTCGTGCGCATTGAGTTCATCGTCGCCGACGAGATCGGCGTTCACCCGATCGCACTGCTGCACCCGGAACGTATAGCAGATCGTGTCGTTTTAGAAAAGATCGATTCCCTTACCGGCGCGGATTCAAGCCCCGGCGAGTACTTCGTTCGCATGCTGTCGGAAGGCGTCGGCACCATCGCGGCGGCGTTCTATCCCAAGCCCGTCGTCGTTCGCATGTCCGACTTCAAGAGCAACGAATACGCGCGACTTTTGGGCGGCGAAGCCTTCGAGGTACCCGAGAGCAATCCAATGCTCGGCCTCCGTGGCGCCGCTCGATACACCCATCCCTTATATGCGGAGGGGTTTGCGCTAGAGTGTGCCGCGATGAAGCGGGTCCGCGAAGTGATGGGGTTGCGCAACGTCACTCTCATGATCCCGTTCTGCCGTCGCATCGACGAAGCCAAACGCGTGATCGAGCGGATGGCCGAATTGGGCCTACGTCGTGGTGAAAACGAACTCCAGATCTACGTTATGTGTGAAATCCCGAACAACGTCATTCAGATCGATGCCTTCTCGACCTACTTCGACGGGTTCTCGATCGGCTCCAACGATCTGGCACAACTCGTTCTGGGCGTCGACCGCGATTCCGAACTGGTAGCCTCCGAATTCGATGAGCGCGACCCCGGCGTACTGTCGATGCTGCGGGATGCGGTCCTGGGTGCCAAAAGAAATCACCGGTACGTCGGCATTTGCGGCCAGGCGCCGTCGGATTATCCCGAGATCGCCGATTTCTTGATCGGCTTAGGGATCGATTCGATCAGCCTGAATCCCGACAGTGTATTGCCGACGATCCGGCGTCTCGCCGCCCGATGAACCTACAATCGCACCACTCGAGTCTGGTTGAGCGGTGCCGGGGCTTGAGGCCGCTCGTGACGGCGGTCGTTCATCCGTGCGACGTGCTCGCACTCGCAAGCGCCGTTGCGTGCGCGAAAGCCGGTTTGATCGTACCCGTGCTCGTCGGCAACAAAGCAAAGATCGAATCGATCGCGAGCAGCGCGTCGCTGGATATCGCGGGATTCGATGTCGTGACCGCCGCGCACAGCCATGCGGCGGCCGCAGCCGGGGCGGAGTTGGCCCGGACGGGCCGGGTCGAGGCGCTCATGAAAGGCAGCTTGCATTCGGACGAGTTGTTACACGAAGTAACGCGCCCGGATTCCGGACTTCATACCGAGCGGCGCATGAGCCACGCCTTCGTCGTGGACGTCCCGAGCTACGCCGAGCCGCTGATTATCACCGACGCCGTCGTCAACGTCTCGCCCACGCTCGAACAAAAACGCGACATCGTGCAGAATGCCGTCGTTCTGGCGATCGCGCTCGAAATTCGGGACGTTCGCGTCGCGGTGCTCTCGGCCGTCGAAACCGTCAATTCGGCCATCCCGTCCACGGTGGATGCGGCCGCCCTGAGCAAGATGGCTGAGCGGGGGCAAATAACCGGCGCAAAGGTCGACGGGCCGCTGGCGCTCGACGATGCCGTGAGTGGGCCGGCGGCGCTCGAAAAGGGGCTATCTTCACCAGTCGCCGGTTGCGCGAACGTCTTGGTGGTTCCCGGCTTCGAAGCGGGAAATATACTCGCGAAAGGACTGATTTTGCTGTCCGAGGCCGCGGCGGCCGGCATCGTGCTCGGGGCGTGCGTTCCGGTTATCTTAGCCGGGCGCGCCGATAGCGTCGCCACACGCGTCGCCTCGGCTGCCGTGGCCCTATTGCTCGCGCGTCACTCGCCGCCGGCGGTTCGCTAAACGAGAGAGGGCGCGGCCCTCGCCCCGCGCAAAACGATGGCTCGTGAACAAAGGCCGGATGGAGGCATTCAGCGACGGTGTGATCGCCGTCATCATCACGATCATGGTGCTCGAGATGCGGGTTCCGCACGGCACCGACCTCGGCGCCCTACGCGCGACGCTTCCCGTGTTCGCGGTGTACCTGCTGAGCTTCGTGTACCTCGGGATCTACTGGAACAACCACCATCATTTGCTCTACGCGGCCGAAAGAATCGACGGGCGGACGCTATGGGCCAATCTGCATTTGCTCTTTTGGCTGTCGCTGATTCCGTTTACGACCGGATGGATGGGCGAAAATCGCTTTGCCGCCGTGCCGACGGCCGTCTACGGAGGCGTGCTCATTCTCGCCGCTCTCGCCTATACGATCCTTCAGCGCTCTCTGCTGGCCGCGAACGGCCCCGATTCCGTCTTGGCGCGCGCGATTGGAAGCGACGTAAAGGGCATGGTTTCCATCGGGCTGTATGCGATCGCCATCGGGTTGGCATTCGTCAACCAATGGGCGTCGCTCGCCCTGTACGCGACGAACGCCGCGTTATGGCTGGTTCCCGACCGCCGAATCGAGCGATTGATCGCCCGCGGGTAACGCCTCTCTTTGTCATCCTGAGCGGANNGAAGCGCCGCAGTCGAAGGACGTCCAAAAAATGCAAAACACAGACGATCGTAATAACGACCCCCTATGAATGCCACTATTTGTTATAAAGCAGCGAGTTGGTGGAGCTGTCGGGGTGCTGCCCCCCGAGTCCAAGAAGCCTAACCGGCGCGTTCTCCAGGCTCAGCTCTGATTTTTACTTGTTCGGACGGACGCCTCAAAGCGGGGCTTGCCGTTCGCCGCAGATCCTTTGTCTCGTACTCGCGTCGGATCGAGCGCGCGTACCAGCCCGAGTTTTCGGCCGGAATGCGGAGCGGCTCGGGCCGACCCTCCGCATCCGGTGGCTAACCTAGGTTAGGCAGCCAGAGCGTATTGATTGTTGGCAGATATTGCCGTTGCGATCGTTTTAGGAGTGCTCGCAACTCCGCCTGCTGACGCCGACCGCGGATCTTCCTGTCGAACCTATTTCAGCCCCACGATCGCGACGTGTGCCGCCCCTCGCACAGCTTTGGGGCGACACACGGTACAACACCCCGCGGCAAGCCGCGGTTTCGACGAGCCCCGGGCCTTCCCTAAGCCGTCGTCGCCTCCGAGTGCGACGTTTGATGCATGATCGTCGAAACGATCATCATGATGATTGCGCCGTAGAGATTCGCCAGCCACGGACTGATCTCGCCGGTCGTATGCAGGCCGGGCGTAATCCAAACCGTGAGGGCAAATAGTATGTAGTTGACCACGATCGAGAATAATCCGAGGGTCACCACCGTCAAAGGCAAGGTGACGAGACGGAGAATCGGCCCGATCAAGGCGTTGACCAGGCCGAAGATAATGGCCGCGATTAATGCTGTCCCGATGCCGGCGTTATGGTTGAAGCCTGGGACGTACTTGGCAATGAGATACAGCGCAATCGCGTTGACGATAAACCGAAAGAGTAAATGCAACGGTTCTCCCCTTTCTTCTCGCGAATTCGAAGAAGCAGTGGAATTGCCGAAGCCCTTCGTCCCTCAACAGTCGAGCGCCTGTTTTACCCTCGCCGCCAAGCTCGCCGTCATCCCTTTCACCGCGGCGATCTCGCCCAGACTCGCCCGTTTGATACCTGCGGCCGAACCGAAGGCGGTCAGCAAGCGCTTCTTCCGAACCGGCCCGACGCCTTCGAGCGAGTCGAGCGCCGACTGCGTCATCGATTTTGCACGGCGTTGCCGGTGATAGGTGACAGCAAACCGATGCGCCTCGTCGCGAATGCGCTGCACCAAGTGCAACGCCGGCGAGTTGGGTGCCAAGACGATCGGCTCGGCCTGCCCCGGTACGTATAACCATTCGTGCTCTTTTGCCAGGCCGGCCACCGACAACCCCGTCATGTCCAACTCTTCCATCACCTCGACGACGGCGCTCAACTGCCCCTTGCCGCCGTCGATGAGCAGCAGGTCGGGTTTCTTGTTGAATTTCTCTTTGCGGGCCAGCTCTCGCTCGAGCGGCGGATCTTCGTCGGTGACGCGCCGCAAATACCGTAACCGCCTGCGTAACGTCTCCTGCATCATCGCAAAATCGTTCGGCCCACGATCGTACTGAATCTTGAACTTCCGGTACTCGCTCTTCTTCGCTCGTCCTTCGACGAATACGATCATCGACGCAACCGGGTTCGTACCGCCGATGTTCGACACGTCGTAACATTCGATGCGATGCGGCAGTTCGGGAAGCTCCAGCGCGTCGGCGAGTTCGGCGAGCGAGCGCGCCTGCGCCGTCTCCTGGACTTCTTGATGCGCTAAGAACGCTTTGAGATTCTGCTCGGCGTTCTCGCGCACGAGTCGCATATAATCGGCACGCGCCCCCCGCAGGGGCTGTAAAATCCGGACGCGCTGTCCCTTGATCGACGTCAACCACGTTTCGATGGTCGAGCGCTCGTCGGGTAGCTCCGCGACCAGCACTTCTTTCGGCACGGCGGCAGCATTGGCCGGAGTCGTCCGCGCCCGGGCTTTCACCGGAACGGGGGCCTGGTTGTCGCGAGCGATGCGCACCACCGAAACACCATTGCCGTCGGGCGCGCTGGCAGTGCGCGCGGTGTAGAACTGTTTGAGAAACTCGCCCATCACCGTGGAGTCGGGCTGGTCGTGGATCCCGTCGAGAATGAAGTGCTCCTGGCCGATCAGCTTCCCGCCGCGTACCAGGAAGACTTGCACGCACGCTTGCCCGCGGGCTCGGGCGATCGCCACCAGGTCCATGTCGAGGCGTGATTTCCAGACGACTTTCTGCCCTTCGGTGACCCGCCGCACGTGTACGATGCGATCGCGCAAACGGGCGGCCGCCTCGAAGTTGAAGTGCTCTGCCGCTTCCGTCATCTCGTTCTGCAGCCGCGCCAACAGCGAGTCTTGCTTGCCTTCGAGGAAGAGCACGACCTCGCCGATCATCCCGTCGTAGTCTGCCTCGGATTGATACCCGACGCACGGCGCGAGGCAGCGCTTGATATGGTACTGCAGGCACGGCCGCCTGCGCCGTCCGTCGATCGGTTCGCGACAGGTGCGCAGCGGGAAGACCAAACGCACGAGATCGATCAACTCTCGCAATCCGTGCGCGTTGGTATACGGCCCGAAATAGCGCGCACCGTCGTCCTTGACCATGCGCGTGAAGACGACCCGCGGGAAAGGCTCGCTGGTGACCTTTAAGTACGGATAGCGCTTGTCGTCGCGAAGTCTGACGTTAAACGGCGGCTGATGCCGTTTGATCAAGTTGGCTTCGAGGATGAGCGCTTCCACCTCGTTGGTGACGACGATGGTTCGCACGTCGGCAACCCGTTCCACCATCGCCGCCGTACGAACGTGGTGAACGGCGCTTTCCTGAAAATACGAACGCACGCGGTTGCGCAGCGAGACTGCCTTACCGATGTACAGAATCTCGCCGTCGCGGCCGATCATCAGGTACACGCCTGGCGCATCCGGAATCTGCGTCAGCGTTTGCTCTCGGGTGGTCATCGGCGTGGCTGGGCGGCTAGTCCCCCTCCGCGGAGGCTAGGTTACCTTTGTGAGTGCGAGCTCGGACCACCAGCACGATGGCAACGATCGCTACGACCGCGCCGATGGCCAGCAGCAGACCCCCGCGGTGAAGCAACGGCAAAATGGCGTCGAGATGATCTCCGAATGCGAAGCCGAGCCCGATCATCGCGCCGCAAAAGATCAGCGATCCAAGAAACGTCCAGAGGTAGAAGTGCGCCAAGTTCATCTCGGCGATGCCCGCGGGAAAACCCGCGATGCCGCGTATCACCGGCAAGAAGCGGCAGATGAAGATTGCAAAGGTTCCGTAGCGCTCGAAGAAGCCGTGAATGCGCCCGAGGTGTTCGTGGTGCAAACCGACGTACTTCCCAAAGCGCTCGATGACCGGGACGCCCCCGTACCGGCCTACGACATACGCGATCGATTCGCCGCCCAGCTCGCCGGCGACCGCCACGCCGATCGTCAGCCACAGCATGCTGAGATGCCCCGTAGCGGTTAAGCCGCCGGCGACAGGCAGCACGATTTCGCTGCCAATCGGTACGCCGACGTTGCCCAGCACGAGCGCGACGAACAGCCCGAAGTAGCCGTAATGGTCGACCAGGCCGATGACGAAATGTTGGAGGTTCTCCATGCAGTCTGGTTTACTCCGCGGCCGAGGCCGTGTTTCGTGGCGCCGCCCGCCGCAGGATCTCCGCCGCCAGGCTGCTGCCTTCGCTTCGAAGCGCCTCAAACAGATCGATCGGCGCGATTTCCCGGTCGCCGGCCCGGCGCTCGGCGAGCGCGACGATCTTGCGAACGCGCGGGGTCACCAGGATTCCTTCCCAAAGGCGTTCCTCGCCCGTTCCCAGCGCGCGCCGAACCTCGGCGTGCACCTCGCGAACGTCGATTCCGCCGGCTTCGAGACCCTGCAAAATCGCCGAATCCCGCTCTTCGAGCAACGCAACCAGCAAATGTTCGGCACCGACGTAATAGTGGCTGTGATTGCGGCACTCTTGTTCGGCGACGCGAAGCACTCGCCGCGAGGCTGGGCTAAACTTTGAAAACAAAGCCCGCTCCCGGCTTCAAGGAAGCTCTGATCCGTCCCAGCTCTTGGTCACCTCAGGCCTCATTTACCACAAGTAAACCTCGGCCTTCGGTTCCTCAATCTGGAACAAATCAGAGCTTCCTTGGGTTGGGAAAATGCGGGGAAAATTTCGGGGCGACTGGATTTGAACCAGCGACCTCTACGTCCCGAACGTAGCGCTCTACCAAGCTGAGCCACGCCCCGATAAAAACTCCCGATTATTCGCATACCCACCGTCGCCTCCTGCCCACTGAGGTTGCCAGGGGAAACGTCCGTTGCCTGGGAAAGGCCTTGGACGTTCATGAGATACCTCATCGTTGGGTGCGGTCGCGTCGGCTCCGCACTGGCGAAATACCTCGACGCCGACGGTCACGAAGTCATCGTCGTCGACGAAAACGCAACCGCATTCAAACGCCTCGGCCAGAAGTTCAAAGGGCACGTGGTCGTCGGCACGGGCATCGATTACGACGTGCTCAAGCGAGCGGGCGCCGCAACCGCCGACGGGTTCGTTGCCGTTACTAACGGCGACAACCGGAACATCATGGCCGCGCTCATCGCACAACGAATGTTCAAAATCAAGCGGGTGGTCGCGCGGATCTACGATCCGCCGCGAGGTCAGATGTACCGCGAGCTCGGCGTCGAGACGGTCTGCCCGACGACGGTCGGAGCGAAACTCATCCGCGACGTTCTCATGGAAGCTCCGTGGAGTTCGCTGCAGTCGTTCGATTTCGGAAAGCTCACCTCGATTTCGGCGACCATCACTCAGAGCGATGCCGGTAAGACGATCGGCGAGATCGAGAAATCCGGACGCATTCGAATCGCTGCCGTCCGGCGCACTTCCGGCGGCGTCACGATCGCATCGAGCGACATGGTGCTCGAAGAAGGCGACGAAGTCAACGCGGTCGTCGCCCCGGACGCCATCAGCGAGTTCGCGCAGCGGTTCGGCACTGCGACGCCGGCTGCCCGAATGACCGCGTAGGATCTTTATGTTTATTCTCATCGTCGGAGGCGGAAAAGTCGGTTCGTACCTCACGCGCGCGCTCGTCAATCAAGGCCACGAAGTGGTGGTCGTCGAGAAAGACGAGCGCAAAGCCAAGACGCTCGAGCGGCTGATCGATCGTCAAGTAACGGTTGTCGGCGACGGCTGCGATCCCGCCGTGCTGGAATCTGCCGGCATCGCTCGCGCCGACGTCGTCGTCGCCGATACCGGCGACGACGAGGATAATCTCGTCGTCGTCCTGCTCACGAAGAAAAAATCCAAAGCCCGCTGCATCGCTCGGGTTAACAATCCCGCCAACAAACTCGTCTTCGATTCTCTGGATCTCGACGACCCGGTCACCGTGATCTCGTCGACGGAACTGATCCTCGACGTGCTCAACGAGCGCGTCAACGCGGCTAAGTATCGTTCCATGCTCGAGACGATGCATCTGTTCGGAAAGGGCGACATGCAGTTGGTAAAAGTCGCCATTCCCGAGCAGTCGCCGGTTTCGGGTAAGAGCCTTGCCGAGCTCAACCTTCCTCACAACTCGGTCGTAGTAGCGGTAGACCGGCCCGACCGCGATCTCGAAATTCCCACCGGCGAGACCACGTTGAACGCCGGCGACTCGATGATCGTCATCGTGAAGAACGGCGCGGCCGAGCGCATCCGTGCGATGCTCGGCGGCCCCTGAGCGCGGCTCAGGCCCGCAACACCGAAAATGCGCGCAGAGCCCGGTCGCGCGCGAGCGCGGTGATCGACGATCGGCTCGGGATAATCGAAACCGAGCCCAAGCCGCGAGGGCACCAAACAGGCATTGCACCAAGGGCGCGCCCGTTCGGGTCGTCGCGTAACACCCGCGGATCGATAACGAACGCGAGACAGCACGCTTGGCTCGAACGCGCCGCCTCGTAAAGCGCGCGGTTGTCGGCGAGCCGCAGGTCACGCCGCCACCAGACGATGCTGCGCCCGTAGCGAATGTCGGTCATGAGTTACCTCCGCGCTTCTGCGCGTCCTACGAATCATCGTCGTTGACAGGCCGCGGGCGGCACGATACGCTGCCGGAGTTGTGAATCGAAAGCGTTCTTGAAGCGCCGGACCCCACGTGCGATCGCATTCGTAGCCGTCGGAATAGCCGTTTGGGTCGCATTCGGCTATCTCACGGCACAAACCGCGTGCGCGCACGATCCTCGATTCGTGTGCTCTCCACGCGACACGTCGCACCCCGTGCTCGTTCCCGATGCCGGAAAATCCTGGGCGTACTATGGTGGGCTGCGTCGCGGACAACACGATACCTTCGTATTTACGCTCGCTCAGCCGCTCGACGTGCCCTGGCAACTTCTCGTCGATCGGCGAGACACGGCCAATCCGGCGCGTCCGCAGGCCGTTCTCTCCGGCGAACGCGGGCCCATCGCTCGCCTAGACATGCACCGCAACGAAGGATTCTACGAGCCCTTTTCGCGCCTGTCGTATATCGAAACACCTGACCTCACGCTTCACCTGCGGCCGGGATCCTATGTCGTCGACGTTTCGATGGGGAGCGGCGACGAGCGGCAACGCTACGTCATGGCAATCGGTTCGGCCGAGCGCTTTGGATTCGGCGAGGTACCCTACGTGTTCGGCGCAATCGGTCGCATCCGCGGTCAGCGTTACTGACCGAGCCTTGCACTAAATATATCCTTTCCGCAACGCGACCACGGCGGCTTGCGTGCGGTCCGAAGCGGAGAGCTTTGCCAGGATGTCGCGGATGTGGCCCTTGACGGTGCCGAGCCCGATGTAGAGACGTTCGGCGATTTCTCCGTTGGCTTTACCGTCGGCGATCAGCCGCAGGATTTCGGTTTCGCGCGACGTCAGCGGCGACGCATTCAAGCCGCTTTTCGAAGGAGCGGAAAACCGGCCTAGTACCACGTGTGCGATTTGGGGATCGAAGAACGCCCCGCCCTCGGCAGCGATGCGAACCGCATCCACGATGCGTTCGGGCTCCGAACTCTTCAGGCAGTAGGCGTCGGCGCCGGCCGCCAGCGCCGCGAGAACTTCTTCTTCCAAGTCGATCATCGTGACGATGACGATGCGGACCGATGGCGCTTCGACGCGCACTCGCTGCGTGAGTGCGATCCCGTCGAGGCCGGGAAGGCCGATATCGACGACGGCGACGTCGGGCTGTGCGTGAAGAATCGTTTCCAATCCGGAAAGCCCGTCGGCGGCCTCACCGACGATGTCGCACGAGGGTTCGAGGGATGTTCGCAAACCCGCGCGCGTCAGCGCGTGGTCCTCGACGATAACGACTCGCGGACGTTGCACCTCTACTCCTCACTGCTCGGCAACGTCAGCGTAAACACGCTACCGGCCGGCTCGCGCGGGGCATACGTAACGCTTCCCCCGTGTTTTTCGGCGATCCGGCGGACGATGTACAAACCGAGACCGGTACCGCTTCCCGACCGCGCGCGGCCGAAGCGCTGGAATAGCGCCGCCGTCCGTTCGGCCGGCACGCCGTATCCGTCGTCTTCGACCGAGAGCGACACGTTACTTCCTGAGCGCCGGCCTCGCACGACAATCGTTCCGTGCCGCGGCGTCGCCGCAATGGCGTTGGCGATGAGATTCAACACGGCGCGGCGGAGTTCGTTCGGATCTCCGTGGATACCGAGTGTCCCGGGCTCGATTTCGCCGCGTAAGGCAATGCCGTTGGCCTCGGCAACCGGCTGCATTTCTTCGACGGCACGTGCGAGCAGCTCGTCGCCCACGACGAACTCGCGCACGTTTGACTCTTCGCCGGCTTCGTAGCGCGCAACCAGGAGCAACGTTTCCACCAGCCGGCGCTCCTCTTCGTTGGCGGCTAAGGTCGAGCGAAGAATCGGCGCGTAGCGCGGAGGAATCTCTCCGTACGCGCCGTCGAGCGCCTGTTTCATGGTAACGTCGGCGGCTGCCAGCGGCGTGCGTAGGTCATGCGCGAGCGCATATACGATATCGCGAATGACGTCGGCGCGATGCGCGAGCTCGTCCTTTTGTCGCGCGATCTCTTCATTTCGCTCCCCGAGTTGCGTGAAGAGTCTCGCCTGTTCCAGCGCGATGCCGGCCTGCTCGGCAAACGCTTGCATTGCCGTGAACGCGTCGCCTGCAAAATCGGCGCCCTCGGCCGATAACTCGACGAGCACGTAGTCCTCATTCGGCGCCGGACGAATTGCGGTCACCAATGCTTCGCGCGCACCGAGCGCGTCCAACATCAGTCGCCCGAGCGCGTCGTCGCCGGTGACGCGAACGATCCCGGGATTCTCGCGCGCGCGTGCCGCTAGAGATGCTAGCTCCGTGGAGAGGGCTCCTCGTTGCAGCGACGGATCGAGGCCTCCACGCTTATATTCGATAGTGAGCGGGAGCTGGAACGCAGAATCGCGCACGATCAACAGCGCCGACGAGGCTCCCAGCAGCGATACCGATTCGCGCAAGATGGCGCGCTGCACGAGATCGACGTTGAGCGTTTCGCGCACGCGCCGAGTGGCTTCGCGCAGCGCTTTCTCGATCTGAACTTGCCGCATGCGTCCGAGCGATGCTCCGGCCTCGCGGGCATACTCCTGCGTCCTGATGCTCAAGTACCCGACCAAAACGAACGAGGCCGCCGCCAGCAGCCGGTCGCCCACGGCAATGCCATCCCAGTGGTAACCGGCTTGTACGCCGTTGACGTAACCGGCAATCAGATTCGCAAGCTCTGCCGCGACGACCAATTGCGCAGTCAACCGGCTTCGCAGGGCGAGGCTGCTCAGTGCGATGGGGCCGTTGAGCAAAATCGCGGCCACAAACAACTGCGGCGTGAAAAGGTCGACGATCCAAGCCGCAACGAGCAACGCGTAGCAGAGGAGGGCCATTCTTAGCGCCGTTCTCTGCCTCGGAGGGGCTGCCTTGCCGCCCGCGCGAAGGCGCCCGAGGAGATGGACCGTATTTCGAAAGCCGAAGAGCTGTTGCGCGAGCTCGGCGGCCGCGCGCGCCTCGTCGTGTACGTCGCCAGCGCACCCGGCTCCGGGAAGACCCGCCGTCTGCTCGAAGACGGCCGGCGACTCTACGCGGGCGGCAAACGGGTCGCAATCGGTTGGATCGAAACGAAAGGGCGTCCCGATCTCGAGCGCGTCGCCGGCAGTTTACCTCGGATCCCGACGCGGCAGGTGAAGATCGGCGACGCTTTCTTTGAAGAGTTCGATTACGAAGCGGCGCTGCGCGAAAAGCCCGACGTCTTGCTGTTGGACGAACTCGCGCACGAAAATCTTGGCGATGCCGCTCACGCGAAACGCTGGCAGGATGCTCTGGCGTTACGCGAACGCGGCATCGGCGTCATAGGTGCCTTCAACATCGCCCACCTCGAAACCGTTGCGCCGACCGCAGAAGCACTCGTCGGATATCCGGTTCGCGAAATCATTCCGGTGTCGTTCTTGCAGAGCGCCGACGAAGTCATTGCCATCGACGTTTCGCCGCGTATCCTGCGGAGCCGGGTTCAAGCCGGCAAGATCGTAAACGAACAAGACGTCGATCGCGCCCTGAACGGCATATTCAAAGAGCAGACCCTCTATATGCTCCGAGAGCTGTTGCTCCGCACGGTTGACAACCTGACCCTTCCGGTCGTGAGAGCCGGGCGCAGCTCGATGGCCGCGGCGTTCGTCTATCCGAAACTCGACGCATCGCCCTTTCTCCGGCGAACTGCCGCGATCGCCCATGCGCTCGATCTCTCGCTCGAGGTCGTGCCGGCCGCAGGTGTGGAACGAACGCCCCTCGAGCCGATTGCACGCGATATCGGCGCCGAGATTCTCCACGAGTCCATCGAGCCGGCGAGCATGGACCGGGATGCGTTGCGGGCCGCGCTCGTCGCGCTTCCTAACGGCAGGATCGCTGCAAAGCTCGCCAACGCGCCGCTTCCGTACGACCTATTTATCGTCGGTGCGGGCCAAACGTATCTTGGCCAGAATCCCGCCCGCTCGCCATACTCCCAGACCAGCGGCGACCGGCTGCGAGTCGGTTACGGAAGACTCACGGTCTACCTCGGCGCGGCGGCCGGCGCGGGAAAAACGTTTGCGATGTTGGACCGCGCGCACCAGCTTCAGGCCGACGGTGTCGACGTGATCGGCGGCTTCATCGAAACGCACGGACGCAAGGAGACGGCCGAGCTGCTCGACGGCTTGAACGTCCTTCCACCGAAGGTCATCGCCGCCAACGGAATCACCTATACGGAGTTCGATCGCGAGGCGCTGATCGCGCGCCATCCGCAAGTCGCGCTGATCGACGAGCTCGCCCATACCAACGCACCCGGCTCGATCGCGCCGAAGCGCTTCTACGACGTGCTCGCCGTGTTGCGTGCGGGCATCGATGTGATCACGACGCTCAACATCCAGCATCTCGAGGGACTTGGCGACACCGTGCGACGGCTGACCGGTACGGTTGTCCGCGAGACGCTGCCCGACGGAATCCTCGCGCTCGCAGATGAGGTGATCCTCATCGACGTCACTCCGGATACGCTGCGCCAACGCCTTCGGGATGGAAAAATCTATCCGCCGGAACGGATCGATGCGGCTCTCAGCAACTTCTTTCGAACCGAAAACCTCTTTGCACTGCGCGAGCTGGCACTCCGCGAAGCTCTTCGAGCCAGGTACCGCGAGAGAATCGCGTCGCCATTCGAGCGTCTCTTGCTGACGGTCGACTCCCGGAGCGTCGATTTGCTGACGATGTCGCGCGCCGGGAGGATTGCTGCGCGCTTAGCGATCGAATTTGCCATCGCCCACGTTACCAGCTCGAAGGAACGAATCGATTCAAGCGCGGTGGATGCGATGCGATCCGAGGCACGTAAGACGAACATCGAATTCATCGAAGAGACGGCCGACGACGTGCCTCGACGCTTGCTCGAAATAGCCCGCGCTAAACCGGAGACCACGCTCGCGGTCTCCGGAACGACGCGCCACCCGCGCTGGCTGCAGCAACCGTCTTTCGCGCGGCAGCTTCTCGATGCCGGCGCACGGGAGTTACTCGTTCTCACGCCGCCCGAGACGCGGATCGAGCCGTCACCGGAAGACTAATCCGGGCGGATGTTATCGAGGGCTAAGTTGAGTTCCAGCACGTTGACGTGCGGTTCGCCGAGAAAGCCGAACTGACGTCCTTGGATGTGCGCGGCGACGAGCGCCCGAACGGAATCGACCGTCATGT
>PLLA01000074.1 GCA_003140835.1 Candidatus Tumulicola scandinaviensis | reverse complement strand
CCGAGCAAAAAGAAGACGAGCAGCGTCAGATGTGCGACGGCGAGCCCCACGACGAGATGCGTCAGTGCCAGCATCGATTCGAACGCCGAACAGCACGCTGAACCAACTCGGCCGCCTCCCGAGCCCTTCGTCTGCTCGGCGACGCCAACAGGTTGCAGGCTCGAACGGCTGACATACCGCGTTGGCAGGGCGCTCGTGCGCCTCCTTGCTTCTCCGAGGCGTTCCGCGTTTTTTGACCAGTTTTGCGGTTGATCTGGAGGGGCGGCCAGCCGCACCTGCTCTCAGTCGACCATTTACCGTTGTCGCCTGCGTGAGTCGCGCCGGTGGCCGCCTCGGGACCGAGTCAGGCCTTCCAGGATGTCAGCCGCCTTCCAGTTTGAGCGGTCCCGCGCTCGAGTTTCGCCGCCTTGGGGCTGCGGCAGCGGTTCCCTTCCTTTCCGATGCTTCTCTCGAAATTTGCTTATTCGTGGTCTAGCCGCGGCGGGCGTGAAATCTCTTTAGGTAATCGTACGTCGGGTACGGCAGAAGAGGAGGCCGCGCCGCACCGTAGAAGCGCTAGACCCTATCGGGCGGGGGGTATTATGCCTATAAATTATTGGCGAGCAACTCTCATAACTTTGCTCGCTGTACTAGTTTCAGCTTGCGCACAACCTGTTTCTCTTGGGCGGGCGTTCGGCGGGGTTCAGGGCGTAATACCCGCAGGCCAGCTTGCCAATCCTTTCTACAAAATCAAGCACATCGTCATCATCGTCCAGGAGAATCGTAGCTTCGACACTCTCTTTCAGGGCTTCCCCGGCGCCGATACTCAGTCGTATGGCTATACGCATACCGGCCTAAAAGTAACGCTTAAACCGATTGGGCTTGGGGGACGCTGGGATGTCGGCCACGACTGGGCAAACTTTATGCTGGCCTGCCAAGGGCAGGGGAGCCTCCCCGGATCCAATTGCAAGATGGATGGCTTCGACATAGAGTGGTTCGGCTGCGGGAAGAGTGGCGCACCGCAATGCCCGAGTCAGTACCCGGTGTATAGTTATGTAAGAAAAAGTGACATCCAGCCGTATCTCGCAATGGCAAATCAGTATGTTTTAGCGGATAGGATGTTCGCGTCCAATATTGATGCTAGCAGTTTTGTAGCGCATCAGTATCTGATTGCTGGCCAAGCCGACTCCACGGTGAACTTCCCGAAAAACCTTTGGGGCTGCGACGGGAACAAGTACGACACAATTGAAACGTTCACGCAGCAGCGGCAACTTTCTGGAAAATACATAAGGGCGTGTTTCGATTATACAACTCTCGGCGACGAAATGGATGCCGCGGGCGTTTCCTGGAAATACTACACTGCAACTGTGGACGGGAGCGGTAACGGCTGGGACGCGTATGACGCTATTAAACACATCCGTTATGGGCCGGATTGGAAGACACATATTATTGGTCCGCAAACAAAATTCTTTGACGATGTGAAGAATGGGGCCTTGCCATCGGTAAGTTGGGTTACCCCAACATGCCTGAACTCCGATCACGCGGGAGCGTGCGGTTCGACTACCGGGCCGCATTGGGTTGCATCGCTGGTCAACGCAGTTGGCCAATCACAGTACTGGAATTCAACGGCCATTTTTGTGATATGGGATGATTACGGCGGATGGTTTGATCACGTCCCGCCACCCTTTGCCGATTACGACGGGCTTGGTGTGCGCGTGCCACTGATAGTCGTATCACCCTACGCTAAGAAGAGCTACGTTTCTCACGTACAATATGAATTCGGCAGCATCCTAAAATTCGTCGAAAATCGGTTTGGACTCGCCCCCTTAGCCAGCAGTGACGCGCGCGCGAACGGCCCAAAGGACTGCTTCGACTTCTCGCAATCGCCGCGTCCATTTTCACCGATACCCACTCACTTTAAGCAAGCCTACTTTTTAAGGGAACCGTTTGACCCCCGCCCTCCCGATACCGAATGAACCGGAATACTCGGGCCTTCTCCTGGCTCTCGACGAAGTCGCACCTTTCCCTACTCTTTGTGAATGTAAGGGACTCGATCAATGGGCGTACAACAATCGCATCGAGCTAGACTTTGACGTGCGGCGGTAAAGTGGTCCAAGGCAGGTGAAGAATCCTGAGGCCTCCGGCCTCGCAGGGAGACAAATCAATCTACCTCTCCAGCTATCTGCGGGCATAACTCAGGGCTGCACGTAAAGGGGCTTATTCCGTATCGGGTGGCACCCCCGCTGGTTTTTGATTTTGGAAGTACGAAGGCGGATACTTGGCCGGAATCTTTTTGAATTTGAGCGGCTTTTGACTGAAGTCGAAGCTATCACCCAGGCTTGTCGCCCGAGCGTCTGTGTAGCCCAACGACGCTAGACCAAAGGTTTGCTCGACAAATTTCAAGATGCTCCCAAATTCGTATTGCGTATGCGACACGTAACCGGGCTTTGCGTACGGAGAAATCACAATGCAGGGAACTCTTTCAGCCAAACCCATGAAGTCAAGTTGTGGCGGCGGCACGTCATCGTACCAGCCGCCCCAATCGTCCCACAAGACGATGATGGCCGTGGACTTCCAATACTGGCTTTGACCAATGGTATTGACAATGGCCGCAACCCAGGAAGGACCGGTGTCTGAACCGCTTCCGTCATGATCAGAGTTCGGCTGGCTCGGTATAACCCACGAGACGGCAGGCAGCTTTCCACTTGGTATGTCGGTGAGTACCGTTGATTCAGGCGAGATAACGTCCTTCGTCCAGTCAGGCCCGTAGTATACGTTTTGGATTGCGCCAAAAGAGGACCAAAGATTACCACCGCTGCCACCGTTGCCCGTTATCGCGGGCGCGTAATACTTCCACGTCACGTTTGCAGCGTCAAGCGTGTCCGCCATGGTGTGAAATTGCGACGGCGTGAAACAGGGGGGCGGACCATTCCCAGTCTCCACTTTTTGGCCCGTCGACGCAGTATACGTCAAAATGAAAGTCGGAGGTGGCGGGGTCGCGGAACAGGTCCAATTGGGAACTTTTTGACTGTGCGGCGTATCGATCTCGCTAACGGTTGTGCCAGATCTTTGGGAGATAACCGTCGTGCCGGCGATCAGATCGAGGTGCGCCGTAAAACTGTTACCCCAAACTGTTGGAAACATATGATCGGCTAAGGTGTATTGCTGTGCCATTGTCCAGTATGGCTGCACGAGTTTGCGATTCAGGTATGCGTAGGGATAGAGATGCGCCGGTTGTTTATTGTTGTTAAAGATGTCCTCATCGAAATCGTCCATCTTGCCGTTATCCCACTCAGTAAGTGCCATGGGATAATTGTGCAAGATGTCGACGCCTAACCGGCCAAAATTGATGGGTTTCAGCGATTGGAGCTTTCCCGTGTGCGTGTACCCAGAGGTCGGGGCATCGGCTCCCGGAAAACCCGCAAAGATGTTGTCGAAGCTCCGGTTCTCTTGAACAATGATGACGATATGCTGGATCGGCGAGCTGCTGGATCCACCGCGCACCTGGGTTGAAAACGCGCCAGCTATTGGCGCGACCGGTACGTTAAGAGGTTGCGCTTGCGAACATCCGGCCCCCACGAGGGCGACAAGCGCACAGGAAACCGTCGATAACAAAAAACCGCGCATGTTTAGGCCTTTTCAACGTCCAATTTCATGTTCATGCCCGGCTCGGCCCCCCGTGTTCTCTCAAAAGCGAGACACTCCTGCCTAGGATCGTGCCGAGCATGGGAATGCCGACGGTGGGGCCTCAGCCCTTTTTGCTTAGGTTTCTCATGGCATCTATTCGAGCGTTTGTCGGGAGATAGTGCGCTGCATGTGCCTGCGTCGGCTTCGACTTGCTTGAGGTGCACCCGGTCGCTGGTTTCCAGGCCGCCATGCTTTTCGCGCCGAAGCCGAACTCGTATCGTTATGGAGTCCATGTTTCGCGCCAGGCCCGTCGCCGGCGTTCCGGTTTCAGGCTCCTTGAGGAATCGCGACGATCTTGGCCTCGCTCAAGCGGCTTTTGTTCAAGAGCGAGTCTCCTTGCGGGCTCTGAGCACGGAAACTTATAGCTCCCGTTAGCCCGCGTCGGGCCTTAGTCACCTAAACGCGCATGGGTCCGGCGACTCATTGACCCATCAACGGGGCGCGTGTCTCGCGGTTTCGTTTTCGCCGCCGCGTGGCCGGCAGGTCGCTTCGCCTACGTTGTCGTCACGCGAATTCTCAAGGCGTAGCTACACCTGCAAGAAGACCAAGTGGAGGTTAATCTTTGGTCTGCATCGCTACACGAGGGGCGCAGCGCCCTTGGCTATGACGGGGGCGCGAACCCTTAGACGCTTGTTGCGATTAGTCAGAGAAGCACGCAGGCAAGGCAATTATCGCGAAGTACGCGCACCATTGTTGCCTGAGCGGACATCGCCGAAGCCGCCGGACATAAATTGAAAACCTCCCGATCAAAATAGCAAAACGATACAACGCGTCAACAGAAGAGCAGGTACCCGGGTATAGTAAGTGCCGAGGGAGTGTCGAAAAGCTGTGCGTCGCCGGTGAATGGCATTTGCGTTTCGCGCTCTCATTTCGAGCGGGAAGCGTCCACGGTTACGCCGAAGCCCCATCGAAGAATGCGTCGTTGTCGGCGGGTGCGGAGGGCCGGCTGATTGGACGTTCCCATGGTTCCCCTGACTCGAAGGAGCCAAATGCGACGTTTACGTTTCTACGTACTAGCCATGGGTTATCCGGCGTTGCTGTGCGCATATGGTGCCGGTGACGCCGCGCGTACCCCGGCCGCGTTTAAAGCTGGAGGTACCGAGCAGCGATCAACCGGGGCCCAACTGCCGAGTGACGGTAGTCGACCCAGCGCAGCTCCGAGGGCAAACGTGGCATCCGATAGGCGGACGCTGATCGACTCAAGCAACGGCAATGGCCGCATCTACATCGCGAATCACGGCGACAATACAGTAAGGACCTATAAGAAGAACGGGGACCGATCTTCTCCGACAATCGTTGCCGGTGTGAATAGCCCAGTCGGTTTAGCAATCGATTCGGCAGGCAAAATCTACGTCGGCAACGCCGGTAGCAATACGGTCACGACCTACAAGCCGGATGGATCGCGAACAGCCCCTACAATAGCTGCCGGCCTGAACGGCCCGTACGGCTTGGCCGTCGCGACCACAGGACGGATCTATGTCGCGAACTTTGGCGACGGCACAGTCACGGTCTACAGAGCGGATGGAACCCGAATCCCTCCTACGATCAGAACGGGTTTAGATCAGCCCATCGGTGTCGCCGTTGATTCAAGTGGAAAGATTTACGTCGCGAACTCCGGTAACAACACTGTTACCACGTATAGCCCCGACGGGAAGCGGATCGAGCCCACTATCACGATCGGGGTAAGGGCGCCCCGCGACGTGGCCGTTGATGGGAGTGGTACGATTTATGTGGCTAATGCCGGGACTAGCTCAGTGACAACGTACATGGCGGACGGAACGCGCAGCAGCCTAACTATACATGCGGGGCTAAAGGCGCCATTCGGCGTCGCGCTCGATAGGCACGGTACAATCTTTGTTGGAAATTATAGTGGCAACAACCTGACGACGTACAACAACGATGGGTCGCGTACCTCGCCAACGATCAGTGGGCTGAGCAACCCCGCGGCGATTGGTATCCGCTAACTAGAAACGCGAATCGGTGAAATGAGACAGGGACGCCGCCCAGCAGTGCTAACAATACAAGTGAGGCGCGAAGAGGCGGCGTGCCCTGGTAACACTATGTGGTATCGCTATCAACGATGAGTCCCCACAATTTGCCTGCGGTTACGTTTGAGATCCTCGCACAGCCAATCTCGCCGCAACGGATGTTTCGCACGACGAGATTCCCCACCCGCGCCGATCCGGTCTCCCCTTACGTGCCGGTTGATCAGGCACATTTGAGCCGAAAGGACATCGGCAAGCGATCGCGCCTGCGGCGACAAATCGGGGGCACTGCGAGATGAAAAAGCCGGTGGTTCTGGGCGCGGGCAGCTGCATAGTAAGTATCTTGGTTGAAGGGTTGGCCGCGTTGTCGGGAAGCCTTGGGCGGTTTGAGTATGTTATGTCACAGGACGAGCCCGCAGGGCGCAAGCCCGTTGCGGACGACGTATTAGCCCGATGCGTCCTGGTGATCGAGGAGGCTTCGCCCTGGCGGAAATATCACGCTCTTTGCGACGATGAGCGAAGTAAGTTGCCGGGGACGTGCGAAATCGTCCGCGTTCCGACCATGCACTTCAACAGTTTGTGGCCACTGATGGCCGCTGACCCCCGCAACATTCCTGAGCCGCTTGCCCCTTGGGGCAGATTTCCTTTTGGGCGCGGCGACAGGCTAGCATTAAGCGTCATTCAAACCGTACCAGATCCAGCCAAACGCTTGGCGACCTACCTAGCCACTGATATCCATTCGATCGTAAACGTCCAACGTAATCATGAGTTGGAACTCGGTGACATGTTTGTGCGCGAGAGAGGATGCGACATCCAGATTGCCGCCTACGTCGCGGCGAACTTTCGAGAAAAACTGCTTTTTTTTACGCACAACCATCCTTCTCCCGAGCTTATTAGCTTTGCACTAATACAGCTCCTCGCGCAACCAGCGGTGAAAGCCTTGCTGGATTCACCCGCGGTTCAGTGTATTGAAGGCGCCGCAGCTTGGATCGCGCACAGAAACCCATTTTCTGGGGAGGAGAGCCCGATTCACCCAGCGGTTGCTAAACACTTTAATCTAGCTTGGTATAGCGACGCAGCGATCTATCATTGGCTCGGCGTGGGCTACACCTTTGAGGAGTGGGTTGCGTACTATCTGACATACGAAGCGAAGGCTCTAGAATCTCCAGCCAGCAATTAACGTGCGCTCACCCGATTTTTTTCCGGCGGCGAACATAGCCGAAATCGTCCTTGCACACGCCGAATCTGATCCCGAAAAGCCCTTTTCCATCATGTTAACTGAAAATGCGACTGATGTCCTCAAGTATGGTGAACTTTACGAACAGGCGCATCAGTTTGCCAAATATCTCAAGGGGCGCAACATTGGGAAGAACGATGTGGTCGCAATAATGATCGGACATGATAACGCATTATTTGGGGCATTTATAGGCTCCATGCTCGTTGGCGCGATCCCAAGCATTTTTCCCACTTTATCATTAAAGCAAGATCCAGCGATTTTTTGGCGGACTCACCAGCGCGTGTTTGACCGCATTAGGCCCTCAATGATCCTTACGGATGACGCCAACCACGCTCAACTTTGCAAGAACGTGACGGGGTTTGATTCTCGAATTGTTTCAACGACCGACACGCCTAAACAAAAACCGTCGGATCTCGTCGCTAAGCTGACGTTCGGTGCGGACTCCATCGCATTCTTGCAGCACAGCTCGGGTACTACCGGGCTTAAGAAAGGAGTGCAGCTGCGCCATAGTTCCGTTATTGCGCAGGTCGCCAGTTATTCGGACGCACTGAGGATTACCAGCAGCGATATTGTCGTGAGCTGGCTACCACTCTATCATGACATGGGTTTAATCGCTTGCTTTATCTTACCTGGCCTACTAGGGATCACGATAATCTCACTTAATCCATTCCAGTGGGTCGCTCGCCCCTGGACAATCCTAGAAGCGATCGAAAGGTATCGCGCGACGCTAGCATGGATGCCGAACTTTGGGTTTCAGCATGTTGCGCGTACGGCACCAAGGTCGCGATCGTGGGATCTTTCCTCGGTCCGCGCGCTAATAAATTGCTCCGAACCATGTAAGCCATCTACGTTTGATGCGTTTAGGGCGCGGTTCAGCACCAGCGGACTTCGCGACGAAGCTCTTCAAGTGTGCTACGCTATGGCGGAAAACGTGTTCGCAGTAACACAGACGAACATTAGCAAAGCGCCGCGTGTTGTAATCAGAGAGCGGGAGCAGTCGACAGAGGATAAACTAGGGCCTGCTGCGGGCGTCGAAGCTAAGTTAGGGATCGCGTATCTTTCATGCGGCAGGCCAATTCAAGGCACCTCCATACGCATCATTGGAGATAAGGGAGATATTCTAAACGATTTCCAGATCGGCCAAGTTCAAGTTAGCGGAACGTCCTTGTTTTCGGGCTATTACCTTGTAACGGAGACCACCTCGTTAAGGGGAGGTTGGTACTCCACCGGTGACCTCGGCTTCACCTTGGAGGGTGAGCTGTATATTACGGGACGCATGGACGACGTAATAATCATTCGCGGAAAGAATCTATATGCACACGACTTGGAATACGCGATCACGCATGAAGGCGTGAAGCCAGGAAGATCTGTTGCCTTTGGGATTTACAACGAAAAGTCGGGCAGCCAAGATTTGGTGGTTGTAGCCGAAAGGAGCTGCGTCTCTACAGATCGCGATCTCGAAATCGTTCGCTGGATAAAAGCTGAGATATTCGCGATTACAGGCGCCACGGTATCCGACGTTCACCTAGTGCAAGCCGGCTGGCTCGTGAAGACCACCAGCGGTAAAATCAGCCGCGAGGCTAACGCGGAAAAATATCTTGATGGCATACGCCGAGTATAGCCCACGCTTCCGTTTGCGAGGCGCTCAGTTAGCAAACAGGGAGATACGTACCGCAGGAGGCGCACATCATTGGAGCAGCTGACACGACATGCGATTCTTACCCGGTTGCGCGTTGTCGCGGCTCAAACCTTTGACTGCGCGGAGGATGCCCTTATGGAAGATTCAATCGCTGCCGACATCCGGGGTTGGGATTCTCTAAGTCACACTATATTTGTAATGAGCGTAGAAGAGGCGTTCGGCATTGAGTTTGACGCGGAGAAGGTTTTTGCGTTTAGCAATGTCGCAGACTTAATAACCGCCATCGCGAAAGCCGGAGCTTGACACTTTTTTACCTCGTGATATCTGAACTCCCCGAGTGTGGTTTGAATAGCTGCGACGGTCGCGTAGATAGCTACGTCGGTTTCGCGTGGCAGTACAATTTGACCAAGCCCGATAAGATTGCGAATAGTGGCAAAGGCAGTGTCGAAGCCTCCTTACAAAGATCTCGCAGTAATATCGATTTCTCTCAGGCATAGGTTCACGACGCGGTGGCCTTGGAGCGCAGTCTCATGAGGAAATCCCTCAGTTCACGAAGCGGCTCGCAGAATGGAGCCTGCCGCTAGCGCATTACAGAGCAGCGGAGTCGAACAAGAACTCTCGCACCTCAGACTCAAGGGGATGCGGGCGGCAAAGCACTTTACGGTGGGAAAAGGGCTTGCAGGCCATACTAACTAAAGCTCCTTCGACGAGTTCTTGAGTTAGCGGTGTTTGATTCTATGCCAGCAAAATCGGATCGCAGATTGCATTGAAATACGAGGATGTCCAGTTGCCAGTGGCGGCCACCCAGTTCCAACTTCAGGACGTAAACATATTCGCCAAACGGTTGAGGAGTAGTTACATCTCGCCGCGGCGGCTCGACGTGAATGGCAATCACGGAGCGCGAAAAGAAGTAGAGTGTACGCCACCTAATGCATTGAGGCCCTGGACCAGAAAGCCCCTTAAACTGCAGAACGCTTTGCGCCGAATCGGCAAACTACTGGTCACGAGATTAGAGAATGACATCTCACACTAAGACCCTCGACCGCAAACGTGCGTGGGTTTCGGAATTTCTCTCTGCGCCGATGGTTGACATGGTCCAACTCGATTCCAACTTTGCCGGGATTTACGTGCCGGAAGCGGAGCTAGGCGCCGATCGAATTGGAATAACGGACCAATTTCTAGCAAACGCGGAAGCCTATGCTACAACCTACGGTAATAGCGCCCATTTTAGTTCACTTTTTCGCCAGGCCTTTTTGGCCACAGCCTATCAGCCCGACAACGATACAAAAATTCTCGACATTGGGACAGGTTCTGGAGTCAACACGATTGTACCGTGTTTGAACTTGTTTCCCGGTTGCCGGATAGTAGCCACCGACCTGTCCCCGAACTTACTTCGGATTCTGCGCGGCTATGTAACGAGTCAGAACCTTGAAGACCGCGTCGCCTGCGTCTGCACGGACGCGATGAATAACTACTTTGTGCCTGGGAGCTTTGATGTTGTCGTAGGCGCCGCGATCTTGCACCACATCCTGGATCCGCTCCAAACCATAACTGCGGCATACGATGCCCTACGATCGGGCGGTACGACGTTCTTCTTCGAGCCGTTCGAAGGGATGGCGCTTGTACGAGTTGCCTTTACTTTAATTCTCGAGCGATCTCGGAGAGAAGCCTTAGCATTAGATGCAAACGTGGCGCGTTTTCTAGAGGCTATGATAGTCGACATTAAAGCACGCACGGGAACGGACAAGAGCGACGAAAAGTTTCGATACATGGATGATAAGTGGCTATTTACGCGACATTATCTTGAAAATGTTGGGAAACGCGCCCACTTCGCAACGACTGCAATCATTCCGCACGCATTTCACGAATCGGCGATTTTTGAGCAGGTAATCTCATTGCTGCGCGTCGGCATGGGAAAAACACCAGCCGCCCTGCCAGACTGGGCCTGGGACATGATTCGAACATTCGACACAGCATTTTCTGCTGAGATGAAACGGGATCTCCTATTAGAAGGCACGATTGTTTTCCGAAAGGCCTAGGCTCGGCCGCCAGTATTTTCGTACCCAGCTCTTCTAAGAAGTTCGCTGCCCCATGTGGCGTTCGACCGGAACGGTCATCCTGGGCGCCCTACTCTTCCTCTTGGGATTTCAGCAGATCCTCACAGCGCTGATGTACAAATTTCGGCGCTTCTCGCGCATGAGCAAGGTATTTCCGCGCGGTTAGCGCCTTTAGCCGCGGACGTACAGGTGGTAGCTGCTGCGGGGCGTGAGTGGCACTTCGCGATAGCCCGCGCTTTCGAGCTGCTCTACCAGCACGTGCTCGATACCGGCATCGATGA
>PLLA01000093.1 GCA_003140835.1 Candidatus Tumulicola scandinaviensis | reverse complement strand
GCCGTGATTGATCAGCGCATCCCTAACTTTGTCATCCTGAGCGGAGCCGCTTTTGTCAATGTCGTTACGTTCTTACGTAAGCGTTCCAGTACCAGCAGCCCCAAAAGCCCACGCCGATGGAGTAGGCGATCAGAACGTAAGCCCACGGTGGAAAGCGTTTGCGCACGGCCAGCATCATGAGCGCGACTAAGAACGGCTCGAAGTCGAGCGCATGGCGCATGCCGAACTGCGCGAAGCCGTTGACGTAATAGAGGAAGTTCGGTACCGCCGCGGCCAGCGCCGCGATCCAGATCGCTACGACCCAGCGCGCCGGACCGCGTGCCAAAAACGCTAGCACGAGTGCCGGCGACGTCCAGGTGAGTGCGATACCCGAATACTCCGGACGAAAATACGGAAACCCGGGCAAGCGCGTCGCACCCTGCACGAAAAACGACGATACCTCGTAGGGGACGTACGCGAACCGAAACGGCGAGCCGGTCGGAAATCCGGCCTCATCTTGGTGGTACCAGGCCGTGTAACCGATGTCGGTCCAGGTGCCCCAACGAGCGCGATTGTACAGCATCCAAAGCACCGCGACCGGAACCAGAATCGTTGCAAAGCCCGTGAGCGTCGAGCGCCACTGCGGCCCGATCGCGAACGGCTTCTCCGCGTCACGCGCGCAGAGGTACGCGTAGATCGGGACGATCAAGATCAGTGAAAAGCGCGATTCGAACGCGCACGCCGCCCAAAGCGCGACCAGCCACGCGCGCCGGGCTCCGGCCAGCTCGACCAGCGCGAGTAACGTAAAGCACGCCGCCGAAACGTGCGCGAGAAACCACACGTCGCCGAGCATCGCGCACCACAACAGGTCGGTACCGGCCAGCAGGAACGCACAAATCCACGCGTTGCTCGACGGCCGCAAACCAAACCGTTCACCTAGCTCCCATGCCGCGCCGATTGCCACCCCCGCCAGGGCGATCGACAACAACGTCTGATTCGCGTGCAGACCGAACAGCGCGACGTAGGGCATCAAGAGGATCGCCGGCAGCGGGGCTTCGATGACGTAATGCCGGCCGGCGTACCCCAGCGCATCGATGTATGCGCCCGGCCAATCGATCCAAACGTGCCCGTGCAAGAAGGCTTGCGCAAGCAGTACGAAATTATTGTACGGCGACGCCCGCAGGTGCGAAACCAGCACAGTGACGATCAACGCGGCCAAGCCGGCAACGTAGGCAGGCTTGACGCGCATCACGGCTGGGGGCTAGCCGGCGGCAGCGGTCTCGGAGGTTGAAACGTTGAGGGCGGAAACGCTTCGGGGAACCGGTAATCGCCCCAGGTGATCCGCTCGCGGGCGGGTTTCCCGTTGACGCTAGCATCGACCGTGGCTAGCACCGGCATCCAGTACTGGCCGAACGGCGCGTAGACGACTTCACCGGTCCCCTTGGCGTCCGAGCCGTTGGTTTGAAAGTGCAGCACGCGTGGCAGAAATCGCGACCCGTCGATCGTCATCCGGTCGGTCGACGCGCCCGATTGGCGTAACAGCGGCGTCACCTCAAACATGTAGTCGTATCGTGGGCCTTCCTTGCTCGAACGCAAGAAAAGAATCTGGTAGGCGACCGCTCGCGGCGCGAGCCGCGCAACCGCATACCGGTCGTCGCGGCGCGAAAACCGCACGATTTTTCGCGCGAGCGCGACGCCGTCGACCGCGAGAGTTTCGTCGCGGACTTCGGGCCCGCTCCGATAAATCGTGTGTCGCTGCTCGATGTTGCTCGGTCCCAGTTGCGACACCGTGTAGGTGAACACGACGTTCTTGGGAACCGGCACGGCGTCGATCGCGAGGGCATACCGCTGCAGCACATATTGCGAGTCGAGCGCCGACGTTACGGGGGCGCCGGCGCCGAGCACGACGCTCAGGGCGGCCAACGCGACGGAGCGACGTAGGCGGTTCACGCCAAAACCGCCTCGCGAATTGCGTGCAGCGCGGCCTCGGCACCGCTGGGGTTCTTTCCGCCGCCTTGCGCTTGGGCGGCCTGACCGCCGCCTTTACCGCCCACCAGCGGCGCCGCGATCTTCACCAAATTGCCGGAGTGCAGCCCCGCTTTCACCAGATCGTCGCTCGTGCTGACGAGCACGCTGACGTTTGCACCGTCGATGCCGGCGAGTGCGATGACCCCACTCGGCAGACGGCTGCGAATCGCATGGGTCAACTGCCGCAACGCCTCGCCGTCCGCTTCGCGGACGATTGCGCCCACGAACGTGCGCTCGCCCTTGCGTTCGGCTTTTTCGACGTACGCGTGCGCGTCGGCAGCGGCCAGCCGCGCTTTGAGCTGCCCGAGCGACGTTTGTAAGTCGCGCACCTCACGCTGAAGCTTTCCGACACGTTCGCTCAATTCGTCGGGCGACGTAGCCAGCGAGGACGATAGGCCTCCGACGAGATCGCTTTGCCGCTCGACGAATGCTTCGGCCGCCTGCGAGACGCACGACTCGATCCGCCGTATTCCGCTGCCGATCGAAGATTCCGAAAGAATCACGAACATCCCCAACTCGCCGGTGGAGTGCGAATGCGTTCCTCCGCAAAACTCGACCGACGGCCCGGCGGTAACGACCCGGATTTGGTCGCCGTACTTTTCGCCGGCCATCCAAATGGCGCCGCTACGTTTGGCCTCTTCCAACGGCAGGACGCGGGTGACCAAATGCGAGTCGTCGCGGATCATTTCGTTCACGCGCCTCGCAACCGCCCGTTTCTGCTCGCCGTCGAGCGCCCCACCGCCCCAGCGAAAGTCGAAACGCATGCGGTCGATTCCCACCCACGAGCCGGCTTGGTTGACGTCGTCGCCGAGAACGTCTTTGAGCGCGCGCTGGAGCAAATGCGCCGAGGTGTGATGGCGGCGGATCTCACGGCGCCACCAGTCGTGCACCGCAGTGTGCACGCGATCGCCGACGACAATTTTCCCGTCGACGACGATGCCGTGGTGCGCGATCGCTTCGCCCAGATACTGCGTATCGCGGACTTCGAACGTACCTTGCGGTCCGGCCACCACGCCGCGGTCGCCGATTTGGCCACCGCGTTCGGCGTAGAACGACGATGCGTCGAGAACCAGCGTGCCTTCTTCGCCGGCGTTGAGCGCCGGAACCGGCCGTTCGCTCAGGAGCGCGGCCACCACGTTACCGTCGCCCTCCAGTCCGTCGTATCCGGTGAACTCGCTGGCGATCGCCGGCACGTCCGTTACGGCGACGTCGGCCCGCTTGGACGCGGCGTCGCTGCGCGCGCGCTCGCGTTGTTCGTCCATCAGCCGTTCGAATCCGACGGCGTCCACGGCGACGCCGCGTTCGCCCGCAACCTCCCGCGTCAGTTCGATGGGAAACCCGTAGGTGTCGTGGAGCGCAAACGCCGCATCGCCGCCGACCTCGTGCGTCCGATTCGCCGTGGCCTCGTCGATCAGCCGGTCGAGCATCGACATTCCGCGCTCGAGCGTACGATTGAAGGTGCGCTCTTCGCCGCTCAACGCGGAGACTATGCGCGACACGTTCGAGCGAAGCTCCGGATAACCGGATTCGAGAGAGGCCACGACCGCCGGCACCAGGCCGGTAAGAAATCCATCCGGATAGCCCAGCAACCGGCCGTTGCGAATGGC
Organism: Candidatus Tumulicola scandinaviensis; assembly: GCA_003140835.1. Classification (GTDB taxonomy): domain Bacteria; phylum Vulcanimicrobiota; class Vulcanimicrobiia; order Vulcanimicrobiales; family Vulcanimicrobiaceae; genus Tumulicola; species Tumulicola scandinaviensis. The sequence continues at coordinate 60,266 of PLLA01000093.1, read as the reverse complement.
GCGCCGAATGAGAAACCTCAGCACGTAGCCGCGCTCGGCGTTCGATGGATACACGCCGTCGTTGATCAGGAACGTCACCGCGCGAGCGTGGTCCGCGATGATGTTGCGCCGCACCCGTTGCTCGGCCGGCGGCAGCGAGGTTTGTCCCACCGGCGGCTGCGCCGCCACCAGATCGGCGAACAGATCGGTATCGTACATCGACGCCTTCCCGTTGCATATGGCCAGCATGCGTTCGAAACCGGCTCCCGTGTCGATTGCCTTGCGCGGCAACTCGGTGAGTTTGCCGTCGGGCGAGCGATTGTACTGCTGGAATACGACATTCCAAAACTCAACGAATCTGTCGCCTTTATTCGGGCCGTCGTCATCGGGACCGGCGGCGTATTGCTCGCCGAGATCGTAGAACAACTCGGTGCACGGACCGCATGGACCGGTCGGCCCCATCGTCCAGAAATTGTCATCGTCGAAACGCGAAATGTGCGATTTCTCGAGCCCGATCTCTTCGCTCCATATGCGTTCGGCTTCGTCGTCGCCGGTGTGGATCGTAACGTACAGGCGCGCCGGATCGAGCCGCAGCACCGCCGTTGAAAATTCCCACGCCCACGCAATCGCTTCGCGCTTGTAGTAGTCGCCGAAGCTGAAGTTGCCCAGCATCTCCAAGAAGGTGCCGTGGCGCCCCGTTCGCCCGACGTTCTCGATGTCGCTCTTGGCGCCCGCGACCCTCAGGCAACGCTGGACCGTGACCGCTCGCGGCGCCGGGGCCGGCTGCTCGCCCAAAAATATTGGCACGAACTGCTCCATGCCCGCAATCGTGAAGAGCGTCGTCGACAGCTCGTGCGGAACCAGGCTCGCCGGCGGCAGCAGCCGGTGCTGTCTGGCCACGAAGAAATCGACCCAGGCTTGGCGGAGCTCCTGACTTTTCATTTCAACGGGAAATGATAGCAGAAACCGGGTCGCCGCTCCTGGGCCTTGGTCGGATCACCGCCGCACCTTGCGCCAAGCGCAAGGGCGGCTTTACTCTGCCAGGACGGACCGGAGCTTCTCGAGCGCCTTGGCTTGGAGGCGCGACACGTGCATCTGCGAGACGTTTAAGCGCTTGGCGATCTCGGTTTGCGAGATCGATTCGTAGAAGCGTAAATACACGATCACTCGCTCGCGGCCCGACAACACACCGAAGGCGCGCTCCAGGTTGGCCCGGTCTTCGAGCAGATCCAAACGGGCGTCCGATACGCCGACGGTGTCGGCGAGCGTTTGTGTCTTACGGTCGGCTTCTCCGGAGACTTCGCTGTCGAGCGAAAGCAGGTTGTAGGCCTGCCCGAGTTCCTGGGCTTCCAGAATTTCCTCTTCGCCGGCCGAGAGCGTGGCCGCCAGCTCGCCGACCGTGGGACTGCGGCCGAGTTCCATCGCCAGTTTATCGCCGGCGCGATTGACGGCGAGATTGAGTTCCTGCAAGCGCCGCGGTACCTTGACCGCCCATCCCTTGTCGCGAAAGTACCGCTTGATCTCGCCGACGATTGTGGGCGTCGCGTAGGTCGTAAACTCGACCCCGCGATCCGGATCGAAACGATCGATCGCTTTGAGCAGCCCGACCGTTCCCACTTGGACCAAATCGTCGAGCGGCTCGCCTCGGTTCGCGAACTTTACCGCTAGGAAACGCGCCAGATTGAGGTGCGCGACCACGAGCTCGTTACGTAGCTGCTCGTACTCGTCGTCGGACGACGTCTGCGTTTTTGCCAGGCGTTCGCGAGTCGCGACGAAGCGCAAAAAAAGCGCCCTGGTACGTTCGCGATCCGGACGCGAATCGGTGCGCTCTTGCACTTCAGCCGGGGTGACCGGGGAGCCTTTTCACCATCCGCAGGTCGGTCCCCAATTCCGGGTGGACGTCGTAGGTCACTTCGTCCATCAACGTGCGAATCAAAAATACGCCGAGCCCGGCAACCCGCGCCTCGTCGTAATCCATGGTGCGGTCGGTTTCGGCGCGCGGTACGTGCCGGCCGGCGTCGTGCACGCGTAAGTGCAGCGCGTCTGCCCCGACTTCGCACGTTACCTCGATGAACTCGCCGTGGCTCTCGTGCTGAATGACGGCGGTGCACGCTTCGGCTACGGCCAGCTTCACGTCTTCGATGTCCTCGATCGAAAACTTGAGCCGGTTAGCGACGGCGGCCGTCGCTAGGCGTATCAGCGCCACCCACTCCGCCGTGCTGGGAACGCGCAACTCGACGACCTCACGCGCCGGCTCGCGTTCGACGGCGGGGTTCACACCAAAGCCTTCATCGCGGTCTCTTCGCTGTCGAAGATCCCGAAGATCTTTACGAGGCCGGTTATGTCGAAAATCTTCTTGATTTGCGGATTGCTGCAGACCAGGTTCACCGAGCCGCCGTGCTCGCGCACGCGTTTCAATCCACCGATCAGTACGCCCAAACCGGTCGAATCGATGTAGCGAACCTTCTCGAGGTTGATCACTAAGTGATAAGCGCCTCGATCGATCAGCTCGCCGATCGCGTCCTTTACTTTCGGGGACGTGTAGACGTCGATTTCTCCGCTCAAGTCGACGACGTAACAGTCTCCCGGAGCTTCACGGACGTGCACTTTGATGTCCAAGATTCACTGCTCCCGTGCCTGTTGCGTTAGGTCGCTGTGGGCCTGTTCGGCGCTGCTCTTGCCTTCGTCGACGGCCGCGTCGACGTTCGCGCGCGCGCTGTCTACCACGCTTTTTCCACGTTCGTAGAGGTCCGAGGCGCTCGACTGCCACTGCGATGCGACGTCGGTCACCTTGCCGCGCAAGTCGTCGGTCGCGTCCTTTGCGAGATTTCCGGCTTCGCGCGCCTTACCGACGAGCAAGTCACGCGTCTCTTCCTGCGCGAGCAAGACGGCCGCGGCGCCGCCAACGATCGAACCGATGAGAAACCCGGCGAAGAATCCTCCGCCCCTGCCGTTAGCCATAAAAAACCTACTCCTGTTGGGATGGGTCCGTTGTCTTCTTTCCCGTTACCAGACGCCGCAAACCACTGCTGATGCCGGTCACGGTCATGCCCATATTGACGATTGCGGGGGTCAGCGCGTTCTTGGCCAGCTGCGCCGTCTGCGAAACGCTCGCCGCTACGTCTTCAAGCGAAGTCGCAACGCCGCCCAAACGCGCCAGGGTCCGATCGGCGGTGTCGGCGATTCCGTCGACGTGGCCGAGCGTCTTCGCGACCGGCTCGCCCAGGTTTTCGAGTTGCTTATCGACGCCGTCGAGGGTGACGTTCACGCGCGCTAGCGTCTTTGCCAGCGCGAGCATTCCAAGGAGGACCCCGATGCCCACCAGCAATACGCCGACCCCCGCTAGGACGTCGAGTACCAGAACTCCAATTTCCGTCGAATTCACCTTGAGTCTCTCCCTGGAGGCGTTTGGCCGGGCAACCGAGCGCAGCCCGTTCGGGCCACTCTCTCACTATCCCCTTCCGCGCGCAAATACTTACGCAGGAGTTTCGGCCGGCCGGCTCAAGCCGGCGGCGACCCGCGCAACGACCGTCAAGGCCCGGTCGATTTCGCTCTCGGTGACCGGTAAACCCAGCGAGAAGCGGATAGTGGCCTCCGTCCGGACGCCGGGGGTAAGCGCCGCAATCACGTGGCTGGGTTCCAGCGTTCCCGAGGTGCAGGCGCTGCCGGCGGATACCGCCACGCCTTCGAGGTCGAGGCGCACCAGCAGCGCCTCCGGGTCGATCCCGGCAAAACTGGCGCTGGTAATGTTCGGCAGCCGGACCGCTCCCGCCGCATTGATCCTCACGCCCGGGATCGTCTTTAGACCCGCTTCGAGGCGGTCGCGCAGGGCCCCGATCCGCGCCGATGTAGCTTCGCGCTCGGCGACCGCGAGCTGCAGCCCGGCGGCCGCACCGACGGCGCCCAGAACGTTCTCGGTTCCCGACCGGCGTCCGAACTCTTGACCGCCGCCTGCGATCACCGGCGCAAGCGGCGTCCCGCTGCGAACGTAGAGCACGCCTATGCCCTTCGGACCATAAAATTTGTGTGCCGATAACGAGAGCATGTCGGCGCCGAGCACGCGAACGTCGAGCGGTAACCAAGTCGGCGCTTGTACCGCGTCGGTATGAAAAACGACGCCGCGCGCGTGCGCGATTTCGGCAAGATGGGAGATCGCCTGAACGCTTCCAATTTCGTTATTAGCGTACGCGATCGAAGCGACGGCGGTGTCGTCGCGAATCGCCCGGGCGAACTCCGCCGCATCCACGCGCCCGCATTCGTCGACTCCCACCACGGTGACGGTGCTACCCGATTCGCGCAGAGCCTCGGCCGCCCGCAACACGGCGTGATGTTCGATCGCGCTGACGATGACGTGACGCTTGCCGCCGAGTGCCCGTACAACGCCCTGAAGCGCGAGATTATCGGCTTCGGTGCCGCTGCCCGTAAACGTAATTTCCTTTCGCGAAGCGCCGAGCGCCGACGCGACCCGATCGCGCGCATCGTCGAGTAGCGCGCGCGACCGGCGGCCTTCGGCATGGAGCGAACTCGGATTAAAATTCGCGTCGCCGGCCGCCGCCTGCATCGCGGCGATGACCTCGGTTCTCAACGGCGTCGTCGCTGCGTAGTCGAGGTAAATTCGCGGAAAATTATTTTGGTTCACAGGGTGCTCCCAGCGTACGGTTTTATTATAACTCTCGTGCGAAGCTCCAACGCACAACTCCGAGAAGTAGCAACGGGAAAAGGGCGGTTCGAGGTTACTCGATCCGCTCTTTTTTTACGCTCTCGGCGGTGACCGCTTCATCGCCCGTTTTACCGGGCGAGTAGTACCGGCGCTCGCTCAGGTTCTCCGGAAGATTGAGCTGCACGACGGCGTAGTCGTCGTGCGCGTAGTGGTAGTCCTTTCCGTACCCGAGCCCGCGCATCAAACCGGTCGGCGCGTTTCGCAAGTGCAACGGCACCGGATCGTTGCGAGTCTCCTGTACGTCTGCGAGGGCCGCACCGTACGCGCGGCCGACGCTGTTGCTCTTGGGCGCTGCAGCCAAATAGAGCGTTGCGTGCGCGAGCGGAAAGAAGCCTTCGGGCATTCCGATGAAATGCACCGCCTGTTGCGCGGCGATCGCCACTTGCAAGCCGCGCGAGTCGGCTAAGCCGACGTCTTCCGACGCAAGAATCACCAAACGGCGAGCGACGAAGAGCGGATCCTCGCCGCCGTCGAGCATGCGAGCGAGCCAGTAAATGGCGGCGTCCGGATCGCTGGCTCGCACCGACTTGATGAAGGCGCTGATCGTATCGTAGTGCGCTTCGCCGCCTTTGTCGTAGGTGGAACCGCGACGCTGCATCGCCTCGATCACCAGCGGTTTGGTGACGTCGCGAATGCCGTCGATCTCGGGCGCCGAGGCGACCGCGAACTCGAGGGCGTTGAGCGCCGACCGCGCGTCGCCGTTTGCCAGCCCGACCAGCGTGGCTCTGCCCGCATCTGCCAGGCGCACGTTGCGCCGGCCCAGACCGCGCTCGGAATCGGTCAGCGCGCGATCGACGATGCGCCCTACGTCTTCGTCGGACAACTGCTTCAAGACGAACACGCGTGCGCGAGACAGCAGCGCGGAGTTCACTTCGAACGACGGATTCTCGGTGGTTGCCCCGATGAGCGTGATCGTACCGTCTTCGACGTACGGCAGCACTGCATCTTGTTGCGCTTTGTTGAAGCGGTGTATCTCGTCGATGAAGAGCACCGAGCGGCGTCCACCGCGGCGGCGCACTTGCGAATCGGCGACGATGCGCCGCAAATCGGCTACGCCGGCGCTAACGGCCGAAATCCGCTCGTAGTGGGCGCCGGTCGTACGTGCCACCAGCTCGGCCAGGGTGGTCTTTCCGGTACCGGGCGGCCCCCAGAGAATCATCGACGGCACCGCATCGGTTTCGATCGCGCGGCGCAACGCGCGCCCGGGCCCGAGAATATCGTCTTGGCCGACGAACTCGTCGAACGTCCGCGGCCGCATCCGCGCCGCCAGCGGCATCGAATCCGCCGATTCGAAGAGCGACTGCGTCAGCGGTTCCTCAAGACGGCGGTGCCGGCGTTGCGGCTGCCGGTTTCGTGATTGGATTCTTTGGGACGTTGAGCGGTCTCGGCGTCGCCAAACCGCGGTGCAGCTGCCCGGGGAACTGCATGGTGACGTTGCCTTCGGCGTGCGCCTTGTCGGTGACCGTATTGTACACGACGCTTTGCGCGTTCACCTTGCGCGTGCCTTGCACGATACGAACGTTGCCTTGGAGAAAGAGTTCGTGGGTGGCGTCGTTGAGCGTGCCGTTGTTGGAATCGACCACGGTATCTGCCTGCACGTAGTGCACGTTGCCGATTGCTTTGTACACTTTCGCGGCGCCGTCGATCTCGGCTTTATCCGCGGTCAGCGTCGACGGGCCGTTCGTGCTTCCGCCGCCGGCACCGATGCCGCCGTAGTCGCCCTGCGTGTCGTGCATGACGACGTGACCGACGAGATTCACGATTTGCGTCTTGTAGTTGCCGTTGGCGCGGTCGGCGGTAACGTCGCCGCCCTCGCGCGTCATCACGACTTTGGCGGGCGTCGAAAAATCGCCGGTTTTGAAATTTGCGTCGACCGAACTAGCGTGGACCGTCCACACGCCGAGGTCGAAGGCCGCGCCGGCTCCGGCGCCGGCCGGGGCCGCCGGAGCCGGCAGCCGTGCCGGCGGCCGGTTCAGAGGCGGTGGGCTTTGTTGCCGCGCCGCGGTGGGCGAAGGCAACGGCGACGCCGCCGATGCGAATGCCGTCGCCAGGGCCAGGGCGGCGACGAGCGCGGAAATCGAGCGAATCATAATGGTCGGCTGCGCACCTTTATCGTAGGACGTTCGATCGGGCCCAAGAGTTCCGCCAGGCGGCCGGCCGGGATCACGCCTTCCCGCAAGAGTCGAGCGTGCGAACCGCTGAGATCGACGATGGATGATTCGCGGTCGTAACGAGTCGGTCCGTGCTCGACCAACAGATCGGCGGGCGGCAGCATCGAGCGATCGTCGTCGCCCATGTAGCGCGGGAGCCCGCTGCGATTCACGGTGGTTCCGGCCAACGGCCCGCAGCGTTCCAGCAAAGCCCGTGCGAACGGGTCGTCCGGCACGCGAAACGCGAGCGTTTGCAGTCCGGCGGCGAGCTCGTCGCTAATAAACCGCGGCTTCCCGACCAACAAGATAACCGGCCCGGGAAGGAGCCGTTTGGCGGCGATCACAGCTAACGGATTATCTCCGGCGTACTCTAAGAACTCCTGAGCCGTGGCCACGTGCATGGTGAGCGGGCGGCTGTCGGGGCGCCCCTTCGCAGCGTAAATCCGGTCGATTGCTTCGGACCCGTACGGATCGCAGCCGATTCCGTAACTGGTGTCGTTGGGGAAGATCACCGTTCCGCCGGCAAAGACCGTTCGCGCAACCTCCTCAATAACGTCCGCCGCCGTCTCCTTGCGCGCGTCGATGACGGTGCCGATGCTCATCGGCTCACACGCGAACGCGCGATCCCGTTCCAATGGCGACGCACGAGAGCGGATCGTCGGCGACGATCGCCGGGACGCCCGTCACTTCCGAAAGCAGTTTGTCGAGACCGCGCAAGAGCGCGCCGCCGCCGGTGATGATGATCCCTCGATCGATGATGTCGGCCGAAAGTTCGGGCGGCGTCTTTTCGAGGACCGCTTTCACGGCTTCCACGATCGCGCCGACCGGCTCCGAGAGTGCCTCGCGGATCTCTTCGCTGGTGATCTTCACCGTCTTCGGTAAACCGTTGATCAAATCGCGACCCCGAATTTCCATCGCCAGCTCTTGTTCGAGCTTGTAGGAAGATCCGATTTTGATTTTGATCTCCTCGGCCGTTCGCTCGCCGATCATCAAGTTGTACACGCGCCGGATGTAGCGCACGATCGCTTCGTCCATCTTGTTGCCGGCAACGCGAATGGATTGCGAGACGACGATGCCGCCCAGCGAAATCACGGCGACGTCGGTCGTGCCGCCGCCGATATCCACCACCATGCTGCCCGAGGGTCCGTCGATCGGCAATCCCGCGCCGATTGCGGCCGCCATTGGTTCCTCGACGATGTCGACATCGCGCGCGCCGGCGAGTTTGGCGGCGTCCTTGACGGCACGCTCTTCGACGCTGGTGATCTCGGCAGGAACGCAGATCGTCACGTGGGGTTTCGGCTTGACGATCGACGACCACCACGACCGGTCTTTCATCACTTTTTTAATGAAGTACGAGAGCATCGCTTCGGTCACTTCGAAATCGGCAATGACGCCGTCGCGCAGCGGACGAATCGCTTGAATGTGGGCCGGCGTTCTGCCCAACATCAAGCGAGCTTCCTCGCCGACCGCCAGCACTCTGCCGGTGTTCATGTCCTTAGCCACGACGGAGGGCTCGCGCAACACGATGCCCTTGCCCTTGACGTGCACCAGCACGTTCGCCGTCCCGAGGTCTATGCCGATATCCAAAACAAACTCCCGTAAGCGTTCTTCCGCGTCGCCATTTAAGCCGAAACTCGTGGATACGCGCTGGTTTCGAAAAAGCCGGTCGGCTCGACCAGCGGGGTGACGCCGCTGCTGCGCTGCACCTGGCCGCCCAGGTCCGACAGCAACTCCTCCAACCGCTCGTAGCCGCGATCGATATACTCCAGGCCGATGATCTCGGTCTCACCGGCAGCGGCAAGGCCGGCCACGACGAGTCCGGCTCCGGCGCGAATATCCGGAGCTTCGACCGGAGCGCCCGACAGTTGAGCGACGCCTTTGATGACGGCGGCATTGCTTTCCATCGTCACCTTGACGTCGGCACCCATGCGCGCCAGCTCGTTGACGTACGAAAATCGCGCGTTGAAAATCGACTCTTCGACGACGCTGGTGCCCGGACAGGTGGTGAGAAAGCCCACCATTTGCGGCTGGAGATCGGTGGGGAAGCCGGGATGCGGAGCGGTAAGAACGTCGGTGCCGCCGGTGATGCCGTCGGCTCGAACGCGAATCCAATCTTCGCCGGTGGTCGTGACGACCCCGCATTCGACGAACTTGTCGAGCGTGCTGCGCAAATGTTCGGGCCGGCAACGCGTGACGGTCACGTCGCCGCGGGTGATGGCCCCGGCCAACAGCAGCGTGCCGGTGACGATGCGGTCGGGAATGATTTCGTACTCGGTGCCGTGGAGTTCGTCGACGCCCTCGACCACAATCGTGTCGGTTCCCTGGCCTTGAATCTTGCCGCCCATCGCGACCAAGAAGTTTGCGAGATCGACGACTTCCGGCTCCATCGCGACGTTCTTCAACGTGGTCGTGCCCTCGGCAACCGACGCGGCCAGCATGGCGTTTTTGGTGGCGCCGACGCTCGGCAAGCGAAAGTCGATGGTCGCGCCCTGCAGTCTGCGGTGCTTCGATTCGGCGATCAAGTACCCGTGCGCGTTGCGTACTTCGCATCCCAACGCGACGAACGCTTGCTCGTGCATATCGGTCGCACGCGTGCCAAGCACGCAGCCTCCCGGCAGCGGCACCTCGGCGCGCCCAAACCGGCCTAGCAGAGGACCGACGATGTCGAACGAGGCGGCGAGCTTGCGAACCAGCGCGTACGGCGCGCGATACGAAGCGACGTTGCTGGCGTCGATCGTAATGGTATTATCGCCTTCGTAACGGATGCGAGCGCCTAGCGCCTCGAGGAGCGACCACATGACCGACACGTCGGTAATGCGCGGAACGCGAGCGAGCGTGACCGTGCCTTTGGCCAGCAGCGCAGCCGCCATTATGGGCAAAGCGGCGTTTTTCGCGCCGTGCGTTGCCACCGAGCCTTCCAATCGCGCACCGCCTCGGACGCGGAGCGTCGTCTCCAATCGATCGAGCATACTACGGCGTCTCGGGTTCGCCGACCGGGTCGCCGGAATCTTCTTAGTGGCTGCCGGTAAGGCGGAGCTTCGCATTCGCAAAGTCGACGACCGACTGTTCGCGAGCGAACGCTGCCGGGTCGCCGCCTTCGGCCTTCTGGCGGTCGATCGCAGCCGCGAGCTCTTCGCGAGTCTTGGCAACGTCGACGTCCTCAAAGCGTAGGGCTTCGTCGATGAGCACCGTCACTCGATCGGGGAGCGCCTGCATGAAGCCCTCGCTCGTCGCCAACTCGAGCCGCGACGCGGCGCCGTCTTTGACCACGTTGGCTCGCAGCACGCCCGGCTTCAAGGCGGCCAGAAACGGTGCGTGCTTGGGAAGGATGCCTTCCTCGCCCTCGGTGGTCACCGCGATCACCAACTCGGCATCGCCTTCGAAGACGACCTGCTTCGGGGTAATCAGCTTGAATGGAATAACGTTGGCCATGTTTCCGCGCGCCTACGCGGCGGCTCCCATCTTTTCGGCGGCTTCCTTCACTTCGTCGATCGTGCCGGCATAGAAGAACGCGGCCTCCGGCAGCCCGTCGACTTTGCCTTCTAGAATTTCCTTGAAGGATGCGATCGTCTCGCTGAGCTTTACGTACTTGCCCGGGCGGCCCGTAAACTGTTCGGCGACGAAGAACGGCTGCGAGAAGAACCGCTGGATACGGCGTGCCCGCCCGACGATGATCTTGTCTTCCTCGGCGAGCTCTTCGACGCCGAGGATGGCGATGATGTCCTGCAAGTCCTTGTAGCGCTGCAGCACTTCCTGAACGCCGCGCGCCACCGCATAGTGCTCTTCACCGATGATCTGCGGATCGAGGATTCGCGACGTCGACGCGAGCGGATCGACGGCCGGATAAATCCCCAGCTCCGAAATCGGCCGCGACAGCGCGGTGGTGGCGTCGAGATGGGCGAACGTCACGGCGACGGCCGGATCGGTGTAGTCGTCGGCCGGAACGTAGACCGCCTGCACCGAGGTGATCGAGCCCTTGCGCGTCGACGTAATCCGTTCTTCGAGGACGCCCATGTCGGTACCGAGCGTCGGCTGGTATCCGACGGCCGACGGCATGCGTCCCATCAACGCGGAGACTTCCGAGCCGGCCTGCAGATAACGGAAGATGTTGTCCATGAAGAGCAGCACGTCGGCGCCGAGCTCGTCGCGGAAATATTCGGCCATCGTCACGCCGGTCTGCGCGACTCGGAAACGCACGCCGGGCGGTTCGTCCATTTGACCGAACACCAGCGTCGTCTGCGCGAGGACGCCCGACTCTTTCATTTCCATCCAGAGATCGTTGCCTTCGCGCGTACGCTCGCCGACGCCGGTGAAGACCGAGAAACCTTTATGCACGTAGGCGATGTTGCGAATCAACTCTTGAATCAGCACCGTCTTGCCGACGCCGGCGCCGCCGAAGAGGCCGACCTTGCCGCCGCGCGTGTACGGCGCCATCAGATCGACGACTTTAATGCCGGTTTCGAAAATACGCGGCGTCGGATCTTGGTACTTGAACTCGGGCGCTGGCCGATGGATCGGCCACATGGCCGACGCCTTCACCGGTTCGTCGCTGTCGATCGTCTTGCCGAGCACGTTGAAGATGCGTCCGAGCGTGCCTTCGCCGACCGGAACGAGAATCGGGCCGCCCACGGCGGTTACCGCCGCGCCGCGCACGAGTCCGTCGGTCGAACCCATCGCCAAGCAGCGAACCTGGTTGTTGCCGAGTTCGTCTTGGACTTCCAGGGTGAGATCGCGCGCTTCCATGGCCGTGCCCCCGAGATCCATCGACGCATGAGCGCCGTTGTTCGAGGCGTGCGTATCGTCGTTGACGCGCACGATCAGCGCGTCGTTCATTTTCGGCAGCGTCTCGGACGTGAACTCTACGTCGACGACGTTGCCGAGCACTTGCACGACTTTTCCGGTAGGAGTGGCCATTATTGCACGAACTTCCTTTTCTTGGGTTCCACGGTTACTCGACGCCGAGCGCTTCCGCGCCGGCGACGATTTCAAGCAGTTCCTTGGTGATCGCGGCTTGCCGCGCGTTATTCATGGCGATCGTTAGCTCGTCGATGAGCTTCGATGCGTTATCGGTGGCGTTGCTCATCGCGACGAGTTGCGCGGCGAAAAACGCCGCATCGGTTTCCAGCATCGCCGAGTAGATGGTAAACTCGAGATACTTCGGCAGCAGTCGCGAGAGCACGAACTCCGGCGACGGAGAAAACTCGACCGCCCCTCGCGCGCCCGCGTCATGCGCAGCCGAGTCGAAGGACGGGTCGAGAGCGATCGGTACGAGTTTGCGCGACTCCGGCTTCTGCGACATCATCGAGATCATTTTCGACGAGATCAGCGTGATGCCCGAAATGGTACCTTGCGTGAAGTCGTCCGTTACCATCTGCGCGACCGCGCGTGCCGTATCGAGTTTCGCGGCCGTGCCGAGCGGCCACGCCGGACGATCGGCCATGCCCCAGCGGCGCACCGCGTTGCGCGCCTTGGTGCCGACCGTGTAGTACCGCACGTCGCCGCCGTCGCGAGCGTACGTCTCGGCGGCGCGGATCACGTTGGAGTTGAACGCGCCCGCTAGACCCTTGTCGGCCGTCATCAGGATGACCCCGGCGGGGGTTCCCTCTTTGCCGGGCTTCATGAATGGATGATCGACGTGCGAAACGGCTTGCATGAGATCGCGCAGCATTTCGGCGAGCGTGTCGGCATACGGACGCGCCTGCCGTCGGGCCATTTCGGCACGCCGAATCTTGGCCGCGGCGACTTGCTTCATCGCCTTAGTGATCTGCTGCGTGTTTTTCAGCGATCGAATCCGATCGCGAAGATCTCTTACGGATGGCATACTAGAACGACTTGTTAAACTCTAAGATGGCGGAGTCGAGCTGTTTTTTGACGTCGTCCGAAAGCTGGTTGCTGTCGGCGATGGCTTTCGGAACTTCGGGATGTTTCTCGTGGAGATAAGCCACGAATCCGCGTGCCCAGTTCTGCAGGCGCGACGTCGCGATGTCGTTGACGTAGCCTTTGGTTGCCGCGTAGATGATCGCGACTTGATCCTCCATCGCCTGCGGCTGATACTGCGGCTGCTTCAAAAGCTCGGTCATCTTCTCGCCGCGCATCAACTGATTCTGGGTCGACTTGTCGAGATCGCTCGAGAGTTTGGCGAACGCCGCCAAGTCGCGATATTGCGCCAGTTCCAGCTTCAGCTGCCCGGCAACCGACTTCATCGCCTTGGTTTGGGCCGCACCGCCGACGCGCGACACCGAGAGGCCGACGTCGACGGCCGGGCGGATGCCCTGGAAGAACAACTGCGGGGTCAAATAAATTTGACCGTCGGTAATCGAGATCACGTTGGTGGGAATGTAGGCCGAAAAATCGCCGGCTTGCGTTTCGATGACCGGCAGCGCCGTCATCGATCCCCCGCCGAGATCGTCGGAAAGTTTGCAGGCGCGTTCGAGCAATCGCGAGTGAAGGTAGAACACATCGCCGGGGTACGCTTCGCGGCCCGGCGGACGCCGCAGCAGCAGCGACATTTCGCGATACGACTGGGCGTGCTTGGTGAGATCGTCGTAAATGATCAACACGTCTTTACCCGCATACATCAACTCTTCGGCCATCGCGCAGCCGGCGAACGGCGCCAGCCAGCGCAGCGCGGCCGCTTCGGCCGGGCTCACGGCTACGATGGTGGTGTACGCCATCGCGCCCTTTTGCTCGAGAACCTGCGCGATCGCGGATACCGTCGAGTTCTTCTGTCCGATTGCGACGTAGATGCAGAAGACGTCGCGTCCCTTTTGATTGATGATCGTGTCGAGCGCGATCGCCGTTTTCCCGGTGGAGCGATCTCCGATGATCAGCTCGCGCTGACCTTTGCCGATCGGGATGAGCGCGTCGATGGCGCGGATGCCGGTCTGCAACGGCTGTTTGACCGACTGGCGCGCGACGACGCCGGGCGCGACGTTTTCGACCGTGCGATACCGATTGGTTTCGATCGGGCCCTTGCCGTCGATCGGCTGCCCGAGCGGGTTGACCACGCGTCCCAGCAACGCTTCGCCGACCGGCACCGACGAGATGCGGCCGGTCCGCCGGACTTTATCGCCTTCTTTGATGTCGTTGTCGGGGCCCATGATCACGACGCCGACGTTGTCCTCTTCGAGATTCAGCGCCACGCCTTGCAAACCGTTCGGAAACTCGACCAGTTCCGACGACCGCACCCCGCGCAGCCCGTACACGCGCGCCAGATTGGCGCCGACTTCGATGACGGTACCGATTTCGTCTTCCTGCAGGTCGGCTTTGAAACTTTGAATCTGTTGTTTGAGGATACCGGCGATTTCGTCAGCGTTGATCATTTCTTCATGTCCTAGGGTGTTGCAAAGAGGGTGCGTGAGAGAGCTTCCAAACGGCCGGCGACCGTGCCGTCGATCCGCCGGTCGCCCATGAGAATGCGCACGCCGCCAATCGCGTCGCGATCGACGACCTGCGTGACCTCGAACTTCTTGGCATACAGACGTTCGAGGCGTCCGACCAAGGCCGTCAACTCGTCGCGCGAGAGTTCGCGCGCCGACGTCACGGTCAGCGCTTCTTCCCCGCGCGCCGCCATTTGGAGTTTGGCATATTCGGCCGACAACGCGGCCAAGAGAGCTTCGCGGCGCTTGCGGACGAGCAGCAGCAGCGTGTGGAGCGCGATGTCGTTCACGCGTCCCCCGAACGTTTCCAAGAGCACGCGCTCTTTTTCGCGCCGGTCCACGATCGGCGCGACGAAAAAGTCGTGAGCGATGCCGGAGCCCAGCGTCGAGACGATCGCCGTCAAGTCATCGCCGATTCGGTCGACGACGTTTTGTTCGGTCGCCAGGGCGAACACCGCGGTCGCATAGCGGCGCGCCAGCTTTTCGTTAGCCATTGCCGCGCTCCAACGATCCGACGAAACCGTCGACCAAGCGTGCGTTGACGCTCGCGTCGACGCGCCGCGTCGCTTCTTGCCGGGCGGTTGCGAGCGCCTTGCCGAGCAGCTCGTCGCGCAAACGTTCGCGAGCGGCTGCGAGCGTACGCGCGAATTCCGCCTGCGCATCGCGCAGCGCGCGTTCGCCCGCCTCGCGCGTTTCGGCGACGACGGCGTCGTGCTCGCGAACTGCCTGAGCGTCGGCGCGCGCCTTAATCGCCTCGGCGTCCCGCCCCGCGCCGTCGATTTCGTTTTGCAGCAAGTCGAGGGTCGCTTTGGCCTCGTCGCGATGACGCTCAGCTTCGGCGACTTGCTTGTTGTAGCGTTCCTGAGCCGCCAGAATCGCCGGCTGAAGAAACTTGAACCACAGCCACGCCAGCACGCAGAGGAAGAGCACCGACGAGGCGACTTGGCTCCAGATCGCAATCTGAACGTAGATCGAGTTCTGGCTCATTTTGCGGCTACCCCGAGCGTGCGGTCCACCATGGCGTCGGCGAGCTGTTTCACGATCCGGTTCTCGTCGGCGCGAGCGCGGTCGAGCTCCGCGTTCGCATTAAGGTGCGCCTCCTCGACGATCGCTTGAACCTTCGCCGCGAAGCCGGACGACAATCCGGCCGACTCGTTCGAAGCGTCGGCGCGCTCCTTCGCGATTCGCTGCTCGGCGTCGCGCCGCGCTTCGGCACGAATGCGCTCCGCATGCTCGCGCAGCGCCTTTGCATCGCCCTGATATTTTGCGTAGTCCGAGACGACGCCGTCGATGTACTCGCGCCGTTTGCGAATCGCTCGCCCGACGGGGCGTAAGAACAGCACGTTCAGCAACGCGAAGAAAATCGCGAAGTTGAGCAGCTGCACCCAAAAGGTCCCATCGAGTGAAAGAAACATCGTCCGGTCGTTACGCTAGTGGCCGGCTAGGCTCGCGTACAGGCCGCTGGGAACGCCGACGACGACGAGCAGCATGTAGAACGCCAGGCCGAGACCGATGATCGGAAACGCTTCCAGAACGCCGACGCCGAGGAAGAGGAACACGAAAATATTCGGACGGGCCTCCGGCTGACGGGCGATCGCTTCGACCGCTTTGCTCGCCACGATGCCGTCGCCGATCGCCGAGCCGAACGCGACGCCGGTGACGATGAGGCCGAATGCCAGCAGCGTGAAGGCTGCAACTAAGGCTTGAGATGTCAAGAGATTATCCTTTCCATGGAGTCACTAATTCTTAATGTTCTTCGCCCATCGAGAGCGAAAGATAGACGATCCCGAGCAGCGTAAACACGAACGCCTGCACCGTACCGACGAAGAAGTTGAAAAACTGGATGAAGAACGGCATGACGGCGACGGCGTACGATAAGTTCACCGGTCCCAGCGTCACGTGGGCGAGAATGATCGAAGCGATGATAATGAAGAGCAGTTCGCCGACGAAGATGTTGAAGAACAAACGCGCCGCCAAGGTTGCCGGCCGCGCGAGCTCTTCGAGAATGTTGATCGGCGCGAGCGGCCAAAACGGCTTGAACAGATGCCCGATCTGCTTGATGCCGTTCTGCCGGAAACCCACGATCCAGGTGAGGAAGAACACGAGTAACGCGAGCGGTACCGTGGTGTTGAGGTCGGCAGTAGGCGACCCGCCGAAGGGAAGCCCGAACGCCTTGAACGGCAGCACGCCGAACTGATTGAGCAAGAAAATGAACACGAAAAGGGCGATGAAGAACGGGACGAACGGTTCGCCGCGCTTGCCGAGCGTGCCGGTTGCGAGGTCGGCGATGTAGTTGACGACGCCTTCGACCACCACTTGACGCTTCGTTTGATACGCCGAACGGTAGCTGGCCCCGACCCACCCGAAAATCGCAAGCGCTACGATCATAACGAGCCACGTCGTCGCGATCGTATCCCCGTGCACCGCCCCGAGCACGGGAACGTGCCAGAGGATGTGTTCTCCGAGTTTTTCTTGCAAGCGTTACTCCAAAGCCATCGGGGCCACGGGCCGTCGGCCCCTGTGCAGCCGGCGACCTTATTTTCTGACGAAAGCGCGCTGCGCGCCGAACGCAAACATCGCCAGCGGAAGGAAGAATCCGGCGAAGTACCAGGCCATGCACCACCACGGGCCGAGCACGGCGAACGCCACCGGGACTATACCGAACAGGCCGATTCGTACGAAACTACTTAAGACGAAACCGCCCACGCCGCGATTGTCGACCAATCGCTCGCCGCTTCGCATCGTCCAACGGGTGTTGAGTACTCCGCATAGCCCGCCGGTCCAAAGTGCGAACACCGGATGGGGCAGCCAACGGACGAGAATCAGACCGATGAGAGCAACGACGAGCAGGCTGTGAAACGACACCGACCGTTTGAGCGCCTGGTACGTCGCAAGATCGGCCGCCGCTTCAGCGTCGCTGTAGCTACGCCGGGTGGGAAGGTTATCCTGCTCCGGCACGATGCGCTACAGCGAGCGCAACAGGAGGCGCAATGCCGAATACCCGCCGAGCAGTAGACCAGCCAGCAGGCCTCCGACGGTCCACAAAGGCTGGCCGGTCGCCCGCCCGATCCACACTCCGGCGAGCAGTCCCAAGAGGGTAGCCGCGGCAAAGGTCCCGCCGGCCGCCAAGACCGGAACGACCGCGTTCACGGCCTGCCGGCTGCCGCCCGTCCGGCCGGCGCGGTCACGTCGAAGGGCTGCGGGTACGGCCCCCCGCGCAGCCGCGCCAGCAGCCAGGCGACGATGCGTCCGGCGGCGAGACCGTCGCCGTAAGGATTGGCGGCGCGCGACATGCTCGCGTAGTGCGCGGGCGACGTCAGTAAGCGGTGAGCGGCCTGGACGATGCGTTCCCGATGGTGCCCGACCAGCTCGAGGGTCCCGGCTTCGAGTCCTTCGGGTCGCTCGGTCTCCTCGCGCATGACGAGCACCGGCTTTCCGAGGCAGGGCGCCTCCTCTTGCAGTCCGCCCGAATCGGTGAGGACGAAAAACGACTCGCGCACCGCCCACACCATCTCGGCGTAGTCGATGGGATCGACCAAGACGATGCCCGGGACGCCGTCGAGCAGCGCGTGAGCGACCGGGGCTACTCGCGGCGACGGGTGAACCGGCCAGTACAATTGCGGGCGCATCGGCATCTGCGCGATCTCTCGCATCGCTTCGGTCATCTCGTGCATGAACTCGTGATTCTCGCGACGGTGGGCGGTTACCAGAATGACCGGACGACTCGGTTCGAGTTCGTTCCAACGTGGCGGAGGCGGCAGGTTCGGCCGGCGCGCCGCCTCGAGGAACGCGTCGATCACGGTGTTTCCGGTGACGACGATGTCGGCGGCTTCGATGTGCTCGCGCAGCAGATGCTCGCGCGCCAGCGACGTCGGCGAAAAATGATAGGCGGCGATCGTGCCGGTGAGCCTTCGATTCATCTCCTCGGGATAGGGCAGCCACCGGTCGTTGGTGCGCAAGCCGGCTTCCACGTGACCGACCGGGATACGTTGGTAGAAAGCCGCCAGCGCCGCCGAGCTGCTCGTCGTCGTGTCGCCGTGAACGAGCACGACGTCGGGTCGCGCTCGATCGAGCACGCGCTCCATGCCGATCAGCACGCGCGTCGTGATTTGCGTCAGCGTTTGATCGTCGGTCATGATATCGAGATCGTAGTCCGGTTCGATTGCAAACAGTGCCAGCAGATCGTCGAGCATCTTCCGGTGCTGCGCGGTGACGCACACGACGTCGTCGATGTCCGGGTGCACGGAGAGGGCGTGCACGACGGGCGCCATCTTAATGGTGTCGGGACGCGTTCCAAACACCGTCATCACTTTGAGTCTATCGGTCATTCAGTGTCTTTTCTAACTGTTGTGGCGGAACACGTGGGTGAACTCGCCGGAGAGCGCCAGCGCTACCGCGCCGAGCGCGAAACAAACGGCGTAAATCAGCAAAACCGCTTGACGCACGTTCAACCCGAAACGAAAGATGAGCTGGTGATGGAAATGCCCGCGGTCGGCCTCGGTAATCCGCTTGCCCGCCAACGCGCGCCGGACGATCGCCGCCGCCGTGTCGAGCACCGGCAGCGCCAGCACGACCAGCGGGACGACGACGCTGATGGCGATGGCCTGTTTGCTCGCGCCGATAATCGAAACGGTGGCGAAAACATAGCCGATGAAGAGCGATCCGGCGTCGCCCAAAAAGATTCGCGCGGGGTTGAAGTTATATGGAAGGAAGCCGAGCGCCGAACCGGCCAGCGCGATGACCACCAAAGCCACCACCGGATTCGCGTGCAGCACCGAAATCGCAAAGATGAAGACGCTAGAGATGACGGTGACGCCAGCCAGCAAGCCGTCGAGCCCGTCGATGAAATTGATCGCATTCATCATGGCAACGTACCAGAATAGCGTCAACGGGATGCCCACCCAGAGCGGAAACTCGATCCAATTGGTATTGGGGTTGTGGTTGAACGGATTGGTGACCCCGGTGATGACGAACCCGTAAAAGAGCGAGATCATCGCTACGAGTACCTGCGCTACGAGTTTGTTGCGGGGACGCATTCCCATAATGTCGTCCCAGATCCCGACGCCGAGGACCAGCAAGCTGCCGAACAGTAGCCCCACGAGCTGGTGCACGGTGGCGAATTGGTCGGTAAGTGACTCGAGTTGCTTGGTGAGCGTGTCGTGTAACCCCGACGGCAACAGCGCGAACGGCGACGCTAATGCAAAGCCGAGCACCGCAAACAACGCGCAGGCAAATCCGAAGAACACCGCGATCCCGCCGATACGGGGGGTCGGAACCTGGTGCACGCGGCGCTCCTCCTTACCGTCATCGATCACGCCGAGGTGGGTGGCCAGCAGCACGATCAGGGGCGTTGCGAACGACGTCACAGTCGTAGCGATAGCAAAGGTTGCGAAGTAGATCGCCGCGGCCGTCCAGCCGAACGCGTTCACCCGCGCGCTCCTTCCAGCGCAGCGTACTGGACGGCGGCCACGCCGGCTTCGGCCAACAGCACGCCGGCAACCGCATCGGGGTAGGGTCCGTCGTAAACGATTTTCCGCACGCCGGCGCTGATGAGCAACTTCGAGCAGTTGACGCACGGCTGATGCGTGCAGTACGCGGTCGCGCCCTCCAAGCTGACGCCGTGCAGCGCACCCTGCACGACGGCATTGGCTTCGGCGTGGGTCGCACGGACGCAGTGATCGCCGACCAGGGTGCACCCGACTTCGGTGCAATGCGCGACGCCGCGCGGCGCGCCGTTATAACCCGTCGTTAAAATCCGATGCTCGCGCACCAGGACGCAGCCCACCGACGCGCGCGGACACGTCGACCGCGTGCTGACGGTATGCGCGATTTGCATGAAGTATTCGTCCCATCCGGGTCGCACGAAATTGCTCGGCAAACCTAAGGCACGTCGAACCGGCCGGTGAGCTCGCGGACTCGGTCGCACAGCGCCGGGATGCGCGCGCGCGTTTCGATGTCGGCGAGCGCTTCGACCATGATGCGGGCGACTTCCCGGCATTCGTCGAGTCCGAAGCCGCGACTGGTGATGGCGGGTGTCCCGATGCGGATGCCGCTGGCCACCATCGGTTTCTGCTGGTCGAACGGAATCGCATTCTTGTTGACGGTGATGCCGATCTCGTCGAGATACGCCTCGACGGCCTTACCGGTGAGGCCTTTAACGGAAACGTCGACCAGCAACAGATGGGTGTCGGTACCGCCGCCAACTAAGCGCAGGCCGCCGCGAGCGAACTCGTCGGCCATGGCGCGCGCGTTGTCGACGACGTGCTGCTGGTAGGTTTTGAAATCGGGCCGCAGCGCTTCACGGAAAGCGACCGCCTTGGCGGCGATCGTGTGCATCAACGGGCCGCCTTGAATGCCGGGGAAAACGCTCTTGTCGATTGGCTGCGCCCACTTTTGGGTGCAAAGAATGATGCCGCCGCGCGGTCCGCGCAGCGTTTTATGAGTCGTCGACGTGGAGAAGTCGGCGATGCCCACCGGCGACGGATGCAACCCCACCGCCACCAAGCCGGCGACGTGTGCCATGTCGACCAGTAAGGTCGCGCCGACTTCGTCGGCGATCTCCCGGAACGGCCCGTATTCCATCGTACGCGGATACGCACTGGCGCCGGCGACGATCATCTTCGGCCGATGCTCGCGCGCGCGTGCGCGCACTTCGTCGAAATCGATGAGTTCGGTTTCGCGGTGGACGCCGTAGGCGACCGCGTTGTAGAGTTTTCCGGAGAAGCTCACTTTGGTGCCGTGAGTGAGGTGACCGCCGTGCGCCAGCGACATGCCCAGCACCGTGTCGCCCGGCTGCAGATGCGCCATGAAGACGGCCATGTTGGCCTGCGCGCCGGAATGCGGTTGGACGTTGGCGTGCTCGGCACCGAAAAGCAGCTTCACGCGATCAATGGCCAGCCGTTCGGCTTCGTCGACGAACTCGCAGCCGCCGTAGTATCGCTTTCCGGGGTAGCCCTCGGCATACTTGTTGGTCATCACGCAACCCATCGCTTCGCGCACGGCGCGGCTGGCATAATTCTCCGAAGCGATGAGTTCGAGATTGTCCTTTTGCCGGCGTTCCTCTCCGGCGATGGCCGCAAAGACTTCCGGATCGTCGGCTTCGACGTGACTGCGTGCGAGAATATCCATGCTGCCTGCCCGTCCCTAGGGTTTTGGAATCAAATCC
Source organism: Candidatus Tumulicola scandinaviensis (assembly GCA_003140835.1). Classification (GTDB taxonomy): domain Bacteria; phylum Vulcanimicrobiota; class Vulcanimicrobiia; order Vulcanimicrobiales; family Vulcanimicrobiaceae; genus Tumulicola; species Tumulicola scandinaviensis. Next base: position 38,873 of record PLLA01000093.1, on the reverse strand, counting down.
TTCGGCGTTTGCGCGTCGGTCACGGCACCCTGCTCGACGTCCTTGAGGGTCCGTTCGCGTTGTTTATCGCCGAACTCGAAGAGTTGTTCGATGCGATGCTCGTGACGTCCGCCGTCGAAGGGCGTATCCAAGTACACGTCGAGCATTCGCTCGATCATTTCCCATCCGGTCAGGCGCTCGGAAAACGCGATCACGTTGCAGTCGTTATGCCGGCGCGCCAGTTCGGCCGAGTATGGCTCGGCCACGGGTGCGCAACGGATGCCGGGGACCTTATTGGCCGCCATCGCGATGCCCAGACTCGAGCCGCAGACGAGGATCCCGCGATCGGCCTGCCCGCTGGCAACGGCTTCGCCGACCGCGTAGCCGTACTGCGGATAGTCGACCGGCGCCGGGTCGTGCGTCCCGAAGTCGAGTACCTGGTGGCCCTTGTCGCGCAAGATTTGCGCGATGCTATCCTTATATTCGAAACCGGCGTGATCGGCACCAACCGCTATTTTCATACGTTGTCGAGGTCCTCGTCGAGCAAGAAGCGCGCACCAGGCGGTCGAACGACGGCGCCGATGAAGCTAGCCTGTGCGAGCGGCGCACTCCACTCTTCGTTCGTTCGCGGCGATCTCACCCAACTCGAGTTTATCGATCTCTGCGCGCACGAGCTCGCTTGCGACGGCGTCGTGTTAGACGTGCGGCACTTTCCGCGCACCGACGACGACTACCTCGCGCAGCTCAAGAAGATGGCCACCGACCGGGGCCTCGCCGTCGCTGCGGTTGCGGGCTCGGCGTTTTTCGGTTCCGACGAGCGCGCGATGACCGACGCGCTAGGACATGCGGCGGCGCTCGGAGCCCCGCTGCTTTCCGGAGAACTCGCGCGCGAGTTCGATTGTTCTTGGAGCGAACAGTTGGCGCGCTTGAACGTTGCGACGTCGCTGGCGAAAGCGGTCAACGTCACGCTTGCCGTTCGCAACGCGCCCGGCACGTTCGCCGCGACCACGCAGGACTGCAAGCGCGTCGCGAAAGAGGCCGACTCGGCGTGGCTGCGCTTCGGGCCGGAGCCGCGCGCGTTCGATGCGGCAAGCGACCCGGCACAACTGGCCTCGAATAGCGTGCTGCTCTGGAGCACCGTCGGCGACGAAACCGAGCGCTCGATCGGTGATGTGACGCACGGATTTTCGGCGTTTCGCGGGTATCTTGCGCTCGACGAGCCTTCGGGCGACGCAAGCGTCGCTGACGTCCGCACGGCAATGCGTTCCTGGCGCATCGCGCTCGCATCGCTTGAACTCAACCGCACGTAGCGTCTGCCGCCCTCGGTGATTCGAACCCGCGTCTCGCAGGTGGGTGCGGCCCGGGCGCAGGGCCGGCAGGCATCCAGAGCCCAAGTCGTCCCGTCGTATCCGGAGCTGATGCTCCCTATGTATCACTATCGGCTCGGCACCTTAACGCGGTGCGCGCCACGCGCAGTCGAGCCCCTCTACCGTACCACTCCCGGTCAAGACCTTGATTTACGATTCGATTCGTGCTAGAGGGTCTTTTGAGTATGGTTCTTCGCTTTCGTACCAAGCTCGAAGGCAGCGACGATTCGGCGGCGACGTATGCGCTCGTCCCCGCTACCGCGATGCGTGCGTTTGAAGGACGTACGCGCGTTGCGGTTCGCGTTACCGTCAACGGCGTAACGTGGCGTACGACGATCTGCAACATGGGTGCCGGTCCGATGATCGGCGTGACTGCCGCGGTGCGCAAAGCTGCCGGTATCGAGCGCGGCGAACGCATTACGCTCGACGTCGAACGCGACACCGAAGTGCGCACCGTCGACGTACCGCCGAACTTCGCAAAAGCCATGCGCGTGGCAGAACGGCGCGCCTTCGATGCCACGTCGTACAGTCATCGCAAGGAATACGTGCAGTGGATCGAGGCGGCGAAGAAACCCGAGACGCGGCTCCGCCGCATAGAAAAAGCGCGCGGAAAACTCCGCGAACGTTTGTCATCCTGAGCGAAGCCGCCTTGTCGCCGTGCGCCGCCTAGACGAATTGCATCGAGTGCGTGAACGTCGTACGTCATGCAGATTGCGACGGTCGCTTTCGCACGCGGCGAGGTTCGTCACGGGTCGCTCTCGGTGCAGCGGAAGGCCGACCGCGACTACTGCGCAGCGAAAGCGTATCTCTCGCACGATGCGGTGGAGCGCGCACTCTTCGATCGTCTGGAGCGTGCCCACGGCCGCCACTACCGGCTGATCGTGAACCATCGCAACGACGACCATTTCGACCCGGCGACCGATACGATCGCGTGGGATCCGCATTCCGCGCTGCGCACGACGTGCGGCGGGCGCCAGTCGCCGGCGCTCGGTTTGGGACTCGAGATCGATCATGCGGTCGAATCGCTGCCGCGAGGCGGCGCTGGCCGCTCGATCGAGCCGCCCGTACGACACCGCCGAAGAGCGGCGCGTCATCACCGGCTCGGAACGCCACGCCGCGCGCACGCTCGGCGAAGGGGTGCGTCACGATCACCGTGGTCGTGCTATCGCGTGGCGTCGCCCACACGGATCGGTTTCTAACCTGAGGGAACGGCGGATAGCGAGTGGAAAGCGCCTCGCATGTCCGCCTTGATGGTCTCGGTTACGCCGCTCGAGCTTCCGCTCGTCCATCCGTTCAAAATTGCGCGGGGTGAAGAAACGGTCGCGCGGACGGCGCTCGTACGCGTGCGGGCCGGCGATCTCGAAGGACTCGGCGAAGCCGCGCCGACCGAGCGCTACGGTGAATCGGTCGAAAGCGTGATCGACTATTTCGCAACCCACGCGCCGGCCACGAGCGATCCGTATCGCCTCGAAGCGTTACTTCATGCCGGCATTCCGGCGGCTGCGCGGGGCGGCCTCGACCTCGCACTGCACGATCTTATCGGTAAGGATCTGGGAAAGCCGCTGTACGAGCTCTTCGGCTTGGACCCGGCACTGACGCCGGTGACGTCGTTTACCATCGGCATCGCCGATCCCGAAACGACCCTGCGTAAGGTTGCCGAAGTCGGCGACCATCCGATCCTCAAGGTCAAGCTCGGCAGCGGCACTCCCCGCGAACAAATCGAAACCATCGGCCTCATCCGCGAACGCTATCACGGAACGATTCGGATCGACGCAAACGAAGGGTGGGACGTTGAGACTGCGGTCCGGATTCTCAAAGAGCTGGAACGTTTCGAGATCGAGTTTTGTGAACAGCCGGTGCCGGCCGGCCATCCGGAGCAACTTCGCGCGATTCGCCAACGCGTTTCGATTCCGATCGTCACCGATGAAGATTCGCTGGTTGCCGGGGATTTGCCGCGGCTGTACGGTTGCGTCGACGGCGTCAACGTTAAGCTCGCCAAGACGGGCGGTTTGCGCGGCGCGCTGGCGATGATTCACACCGCGCGGGCCATGGGCCTGAAGATCATGCTCGGCTGCATGGTCGAGAGCGCCGTGTGCGCGACCGCGGCCGCGCACATCTCGCCGTTGGTCGACTGGGCCGACATCGACGGACCGTTCCTCACGGCCGGCGATCCATTTACCGGCGTGACCTACGATCGCGGAAAGCTGATTCTGCCTGACGCTCCCGGGCTGGGAGTCCACGAAACCGTTCCGGCGTGACCCGCCGGCGCTATCTCGTTCTCGCGCCCGACCGGTTCGCCATCGATGCGAAGACCGCGCACGGTGTGATTCGTTACGGTGCCGACGACGTGGTTGCGGTGGTCGACCCGTCCTGTGCCGGCCGTCGCGTGTGCGACGTTCTGCCGCACCTTCGCAGCGAGGCACCCATCGTCGCGAGCGTCGCCGAAGCGTTGCCGTTGAAACCTACCGCACTGCTGATCGGCACCGCTCCGCGCGGGGGCGCGTTGCCGCCGTCTTGGCGCCAAGACATCCTCACCGCCATCGCGGCACGCCTCGAAATCGTTAGCGGTTTGCACGACATGCTCGACGACGATCTCGAATTCCACGCGGCCGCAATGCGTTCGGGCGCGACGATTTGGGACGTGCGCAAACCACCCGACGTTCCGATATTCAGCGGCGCCGCCTACGACGTCGCGGCGCCGATTCTGCTGACGGTCGGCAACGACTGTGCGATCGGCAAGATGAGCGTGGCACTGGAGATCGTCGATGCGGCCCGCGACGCCGGGAAGACGAATCCTCGGTTCGTTCCGACCGGACAAACCGGCATCATGATTGCGGGCTGGGGAATCTCGGTCGATCGCGTGGTCGCCGATTTCGCACCCGGCGCCGCCGAACAGCTCGTGCTCTATGCGGCTCACGAGGGCGCTGACCTTATCGTCGTCGAGGGGCAAGGCGCCATCAACCATCCGGCGTACGCGCCGGTGACGCTCGCGCTCATGTTCGGAAGCGCGGCCGACGCATTGGTGCTCGTGTGCGATCCGCGCCGCCGGCACATCGAAGAGTACGCAACGCCCGCCCTCGGGTACCGGGCGCTCATCGATCTGCACGAGGCCCTGTTGGCAACCGTCAAACCCGCTCCGGTCATCGGCATCGCCCTCAATACACGCGGGCTGTCCGACGACGAGGCGCGCGCCGAAATCGCACGCGCGAAAACCGAAACCGGACTGCCAGCCGACGACGTCGTGCGGTTCGGCGCTGCGGGCTTCTATAAGGACGTCGCGCCACGCATCGTCAAACGGCCGCAGCTCGGCAGCCACGTATAAGTGAAGGCGTTGCCGGTTCGGTGGGTCGTCGCCATCATGCTCGTCGCCGTGGCGACCTGCGCGTGCGCGCAGCGTAGCGTTTCGCCGGGCCGCGCCGGCGAGCGCAATCCGTGGACCGTTCCAGGCGTGCTGCGCGTCGGCGCCGACGAAGAACCGGACGGCCTGAACTTGATGTTCGCGCACAGCGCGGCATCCGACGAGATCTCCGGCTTGCTATTTTCGTTCCTGCTGCGCTACGACCGGAACGGCAACTACGTGCCCGATCTCGCCACCGCGGTCCCGTCGCTTCGCAACGGCGGTATCAGCCGCGACGGGAAAACCATCGTCGTCCATTTGCGCAAAGGCGTCGTCTGGGCCGACGGCGCGCCGCTGACCGCGGCCGACTGGCTGTTCACCTATCGCGCCGCTACCAATCCGCGCAACAACGTCAAGACGCGCTACGGCTGGGACGCGATCGCTTCGGCCACGGCCCCTAACCCGTACACGATCGTCATCCGTCTCAAGCGCCCGGACGTAACGGCGTTTGGAATTCTCGCGATGGGCGGCGCCGGATACCCGCCGCTGCCGGCCCACCTTTTGGCATCGCTGCCGGACCTCAATTCCGCCGACTTCAACAGTAAGCCGCTTTCGAGCGGACCGTACGTCCTGCAGTCCTGGAATCGCGGAACGTCACTCGTGTTCGTGCCGAATCCGCGCTATTTTCGCGGGCCGCCGAAACTGAAAGAAATCGACTGGAAAATCGTCCCCGACGTCAACACGCTTTTCAACCAACTCCGCACGCACGAGATCGACGTTTATCCCGGCGTCAACGCCAACTCCGTGCCGCAGCTCGGCAGCATAACCGGTATCGTTGTCAAGAAACAACTGCTCGCCAACTGGCGGCACCTCGGCATCAATACGGCGCGGCCGCTCTTGCACGACGTTCGCGTGCGCCGCGCGATCGCCGAAGCGATCGACTGGAAGCGCATCGACGACACCGTCTATCACGGAATCAACCGGCTGGCGGTGTCCGACATCTTTCCGGAATCGTGGGCCGCACCCGCACTGCCGCCGTACCCGTACGATCCCGTCGACGCGCGCCGGCTGCTCGCCGCCGCCGGCTGGGAACTGCAGCGCGACGGCGTGCTGCATAAAGGCGACGCCGCGATGCGCGTAACCGTCTCCGCAACCGTCGGTCATCAAGAAAACGAACAGTCCGAAGTGCTCATGCAATCGATGCTCAAGCCATTCGGTATCGATTTGCAGATCCGCAACTACCCCGCGAACCTGATGTTTGCGCAAAACGGTCCGCTCTACACCGGCAAGTACGACTTAGAGTGGTCGATCGAAACCAACGGACCCGACCCCGACAACGCCGGTAGTTGGAACGGAGCGTTCGTTCCACCCAAGGGCGCCAATACGTCGTGGCTCGACGACCCGATCGTGAACGCGACCAGTTCGGCCACCGAGCGCACGTTCGACCAGCCTCGACGCAAAGCACTCTACCAGATCGAAGAGCAACGCCTGCGCCAACTCGTCCCCGCAGTAGTGTTTACCTGGGAGACGGGTTATACCGCGATGAACGCCGACGTGAAGAACTTCATTCCCGCCGCCTTCATCGGCGACACGTGGAATGCGTGGCAATGGAGCATTTAAGCCTTCCCAGCGGCTATACGCAGGCCACCAACGTGCGCGAGTCGGCACGGCTCCTGTTCGAACCCGCCCGCGGCGGCGTCCTCAGTTGGAACACCTACGCGCCGACCGGTCGCATCGCATTTCGCCTGCTGCGGGCGCACGTGCCGGCGACGCCGTGGCTAGACTACGCGCTCTGGCACCCCAACGGCTCGACGTCGTTCAGCCCCGAACACGAAGGCGTGCGCGTCGACGTCGACGTGATTCGCGCCGAACAACCCTTCGACGGAATCGACGTGCGCGCTTGGGAGATAGATTTCTCCCTGATCGCCTTTTCGTCGCCGGCACGTCCGCGACCGTCGCTCCCATATGCTCGCGACGCCTTCATCCTCGACGTTCCGGCTCGCTCGCAATACGTAAGTGAGGGCGAGCGCGGGTGGTGCAGCCCGGCCAGCCTGTCGATGATCAACGCCTATCACGGAATCGACGTTGCGGTCGACGACACCGCGCGCGCCGTGTTCGACCGGTCCTACAACGGTACCGGAAACTGGTCGTTCAACGTGGCGTATAGCGGCAGCCTAGGTTTGCGCGGAGTGGTCGCGCACTTACGAAACCTCGACCACGCGCAACGGCTGATCGAGCGAAACCTTCCGGTTGCCATCTCGTATTCGTGGCGCGACGGCGAGCTGCCGAACGCGCCGCTCGAGCACTCCGACGGCCACCTCGCCGTGTTGTGCGGCTTCACATCCGCCGGCGACTGTGCGATCAACGACCCGGCCGCGCCCAACGTGCGGGTCGTCTATGCGCGCGATGCGATCGAAAGCATTTGGCAGCGCAATGACGGCGTGGCCTACGTGGTGGCGCCCGGCGGCATCGACTACGCGAGCATTCTTGACTCGCCCTAGCGTCCTGCCATTCGCATCGTTGGGCGAGGTGCCGCTGCACGTCGCGCTGGTCGAACCCGAGATTCCACCCAACACCGGCAACGTCGCCCGGCTATGCGCCGCCACCGGATGCGCGCTGCACTTAGTCGAACCGCTGGGCTTCCGCATCGACGATCGCGAGTTAAAAAGGGCCGGACTCGACTACTGGGACCAGGTTAAGCTCGTGGTGCATCCTTCGCTCGATGCGTTTTTATCGGAAACCGCGTCGCTGCAACGCTGGTTCTTTTCAACTCGCGCGCAGCGAGTCTATTCACAAGCCGCGTTCTCCGCCGGCGACGTTCTGATATTCGGCAAGGAGACCAGAGGTTTGCCCCGCGACTTGCTCGCGCGCTATCCGGAACGCGCCCTGCGCATCCCGATGCGCCCGGACGGCGTTCGGAGCATCAATCTGTCGACCGCCGCCGGCATCGCCACGTACGCCGCCCTCGAAAAACTCGGCTTTCCGGACCTCGCGTAAAGACCGCTTAGGCCCGGGCGAGCTGTGCCGGTTTCGGCATGAAGAACGATACCGCCAACGCGAAGATTGCGAACACCATCGCCGTCGCGTACACGGGAATGAGACCGTGCCGGTCGCCGATGGCGCCGAAAAGCGGCGCCGCAAACCCACCGATTGTCACCGATAATCCGAGCGTCACGCCGGCCGCCATGCCGATGCGCTGCGGTAAATATTCTTGTCCCACGACGACGATCACGCCGGCCGAGAGTCCGATCGAGACGCCGAAAGCCACGCCCAGCGGCACCAGGAGTGCGAACTGCGGCAGGTAGAGTCCCGCCAGCACGATTGCCGACCCGAACAGCGTCGTGAACAGCAGTGAAAGCGAGATGACGCGGCGGCGGTCGAGACGGTCGGCGAGACGGCCGCCCCAGAGCGTGCCGAACGCCCCGCCGAGCAGCATCGCCGCCAGCGCGACCGATCCGAGTGCCTTGTCGACGTGGGTGACGGCGATTGCAAACACCGGCATGAAGGTCACGGTGGCAAAGAACACCGTCGACCGCAGCGCCACCACCGCCGTCATGATCGAAAAGCCTCGCCAGTCGTCGACCCCGGGCCGTTGGCGCCGCGCGCGATGCGCGTGCAGCCGCGCTCGTTCGAAGCGCGGCATCTCGCGTGCGAGCAACACCGCCAACGTTACGCCGAGAACCGGCAGAAACGCGGTTCCGTGTAACCCGAACGCCAAGAGCAACGGCGTCACGATGATCGGGCCGATGGCAAAACCCAAGTAGCCGCCGGTCGTAAACCAGCTCATCGCGGTCGCGCGCCGCTCGCCGCCGAAGTAGTTTGCGTATCGCGACCCTTCAGGATGAAAGGCGGCCACGCCGATACCGGAGATCAGCGCACCCAAGAACATGAAGGGCATCGACGGCGCGAAGCCGATCGTGGCCGTCCCGAACGTCGCCAATACGAGCGCGATCGGAATGACCCAAGCGAGCGACTTGCGATCGGATATGTGGCCGAAGAGCGGTTGGACCACCGACGAGGATAGGTTCATCGCGAGGACCAGCATCGCTGCCGACGTCAGCGTAAGACCGCGGTGCGCGATGAGCCACGGAATGAGCGCCGGCAGCACGCTCTGGTTCGCATCGTTCGCGACGTGCGCTAACGACAGCAGCGTAATGCCCGAGCGATCGAGCGTCGCCGGTGCGATGCCCCCGGCAACCAGGGTATCGGCCATGAAAGCCTATCATGCCATACGGCGAACTCGGCAGGTCATGAAAAGGTCGCTGGAATCGCTGGAACGTGCCGTCGTGCGATGCACGCGTTGTCCGGAGTTGCGCGCGTATACCGCCCAGATCTCGCGCGACAAGAAACTAGCTCACGCGGACTGCACGTATTGGGGAAAGCCGGTTCCCGCGTTCGGAAACGCGAGCGCGCGCGTCATGATCGTCGGCCTGGCGCCGGGGGCTCACGGGAGCAATCGTACCGGGCGTCCGTTTACCGGCGATGCGTCCGGCGACTTTCTGTATCCGGCGCTTTTTCGTGCCGGCTTCGCGACGCAGCCGCACGCCATCGATCGGGACGACGGGCTGCAGTTGATCGATTGCCTCATCACCGCCGCGCTGCGTTGCGCTCCGCCGCAAAACAAACCGACGCCCCAAGAGCTGCGCAACTGCTTTCCGTATCTTCTCGAAGAATTCGAGACGCTCGCACGCTTGCGAGTGGCGATCGGACTCGGATCGATTGGATTCTCGGCGATCCTGAAAGTGTTGCGGCAACGCGAGTGGTCGCTCGATCCGCCGCGTCCGTCCTTCAAACACGCGGGCGAAGTCGTGGCCAGCTTAGGCAGCCGCCGGATCGTCGCGATCGCTTCGTATCACCCGAGCCGCCAGAACACCAACACCGGCGTGCTGACGAGGGCGATGTTCGATGCAATCTTCGTGCGCGCACGCACGATTCTCGAGCGGCTTAAGGGATGAGCCGGGTCAGGATATAGAGCAAGCCGCTGCCGATACCCGAGAAAATGTCCGAGTGCCGTACGCCCTGCGGAACGTAAATGACGTCGCCTTTCTCCAGGGCGACGTCCGCACTCGGGTCGCCGCCCTTAAGCACCGAATACAGGTTGACTTCGGTCGTCGTTTGATTGCCGTCGGCGCCGATGCGTATCACGTGGACGTGATTGAGGTCGGCTTGGGCGTTTTGGCTGTTGCCGGCCTTGGCGATCGCCATCGAGAGACGGTCGCCCTGGTTTACTTGAACGTCGCCGGGATGATCGACGGCTCCAGCCACGCTCACGGTGAAGTGAATCGGACCGGGCACGTAGACGACCGAACCCTCGGCAAGCGGCATGTCGAGCGACGTATCTCCGCGTTGCAGCAGATTCTGAAGGGAAACGACCGTCACTTTGCCGCTTGAATCGGCCACGCGCGCTTCCGGAAATGCCCCGTTACTATCGGAAATGCCGCCGGCAGCGGCGATCGCATCGGTAAGCTTCGCCTCCGAACGAAGTTGATATTTGCCGGGCGTTTTCACTTCGCCCAAAACCAGCACGTTCGGCTGGCCAAGCTGGGCGATCGAAATGGTAATAACGGGATGGCGAACGAAGCGGCTGAGCCGCTCGGCGAGCACGGTCGACGCGCCGCTCGGCGTTTTTCCGGCGACGGCGACGCGACCCACCAACGGAAACTCGATCGTTCCGTCGGAAAGCACCATGACGCTCTGCGTGAGCGATTGATCGCCGAAAACCAGCACGCCGAGCTGATCGCCGGGATGGATGACGGTTTGCGGCGTGACCGCGGTTGCGACGTCGCCGGCAAGCGCCGGCTTCGCGCTAAAAGCGCTCAGCAAGCTGATGATGGCGACGGCGAGCGCTCGGGACATGACTCGATGGTAACGCGCCGGCCCTTCCACCAGAAGTCCCGGCGGACGCAGCGGCTCTGGTCCGGGAGTCCTTCCCGCCGGGAGGCGAAAGGGCAGGCGGAGGCGGCTTACATCGCCTCGCGGTGAACCGCAGCGATGAGCGCGGCCCGCGAGTGAACTCCAAATGCTGCCCGGACGCGGGCGGCATGGTTTTTGGCCGTTTCGGGCGAGATACCCAGGCTCTGCGCGACCTGCTTGTCGGTCAGCCCCTCGCAGATGAGCCCGAAGACCCGGCGCTGCGCCGGAGTGAGTACGGCGATGCGCGTGTCGTCCGCAACCGCGGCCTTCGTCCGAATTTGATTTGCGACCGAGCTCTGCGGAAACGCAGCGACCGACTCGCTGGCGCACGCCAACCAGGCAGCATCGCCGGTAATCGCATGCAGGCGTAACGCCGCGGCCGCCGCTCGCCACGCGTAGTGAATCGATTGAAACGTCGCGTACGCACTGCTTAAAAGATCGACCGCCGCATTCCGATCGCCGGAAACGGCCAGCACGCTTCCGCGCGCGTACTCTTCCATCGCCCGGAGCCGGCGGTCGCGCGAAAGCGCGAATCGCGGCGAGAGCGGCACCGGGATTCCGTCGTAGATCGCGAGCAGCGCGTTTCCCGCTTCGGCGTCGCGGTCGGAAAGAAGTTCGATCAAGTTGAGCAATGCGACGCGCTCTTCACCCATCGTCGACCAATCGGTTTCGCTCGCGCAGGCAACGGCATGCCGCAGCAGCGCATCGGCGCTCGAGTTCTCGCCGGCCATTCTCGCGAGATAGGCTTGATCTGCGTAGGAAGCCGTGACCCACATCACCGACGGGGCGATATCGCGCGCAAAATACGCGTAGTGAAAAGCTTTGTCGTGTTCTCCGCGCAGAGCGTGCGCCCACGCGAGGCCGCGGAACGTGAGAAACTTCTCCACTTCGAGATCGTGCGTCCACGGGATCGCTTCGGCCATCGTTATTGCAAACTCGAGCGTGCCGTCCGCGGAAATCTCGCGGACCAAGTGGATCATGGATCGCATCGCGTTGGCCAGCAAACTCACGTCCTGTGCGGCTGGAACCGCGGCGACGTGCCTGACCGCCCGTTCGAGAAGCTCCAGTTGTTCGAGGTATTCCCCGCGCAACGATGCGACCCAAGAAAGCGAGAACAGCCAGTGACCGTAAAGGTGCGGCGCCGAAGTCACGTCGACTTCGCGCAGCGCCGTCTCCATCGCATCCGGCGAGCCCTTCACCCACGCCGCCAGCATGCGGGCGTGGGCGACCTCGTAGCGCGTGTCCAGCCCGAACGCATGCGTGCCGACGCCGAGCAGAGCCCGGGACGCGAGATTGACCGAGCCGAGAAACGAGTGGCACGACGACTCTAAGGCTTGAAAGAGGGCCTCTTCTTCGAGCGTCGCCACGTGGCTCTCCGCGATCGCTTGCAACGCTTCGCGGTGGCGCCCCAGACGCATGAGGGCGCGAACGTGTAACACTCGCTCGGGCATAGACGTAGCCTGGGCGGTTGCATGAACGCATGCGGAAAGTTCACCCGTACTGAATAGCTCTCGCGGTCCCAACTGGAAAATTGCTCCTCGCCACCGATGCATAATGCACGGCGGATCGCACCCGAACTAAGGTGCGCTAGTTACACCCGAGAATCGAGTGTCCTTTCAGAGCAACGTTCAGATTGGCTGGAAGTTTCTTAAAACTTAGCTTTTTTGGGAACTCGAAAGCACGACGATCGCCGCGTTAGCGCGAGTCGTGCGCTCCGGATCCGACCGGGCCCGACGCGTGAGCGATTGGTCCGCCCGGCGTATCGAGCGGGCCGCCCGGCGTATCCGCCGGATGCATGTTTGCAAATAATAAGACAATCGCGAATAAAAACGCCACCGAACTCACCTTCCCCACAAAGATATGCGGTAGTTATAATTGACCAGACGAGTCCAGGTTACTCCTTATTCGGCAAAGATTCCACCGTCAAGGGGCGAATTTTTTAGGGGTCTTCCGGTCCGTCGGGAGCCCGGGACGGCCCTCCGATCGCTCGAGCAGGCGAATCCTGGTCCCAAAAAATTGCGCGTCGGAGCCGATCCGATAGCGCTGAGTGACGAAATCTTCGAGCTGGTGGCAGCCGAACTGGACGTTGGCCGACGTGCACTCACCCGAGGTCACGAGCCAAAATTGCCCCGCGACCGGTACCGCGGCCCGCAGTTCCGCCTCGTCGTGGATGACGAACCGACGAATGTCGTACCGCTGGAAATCGACCGCGTGCGGGATCGGCACGATCCGGTTGGGGCCGCCGTAATAGTAGGCAAGCGGCAGGGCGTTCTCGGCTTCGAAGACCGCGATGGGCTCGCCGTGTTGCTCGTGAGCCTGAAGATAGGCGGCCACGCGCACCCAGTCGCCGGGTTTGGCAAGGGGCCGGTAGGTCCGAACGAGCGTGAAGACCGACAAGGCCATCACCAGCGCCGACCACAGCAATACGGCGCGGCGTCCGCTCGGCAACCGAACGGTGGTCAGAACGGCAAAGACGGTCAGCGTGACAGGCACGTACAGCGAAGCGGCGTGGCGATCCAGGACGTGGACGCCCGACAGATACGTGCCGACGGCGAAGAACGCTAAGGCAAACCCCGTTATCGCGACGATCGGGCTCCTTCCGATCGCTTTCAAAGACGGTCGCGCGACGGTCAGGGCGAGCACCGCAACGACGACGCATACCACGTACGCATTCTTCGCGTGCACAATCGGCAGCGGCAGCACGTACAGCAAACCAATGCCCGCAAGGTTGATGCACGTTTGCACGATCGACGGCGGCGCGAAGATGCTCTTGAAATTTTGCACCTGACCGGGGACGATGGCGAGCATCGGCGCGAACGCGAGCGCGGCCGCACCGCCGGCCAGCACGAACGAGACCATCGCGCGCCGGTTGTAAAACAGCAACGTGGCAGCCTGGGCCGCGACTAAAAACGCCAGATAATACTGCGTATAGAGCGCGACCACCACGCAGGCTGCGTACGCAATCGCAGCCCCTTTACGCGGGTTCTCCTCCATGAACGCATCGAAAAACGTCCGCAGCAGGAGTGCTGACATTAAAACGATCAGCGCGTAGACGCGCAGCTCGACCGCCGCCCAGACGGCGAACGGATTGCAAGCCACGACCGCTGCGACCAGGATACCGTCGCCCGCTGGAACGTATCTGCGCGCGAGTCCCGGAAGCAGCACGACCGTTGCCGCGATGCAGAGCACCGAAAAGAGGCGTAAGAAGAAGATGCCGTCGCCGGCGTGACGCCAGAGCGACATGGCGACGAAATAGAGGGGGGCGTTCTGCTCGAAACCGATCGCCTGGTGGAACGCATACCCCACGCCGCGGCTCGTCGTTTGTAGCGTATAGGCTTCGTCTTGCCAGATGTTCAGTACGGCTGCGAGGGGAAGCGTAAGCGCGAGGTTCGCCCCAAGCGCCATGAGCGCAACCCATAAACGGTTCGTTTTCACCGAGGACAATTGGCTTACCGAGGTCACCGGGCCGATTATACTCGCGCAACCTCACGCAGCCAACGTGAGACTGCACCATGATCGCCTGAACCGAAGGTCCCGGTCGCAAGTGTGAGCCGTTCGACTAGAAGGCGGCCCCCACGGCCTCTCGCCGGCGGCGCGGCGCGCGCCTATCATAAATGTCGTGGTTATATCGGCCAGAAACGTCGCCTTCACCGGGCTATCACTGCTGGTGACGCTCGGTGCGTTCGCGCTCGGGGCCCGCGGCGACGTCGGACACCAGAGTTTCAAGGCGTTCTACTGCGCGGGGGTGGCCGTCCGGGAACACCGCGACCCGTATCGAGTCGAACCTTTGCGCTCGTGCGAACGCGAGCTGGAACGCGATGTGATGCCGGCCGGGTACGTGGAACCGGCACCCCTTCCGGGTTACGTCTTGCTTCCGTTTGCACTGCTTTCAAAGCTGCCGCCCAAGCAAGCCGCGGAACTTTTCTGCATCGTCCTTGCCCTGGCCGCCGTCGCGAGCGCCCGCTGTTTGGCGGCGGCTACCAACGCTTCCGATACGGCTATTTTGCTCGCGTTTACGCCGCTCACGCTGCTCAACGTCGCTTATGGCGAAACCGCGCCGCTGGCAATGCTTTCGATTTGCGCGGCGGCCTATTTCCTTTCCAAGCACCGATGGATCGCTGCCGGATGCGCGGCATCGTTGGCCCTTTTGCAACCGAACGTGGGCGTTCCGGCGGTGGTCGCGATGTTCTTATTCGTGCATCGTTCGCGCGTAGCGGTGATCGTTTCCGTAGCGGTACTGGCGGTGTTGAGCGTTGCCGCTCTCGGCGTCGCGGAAAACAAGGAGTACTTCGCGCAGGTCCTCCCGCTCATGGCCTACGCCGAGCTGGTTGCGTCCGATCAATACAGTCTCAGCCGGCTGCTCTTCGTCGCCGGGATATCGCCGCCGCTCGCGCTGCTGCTGGGAAAGATTTGGTTTGCGTGCGCGGCGGTCTTCGGGGTCGTCTTAGCCGGTGCGTTTGCAGCTCGGAACCGCCAAGACGTCCTCGTGCCGCTGCTGCCTCCCGCTGCGGTGCTGTTCTTCGGCATCTACTTGCACGACATTCAGATACTGATCGCCCTCCCGGCCGCGTTTGCGATCGCGTTGCGAGTGCCGGCGGGAGCTTTCCGGGTAATCGGAGCGGGCGCTTTGGCCCTTCTGACCGCCGTCTGGACGCAGAAAATCTCGCGGGCTACGGCGGCGCTCGACGTCGCGGGCGTTTTCGGCGGCCTCTATGCAGTGCTCGGCGGGAGCGTAGGCCGGCGCGTTGCGATAGCGTCGATCGGTGCGGTCGCAACGACGTTGTGCGTCGCGCTGGTCGTCCACCTTCAGCCGCCGCCGGCAGCCGCCCAAATCGTAACCCACGCGTTTAACGCGTCGCCCGACGAGTTCTCACCCGAAGCGTGGGCACGGTATCTTCGTGCGACCGCGGAGTTAACGCGACAGACCTTTGCGCCCCAACTGGCGGCGTGGCTGGGTCTGTTTGGCCTGCTCGCGTCGGCCGTAGCGGCCGCCGTTCGTCCGCCCGACGCGAGCTCTTCAGCCCCGCCGGAAGATTATGCGAGACCGATCCTGATTGCGTGAACGGCCGCTTGCGAGCGCGCGGTGCAGTGGATCTTGGAAAAGATATGGCTGACGTGATTCTTGATCGTTTTCTCCGATAGGACCAGCCGGCGGCCGATGTCTCGATTCGACAGGCCTTGGGCGATCAGACGGATGATTTCGCGTTCGCGCGGGGACAGCTCGTTCGTCGAGCGGTTCGAAGGGCCGCGGCGCCGGAGAAGCGATGCGGCGACTCGCGGATCCACGTAGCTGGCGCCCTCGCCGAGCGTCTTAATCGCGGTAACCAGCTCTTGCAGCGAGGAATCCTTCACGATGTAGGCGTCCGCACCCGCGCTCAAACAGTGCTGCATGAGTTCGCCCTGGGTGTGCGCCGACAGCGCGCAAATGCGGGCTGCGGGGGCGCGAGTCTTAAAGTGCTCGACGACGTCGTCGATTTCTTCGGTGTCGATGTCGATGACGACGATGTCCACGTCCTTGGGAACGGCCGCATCCCGGCCGCTCGCGATACCCACGACCTTGATGTCGGGATCGGTCGACAGCACCTGGGCCACCGCCTTTGCGAAGAGCATCTGCTTTTCGATGACGAGCACGCGCAGGGGTAAGGTTGCTACGGGGACGAGCGCGCGAGGGGGTAAGGTTGCTACAGACATTCTGTCAAGAAACTCCATCTAGTGAAAACCCACCCGGCGGGCACAAGTGCTGAAGTGCGCCGCGATCGTATTCCGATGCAGGCCTCGCTATTAAGTTTGACATTTGTTGCCGGTGCGCGACAACCCGGGTTTTTCGTGAGTCTTTCAGTCCCATGGTCCTAGGTCTTTGAGCGTCGCACGCAGCGATTGCGGTACCTACGACCCGCCCGTGTAGTAAGAACGAGTCATACGCCCGTCCGGAACGCTTGCGTTACTTCCACGAAACTAGCCAACCGATTCTTGTCCCCGCGGCGCGGTCGTGATTTTATAGCGCCACGCACAGCGTACGCGCGACTTGACGGGGCGCGCGTTGCGCAGTGCGGTGCCGTTGCGCTCGGCAATGTCCGGCCAGCCCAGCAGCATCGCCGCCATTTCGATCCGATTGCGAGCGTTCGTTTTCGCTATCATACGGGCGACGTGGTCGTTCACGGTCGATTCGGCCAGATTGAGCGCGGCGGCGATCTCGGCGATGGAGTTGCCGTCGAGCAGCGCGTGCAGCACGTCGCGTTCGCGCGACGAGATCCGGAACGTCGTTGCGGTGCGCTCGATCGCATGTTCGGCGGCGCACTGTTCGGCAACCACGCCGATGTAAACTTCGGGTCCCGCGCCGGCCATCGGTACGACTTTTAGCATGAGATCCGGAAGCGGATAGGCCACTCCGGTCGCGCAGGCACCGATGCTCAAGAAGTTCCAAGCTGCGGTCAGGCGTCGCACCGCGCGCTCGACGACGGTCGGAAGGCGATAGTCGCGTGGTTCGATCAGATCGGCAAAATCGCACGATAGCGGTTCGCGGGTATGCCACGCGCGGTCCACGTTGAATCGCGGATCCAGCAAGTAGAACCCGTGAAAGCCGTTTCGCGCGAGTTGCCGCCGTTCGCCGTCGCGATTCGGTCCGTCGTCAATTTCGAGTGCGATCTGGTGCGTCAGCCGCTGGAGTTCGTCGGCGAGTTCTCCCGGAGCGGGATCGGGAGGGGAGGAAAGCTGCGCGATCCAAGCGAGTGAGCGGCCGGTGCCGGCCGGCGTCGCAACGCCGATCGCAGGGATAGCGTTCTCGGACGCAGATGCGCTTGCGTTCAGAACGACCGGGCCCTGCGTTGCGGGAAACGGCATCTTGCACAGCAGCGAAAGGGCCGCGCGCCCTCCTATTCCCGATCGCGCAACGTCGTAGTCGAGAAGGTCGCCCTCGAGGTCGAATAGGCCTAAAGCCCAGCCTTTGCCGTTCACCAGCCCGAGCAAACGCCGAAGGATCGCCTCGATACGCTTTTTACGCGATCGATCGAGCCCCTCGAAACCAGTTAACGCGACCGGAGAAACTCCGACCGTTCTTGCAGCCATCGACACGCCCCATGAGTCGCGAAGTACGTCGCGGGTTCTTGCATCAGCGGGCGCATTACGCTAGCGCACGGCTGCTTGTAAGGCAACCCGAAAGGCAGGGGTGCTAAACCCTATCCGACGTTCGTCGTAATACCTCTATCGGAGGAACAGTTGCAAGCTTACCATTTGTTCCCTGAGAATTCCCTGCGGGTCCGACCATCTCGATCAGAGGCCGCACGTCGAAGCCGCCGGCCAACGCTTCGAGCGATTCGATGACGACGCGCCGCTTCGTTTCGGGATTCATGCTCATGGCGGGAAAGAACGCCAGTTCCGGGCACTCGTCGCCCGATAGAAAATCGAGTGGATGCAGGAGAATCGACGGTTCGGTTCGAGTCAGCTTGCACCACTGGAGCGCCGCCCGAAAATACGCCAGCGCCGCTACCGGCGATATCGTCGACGCGTAGAGAACGTAGCTGATGTGAATCGGCACTCGCAAGAGCGGGAACGTCGTAACCGGAATTTCCGTAATCGACCCGTTTTGCAGCTGGATCGTATGTTGGCGATTCGGCCGGAATCCGTCGGCGAATCCGCCGAAGAGATCTTCGCGCTCGCGGCGGTCGGCTTCGCTGAGCTTCGCGCTTCGAAAATAGTACGCGCGCGCGAGCGGGCCGATGAACGTCGCGAGCGACGACGCATCGTACAGATAGCCGCGTCGCACGAGCGTCTGCAGAATCGAGTCGGAGCGGGTAAACCCGGGACCGCGAAAGCCTCGCGGCCTTTGCCCGGTCGCCTTTTCGATGCTTTCCTCGGCGCACGCGAGTTCGCTCTCGATCGCTTCTGCGCTGCGCTGGTGCATCCACGGCTCGTGGTGATGCGAGTGATTGCCGATTTCGTGCCCGCGGCGCGCGATTTCGGAGAACACGCCGGCATGCTGCGGAAGTGCGGCATCTTGTCCGACGAGGAAGAAGGTTATCCGTAAGCCCAGGCGATCGAGAACGTCGAGCACCCGCGGAACCAACAGTTCGAGATACGACGGAAACGACTGCCAAGCCGCATCGCCATGAGTCTTCATGTACGACCATTGGTTGTCGAGGTCGAGCGACAGGGAAGCCCTCATGCAACCGCCACGGGCCGGTCCGGCCGTTGGGACGTCGCGAGTAACGACGGCATCAAGTTGTGAGCGAGTTTGACGGTCTCGTTCACGTTGAGCGTTCCGTTGACGATGTGAGCGCTGTTCGCCATGAATAATCCTTCGACGGTCGTTTGGGTGGGAGGCAGGCGTTCGGAATAGCCGAGCGTTGGTATCGGGAAAACGAACGGTACTCGCGAGACTCGAAACGCGCGCACGGAGCTGCGCCGGAACGCCGGGTGCATTCGCTCCAACGCCGATAAAAACGTTTCCTCGATTTCGTCGTCGGTCAGGCAGAATGCCGGATCGTCCGACGACACGTATTTCGGCAGATAGATCAGCGACTTGCCCGCGAACTCGCTGCGGTCTACCAGCGCGCTCATTTCGATGACCGCCGTAAACGGAACCGTTGCGTCGGCAATGTTCGTGATGTAATACGGCGTCAGCGCCGCATCGGTCAAGAGCGACGCGCAGATAATTCCTTGGTACTCCACGCCCTCGCACAGAGCGCGTTCCTGCGCCGTCAAACCCGGGCAGAGTCGCGCGGCGAGCGGCGCTGCCAGCGTGACGACGACGCGATCGAAGAGCGTCGTTTCGCCGTCGGAGACGACCGCGACGCCGTTGGGTGCACCCTCGATCCGCTCGGCCCGGTACGACGTCCGAATCTCGACGTTCCGCGCGGCCAGCTTCTCTTCGAATCGGCGAAGCGTACGGTCGTATCCGTTGCGGACGTATCCGAACTGCTCGCGCTTGGGTCCGCTTCCGCGGGCCGCAAACATGCGAGCGATGATGGCCCAGATGAACGCTGCTGAGGCTCGCGTCGCATGCGGCCCGAGTTTCGCTCGCAGCAGCGGCAGCCAAATACGCTCGACGGTGGTTCGCCCGCAATGCCGCGTGAGCCACTCGACCGCGGTCACTCGCTCGAGCGGACGCCAATCTTCAATTCGCGATGCTTTGAGAATGGTTGCCGCGAGGCGAAACTTTTGCAGCGGAGACAACGGTGGAAATCGCGCGTAGTCGGCGGCACCCGAAAACGGGTGCATTTTTCCGTCGACGAAAAACCCGGTTCCGGTCTTGACCCATTGCAAATCCGGCTCGAGATCCAACTCGCCCAACAGCTCGCGCAACGCGAAATCGCTCTGCAGCGTCACGTGGTAATGCCGGTCCCACACGACGTCGCCCACTTGCCACGGGGCGGCGAGCCCGCCGCAGCGCGGCGCGCCTTCGAGAATCGTTACGTCGTGACCGGCTTTCGAAAGATCCCACGCGAGGGTCATCCCGAGTAAACCGCCGCCGACGATTCCAAACCGCATCAGATCAGAGCCGCTTCCGTGACTTTCGTACCCTCGAGAACGTATTCGGCAAGGCACGTATGGCAACGCAGTTCACGGCGGCCTTCGGCCGTCGTGAGGCGCACCAGGGTGCGTCCGCACGTGCATGCGAATCCGACCGGTCTGGCCGGATTGCCCGCGACGATGCAAAAATCCGGAACGTCGCGCGTTACGACCGAGCCCATGCCGACCATCGCAAAGCGCCCGATCGTCAGTCCCGGTCCGATGGTCGCCTGAGCGCCGATCGTCGCGCCTTCGCGCACCAGCGTTTTCAAGGTCTTTTCATCGGGATCCGAAGACCGTAACCGATCGAGTTGCGGATTGGTCGCTCGCGGACACCGGTCGTTGGTGAAGACGACGCCGGCCGAGATCATCACGCCTCGCTCGATCGTTACGGCGGTACAGACGTACACGAACGCATTGATTTTTACGAGATCGCCGATCTCGACGCCGTAGGCGATGTATGATTTCTCGCCGATGATACAGTCGGCGCCGATGCGGGTGGAATGGCGTATGTGAACGTTATCCCAAATCGCCGTGTTTGGTCCGATGACGACGCCGGGCTCGACGTTCGCAGTGGGATGGACGGTCATGTTTACGACGCCGCCGCCTCGCGCGTTATCCGCAGCGGAGCGATCTCGAGATCTTCCAGGTGCGTGCCGATGCGCTCCCAGCGCGCCCGCTCCAGTGCCGCGTAGGCCGCCTGAATGACCTTGACCGAGGCCAGCCCGTCCTCGGCCGTTACCACGAGACTGTCGGTGCCGTCGATCGCCCCGCAAAAGTTGTCGAGCTGATCGCGAAACGCTTGAATCTTGTTGTAGCCGCTTCCGAAGACGTGCCAGTCGCTCTGGCCGCGCCGGCGGAAACGCGACTCTCGCCATCCGACCAAAATCGTGCCGAGGCTCCCGTACAGCCGCAAGAACGTCTCGAGCTCTTTATCGATGCTCCACGAGAGGTCCGACGTCCCAACAACGCCGTCGTCGTTGTGCACGAATAACCGCACCGTGTCCTCGACGGCCAGACCTTGCATGCGGCGTCCTTCGACGACCTGTATGTCGCACAGATTGCCCAAGAAGTACCGCAGCACGTCTACCGCGTGCGTACCGTTATCGATGAGCACCCCTCCGCCGCTCACCGCAGCGTTCGAGTTCCAGCGGTTGCGCATATCGACGTGCGATGTAAAAGCGTTTTCGGCAAAGACCAGCTCTCCGATGGCGCCGCCCGCCAGCAACTCGCGCGCCTTACGGACGTCGGCCGCATACCGAAACTTCGAGGCCATGGTGAGGATGGCACCGCTCCGTCGCGCCGTGGCCACCATGCGCTGGGCGGCCTCGACGCTCACCGCGAGCGGCTTCTCGCACAACACGTGCTTGCCGCTCGTAAGAAGCTCGCAGGTAATGCTTTCGTGCGACACCGGCGGCGTACACACGACCGCCGCATCGAACTCGGCGCCGGCCAGCAGGTGCCGCGTCGTCGGATAGGCCGCGCAGCCTACCCGCCGCGCGTATTCCTTGGCCGCCGCTATCTCCACGTCGCATACCGCGACGATCTCGGCACTCTCTATCGACGCAAAGGCGGTTTCGTAGGCGCGGGCGATTGCGCCCGCGCCGACGATTGCGAAACGCTTTTTCTTCACGAGGCTACCTCACAGGTGAGATTGGCGGCGGCCGACGAAATCGCGTCGCCGATGTATCGCACGTCGTCTTCGTCGTAGAGGTCGTTCCAGGGAACGACCAGGATGCGCTCGAGTGCGGCCAGCGTGCCGGGAAAGCGTGCCGGGTCGTAGTCGAGTGCTTCGGGACGCGCGAGATTAAACGGATAACCGCTGCTGCCGAAGGTCTTCCGGCGCGCAAAGACCTCGCATGCGAACGCCGGTTTCTGAATGTAACGCGGCGCGCAGGCGATGCCGCGCTCTTTCAAGTGCTTCGCCATCTCGAGTACCGCGTCTTTCGGCAGCGACGCGTCGGTCCGAATACAGTACTTCCAGTAGCTGTGTTGCGCGCCGCGCAAAATCGTCGGGGTCTGGACTCCGCGCACGTTGCGCAGCATTTCGGTCAGCATCTCTGCCAGCATGCGGCGCCGGGCCACGACGGCCGGAAGCTTGTCGAGCTGCGCGCAGGCTACGCTGCCGCACAGTTCCGACATCCGGTAGTTCAAGGCGAGAAAGTAATGATCGGGGTGCTGGTCTCCGTAGCCCCACGCTTTGTTGATGAACAAAAACATCCGTCTGGCAAGTTGCGGATCGTCGGTGATGACGAGGCCACCCTCGCCGGTCGTAATGTGTTTGCCCTGCTGCAGGCTGAAACAACCGATGCTGCCGATCGTTCCGACGAACCGGCCGTTGTAGCTCGAGAGGAAAGCCTGAGCGCAGTCCTCGATCACCGGGATACCGGCGTCTTTGGCGAGCCCGGCGATTCGCGGCATTTCGCACGGGTTCCCAAACAAATGGGTCACGAGGATCGCTTTGGTTCGATCGCTCATACGATCGGCAATGGTCGCGGCGGTCACGTTGCACGTTCGCGGATCGACGTCGGCGAATACCGGAATCGCGCCCTGGTAAAGAATCGGCGACAGCGCGCCCATGTCGGTGATCGGCGTCGTAATGACTTCGTCACCCGGCTCGAGGTCGAGCGCCGCGATGGCGCAGTGCACGGCAGCGGTGCCCGACGAGCATGCGTACGCGTACTTCGCGCCCATCATGGCTGCAAAGCGCGACTCCAGCTGCGAAACGAACTGGCCCTTCGTGCTCGTTAGCGTTCCGCTTCGGAGGGCGGCGGTGACGGCGGCGATTTCTTCGTCGCCGAGCGTCCTCCCCGATGCGTCCTGATCGGACGGTAAGGTTCTATGCGATATGGGTTGGAACGTTAAGGCCACTGTTTTTTACTCCATTCGATCGGTAGCGGCGTCGTTGATTAAACTTTTGGCGGATAAATGCGGTAATTTGACCCGTAAAGAGCGCGAGACTCGTGTATTGGACGACGATGGTCGCGGTGGTGCCGATCGCCAGGGTGGCGCGGCTGACGCGAAAAGCGAGCAGCAAAACGACGACCAGCGGTAGTAGTCCGGGAAAAAGTCCGGGAAGCGCGAGCCACAGCGCCGGACGGTAACGGCACCCCAGCAGGACCGTCGCGCCGATTTGCGATGCGATCCGGGCAAGGTCGATGCGGCGGCCGCCGTTGCGTCGCGCTTGGCTCCACTCGAGCGTCGCGGGAATTTCGACGACGCGCAAGTTCTGCCTCAGCGCGCACAGCAGCATCTCGGCAATCGCCACCATTCTGTCGCTGCGAAATTCGAGACGCCGCAAAGCCGCCACGCGGTACGCCCGCACCATGCACGTCAGCGTCGCATAACGGCCGTTGGTCGCCAGCGATAGGAAGCGGTTCCCTTCCCGGCTCAAAAGCCGCCGCAGCGGCGGAACGTTGAGCACGCTTCCGCCGAAGGCGTACGGGGAAGCCAGCGCGACGTCGGCGCGGTCGGTCTCCAGCGCCTCGATCAGCTGCATGGCGGTTGCCGGCGAATAGCTGAGATCGGCGTCTAAAACGACGGCAAGTTCGGTACGAACGTCCTCGAAAGCGGTGCGCAGTGCGGCGCCGAGACCCCGGTTTTCTTCGTGCCTGAGAACGCGAACCCGCCGGTAGCGGCGCGCGAACGCTTCGGCCACCGCATGTGTATGGTCGGTGCTCCCGTCGTCGACGATCAGGTACGAGAACTCGTACGCTGCGTCGTGCGACGCGAAATACGTTGCGATCGCCGTCAGCGCGCCGGCCAGGCCGGGGCCTTCGTTGTAGGCCGGCACGATGACCGTTACCCCGGTCATGCCGAGCCCGCCATCAGCGCGCGCATCCGCACGAAATAATCGTCGTAATCGCTGATCGTCACCATTTCTTTGTTGACGACGACGCCCAGCACGTTATCGATGCCAAAGATCTTTAGTTGCTCGACCGCCTTGCGCGCGTCGTTCTCGTCGGTTCCGTTGGCGGAGACGACCAGCAGCGAACCGTCGGTGTGCGCGGCGACCATCAGGCCGTCGGATACGGCCGAGAGCGCCGGCGTGTCGACGATCACGGTCTCGTAGGCGGTCCGGGCTTTGCCGAGCAGCGCTTCGAACTGCGAGTTCAGCAGCCGGACCGGCGCGAGCGAATCCGGACCGCTGGTGAGGATGTCGAGGCCGGGCGCGAGATGCTGGATCGCTTCGTGCATCGACATGGAGCCGTCCAGCACGTTGCTCAAACCGGCGGTGTTGGGGCAGTTGGCTTTTTCGTGCAGCGTCGGCTGGCGAAGGTCGGCGTCGATCAGCAGAACGCCCGGGTTCAGCGTCGATAAGCTCTTGGCGAGGTTGAGGGCGACCGTCGACTTGCCTTCTCCGCGACGTGCGCTCAGCACCGCGAGACTTCGCATCCGGCGCCGGTTCGTGCGATGCAAGGTCACGCAGAGGTGCAAGAACGCTTCGACGGTCATGGCTTGCACCGACGGGAGCATCCGCGGATTCTTGACTTCGAACTCGGGAATGCGCGCGACCACCGGCAGGCCGAGGAGCCCGGCGACGTTGGCGCCGGCGGCCCGGCGTTCGATCGCGTCGAGAACGTAGATCACCGCCAGTCCGAGCAGCAGGCCGACCGCGATCGCGATCGCCAGATTTGTGGACAAGCTCGGACGCCTAATCGCGGCGTCGGCGCTCGCCGGCTGGACGATGATGATGTCGCTAATCGCCGTCGAGCTGGCCACCAGCGCGTCGTTATACTTTTGTTCGAGGGCGTTGTAGACGTTGGCGGCGCGCTTGGCTTCCTCTTGAATGGCGCCGAACTGCACGGCCTGTTCGGGCAGCGACTTGACGTCGGTGCGATAGGCCCGGCGTTCGGATCGCAGCGACTTTACCTGCGCTTGGTCTCCTTGAATGCGCGCCCGATAGGTCGCCGCTTGTTGCTGCAGCGACTGATAGAGCGGATTGGGCGCCACCGTCGTTTCGCTCACGACGGCCGAAGGCTGCGCCGCAATTTGCGCGATCAGCGCCGCGCGCTGCTGCTGGAGAGAGATGACCGTCGGGTGCGCCGGCGTATACTTCTGCTGCGCCTCGGCGAGCTGCGTTTCGACGTCGGCGAGTTTCGACCGTAAGTCGGAAGAAACCGGATTGCGCTGCACCTGTTGGGCGCTGTCGACCGTGCTGGAGAGCGAGGCCATTTGGCTCGACGCGCTATCGAGAAGCGCTTTGGCCTCACTGGCGTCGACCTTCAACTGGTCGATACGCTGATCGACGGTGGCGACTCGCGACACCACGTCCTGCTCGTGCGACGTCGCGTCCATGTATCCGTGGGCCGATTGAAACTGCGCCAGCTGGGTTGCGGTGGCCCGCATGCGGCCGCGAGCGCTGGGCAGCTCCTTCGACAAATAGCCGATCGCCGAAACTGCCTCGGAGCGCACGAAATCGCGCTCCTCGTCGACGAAGGCGCCGGCAAACGCATTGGCCATTTGAGCGGACTCGTCGGGCGTTTTGCCGCTGACGTTGAGATTGAGGAGCGCCGTATTTGCGACCGGGCGTACGCTTACCCTACCCAGCAGCTCTTTAGGCGTTATTGAAAGGTTCAGCTGCTTGATGACGGTCGACGCAATATCGCGCTGCTGCGCGAGTGCCGCGAACGTTTCGGCCGACTGGACGCCGCTCTGGAGCACCAGGGCGTTCAACACCGGAAGAGTGGTGCTGTTATCGGAAGTTGCAACGTTCGTATCGGACCGGCCGGCCAGCAATCGCACCGTCGTCGTATACGACTTCGGCGTCAAAATCGTGACGATCGCAACCAGCGCGACGAATCCGCCCGCAACCGCAGCGAAGACGCGCCAGCGTTTTATGAGAGCGGAAAACAGGCGTTCGATATCGCGTCTGTCCTCTGCCCGGTCCGGTTGCGCTTCGTAGTGCGTCAACGAGGCCGGGCCTCTGAACGGCGCTATATTTGGCATCGTCCTAAAATAGTACGCTGCGCAGAGGCCGCTCCATAAGGACGACACTGCTCAGAGGTTGGGACCTTCGCAGGAGGGACTTGAGTCCTTTTCTCCGTGAGTCACGCCGCGTAGTGCTAACGGCACTCCGAGCGCCGCTCCGTGACGGCTATCATTTGAACATTCATGGCCACCCGTATCGTCGAGCGCCCGGCTCCGCAGCGCAAATCGGTTACTCGGGGCGCTCCACGCGCATTCCCGGCGCGATGGGTCGCAATCTTGGTGGCCAGCGACGTCGCGCTCTTCGTCGTGGCTTCGTGCCTCGGCGCTTTGATCGGCTTCCATCATTGGGAATCGCCGAGGATCGTCGGACATCTTCTCATCGCCGAGGTCGTGTACGTTGCGCTGTGGGTGATCGTTTTCGATCGGTTAGGTCTGTATCGACGGACGTACGCCTTGTCGATGAAAGACGAACTCTATTATACGATTGCGGCTTTGATGTTGGGAACGATCCCGCAACTCGTGCTCTTTACCATCTATCCCGGAATCTCGACGTCGCGCATCGCGCTCGTGTTTGCGCTCCTGTTTTCAATCGTGCTGGTCGGCTCGTCCCGCGCGATGCTTCACCGCATTCGGCACAACGAGTGGTTCAAGGGGCGCCGCCGGGTTAGCCTAGTCGGGACCTCGGACCACATCGAACGAGTGCTCGAAAGCCTGGAGCTTCCCGACGACGCGGAGACCCAACTCATCGTGGTCGACGACATTGCCGAAGCCATCGGCCAGATCGATCTCAGCCGCGACCCGGAACTCCAGCGCATCGAATGGTTCAACCACGCGCGCACATGGGGCTGCGACGCGCTCATCCTGACCGAGATGATTCCTTCGCATCTGCTCGCGCACGTTCTCGAGATCGCCGCATCGGAGCGAATCCGCCTGGCATTCGCACCGCCGACGGTCATCCGGTACTGCTACGACCTCAGCCTTCAGACCGACGGACGGCAGGTGCTCATCGTTCCGGCGCGTCTGCGCGCGTGTTCGCCGCGTGCCCAGCTCGTAAAACGGCTGATGGACGTCGTCTTTGGGAGCATCGCCCTGCTGCTCTTCTCGCCGGTCATGCTGGTGGCCGCCATCGCCATCGTCATCGACTCCGGCTGGCCGATCCTGTACTCCCAAGAGCGAGCCGGCATGGGTGGCAAGGCGTTTCGCATCCTGAAATTTCGCTCGATGCGACAAGACGCCGAAAGCACCATCGGCGCAGTGTGGGCCACCGACGACGATCCGCGCAAAACCCGCATCGGCGGCTTCTTGCGGCGTTTCAGCATCGACGAACTCCCGCAACTCTTCAACGTGTTACGCGGCGATATGTCGCTGGTCGGTCCCCGGCCCGAACGTCCCATGTTCGTCGATCTCTTTCGGGGAGCGCTGGCGCGCTACGATCAGCGGCACCTGGTGCGCCCCGGCATCACCGGGTGGTCGCACGTTCACATGAAACGCAACGTGGACACGTCGGCAGCCGGCGAGCGCCTAGCCTACGATCTGCAATATCTCGAAAACTGGTCGCCCTACCTCGACGTCGCAGTGCTGTTCCAAACGCTCTGCGAGTTTCTCTTTCATCGGGCCGCATGACCGCTGCCGTGCGAGTCCTCCACATTCTTCCGTCGATCCGCGGTTACGGTGCCGAGCGGCTCGTCGTCGATCTAATCGGACACCTGTCGTCGCCGGACGTCGATGCGGCGCTGCTGACGATTTACGAGCCGCCTGCCGAGCTGCGGCAGCGCTTGACTTTTCCACTGATGCACGCCGGCCGAAAAGATCGCCGCGACCGGGCGTTCGTGTGGGAAATGGCGCGCAAAATACGGCGTTTCAAGCCGGACATCGTTCACACGCACACCCACGTCGGCAAATACTGGGGACGCTTCGCGGCCTTGCTCGCCGGCGCGCGATGCATCGTTCATACGGAGCACAATCCCTGCGACGTACGCCGCACGCGGGTGGAACGCGCGGCGGACTGGCTGCTCCATCGCATGACCGCGCGCGTCGTGACCTTCTTTAGCGAACAGGTCGCGGCGCTCAGCCGTCAGGAGCGCCTGCCGCCCGGCAAGATGCTTGCAATACAAAACGGCGTGACGCTGGTCGACGGCCACGCAGACCGGGCTCTCGCTCGCGAGCGGCTGGCAGTGCGCGACGACGAGTTCGCGATCGTGCTGGTCGGGCGCATGGAATATCAAAAGAATCACGCGTTGGCACTGCAGGCCTTTTCTGCGCTCGAGCCGGCGACACGCGAGCGCTCGGTGCTGCTGTTCGTCGGCGCGGGCGAGAACGAACCCATGTTGCGCGATCTCGCCTGCGCCTTAGGAATCGCCGGCCGCGTCCGCTTTCTCGGCTACCGCACCGACGTCGCGTCGATCTTGCCCGGTGCGGACGTCCTGCTCATGAGTTCCTGGTTCGAAGGCATGCCGCTCGCGTTGATCGAGGCGATGCTTGCGAAGGTGCCGATCGTCACGACGCCGTGGCTGGGCGCTTCCGACATGCTCGACCACGGGCGCTACGGTCTCATCGCCGAAGGCTTTACGCCGGAAGACGTTGCCGCTGCGATCGAACGCGCGCGCGGAAATCCGGAACTGCGACGGTCCCTTGCCGAGCGCGCCGAGCGGCACGCACGCCAGTCGTACGATATCGAGCGCACCGCCGATGCCCACCGGAAGATGTATCTCCGTTTGTGCGGTTCCACATCGTGATCGGTCGCGCCAAACGCTTGATCGTCGTCACCTCACGCTTTCCTTTCGGAGCGCAGGAAGCGTACTTGACGGCCGAACTCGAGGAGCTCGTGCGCTACTTCGATCGCGTGGTCGTGGTGCCGGTTCGCTCGCCGCGTCAACCAGCCCGGCATCGCGTTCCCGACGGCGTCGAAGTTCTCGCGTGGCCGCTCGTGAATGCGAGCTTGCTGCGGCGTGCGGCCCAAACCGTGGCCGAGCGGCCGGGCGCCACGATTGGGGCGATCGGACAGTTGATGGCCTCCCGCGATCCCGGCTTCGCGAAGAACGCCACCGTCCTCGTGAAGGCGTTGGCCCTCGCGCACTGGGCGAGAGAACATCGTTTCGACCACATCCATGCGTATTGGATGTCGACGCCTTCCACCGTGGCGATGGTGGCGGCGCTGGCAAGCGATGCGCTTTGGAGCGCGACGGCCCACCGCTGGGATATTTACGAACGCAACGCGTTCGACGTCAAGCAGCGCAGCGTTTCATTCGTACGCGCGATATCGGATCGCGGCGAACGCGATTTGCGCGTCCGAATGCCGGCGCTGAACGGACGCATTCGCCGGCTGCGCCTCGGGACCGTCGTGCCCGATCGCGCGACGCCGCCGCGCTCCGACAACGCCGAGTTTCGCATCGTTTGCCCGGCGGCGCTCGTGCCCGTGAAGGGGCACAAGGTTCTCTTCGCCGCGCTGGCGAGGCTGCGCCGATCGAACGTTCCGGTTCGCTGCACCCTGTATGGCGCCGGGCCGATGCAAGCCGAACTTGAGGCCGAGGCCGATTTTCTGGAACTTCGCGACGCCGTACGTTTCGGTGGATTCATCGCGCGCGACGCACTGCACAATGCGTATCGGCTCGGGTGGTTCGAGGCGGTCGTGCTGGCCAGCCGCGCCGCCGGTGAAAAAATGATGGAGGGCGTCCCCTCGGCGCTGCTCGAGGCGATGGCCCTCGGCGTGCCGGTGGTCGCAACCAATTCGGGCAGCGTCGGCGAGTTGCTCGACGACGGCTGCGGACGGCTGGTGAAGCCCGACGATGCCGGCGCTCTGGCGGCGGCGCTCTTAGACGTCTATCTCAATCCGGATGCCGCCCGCGACCGCGCGGGCCTCGCGTACGATCGCGTGGCCGCGCGCCACGACGTGCGTACCCAAATGCGCGAGCTCGCATCCGCCTTCGAACGAAAGGGTCACGAGTGAACGTAGCGGTTATCGGCCTCGGCTATATCGGGTTGCCGACGGCGGCGCTTTTTGCGCGCGGCGGCCACCGCGTCTATGGCTACGATGCCAATCCAAATCTGCGGCACGGCTTACGGCGCGGGGAAATCGCCACCAACGAAAGCGCCGTGCGCCTGGCCGTGAGCGAAGCCCTTACCAGCGGCAACCTTCAAGTCGTCGACCAGGTGCCGGGTGCCCAAGCTTTCATTTTGTGTCTTCCGACGCCGACCCACGAAGGAAAACCGGATCTGCGCTACGTCGAGGCCGCCGCCGACGCCGTCGCGGCGGTGGCCGAGCCTGGGTCGCTGCTGGTCCTGGAATCGACCGTGCCCCCGGGTGCCACCGAACGCATTTTCGAACGGGCGCTGCACCGCGCCGGTAAATCGATCGACGACTATCACGTAGCGCATTGTCCCGAACGCGTCATTCCGGGCGCAATTATCGAAGAGTTGCGGAACAACGCGCGGGTGGTCGGCGGCCGTACGCTGCGCGACGCCGAAATCGTGCGCGATCTCTACGCGTCGTTTTGCGAGGGCCCGATCGCGTTGGCGTCGACCCCCGGTGCGGAGTTCGTCAAGATTGTGGAAAACACGTTTCGCGACGTCAACATCGCTTTTGCCAACGAGCTTTCGATTATTGCCGAAGAACTGGGCGTCGACGTTTGGGAGACGATCGACCTCGCAAACAAGCATCCCAGGGTCGACATTTTGAACCCGGGCCCGGGGGTCGGAGGACACTGCATTCCGGTCGATCCGCAGTTTCTTTCCAACGCCAGTCCGTTCATCACCGAGCTGATCCAATCGGCCAGGCGCGTCAACGATCGAATGCCGTACCACATCGTGCACCGGATCGCCGAAATGGTCGGCCCCGCTCGGGGCCGTAAGATCGCGCTGCTCGGCGCGGCCTATAAAGCCGACGTCGACGACGCGCGCGAGAGCCCGACCGCGCGCATCGCCGATCTGCTGCGCGAACGCGGGTATGCGACCGCCGTGTACGACCCGCTCGTCACGCGCTTTTCCGAGCCTCTGTCGGAATCGCTCGCGCTGGCGGCAGCCGATGCCGATGCGCTGGTTTTGGTCACGCCGCACTCGGCGTTTCGAAGCATCTGGCCGGCGGAGATGGCATCGCTGATGCGCACCCCACGGCTGATCGATACCCGAAACTTTTTTGCCGTCGAAGACTGGCAGCGTTGCGGATTCGAATGTTATTTACTGGGACGCCGGCTGGCCACGCTCGCCCATCCGGCGGTCGCGTGAGCGTGCTGCGCCGGGTAGCCTTGGGCTTCCCGCTAACCTGGTCGCATCGCCGCGCCTACGGCTTGGAATCCATCGCGGATCCGGGATCGTCTCCGTATTTCATCGAGTGGGATCCGGGAAACGGCGTGTACGGCGAAGATTGGACGGGCGCCCCGCGCGATTCCAGCGGCGTGCTCCTCAGCGGACCCGAACGGTACTACCACGCCATTCGCATCGCGCAGTTCGCGCTGCACCGTTTCGGCGTATGGCATCGCTCCGGCGATCTCGAAGCGCGTACCGACGTTCTCGTGCAGGCTGCGTGGTTGCGGGATTGCCAGCAGAACGACGGCATCCCCGGCACCTACCGGTTTGCGTTTCCGTGGCACAAGTACGGCGCCGGGGTTGGATGGACTTCGGCAATGGCGCAAGGCGAAGCGATTTCGGTGTTGTTACGCGCGCATGGGATGCAAAAAGGCGCCGGATTCGACGCCGCGGCGCTTCGCGCCGCCGAACCGTTTCGCGCCGGCATCGATCGCGGCGGCGTCGTCTGGCAAAGCGGCGAGGACGTCTTCTTCGAAGAGATCGCAAACCGGCACGCGCCGCACGTGCTGAACGGATGCATCTACGCGCTGTGGGGAATCTGGGAGCTGTGGAAACTCACCGGCAAGCCGTGGCTCGGCGAACTCGTCGAGCAGTGCGTTGGGACGCTTCGCCGGTGGTTGCCGCGATTCGATACCGGTTGGTGGACGCTGTATAGTCTCTTGCGCAGCTCGACCCGGCGGCCGCACGTCGCGACCTTGAAGTATCACGAGTTTCATATCGCGCAGATGCACGTGCTCTTTAAGATGTTCGACGAGCCGGCGTTCGGCGATGCGGCGCTGCGATGGACGGCCTACACCGAAATGCGGGCGAGCCGGAGGCGGCTCCTGGGTGAGGCCTTCGGCAGTCTTCCCGAACGCTTTTTCAAACTCGATACGGTCGCGGGAGGAGCGGCGACATGAAGGTCGCGCTGATTACCCACTTTTTTCCACCCGAGCCGGGGGCCGGGTCGCTTCGCGTCGGTACGCTCGCGAAAGCCCTTGCGAATGCCGGACACGACGTAACGGTCGTCACCAGCTATCCGTCGTTTCCGCGCGGGCGATTTGCCGAGCGGCGCCGACCGGTCGTGCGCGTCGATCGGGGCGACGGATTTCGCATCGTCCGCGTGTTTTCGGCCCTGGTTCCGGGGATGCCGGGCGCGCGGCTCCTGCACTGGCTTACGGCCGCGCTTTCGGAGTCGCTCTACATGATCGGCACGCGCGAGCGCTACGACGTGGTGAT
The DNA here is from genome assembly GCA_003140835.1 of Candidatus Tumulicola scandinaviensis. Lineage (GTDB taxonomy): Bacteria > Vulcanimicrobiota > Vulcanimicrobiia > Vulcanimicrobiales > Vulcanimicrobiaceae > Tumulicola > Tumulicola scandinaviensis. Next base: position 6,320 of record PLLA01000093.1, on the reverse strand, counting down.
CGTCAGCTCGCCGCCGATTACGGTGACCGTTCCCGGTCTGGTCGGGGCGGCCCGGCATCGCGCGCGGCTCGTGGTCGACGTTCGCGACGTTTTCCCCGACATCGCGATCGCGATGGGCGTTTGGAAGGCCGACGGCTTCGTCGCCCGCACGCTCGAGCGGTTCGTTCGCTTTTTATATAGTCGCGCCGATTTAGTGTCGGTCGTAACGCCGACGGCACTGTCGCAAATCGCACAACGCGGCGTCGAGCCGTCCCGGCTCGTGCTCGCGCGCAATGCCGCCGAGCGAGTTCCAGACGTGCAGGCTCTTCCGCCGCGCGCCGATGGTTTCACCGCCGTGTATGCGGGGAACTTGGGCCTCACGACCGACATCGACGTCCTTGCCGATGCGGCCACCCTGGTCGCGAACGACGGCATCAGCATTGAAATCGTGGGCGACGGAGCTCAGCGGACGCGCCTCGACGAACGCGTGCGGACCGAAGGCATCCGCAATCTGCGTCTGACCGGTAGTCTGTCACGCGCCGGCGCCATGGCCAAGGTGGCCAACGCCGACGTTTCGATCATTCCGTTGCGCAAGGGGATCGAAGAGAGCATTCCGACCAAGCTGTACGACGCTTTGTCGGTGGGTTGCCCGGTCATCGTTGCGGCCGGCGGCGAAGCTCGCTCGGAAGGTACGGCGCTCGGTGCCGTCTGCACGCCGGCCGGCGATGCGCCGGCGCTAGCCGACGCGCTGCGTCAGCTCTCGTTGCTCGACAAGACGGCGCTGCGCGAACTCGGCAATAAAGGCAAAGAGCTCGTCTTGAAACGGGCGGACAGATCGGATATTATGGCCGACTTGGCCGGACGCATCGCCGCGCTCTGCTGAGCGGCCGCGACGTTCCGCAGCAGCGCCAGCATCGCAAAAACCACCCACGCGTACTTGTATTGGAACAGGTCGATGGTCATCGAAACGACCAGGATCGCGAGCAAACTCGCTTCCAATACGATCCGATAGTCGTAAAACTCGCTGGTCGAGTCGATGTCGCGCAGCGAGCGAAACTGAGCGACGAAAAAGGCTGCGATCAGGACGACGCCGACGATCCCCAGCTCGACGAGATAGTGCAATATGAGGTTATGCGCTGGGCCGTCCCAGCCGTACGGATACGGCTGCCGGACGCCCAAATAGTAGATGTCGAAGGCTTCGGTAAAGTTCCCGATCCCGTAACCCTGGAGAAACCGGTGTTTCGCCGCTTCGATGGCGACGGCCCAAATCGACGTTCGTCCGGAACCGCCGGTTTGCAGCGCGGTCGAAAAGCGCAAGAAGACCGACGTCTGGACGCTGCCGACGACGACCAGCACGACCGCGATTCCCGCCGCTAACCGAATCCGGTAGGGCGAGCGCCAAAGGTAGTACGCGGCAATGACGCCGATGGCCGTCAGGCCTTCGCGCGACCCGCTCAGCAGAATGGCGACGACCATCAAGCCGAGGGCGGCAAGGCAGAGGACCCTCGTAAAGAATCGCCGCGCTCGCAGCGCCCACATCGCGACGATTGCGACCGGGAACAGCAACGCATCCGAAAAGTGGTTCGGATCGATGTGATAGTCGCCGACTTGGATGACGAGGCGCCGCATCGTCAGGGCTTCTTGGGCAAACGACGGGTCGTGATAGAAGAGGTTCGCGCCATAAGCGGCCGCACACACGCCGCCGACGACGACCAAAAACAATAACATTCGGAACTGCGGGCGCGAAATCGGGACCATCGTGAGCACCGCGTAGAGCAGCATCAATCCCGCGTACGTCGGAACCATTTGCAGGGCAGCCTTCTGGTCGATGGCCCACAAGCAACTGGCGAGCATCCAAGCGACGAGCGCACACAAGACTTGTACGGGCGTACTTGCCAAGCTGAAACGCCGCCGGCGGACGACCCAGAACAGCAAGAATGCGCCCGCGATCACCCCGAGGAGTTTGGTTAAGGTGCCGAACGAGCCGGTGTTCAGAAGGTTGTCGAACGGAACGAGCAGCACGAACAGTCCAAACAATGAGTCGAGCGGCCACCGCAGCGCGGCGTACAAGCCCACGGTGCCGAGGACTGCCCCGGCGACGAGCGCGCCGGCGCCCGCGTTGCCGACGAGCAAAAGAAAGGCCGCCACGCCCATGAGCGCGATGGCCGCGAGTGCGGCTCGTGGCTCGATTTGCGAGGTCGTTGTTGTGGCCATCCGGTCCTTCGAATATACGGTGCGCGTGCCGCGGCGTCGAGAAGCGAAAGTCCCACCGACAGGGGCGAACGATAGATTGCGGCGCCTGCCGGGCGCTTTAGACTACCCTATGGTGCCCCACCACTTTTGGTCCTGGCAGCTTTTGCTGGCCATCGTCCTGAATTGCGCCGTTCAAGCGCTCGCGATCGCAGCGTATGCCGCGCGGCTCGCCGGCGCGCGTTCGGGGCGGGTCGCCACTGCAATTTCGCTTTTCAATATCTTTGCGACCAGCAGCCGCTTCGCGCAGATGTTTTACACGCCGATGCTCGGCGCTCTCTCCGACCGCGCCGGCCCGGCGACGCTCGGTGTCTATCAGTGGCAGCTGCGATCGATCATTTTTTCCGGAACCGTCGGCGCCGTCATCGGTACGCTGGCGATTCCGACGTTCGTGATGTTCTACTTGCGCGCGATTCGCTCGCTCGAACGCAACGGCAGCATTCCGAAGGCCGCGCTGGCGATGTTTCGTCCCGCCACCATAGCCGCCGTGCTGTCGGAAGTAAAGTTTGGCGTCGCCACGCGGTGGCGCGATCTTCCGTTCCGCCGCGTTCCGAAAGACGTTCTCATATTAAACGTCATCGTGACGGCCGTGTACGGCGCCGGCATCGCCGCGGCGGCGTATGCCAGCGTGCTCAACCCGCAGGCCGCGCGAACCGCCGTACTCTCGAGCGGATTGGTCAACGGCTTCGCCACCATCGCGTACAACATCATCGTCGATCCCGCTTCGGCTCTCATCACCGACCGTGCGGTTCGCGGGGAACGCTCGCTCGACGACGTCAAGGCACTGGTCACCGGCCTTTCGCTGACGGCCGTCCTCGGCATGTTTCTCTCCCAGCTCGTCCTCGTTCCGGCCGCAATGCTCATCGAATTCGGCGCAACCATTATCAGCGGCCGCTAAACTTTGTCATCCTGAGCGGAGCGAACGCAGTGGGCGCAGTCGAAGGAGGCTGGTTATGGTAGGAAGTTCGGTGGTTCTGGCCGCGGCGTTGACCGCGTGCGGACTGTTTGGAACGAGCGGATACTACTCGAGTTCCGTTCTGCACGCTCCGGTGGATCTGAGTAGCGACAAGTACGTACGCTCGATCGTCGACGCGGGCGACCATGGCGGATTCTGGATGGCCGCCGATCCCGCCGAGCGCGTGAACGTCGCCGACGGCCGGACGCCGGCGTACCGGGTTCGCCAAAAAGTCGAGTACCATCAATTTCCAGTACCGTTCCCGTGGCGCCCCGATTTTTACATCGAGGCGCTGAGCGACGCGCATGCAATCGTGGTTCAAACGCAAGCGTGCGAAGTGTACGAGACGTACCAGACGACGTTTTCCGGCGGCGTTCTCTCAGCGTATAGCGGCGCGCACTGGAACCTGCGCCGTCCCTTCGTTCCGCTGGCCCCCGGGACTCCGTCGGCCATGGCGTCCGGCCTTTCGCTGTATGCGGGGATGGTTCGCTGGGAAGAAGTGGCAAGCGGGTCGATCGGTCACGCGCTCAACTGGGCCGCTCCGGCGGGCACCGTCGCCCAATGGAGTTTCGTTCGGCCGGCCAGCGACACCGACGGGTTGCCGTTCAAAGGAAGCAGCCGGTATCAGCTGCCTTACGGCGCTCGTCTCCGGTTGCGCGCGTCGTTCGATACGTCGCATTTCGGCCCGCAAAGCGCGGCCATCGCTCGAGCGATGAAGACCTACGGCGTGTACTTGGCCGACACCGCGCACACGGACGAGTTGTACGACGCATTGGCGTTGGATGGTTCGAATCATTGGAACGAAACCGATCTCGCCGCGCTCGCCTCGATTCGTATTACGGACTTCGAGGTACTTTCACTCGGACCGATCGAGCGCGTTCCCGGCCACTAGGGGTTACGGTGCGTTTTGAATCGGCGGAAGCTTGATGACGTCGAAGTCGCTAACGTGAATCTGCCCGAGCGCCGAGAGGTCGCTCGAGTTCCAGGGATCGCTCCCATCGCTGGCGTTCGAAAAGTACAGCCCGTTTCCACTCGATCCGGTATCCGACAAATAGATCCCGTACGTCTTCATCGCGGTGGCAACCATGGTCGCTTGCGGACCCCACCCTTGCGTGCTAAACGAAGCCTTCAACCGCAAGCGCGCTCCGTACGGCAACTGGTACTGGCTGGTTCCGTCGAACTGCAGGTGGTCCGTATCGCTCGCCGGCCTCACGATTCCGCTCTCGGAAACCGTGTGCGCGATCGCCGACCAATTGAGCGCGTGTGCGATCGAGCCGGATTGGTAATCTTCCCATCTCACCATACCCGCAAAAAGCGGGAGACCGGAGGCCATGGCCGACGGAGTTCCGGGGGCCAGCGGAACGAAGCGTCCGTTTAAGTCCCAGTTTGCTCCGCTGTACGCGCTCAGCGTCCCGTTCGAATACGTCGTCGAATACGACTCGTAGAGGTGGCAACTCTGCGTCTGAACGACGATCGCGTGCCCGTCGCTAAGCGGTTCGATGTAGAATCCCGACTGCCACGGGTAAGGGTCGGGGAACTGATGCCACTTGACCTTTGGATGCACGGTCATCATCGGCGTTTGGTTGCCGGCAAGGTTTGCTTGCTCGACGCCGGTCGACGCGTAAAAGCCGGCGGTGTCGCCGGCCTGCACCACCGAATCGATGTAGGCAGCGCTGTTTGGATCGACGCCCGCGCTCGTCACGTCGCGGTTGTAGGTCGAGCCGTCTTTGAAAACCGGGCAACCGTAAAATGTCGAAAACGGTCGTCCATGTCGAACGCCGGGAACGGTCGGCGGTAGAGCGCTATTCGATTCCGGCGGCAGGCTGCCGCCCGAACATGCTGCGAGGAGAGTCGCGGTCGCCACCCCCGAAAAGGCAACAGGCCAAATACGAAATTCGCGTACACCCACGTTTGCCTCGATGCCGCATCCCGCCGGCAGCTAAGGTGCTCGGTTGTAAACCAAGTCGAGGCAATTGTTCGCGACCGCCGCGAAGACTCATGCGTCGAAAGTCCCAGCGTATGGGGCTTTAGACCTATAGAGATGATTGAGTTACTTAGCGGACGCTTGGCGAAGTTTTTCTCAGGCAGCGCGGCGACGCCGAACCGTTCTCAGTTCGTGTCGACCGGAACGTTCGACGGCGGTTGGTGCTGGAAGAACGATTTCGAATACTTCGCGGGAATCGGGGAGAACGTGCGCGGTGGTTGCGTGAAATCGAAAACGTCGTCGATGCTCGCCGCACGGACGTCCGAGGTTCCCAGACGGCTTAATCCGTAAACGTCCTCGACGAACTTTATGACGCTGCCGAACTCGTACGACGTGTGCGACACGTAGCCGGCTTTCGCGTACGGTGAAACGACGAGCATGGGGACGCGAAAGCCTAGGCCGGCGTAGTCGAGCTGCGGCGGGGGTACGTGATCGTACCATCCACCCCAGTCGTCCCAGACGACGACGATCGCCGTCGAGTTCCAATATTGACTTTGTCCGATGGCGTTGACGACCTGGGCAACCCAAGACGGGCCGGTATCCAGTTTCGCAAAACTCGAGTGGTCCGAGTTTTGCCCGTCGGGGATCACCCACGAAACCGACGCGAGCGAACCCCCTGAAATGTCGTTGAAGATGGTCTTCTCGGGGGAGGAAATGTTGGTATTCCACTCCGGTCCGTTACGTACGGCGCTTATCGCGTCAAACGCATCCCAATACGCGCCGGCAAGACCGCCCGTAAACAGCTCGGGCGTATAGTACTTCCACGAAACGCCCTTCGCGTCGAGCGTATCTCGCAGCGTTTCATACGTAAAGCACGGGAAGGGGCCGTTGAGCACGTATTTCCCTTGGGCCGTCAGGAGGGGCGTCGTCGTGCCGGACGGAGCGTCGCAGCCCCACGGACCGTGCGACGGAAAGTCGACCAGCGTGTCGTTGGCGTCGAGAACGCTGTCGCCCCGAATGAGGTCCTGGTGGGCCGAAAAGCTGCCGCTCGACTCGGACGGGAACATGTGATCGGCCAGCACGTATTGCTGGGCCATCGTCCAGTACGGTTGGATTTGAGCGGGATTCACGTAAGAATACGCGCATGTCGGACATGGAACCGAGTTGACGTAGACGAGATTCCAACCGTCCATTTTGCCGCCGTCGTAGTCG
>PLLA01000027.1:385-18392 GCA_003140835.1 Candidatus Tumulicola scandinaviensis | reverse complement strand
TTCTTGATACGCCGCCAGATCGGCGATCATTTGTGGGGTTCCCATTTGCGAGGCACTCATGGACGAAGCGGCCGGAAGAGCTGCGGTTCCGGCGTTCGGTCCGCCCGAACATGCAGACACTGCTAACGCGAATGTCGCAACGACCGCGACTGTCGCAAGCTTCATTGAAAAGTCTCCTTCGCGATCGACACAGGTCAATCAACATCGTAAACGTATCGCATCAATATGGACTTTCAGGGAACAATGCGAAAGCGTCTGGAATTAGGCGCAGCAAGGAGACTCGTTTGGCCATCCTTATAAATACGTTAGTTGTGCCCCGCCAAAAGGATGGTGTTCGCCTCAAAAGTCATCGTCCGGTGCCACATTAGAAGGGACCTGTTTGAGAAAATAGGCCGGCCCAAACGGCGCGTGGATGTGATGGAACTTGCGCGGCGGTTGATTGAAGTTAAAGCAATCTGCGAGATCGTCCGAACGAACATCCGTAGTCTTGAGCGAACCTAACCCGTACGTCTCTTCGACGAACTTGAGAATGCTTCCGAATTCGTGTTGCTTGTGAGACACATACAGGTGTTTAGCGTACGGTGAAATCACGAGGAGGGGCACCCGGAAGCCGAGCTCGTAAGTGTGGTACATCGGCGGCTTCAAGTGGTCGTACCAGCCTCCCCAGTCATCCCAGGTCACGAAAATCGCCGTGTCATTCCAATACTTGCTCTCACCAATGGCGTTGACGATCCCAGCGACCCACGAAGGACCGGTACCGTCTGTCGTCTTCGCATGGTCCGAGTCGGGGCCTGAGGGCATTACCCAGGTAACCGGTTTGAGATCGCCGTTGAGTATCTCGTCGAATACGAGGTCGACGGCGCCTGGACTTCGGTCTTATACATCGGGCTACTGCGGATGTGCCGGATAGCATCGAGGGCATTCCACAGCCCTGGGCCGTAAGCGTGTTCGAAGAAACGCCACTCAATGTGTTTGGCGTCAAGCAGGTCGGTTAGCGAAAGTCGCTCGAAGCAGGGATACACCTTTTGTTGTTCCAGCCCCGCCGGATCGATCAAGGCGACCAGCGAGCCTGTCGGCGAGTCACAACCGCCCGTGGGGGCATGGAGCGGCGAAGTCGGGTTCTCCGACGCCCTGAGGGCGGAGTGATTGAAATTCGTGGACGACCCACCGATGATGTACTGATGTGCCGGGAAGCTCGGTCCTTGATTAGTCTGAAACATCCGGTCGCCCAATACCCACTCGTTGGCCATGTCCCAGTTGGGCTTTGATCGGTGCGCGGCACCATGCCGTAGGCGCGGCGGTTCTGGGGCGGACACGCCCCAGGCTTGCCGCACGCCGACGTTTGCACAAGGTCGAAGCCGTTCATTTTGCCACCCGCGTATTCGGTCGTGAAGGCAGAATGTGCGTGGCTGATATCGTAGGGCGCCGTCTCGCTGACTTGGGTCAAAGGGATGTGATTGCCGCTATGGTCGAGCCCCCACGATTGCGTGTCGGCGCCTGGGTAGCCGTTGAACATGTTGTCGAGCGAACGATTCTCTTGAAAGATGATGATGATGTGCTTAATCTTTCCCGACCATGGCGCGATATCCGGGCGCAGTCCGGTCATCATCGCTAAGCTCGACTGGCCAGGCGAATAGGCCTGGCCGGGCAGCACCGAACCGCTCATTCCGTGGCAGCCGCTTACCGTCAGGATGAGTGAAACGCTGGCTACCATCGCTGCGATCGAACGCTTCATCTTCCAATCCTCCTCACGAAACACCGGACTGGCGATATATGCGGTACTCCGCAAGCATCGCAAATCGCGATGATTGCTCAATTCACAAGATGCATTCTTGCTTTTAGTTTAGCGACGACTCGGCCAGGAGTCGGCACGGTTTCATACCAGGAGCTAATAGACGGCGAGGAGGCGACGGCGATCACTGCGCTGGACTTAACAGACCGGCCGAGGCCTGTCCTTACATTATGCCACGATTACGCCAGTCGCTGATTGTTTGATACGGTCCGTAGGCAAAACCCAGAGCAATCACAATTCCAATGCGTGCAACACACGTGGCCACGCCTCCGTCATGCACCCCGCGCATGCGGGCCCGCACCACATCGCGATGCGCGCAATGATGGCAACGGGGGGCAACCTTGTTTGAGCCAATGTTCTCGCGTCTCCGGGACCTAATCACCGGGATGCACACGGCATGAGAAGTCCCGCGCGGCTTCAAAAATCGTCGTCCGGGACGGTATTGGATGACGCGTGATTGCGGAAATACATGGGGCCGACCGGTGCGTGGATCGGCTTGAACTTGCGCGGCGGCTGCGTGAAGTCGAAGCAATCGGCGAGATCGTCGGAGCGAACGTCGGTCGTCCTGAGCGAACCGAGCCCGAACGTCTCCTCAACGAACTTGAGAATGCTGCCGAACTCGTGCTGCTGGTGAGACACATACCCATGCTTTGCGTAAGGCGAGATCACGAGCAGCGGCACGCGGAAACCGAGTTCGTAGGAATTATACATTGGTGGCTTTACGTGATCGTACCAACCACCCCAATCGTCCCACGTCACGATTACCGCGGTATCGTTCCAGTACTTGCTTCCACCAACGGCATTAACGATCGAGGCGACCCACGAGGGTCCGCTCCCGTCGGTGACTTTCGCGTGGTCGGAATCGTCGGCTTCGGGCGTTACCCATGAGACCGGCTCAAGGTCGCCATTAAGTACGTCCGCGAGTACGCGGCTTGACGGTGCCTCGACGAGCGTTCTGTAATCCGACCTGCTGCGAATGTGGCGAATGGCGTCGATGGCCGCCCAAAGTCCGGGCCGGTACCGATATTCGAAGTATCGCCAAATGAGATGCTTGTTGTCGAGCAAGTCGGTCAGCGTGAGTCGATCGAAGCAGGGATATACCTTGTGATTTTCTGACCCGCTCGGATCGATCAAGGCAACGAGCGAGCCTGTCGCCGAGTCGCAGCCGCCGGCGTTGGTATGTTGCGGCGTAATCGGGTTTTCCGACGCGCGAAGCGAGGAATGGTTGAAGTTCGTCGACGACCCACTGATGATGTACTGATGTGCCGGGAAGCTCGGTCCTTGATTGGTCTCAAACATCCGGTCGCCCAATACCCATTCGCTCGCCATGTCCCAGTAGGGCTTTGACTCGGTGCGCGGCACCATGCCGTAAGCTCGGCGGTTCGGAGGCGGACACGCACCGGGCTTGCCGCACGCCGACGTTTGCACGAGGTCGAAGCCGTCCATTTTGCCGCCGGCGTATTCGGTCGTGAATGCGGAATGTGCGTGGCTGATATCGTAGGGCGCGGTCTCGCTGACTTGGGTCAAAGGGATGTGATTGCCGCTATGGTCGAGCCCCCACGATTGCGTATCGGCGCCCGGGTAGCCGTTAAACAAGTTGTCCGGGGTCCGATTCTCTTGGAAGATGATGATGACGTGCTTGATCTTCCCGGCCCAGGGGGCGGTGTTGGGACGAGGTCCAGCCATCGTCTCGGCAATCGATCCATTCGACGGCAATGTCGCGCTGTTCGGCAACACCGGAGCGCTGGTTCCATGACACGCGCTCATGGTTAGACTGAACGAAACGCCGGCAGCGATTGCGGCAACGGAACGGTTCATTTTGCGGTGCTCCAAGAAGGGACCATTCGTGTGTTTCCCCCATGATGCTGCTGCTGCTGTGAATTTCTGACGAAGTCTAAGAGAATTCGCGAAGAAGAGAATCTCACTTGAGAGCCTGCAGGGGTTCCTTTTTGTAAGGATTTCCTAATGAGGCCGTACGTTGTGCCTAACTCGAGTGTTGTTCTGCGTTTTTGGTATCTTGAAGAATCTGGGAAGACCTCTTGTCAGCTCCTTCACGAAGTCCAGATATCCTACAAGAGTGATTGCAGAGCATCCCACGGCGCAGCAGGATGGCCTGAGCGACGCAGAAGCGGTGGTTCGTCTTCATGAGTTCGGTCCCAACCTGCTCGCTCCGAAGCGCAGAGCGGGCGCCTTGTGGTCGTGGGCCGTCCGCCTGATCGCCGACCCGATGGTTATTCTGCTGGTCGTCGCTGGAGCGACCTACGCGTTGCTGGGAGATCGTTTCGATGCGATCGTTGTCGCGGCGGCGCTCGTTCCTATCTTTGCCGTAACGTCCATTTTGGAGTTTCGTTCGGATCGCGCACTCGAACGGCTGAACGAACTGGCGCCTCCGCGTGCGAGGGTGCTACGAGAAGGCCGAGAACTGGACGTCCCCGCACGCGACGTCGTTCCCGGAGACGTCCTGCTTCTTCGCGAGGGTGACGTGGTCTCGGCCGATGCAACGGTGTTGGAAACGAGCCGCCTTCTCGTCGACGAGTCCGCCCTGACCGGCGAATCGCTGCCGGTTGAAAAGCGAATGGGAGGCGGTTCGGAGGGACTCGTGCTTGCCGGCACCATCGTCAGGTCGGGCCGCGCGGTCACTGTCGTCGAGCAAACGGGGCCCCGAACCGAGTACGGGAGCATCGGCCGTAAGTTAGGCGCGATCCGCCAACGCAGAACGCCGATCGAGGGATCCATTCACCGCGTCGTATTGCAAATCGGTGTCGGCGTGATCGCAGCGTGTGCTTTCGTTGTTGCGATCGAACGTTGGCACGGAGACCCTTGGGGAAGCGCTGTCATTGCCGGCATTAGTTTGGCCATGGCAGCGATTCCTGAAGAGCTTCCAATGGTGTATACGCTCTATCTCGCTCTTGGTGCGTGGCGTCTTGCTCGAGACAACGCTCTCGTGCGTCATCTCTCGAGCGTCGAGACGCTCGGAGCCACGACGGTCATTTGCGTCGACAAGACCGGTACGCTGACCTATGGAAGGCTTGCTGTAAAAAAGGTGCTCGCCGCTATCGGTTACGATCGGGAATATGTCCTGAAAACCGCCGCCATGGCCTGCAATGCAAAGTCCGGAGACCCGCTAGATGCCGCTATCTTAGCGGCAGCTCCTGCGATCGATTCTAAGGCTGTGCGCGAATTCGAGTTTCCTTTTGATCCCGACCGACGTTACGCCGCCGCAACGTGGAAGGTTGGACAACGTCGCACCTTTGTAGCGAAGGGTGCATACGAAACTCTGCTTGCTCGATGCGAACCGACCGAGCCAGCGGCGTTCAAAACGTTCCTCGATGCAGAAGCGTCCCGCGGTGGCCGCGTTCTGGCCGTCGCAGAGGGACGGGTTGCCACTGATGACGCGAGCGCCTTCGACGCGGGAAATATGCGGCTCGTAGGCTTGGTTGCGCTTGCCGATACCGTCAGACCCACAGCAATCGATGCAATCGTACGATGCCGGGGTGCCGGCATCAGATTCGTTATGATCACCGGCGACCATCCGACCACAGCGCGTGCGGTAGCGGCCGCTGTGGGTTTGGATGCGCTGACGGTCGCATCGGGTGAAATCGATCTGCCGGCGTGGAGCGATGCGGAGTTGGATGCTCGAGTCTCCGGAATCGACGTTTTCGCGCGCGTGCGGCCCGAACAGAAACTTCGCATCGTGCGTGCGCTCCACGCCCGTGGCGACGTCGTCGCGATGATGGGAGATGGGACGAATGACGCCCTCGCGCTGCGTGAAGCCGATATCGGAGTTGCGATGGGGAAAGGAGGCACAGAGGTAGCACGCGCCGCGGCGGACCTCGTCTTACTTGATGACGATGTTACGACGATCGTGCGCGCGGTTGCCGATGGCCGCAGAATATTTGACAATCTGCGGCACGCGTTTTCGTATCTGAACGCGTTTCACGCTCCGCTCCTGCTGAGCGCATTCGTGCTCCCTTTGATTGGAGCACCGATTTTCTTACTCCCGATTCATTTGATTTGGCTCGAGCTCATCGTTCATCCGACATCCGCACTCGTCTTCGAGAACGACCCGCCGCACGAGAACGTCATGTTGCAGCCACCCAGAAAGACCACCTCCGGCCTGCTGCAGCGGTCAGATTGGATACGAGCCCTCACGCTTGGCGGGACGCTCGCGGCAACCGTCATGGGCGTCTATATCATCGTAATGCGTGGCGGCCTCAGCTTAGAGGCGGCCCGCGCCGCCGCTCTCATTGCGATGATCAGCGGACAAATTTCTTTGGTATTCGTGGAACGCGCCGGTGAGCGCCCCGTGTGGAGGGTCCCCCTTCGCGGGAACCGGGCGATCGCTCCGGTCGTTCTCGGAACCATGGCAAGTCTTGGGTTTGCGATCCTCTGGGCGCCGTTGGCGCAGGTTCTCCACATTGCACCAGTACCGCTAGCCGTCGGTCTTGCGGCGTGCGCCGGTGGCTGCGCTTCCGTTCTCTGGTCGCAACCCATCAACGCGATCTTGTGGTCGTATAGCCGACATTTTAGGACCGGGGTGCTGAACTCATGACGAATTCGGCGCGCATTGCCATCTGGTTGGTGACGATTTGCGCAGCCCTCGCGCTCGCATGGGTGACTCGGACAGCACTGCTAGTCATTATTTTAGCCATGGCGTATGCCTTCTTAACGTGGCCCTTAACCCGCGTGCTGACGTTGCACCTGCCCAGGCCCTTAGCCGCTATATTTGCGAACGCAGGTCTGGCAGCTCTTGTCGCCGCGCTCCTGGCGGCGCTGGGGCCACTCATCTATGTGCAGTCACGCTCGCTTGCGAATCAGTTGCCAGGAGCTGTCACAGTGATGCTTCAGGGGACGCCGGCTATGCTCCGGAGCGAGTTTACTCAGCTAATAGCAAAAGTCGATGGAAACGTGTTGTCCTTGTCCCGCGAAGCCTTACAGACTTCAATAGGGGCATTCCGGTCGGTTACCGGGGTCATCGGGGCTGCGATTTTGATTCCAGTTCTTGCTACCTATTTTCAAATCGATTTGCCTCGCTACGAACGGACTGCTTTGAATCTAATCCCCACGCGTTATCACGCAGCTACGCGACAAGTCACTTCCGAGCTTTCTAGTGTCATGGGCAGTTTCGTTCGGGCTCAGATGCTCGTTAGCGGGATCGTTGGTACTCTAGTATACGTAGTTCTGCTCGTAACGCAAGTTCATTTTGCCGGAACGATCGCGTTTTTTACGGCAATCGCGGATTCGATTCCCTATTTGGGCGGCATCGCGGCATTCGTCCCATCGGTTCTCTTGGCATTAGCATTCGGCGGAGTCGGTAAAGGCGTCATCGTGACATTACTATTGATTGCCGTATTCACGCTAGAGGCTCAAATTCTGCAGCCTCAAATTGTAGGGTCACGTACCGCGCTGCCTCCTTCGGTGGTGGTAATGTCTTTAGTCCTTGGCGGCACACTGGCTGGAGTGATCGGGCTATACCTTGCAGTCCCCATCGCCTTTGCGATCCGGATTATCACGCGGCACCTGCTGGAATCGCCCAAGAGTTCAAGGTCAACTACAGTGATAGCAGCGACAACCAGGGCGAGCGGAGGAAAAACGGATGAATAGTCATGGACAAATCCATGCAATCGTAAACGAGGTGCCTGCAATTTTGATAGGAGTTGCCGCTCTCTGTATGACGCTCGGATGGATTGGAAACTCGAGCCAGGCCCGGCTTCTGGCGTATATTGGCTTTGTCGTTTGCGGCGCGTGGACCATTATCTCGATCGCTAGTGGAGAGGCGGCAATGGTTTCCAACGGGTCCACTATTTACTCTCAGGATCTCCTAACAACTCACCATCGCATTGCGACAGTTGCCACCGTAGCGATTGAGGCGTGCCTCCTGCTCGGCATATTTACTGCACTAACGGAGAAAAATGAGCATATATACCGCGCCGCTGCTCCAACGCTTATCGCATTGGCAGTCGTCGCGTTTTTGGCTATTTTGGTTGTTGCGGGCATCGGGTGCCGCATGATGAGCACGTAGCGTTGATTGTGAAGGGTAAACTATGTTGAAGATTGTTGTAGCAATCGATGGATCAGTGGCCGCGCGGCATGCACTAACCGCAGTTCTGGATCTCTCGAAGGAACTGCGCGAGGTGCCGGCTATACACGCCGTTGCCGTTGTGGACTATTTGACACTGCCAGCCGGGCTCGGAAGCGCCCCGGCTGGAGCGCCCGACCTTCTGAGCTCCGGCGCCGAAACCTCCCTTGCCGTCGCCACGGAACTCGCGCATACCAGGCATCAGTCGCTCGAGTGTCGCGTGTTGCAGGGGCATGTTGTCCCGGAGCTACTAGCATATGCTCACCAAATCGGTGCCTCGATGATCGCTGTTGGAACCCATGGGCGCAAAGGAGTTCAACGTGCGCTCTTAGGCAGTACATGCGAGGGGCTGCTACGTGAAACAAAAATCCCCGTCCTTGCGGTGCATATCGCTGAAGCGACTTAGTTTGTTTTGCACGCGGTTTTCGGGACGAAGCCCAATCTGACCGATGCTCGGAAAGGCGCCGTTACCTCGCGTTCGAGCCGTGAGGCCATCAGCGACATTCCAAGTCGTCATCGGCGGTGTGCTCGTCTTCTTTACCGGGAGTCCTCATCGGCGGCGCAGGCGGACCGGCGTCGGCCCACCTTGTGGGTCGCGCGACAGCAGGATGACGAGAATTGCCAGGGTCCGACTCCCGAGTCATGAACGATGACGCCCGAAGCGGGGAACAACATCTGCGTCGCACTTTGCCCGATTGTACACAACTGAGCGGGACAATGCGTCTGACGTAGAAGTGGCTCGTCAGTTTCTGCACGGGTTAGCGCTTGTTTCAGCTTGTCGGTCGCATGGGGCTGGCGATAGGTCGCCAGTCGATTCGCTCACAATCACACCTTGCGGCACCCGGTGATTAACTCTATTTGATCGATACTCCGGAAGATGAGGCGCGCACCGAGCGTACAAGGACGCCGTAGAGCGAATGAACAAGATATGTAAAGGTGGCGTGCGGAAGCATGGTTGACAGCTACACATCGCCGCCGCAGGATCTGCCAATCGCGAAAAGATGAGCCCGTTCGATTACCTGACCGTCCTCGTTTCGATCGTGATCGGGTTAGCGATCGCCAACGTCCTAACTCGCCTTTCGGTCGTAATTACTGCGCGCGAGCGCGTTGACTTCTACTGGCCCCCGCTGGCGTGGGCGATTTGGCTCTTTTTTGTCGCGGTGCAGCACTGGTGGGCGCAGTGGAGCGTACGCCACACCCGGGAATGGAACTTCGGGACGTTTTGACTGGAACTACTCGTCCCGGTATTGCTCTTCTTGCTCTCCGCCCTCGTGCTGCCGGAACGCAAGGAGAATGGCAAGCTCGACCTCGGCGAGTGGTATTTCCACAATCGAGCTTGGTTTTTCGCGGTGCTATTCTTGGTGCCAGCTGCGATTGCGTCGCCGATCAATTTTGGCTTTCTGTTGTTCTTCGAAGTAATGATTGCCGCCGCATACCTTTTGAAATCGCGCCGAATTCAAGAATGGATCACCGGACAAGCAATGGTGATGACGTTGATCTATGTAGTCGTGCTCTTTCTTCGGCTGCCGGGTTAGCGGATCGCCGACACCGCTCGACTGGGCAATCCGTTCCGCCTGACTAAAACCAGGCGCTTCGTCATGGCGGTGGCTACGCTTCGGCCCTGCCGGCTTGAGGTGCCGAGAAAGAGGAACTCAGGATCACGTTAAGGCTGGGTGCGTTTCGGGAGCGCTGCACCCTCACCGCCTCGATTAAGCAGCGTCGTTAGCGTAGATTTTCGGCGAATTCGCTGCCTCGCGGCGTCTAACATTTGTCTAACGGACTAAACCAAAAGCCTGGGGATTAGACGGCATAGAGCGAGCTGCGGAACTTCCGACTTACCAACAAAATAGGGGCTTTCGGGACTTGTCGGGGATTGCCGTAACCACTGACTTGGGTTTTGAAGACCGCGCGGACCACCAGATCCGTACGCTCCCATGTGCCCGGAAGCCCTTATTTTATTGACGTTTACTCCAGATGTCGGGGAAGTCGGACGACTCTTCACAGGCGCCGTCTAAGACCTGTCTAACACGCGGATTTTGGCTCTTTCGGCTTGGCACCCTCGACGAGTGCCTCAAACTGGTCCGCTGCTTCCTTGTCCATGCCCGGCAGGATGTGAGAATAGAGGTCAAGCGTTATCGCGACGCTAGAGTGACCGAGCCGACTAGAAGCGACCTTCGGGTGCACGCCGCCTTTTATCAAAAGCGTTCCGTGCGTGTGCCGTAGTTCGTGCAGGCGTATTGGCGTCCCAGCCCTGCCGGCCAGCGACTTGAACGCCTGCCCGAATGTCTGGGGTCGAAGGCGTGAGCCGTCTGAACGAGCGAACACCAAGTTTTCGTCGCTGTAGCCGTTGCCCAATGCAAGCCGAAAAGCATTTTGCGTAGCCTTATGCTGCCGAAGTGCACTCAAAACGTAGTCCGACAGTTCGATTACTCGGCTCTTGCCGTTCTTCGTGCTTTTGAAAAACGTCTTCCCCGTCACTTCCTGAAGGGTACGACGGCTCCTTAAGTAGCGCCAGCAGTTGCTCCCGTTCAGCAATTCTAGCGGCTTATTGAGGAGGTGGCGGGATCAGGCCGGGCATCGCAGCGCGCGCGATAAACTGATCAATCGTCGGAAGTGGCGATCCCACGGACTCCTCATACTTTTTAGCCGCCACTTGAGCCGTGTCCAGAAGTTGGCGCAAGGCGCGTGGTGTTACGGCAAAACGGCCCAGTTCAAATATCGCAGCTACCGGCTTGTCGCCAATATTTTGCACTCCCCCATCGCGAAGTTCCGCGACCTGAAGATGAATGGCGCCGTTGCCGGGATTAAAGCCAACGGTCGCAATGTTGGCAAATTGCGTTGGCGCCGGAATTGGGACGAGTGGAAGCTGCGGAGGCTGGTTCTTTTCCATTGCTGAGCCTTCGCCGCCGACCTCCTGCGTCATGCCCACATCTCCCGCAGTTGCAGAAGCAGATCGCTCAGTTCCGCTTCTCCACCTGGCCGTTTCGGTAAATCGCTGTGGTCGGCCGCATCCTGGAGCATATCCTCAAGTTTCAAGTACTCTGCCGTATAGAAGTCGAGACCGTGATCCGCCGCTAGCTCATCCTTTTCGTAACCATCCAACTTTTGCCGCACCAGGGTGTTGATGTATGGCAGCCTAAAGAACTCGTTCAGTCTGAGGATGTTTGCCTCGACTTCGCCCGTGCGCATCAAGTAAATGCCGGTCATGAACACCCGGAATACGTACAGGATTCGCTTTACATGTTTAGTGGGCTTCAGTACGAACCTCGTCCATTCTTTGTAGCCGAAACCTTTGTAGTGGAGCGAATGGTTCGACGTGATGCAACGCTTGGCAATATCGCGCAACTGGTCGAGATAGCCGCTGTCGTGGATGACAAGCGGAGAGAAGATCTGCTCTAGAACGTAGCCGTTATTGCGAAGCAGAAGCGTGAAGTACTTTCGCGCATCATGCGTCACAAGCTCATCCTCGAAACCGTCGTCTAACGACTTAGCCTCGATCGTGTCTCGCTTCAGCCCTCGTAGGCTGAGGATCTCCCTCGCCGGCGCCACGTGAACACCTCGCAGATCGAAGTCGCTATCTGGAGAGGGAAATCCGTAGAGATGCGACCCGCTCAAGGTGACGAAGAGCAGCGGGTACGGCTGCTGGCTCAGAATTGAGTAGCTACGATCGAGCATGCTCATCGCGTCTCCGAGCAACGAAATCGGCCCGACGCTCAACCGCCGCCGGGAGGGCCTTTTTTATCCATTCTACGCGCCTCTCAAGTTCCGCGCGTAGCTGCGGCAACGTTGCGTACAACGGCAGGATCCTAGTTACGGTCTTTTCCGCGTAGCGGCCCCACCGACCAGGCTCCTTTGGGACCTTGGCGTTAAGCTCCAGCATCGCATCCTCTAGATTCGCGCAACGATCGGCGCATTTTACCAGCAGCGCGTCGTTAGATTCGGCGATTCGTTGGTAGTACTCGTCGGTCGCCGGCTCGTTGGGCTTTTCCTTAGTTAGCCGTTCTACGATGTCGAGCTGGTAATCTGTGATGCCGAGGTCAAGGAGATGATCGCGCGTGAGCTTCGTATCCTCAAGAACGTCGTGGAGGTACGCTGCGACCTCGCGATCGTTGCGATTTCCCGGAAGATAGTCATAAAACTCTCGAGTAAGGAGAGCGACTCGCTCTGGGTGGCGGATGTACGGCGTAACGCCGTCGGCCCGGTATTGGCCGCAGGCAGTATGAGCGATGAAGGCTATCTGGTGGGCGAAATCCTGCTTCATGACGTGTGCTGTTCGGCGGAGACGATGTGCCTCACCCTTTTACGCAGACGACCTGTTTGAGCGTGTGCACGACGTCAACCAGGTCGCGCTCGGCATCGATTACGGCATCGATCGACTTGTAGGCACCAGGCGTCTCGTCGATCACGTCGGCGTCCTTGCGGCAGTTGACGCCGTCCGTGGCAGCGACATGGTCCTCGACCGTGAACTTTTTCTTCGCGGCCGTACGCGACATTCGACGCCCAGCGCCGTGGGAGCACGAATTGAACGACTCGCGGTTGCCCTTGCCGCGAACGATGAACGACTTGACACCCATCGAACCTGGGATGATCCCAAGGTCACCCTCCGCCGCCTTCACCGCACCCTTGCGCGTCACCATGACGTTCTGGCCGAAATGGCGCTCTGTGGCCACGTAGTTGTGGTGGCAGTTGACGGCTTCTTCGCGCAACTCGAACGGCTTCGGAACAGCATCGGCTAAGGCCGCGAGAACATGGCCAAGCATGATTTGCCGATTGGCAAACGCGTACTCCTGCGCCCAGGAAACCGCTTTCATGTAGTCGGTGAAATGCTCGGTGCCCTCGGGGAGATAGGCGAGATCCTGATCCGGTAGGTTCACGAAGTAGCGCTTCATATCGGCTTTCGCCAGCGCGATGAAATGCGACCCAATTAGATTACCGACGCCACGCGAGCCAGAATGCAACATAACCCAGACGCGCTGCTCCTCGTCGAGGCAGATCTCGATAAAGTGGTTGCCGGTGCCGAGCGTCCCGAGATGGCCGACGGCGCGTCTGTGCGCCAACTTGGGATACTTCTCGACGATCGACTTGAACGTCGGCTCGAGATCCGCCCACGACGTACCGACGGACCCGGGCGGCTCGCGCTGCCAGGCGCCGACGTCGTTGCGCTGTCCATTATCCGTACGCCCATGCGGAACAGATGCCTCGATCACCGAGCGCAGACCGGACAGGTCGTCGGGAAGATCTGATGCGACGAGCGATGTGCGTTGTGCAATCATGCCGCAGCCAATGTCTACACCGACAGCTGCGGGAATTATTGCTCCGGTCGTCGCGATGACACTCCCCACCGTAGCACCGATGCCGGCATGGACGTCCGGCATCACCGCGACATGCTTGAAGACAAATGGCATCGCCGCAAGGTTCTCGACCTGCTTGCGAGCCTCGTCCTCAAACTCGACCCCATCGACCCACGCTTTGATCGGGACGTTGCGCCCCTCGAATACCTGCATGGATGCCCTTTCTAGCTAATGCGCTCTTCGATCCCAACGTTGTAAAGACCCAGATATTTCCACCACTCGTTCGGCATCGTATGCCGCTTCACTACAACAAAAGGAATGAACCTCGGTACGTGCGGCCTGCGCAGCAGCGCCATAGCCGCCTCTTCAGGCGTACGATCGCGCTTTCGACCGTTGCATTGAGCGCAACATGCGACCAGGTTCATCCACGAGCTCTTGCCGCCTCGGCTACGAGGCTGGACGTGATCAACAGTCATCTCGCTTCCGCCCTTGCTCGAGCAGTACGCGCACTTATAGTCGTCGCGAAGCAAGACGTTCTTCTTCGTCAGCGCCACCGTCTTTCGGCGATGCGTCACGTAATACAGCAGACGCACGACCGACGGCAGGGGAAACGCCGCCACTTCACCAGTCCACCGATTACGCGCCGAGCGGATCTGGCGACCAGCCTCGTGCACGACCTCTGCCTTGTTGGCAAAGAGCAAGCGGACAGCTCGCTGGAGTGACACCACTCCAAGCGGCTCATACGAGAAGTTCAGCATTAGGACGCTGTCGCTGGACATTGTGAGCCTCCGTTACTCGCCGCTCGGAACTTCGGGCGGGATGGCGAACTGCCATCGCTCGTCTTGTATCATGGTGTACCTCCTAGAACTGGTGCGAGCGTCAGGAATTGAACCCGATCGTTCTGCTTGGAAGGCAGACAGACTGCCGTAATTTTTCGCTCGCATGGTGCGGCTGCCCGGAATCGAACCGGGACTCACTCGTTGGCAACGAGCCAGGCTACCACTACATCACAACCGCAGAAATCTCCAACGCGGCGGGCGAACCTGCCCATACAGTGCCACAGAGCCTACACTGGAGAAATGGTCCGCACGGGAGGACTCGAACCTCCGATGAACTGCTTGTAGGACGGACGCTTTCGCCACTAAGCTACGCGCGGATGGTGTTGCCGGAGTATTTTGAAAACTCGACCTGTTGGTTATCAACCAACTGCTCTGCCTTTGAGCTACGGCAACGTGGTACTCGCGACGGGAATCGAACCCGTGTGACGACGCTGAGAACGTCGCAGACTGGCCGCTATCTGACGCGAGCATTGGTACCGATGGCGGGTCTCGAACCCGCTATTGTCCGGCTTGAAAAACCGGCCGCTGGAGCCACTTGACGTTCATCGGCATGGCGCACACGAGGGGTATCGAGCCCGCTACCTCGTCCTCGACAGGGACGCGCCTCGCCTTTCGGCCTCGTGTGCATGGAGGAGAGCCCGAGGATTTGAACCCGGACGCCGGCTCATCGCCGACTCGGCAGTTTTCAAGACTGCTGGCTTACCATTCGCCCAACTCTCCGTCATTATGGAGCTACCGCGCATAATCGAAAATGCGTCCCCCGCTTTACAGGAGCGGATCGTCACCTTGATCGGTAGCGTGGAGCCCTAGGTGCGAGTCGAACGCACATCGCTTGTTTACGAAACAAGTTCTCTGCCGTTGAGATACGAGGGCGGTGGAGGCCACGGTCCGAATCGAACGGACTCAATTCCCGCTTTGCAGGCGGTGCTCTTCCCACTTGAGTACGTGGCCATGGTTGACGCGACGGGAGTCGAACCCGCAGCCACCTGATTAAGAGTCAGGCTCTTTGCCTTTCAGTTTCGCGTCATTGGCTCCCGGTCATGGACTCGAACGACACTTAACGGCTTCAAGAGACCGCTTTCTTACCGGATAGAAGAACCGGGAATATTGGTACCCGCCCAGGGGCTCGAACCCTGACGACGCACGTTAAAAGCGTGCTGGTCTGCCACTCGACTTCGACGGGCGTGGCTCCGAGAGATGGTAACGATCCACCGTATCGACTTTCAAAGAGTCGCGTCTTGCCATTAGACGATCTCGGAATAATGGTCCCGACGCCCAGAGTCAAACTGGGTTTTGCGCTTTCGGAGAGCGCCGTGATGTTCGGTTCACTACGTCGAGATGGTCGGGGACCCCGGAATCGAACCGGAGCCACATGCTCCCAAAGCACGCATGATACCATTTCACCAGTCCCCGATGGAGCCGTAGGCGAGGCTCGAACTCGCTGCCTTCCGCATACCAAGCAGACGTTCAACCATATGAACTTCAACGGCGTGGGACGCACGACGGGACTCGAACCCGCGAACTCCGATTTAGAAGATCGGCGCGCCTTCCATCGGCGCTTCGCGCGTGTGGGGCGATCGGTGAGAGTCGAACTCACAATCTCGCGTTTAGGAAACGCGCGCCAGTTCCGATCTGACTTCGATCGCGTGGTCTGAGAGGCTGGATCTGAACCAGCGATCTCTGCGTTCCGAACGCAGCGCGATGCCGGGCTTCGCTACTCCCAGATTGGTTGCAGTGCCGTGGAATCGAACCACGTTCTACGAGCTTATGAGACTCGCCGAGATCCAACCTCGCCGCCTGCTGTGGTACCTCAACCCAGAATCGAACTGGAATCAGTCGCGTATGAAACGACCGCTCTGCCATTGAGCTATCGAGGCATTGTCCCGACCGGATTTGAACCGACGGTCTCCGGCTTATAAGGCCGGCGCTTTGAGCCGGACTAAGCTACGGGACGATGGTGCGTGCAGATGGATTCGAACCACCGCGGTTTCCATCCGGTTTACAGCCGGACCCCTTCGGCCTCTCGGGCATGCACGCGTATTGATCGGCTCAGTGCGACTTCAACGCACAGGCATTCGCACAACGCTCTCAACATTGTGGGTCTACTGATTCCCCCATGAGCCGTTGGTACCCGACCCGGGATTCGAACCCGGACTGAACGACGTTTGAAATCGTTGGCTCTACCGGTTGGCCTAGCCGGGTTTGGTCGGGACGGAGGGACTCGAACTCTCACTGAACGCGTTCTAAGCGCGCCGCCTCTGCCGTTGGGCTACGTCCCGTTATGCCGATCGCGAGACTCGAACTCGCACTGAGCGCTGTTTAAGAGCACTGCCTCTACGTTGGGCTAGATCGGCTGGCTCCGAGTGACAGATTCGAACTGCCATAAATGCGTTAACAGCGCATCGTACTGCCGTTGTACGAACTCGGATTGGTGGACCAGGTGGGAGTCGAACCCACGCCTCCTGGTTGCAGGCCAGGTGTGCTAAGCCGTTATCACTACAAGCCCATTGCACCCACGACAGGACTCGAACCTGCATTCCGCCTCGTTCGTAGCGAGGTGCTCGTCCTTTGAGCTACGTGGGTATTTGCCGCGCTGTTTGCGACCCGGCGCGCGGCGGCCGCTGCGACGCGTGCTCCGCAGAACTCACACGCCGATCACGAAATGGTCGGGATGGCCGGAGTCGAACCGGCGTCCTCCTGATTTTCAGTCAGGCGCTTGCGGCCGTGTCAGCTTCATCCCGAATGGCGGAAGGCGACGGAACCGACCCGCTCGCGGTGTTTGATGCCGCGCCCGCGCTTTAGCAGAGCGCTTGTACTCCATGTACGGCGCCTTCCTGAACTTCTCGTATGCAGTTTTCAAAGATGGGGTGATCGACGGGAATCGAACCCGCTTCGTTCTGCTCCACAAGCAGATGCCTATCCATTTGGCTTCGACCACCATGGCGGGCCCGCGAGGAATCTAACCCCGGACACTCTCGTTTGGAGCGAGAGCCGTGGACATCACGACAAGCCCTTAAAAACATTTAGGGACCCGGCTTTCGCCGCGTCCCCTCGTTCAAATCAACGTGGTTCTTCGACTTTAGCCTGTGTTTACGGTACCTTTTTGATCTTCGGGGCATGCGACAATACCGAATCGCGGCGCCGTGGCGGCACTATTCAGATATGACGATGTCCCGAGGGACCAGGGTAATTTATCGATGACCATACGTGCATATTAAGCGCGCGTCGTGTTTTCTGTCAAGGCGTTAGTGAGGAAATGTGATGCGCTACTTCATGGACAAAGATTTCGGCGCGCGGGTCTCTGTCGATTACAAACTCCTTGTCTCCTTGCGCTTACGGTTCAAGCCAGGGACAAGCACCGCGCGACCGTTGCTGACGATCAGCGTCGCGATTGGCGGATTCGGCGCCACGCGCCCATTCGCGATTTGCGCCGATGCTGATTCGGCGTTGGCCTCGCCGCGTTTGCGCCCAACGCGATCGCTGGCCGTGGATCGTTACCTTCCGAGGCTTGGGCTACGAGGCGATGCACGCTATCGGCGGCGTGGCTGCGGGGCGGCTAGGGTTGCTCCACCTACGCCAAGCGCCACCCGGCCTCGCGAGCGCCTCGCCGCGATGCGCTGCCTGATAAGTTAAGAGGATGGTCGACCATAAAGTGCCTACTGTACGACAGGTGTGGTTGAAACAGCGGCCGGCTCACTGCTGGCCGCGATCGCCACGGTCAACGCCATGCTCAGCGCCGTTGTCGGAATCACGATGACACAGTACGCGATCGACGCCAGGATCACGGCGGCCGTCGGAGTCCCGCGTAACCCGAAGAGCGCACCTAGGATCAGCAATGTAAAAATCACGCTAGCGCCGATGCCAATGAGCAGCTGGACGCTAAAAAGCTGTGCCCATCGGTTCACCGGTAGCGGACATTTAACAACTGACCCACCCGGAGAGGCGTTCAGGCTAAGTGCGGGCAACGAAGCGTCGAACCGTAGGTAGGTTGAACTGAAACTGATAT